>NZ_JAEHQU010000002.1:0-610010 GCF_016238105.1 Proteus sp. PR00224 | reverse complement strand
ATTAAGAAACCTAAGTCTAACGACTTAGGTTTTTTTTTGCTTAAAATTTAGAATAAAAAATAAATTAATCGGATAATTTTAAGTAAACATAAATATTATATATAAAAATAATTACTTTTGTTGATTATGGTGTCCTTTTAAAGGGTGAGAGCGAAGCTTGGCTTTGGTATACTTTAGTTATAGCAAGATATCTTGCTGTTTATCTGAGGTTGCTAATGGCGAAAAAACCGAATTATTCAGTGCGTTTTGTAGCAGGTCAACCTGTTGAAAGGATTGAGCCCAGCCCACCTTTAAGTGAAAGAAAGGATACCTTACCTATCGGAATGCCCCTTTACACTGAAGGCACTCTAAAAATTGCGGTTTGGAATATCTATAAACAGCAACGACTCAATTGGCGTAATATGTTGGAAACGCTCTCAACAGATACGCATTTGCTTTTGTTACAAGAAGCTCAAACTACACCTGAGCTTGTACGTTTTGCTGGAATTCACCATTTAATTGCAGACCAAGTCCCTGCCTTGGCTTTTCAACAACACCCAGCTGGTGTGATGACATTATCAAGTTCCCATCCTATCTATTGCTGCCCTCTCAGAGAGAAAGAGCCCTTTTTACGACTACCCAAATCAGCATTAATTACGGTATATCCATTAATTACGGGTGATCATTTAATGGTTATTAATGTACATGCGATTAATTTTAGTTTTGGTGTCGATGTTTATCAGCGTCAATTGAGCAATTTATCTGTTCATATCATGCATCACAAAGGACCTGTTATTTTAGCGGGTGATTTTAATGCGTGGAGCCGCCCAAGAGTCAATGTATTAAAACGTTTTGCAAGAGCGTTAAGACTTAAAGAAGTTATTTTTGATAATGATTGGCGTACAAAAGCCTTTGGTAAACCTTTGGATTATATTTTTTATCGAGGGTTATCGTTGAATAAAGCTGAGGTCTTAATCACAGATGCATCTGACCATCATCCTTTAATCGCAACATTTTATTAGTAGGTAATAATAACATAAGTTAATGTTTAATTTTTTAATATTTAAATTAAATATGATTATATCTATCATTTATTAATATAGCATATATTATGCTTAACTAATCTATCTATTTAATCTATTTGTTATATTAATGTTATTTACTATACTTTTTTGGTCTATCTAATATCACTAGATATAGGAAATAAAATGCCAACAAAAAATATAGTTATTATTGGCGGTGGTACCGGCGGAACTATTCTTGCTAATATCCTAGCTAAAAAATTAAATGACGAAATCTTTTCAAATAAAATTAAAATTACGCTTATTTCAGATAATCCTAATCATTATTACAAACCTGCATTTATGTATATTGCATTTAATCTTTTTTTAAAAGAAGAGCTAATGCGTTCAGAAAGAAGTTTATTAAGACCCGAAATTGAATTTGTTATCGATAAAGCAGAACGTTTTGACTTTAATAATAAAGTGATTTATTGCGAATCTAATAAAAAATATAACTATGATTTTTTAGTATTAGCAACAGGTTGTGTTCCTAGTCCTCATAGAATTGAAGGCTTAAAAGAAGCGGGAAATCATTTTTACCAATATGAAGCCGCAAGAACACTTGCTGATAAATTAGCTAAAATTGAAAAAGGTCGTGTATTTATTACTGTTAGCTTCCCTGAAACACCTAATGTACCGCATCAATGTGGTATTGCTCCTATGGAGACAACATTGATGCTGGATGAGCTTCTTCGTCAGCGTCGGGTGAGAAATAATATTGAAATTGTTTATACCTATCCTACGGTTGCTCAACTTCTAAGAAACTGTCTGTTTATGCAACAAGAGGTTTGTGAAGTTCTTCCGGCCGTATTCTCTGAGCGAGATATTAAAGCTAAGCGAGGCTTTACGTTGAGCCATGTTGATCCTGATAAGAAAATAGCTTACTCAAAAGAGGGCGAGGCAGAGCCATTTGATATCCTTATGAGTACACCGCCTATTACGGCCGTTGAGGCGATTCGTAATACAGGTTTGAGTGAACATAATAATGGTGAAGGCTGGTTACCTACTGATCCTGAAACATTGCAAGTCTATGGATTAAATCAAGTGTATGTTCTTGGTGATACGGTTGATTTACCGATTAGTAAAGCCGGTGGTAGTTGTCATAACCAAGCGGGTGTAATTGCAAATAACATCTGTGGCGAGCTTCGTTACGGTTATCCTGCTGCGATTTATGATGGTCGTGTGCAGGCGGTCGCACAAATGGGATTATCAGCCGGTATGCCATTACAGTATGACTATAAACATGACGTAATTCCTACACCACCGACAAAGCTAGGCGGATTACTGCGTAATAGTTATAACCGAGGTTTATATTGGGCAACCGTTAGAGGATTATTATAGGGGATACAATAATGAGTGAAAATAACTTAAGCCCAGCAGATATTCAACTATTATCTGATGAAGATAAATTACATCTTCAACATTTATTAGAAAAAGCAAGACCATTATTAGCATTAAAGCGCTTTGATAATATCGTCGATTTATTATCTTTAATATCTGACTCAATAGATATTATGGATAATGCAACGGTTGAAAAACTTTCGGTTGCGTTTGAAGAAACATTAATTCCAGTATGGGAGTTAAGTGCTGCTTATAATATGGCAAAGAAAGAATCTATTTATCAAGATAAAAAATATACATTAGGTTCAACTTTTGCGTTATTAAGAAACCCTGATACGCTTAAAGGGATTTCAATTATTCTAAGAACAGTTCAAATTATCGGGGAAAATAACCAAAGAATAGAAAATTAATTAATAATTAGGAGATATAATGACGCAAAGTAATAAACATTTTAATACTCAAGCAATACATTATGGTTATTCTCCGTTAGATTTTCAGAGGGCATTAGTGCCTCCTGTTTTTCAAACATCCACTTTTGTTTTTCCAACGGCACAATATGGTGCTGATTGCTTTGCTGGAAAACAAAAAGGGTATTTTTATTCTCGGATCTCAAACCCTACTTTAGAGTTATTAGAAAAGCGTTTAGCACAATTAGAAAATGGTGAAGGCGCCGTTGTTTTTTCTTCAGGAATAGGGGCAATTACTTCTAGTTGCTGGTCGTTACTTCAGCCTGGTGATGAACTCATTGCTGATATGACGCTTTATGGCTGCACTTTTACATTTTTCAATCATGGACTGGCTAAATTTGGTGTTAAAATAAAGCATGTTGATTTAACTAACCTTGAAAAACTGAAAGAAGCGATTACTGAGAAAACAAAATTAATTTTTTTTGAAACTCCTGCTAATCCTAATATGCGTGTCAGTGACATAGCAAAAATATCAGAAATAGCGCATCAACATAATATTTTAGTCATGGTAGATAGCACTTATTGCTCGCCTTATTTACAACAACCTTTGGGGCTTGGTGCTGATATTGTTGTGCATTCTATGACCAAATATTTATCAGGTCATGGAGATGTCACTGCAGGAGCAATTATTACCACGCACGCCCTAGCAGATAAAATACGTGTTGAAGGTTTAAAGGATATGACTGGGGCTTGTTTGTCTCCTCATGATGCTTCGTTAATATTGCGAGGAATAAAAACGCTAGGCATAAGGATGGAGCAGATCTGCCAAAATGCACAACGTATTGCAGAATATCTTACAGATAATCCTAAGGTTGAAACTATTTATTATCCGGGATTAGTTTCTTTCCCTCAATATGAACTCGCCAAACGCCAGATGCGTTTATCTGGTGGCATGATAGCTATTGAGCTAAAAGGAGGCATAAAAGCGGGTAGAGAGTTTCTCAATCGTTTAAATCTCTTTAGTCGAGCAGTGAGTTTAGGAGACTGCGAATCTTTAGCTCAACATCCTGCCACAATGACTCATGCCACTTATAGTGCAGAAGAACGACAAAGACATGGTATTAGTGATGGTTTAATTCGACTATCGATTGGTCTTGAAGATGTGGATGATTTAATTGCTGATTTAAAACAAGCTCTGGCTTAGTGAAAATCGCATAATTTATAATAAAGAAAAAGGCTGTGAATTAATCCACAGCCTTTATTGTTTAACTCAGAATTGTTTGATTCAGAAATGTGATTTATTTCTGGTTCATTCTCGGTTTGATACCGACATAATAGCCAACAGTTAAAATAGCTACCCATACCATACCGACAACCAATGCCATTCTGGTTGACTCAAAATAGCCTAAGATTGCGATAACAAACGCCATAAAGACGATAGTCAGTGCTGGTGCAACAGGCCATAGCGGTACTGGAAATTTAAGCGTTTTCACTTCATCTGCACTCATCTTGCGACGCATAGCAACTTGAGAAAGCAAAATCATTAACCACACCCAAACTGTTGCAAATGTCGCAATAGAAGCGATTAAAACAAAGATTTGCTCTGGAATAAGGTAGTTAAGTACTACGCCCAGCAACAATACAACAGACATCACTAGCACCGTCATCCAAGGCACACCATTGCGAGTGAGCTTCATAAAAGATTTTGGTGCTTGCCCTTCTTGAGCCATGCCGTACATCATACGACCAGCACCGAAAATATCACTGTTGATCGCAGAAATTGCAGCTGTGATAACCACAAGGTTTAAGATATTTGCCGCTGAATTGATCCCTAGATTTGAGAAAATCTGTACAAATGGGCTACCGTTATGGCCGATTTGTTGCCAAGGGAAAATGCACATTAGAATGAAAATCGTCAGTACATAGAATAATAAGATACGAAACGGTACGGCATTGATAGCTTTAGGAATGGTTTTTTCAGGATCTTTAGCTTCACTGGCAGTAATACCAATGACTTCAATCCCACCAAACGCAAACATCACAATGGCAAGTGAGGCGATAACCCCTTCAATGCCATTCGGCATAAAGCCACCAAACTCCCATAAGTTAGAGATACCAATAGGGTGTTCAGTTTGTTGGCCAAAGCCATACATCATAATGACAACACCACCAATTATCATGGCGATAATGGCGGTCACTTTAACAATGGAAAGCCAAAATTCCATTTCACCAAATATCTTCACATGGCAAAGGTTTAAGGCACCAATAAAGCAAACTATCCCTAATACCCATATCCATTGATCAACATCTGGGAACCAGAGTTTCATATAAAAGCCAAATGCCGTGACGTCTGCAAGACATACAATCAGCATTTCAAAAACGTAGTTCCAGCCAGTTAAGAAGCCAGCTAAAGGCCCCATATAATGGCTTGCATATTGTGAAAAAGAGCCTGCAACAGGATGATGAACTGCCATTTCACCTAATGCACGCATAACCATAAATACTGCTGCACCACCAATAAGGTAAGCAAGCAATACAGCTGGACCCGCTTTCTCAATGGCAGCCGCAGAGCCATAAAATAAACCTGTACCGATTGCAGAGCCAAGCGCCATGAAACGAATGTGCCGCCCTGATAATCCTCGTGAAAGTTGATTCTCTTTTTGCATCTAAAGTATTCCCATCTCTGTCCAACGGAGGAATGCTATCCTCTTTTTCAGTGTCTTCTCGCACGTTAGCTATTCAAAACAAACCATGTACCTTATCATAAAGCCTCTTACGGTGAGATAGTTATCTGTAATAATCATCAGCATTCATTGGATATCAGAGTTTCTTATGCAATACCCCATTAATGAAGTGTTTCAAACCTTACAGGGTGAAGGTGTTTTTACTGGCGTTCCTGCACTTTTTGTTCGATTACAGGGTTGTCCTGTAGGTTGTAGTTGGTGTGATACCAAACATACTTGGGAAAAAGAAGAGGAAAAAAAAGTTCCTCTTGGCGATATTCCTATTAAAACGCAAGAAAGCGATACTTGGGGAGAAGCCAGTGTTGCTCAGATTTTATCACTTTTCCAACAACAAGGTTATAGTGCAAAACACGTGGTTATCACAGGAGGCGAGCCTTGCTTATATGATTTACGTCCTTTAACAGAAGGGCTAGAGCAAGCAGGTTTTGCCTGTCAGATAGAAACCAGTGGTACTCACGATATTTTATGTAGTGAGAAAACATGGGTGACACTTTCCCCAAAAGTAGGCATGAAAGGGGGATTGACGGTATTACCCAGCGCAATTAATAGAGCTAATGAGATAAAACATCCCGTTGGGCGTGAAAAAGATATTGAAGCGTTAGATGCCTTACTGATATTACGCACAGAACACCCTGTGCCTGTTGTTGCCTTACAGCCCATTAGTTGTAAAGAGAGTGCAACAGCATTATGTATTAAAACCTGTATTGAACGTAATTGGCGTTTCTCTATGCAAACGCATAAGTATTTAAATATTGCGTGATCGCGTTTTTAATATAAAAAAATCAGCCAATAAAAGGCTGATTTTCTTTTAAGTGATAATGGGTTAATGTAAAACCCGATTTATTCACCGCGATAAATACATCCTGCTGTACACGTCTCTTTTACCATCACCGCAGATAATAATGGCAATGACGGTTTTACTTGTTGCCAAATCCATTTTGCCAGCACTTCGCTGGTTGGATTTTCTAGGCCTTCAATTTCATTGAGATAGTAGTGATCTAGACGCTCAAGAGTAGGTTTAAATGCGGCTTTCACATCAGCAAAATCAATAAGCCAACCTGAATGTTCATCAACTTCACCTGTTAGTTCTAATCTAACAAGAAAAGAGTGTCCATGAAGACGCCCACATTTGTGGCCTTCAGGAACATGTGGCAAATGGTGGGCTGCTTCAAACTGAAAATCTTTAAAGATGGTGGTTGTCATCAAAACTCTCTTGACTTAATTAGTAAAAAAAAGACACAAATAGAACGAAGTCTACCAGTGTAGCTGATTTAGCGTATCACGCCTAATCTCCCTTAATCTTAATGGCTTATTATGTTTCTTTTTGCTTATTCATTATATTGATAAAGGAAACCAATAAATAAATTTAGCATTTAAGGTTATTAGATAGAGCCAACAGGTCTTTAATTCGCCTTCTAGTCGTGAGATACCCTCTCAATATTAGAAATATTATCAAAGAACAATAAAGCACAGATAAGTGCTTCGCTTTTTTAAGGCAGGATAAATGAGCAATCAACCTCCATTATTATCAATGCTTCCATTAACCTCGGAGCAATTGAGTAAATTAAAGGACGCAACAAAAGATCTCTCAACAGCGCAAATTGCGTGGTTATCTGGCTATTTGTGGGGGCAGCTTAATCCTTCTGTTGTATCCGCATCGACAGCGGTTAATTCAGTACACGTACCAGAGCAGGAAACCATTACATTGATCTCTGCTTCTCAAACGGGTAATGCGCGTCATCTTGCCGAACAGTTACGAGATAATCTGGTTGCTCACAAATTGAATGTAGAACTATATTCCGCAGGTGAATATAAGTTTAAGCAGATCCATAAAACAACAACCTTGATCATCATTGCATCGACGCAAGGTGAAGGTGATCCTCCTGAAGAAGCGATAGCTTTTTATAAATATCTGAACTCTAAAAAAGCCGCTGAAATGAAAGAAACGGCTTATGCAGTATTGAGCTTAGGTGATACCTCGTATGAGCATTTCTGTAAGGCAGGAAAAGACTTTGATGAGCGAATAGCACAACTGGGCGCAACTCGTTTATTACCAAGAGTTGATGCCGATGTTGAATATCAATCTGTTGCGGATGAATGGATAAAACAGCTTACAGAACTCTTAAAAGCAAGAGTACCAGAACAAAGTACGCAAATCCTGCAACAAACACAGTCAGGTACGACGGATACAGTTAATGCTTCTATTTATCATCGAGATGCGCCTTTTACTGCTACATTACTGACTAATAAAAAAATTACAGGCAGAAATTCAGATAGAGATATTCGCCATATTGAAATCAGCCTTGAAGGTTCTGATTTACAATATCAACCAGGTGATGCGCTAGGCGTTTGGTTTAATAACTCACCTGAAAAAGTTGATGAACTTATTGCCTTGTTGTGGCTAAAAGGTGATGAACCTGTCACGTTAAAATCTCAAACATTCACCTTAAAAGAAGCGTTGCTGCATCATTGTGAACTAACTCAAAATAGCGCACCTATCGTAAAAGCCTATGCCCAATTGACGCGCCATGAAGATCTATTGTCATTGGTAGCTGATAAAACCAAGCTTCAGCAATATGCAGACAAACATCCTATTAATGAGATGGTGCGTCAATATTGTGCTCAACCCACGGCACAAGATTTTGTTGATATTTTACGTCCACTAACTCCTCGCCTTTACTCTATTGCATCGTCACAACAAGAAGTAGAAGACGAAGTACACCTTACTTTAGGGGTTGTACGTTACGACGTTAACTCGCGTACTTATACTGGTGGAGCCTCTGGTTTTTTAGCCGATAGCTTAAAAGAAGGCGATAGCGTCAATGTTTTTATCGAAAAAAATGCACATTTTCGTCTCCCTGAAGATAACACCGCACCTGTCATTATGATTGGTCCAGGTACTGGAATTGCACCTTTTAGAAGTTTTATGCAGCAGCGCGAAAATGACGCTGCAACAGGTAAAAACTGGTTATTTTTTGGTAATCCTCATTTTGTAGAAGATTTTCTCTATCAAGTGGAATGGCAACGTTATGTCAAAAGCGGTCTGTTAACTCATATCGATTTAGCATGGTCACGAGATCAAGCACATAAAATTTATGTACAAGATAAATTACGCGAACGTGGTAGTGAGATTTGGCAATGGTTACAGCAAGGTGCTTATCTTTATGTTTGTGGTGATGCATCTCGGATGGCAAAAGATGTTGAACAGGCGTTGTTAGATATTGTGATGGAGTATGGCAATAAAAATATTGAAGAAGCAGATGAATACTTAAGTGAGCTACGCCTAGAACGGCGTTATCAGAGGGATGTCTATTAAATGAAATCACACACTCAAGCGCCCTTAGTGGTTGAAGGGAAACTGGCTGATAGTGAACGCATGAAAAAAGAGAGTCACTTTTTACGCGGCACTATTACAGAAGACTTACAAAATGGTTTAACTGGTGGCTTTGAAGGCGATAACTTTTTGTTAATTCGCTTTCATGGCATGTATCAGCAAGATGACAGAGATATTCGTGCTGAACGTGCGGAGCAAATGCTAGAACCTCGCCATGCCATGATGCTACGTTGCCGTTTACCTGGCGGCATTATTTCGCCTAAACAGTGGCTTAGTATTGATAAGTTTGCGACTGAAAATACACTTTATGGCAGTATTCGTATTACTAATCGTCAAACATTTCAATTTCATGGCATTTTAAAAGGTAATGTAAAACCCGCACATCAGATGCTTGCAGCAACAGGGTTGGATTCTCTAGCTACTGCGAATGATGTTAACCGTAATGTCTTATGTACTTCAAACCCAGTGCAATCTTCGTTACACCAAGAAGCGTATGAGTGGGCGAAAAAAATATCAGAACACTTATTACCTCGCACTCATGCTTATGCGGAAATTTGGTTAGATAAAGAGAAAGTTGCAACCACAGACGAAGAGCCTATTTTGGGGGAAACCTACTTACCACGGAAATTTAAAACGTCAGTGGTGATCCCTCCTCATAATGATGTTGATCTTCATGCGAATGACATGAATTTTATTGCGATTGCTGAAAATGGGCATTTAGTCGGTTTTAATGTACTTGTGGGGGGCGGTTTAGCTATGACACATGGCGATAAGAAGACCTTTCCTCGCTTAGCCAGTGAGTTTGGTTATATCCCTATTGAGAATACATTGGCAATTGCAGAAGCGATTGTGACAACTCAGCGTGACTGGGGAAATCGAACTGAACGCAAAAATGCAAAAACAAAATACACATTAGAGCGTGTTGGCGTAGAAACGTTTAAACAAGAAGTTGAACGCCGTTCGGGGGTGACTTTTGAGGCTATTCGACCTTATGAATTTACCCATCGAGGCGATCAAATTGGTTGGTTAAAAGGTGTTGATGATAAATGGCACCTGACTTTATTTATTGAAAGTGGACGGCTGATTGATACGCCTGATGCTCCGCTAAAAACAGGTATTGCTGAAATCGCTAAAATTCATCAAGGTGATTTTCGCCTTACCGCAAATCAAAACTTAATTGTCGCAGGTGTACCAGAGAATGAAAAAGCCAATATTGAGGCAATTACTCGTCGATATGGTTTGATTAACGATAACGTCACACCTCTGCGTGAACATGCAATGGCGTGTGTTTCTTTCCCAACTTGCCCATTGGCAATGGCAGAGGCAGAACGCTTTTTACCGGCATTTACTGATACACTTGATAGCTTAATGGCTAAACATGGTGTGAGTGAAGAGCATATTGTTGTGCGCGTAACGGGATGCCCAAATGGCTGTGGTCGAGCAATGCTTGCAGAAGTTGGGCTGGTGGGGAAAGCACCTGATCGCTATAACTTACATTTAGGCGGTAATCGCATCGGGACACGTATTCCGAGAATGTATCGCGAAAATATTACCTCACAAGAAATCATCTCAATACTTGATTCACTGATTGGTGAATGGGCAGTTTCTCGTCATAACAATGAAGGTTTTGGTGATTTTCTTATTCGCACTGACGTTGTTAAACCCGTACTTAATTCTGCGATTGATTTTTATGAAGTGCAGGAGGCGGTATGAGTCTATTTCAGCTTGCTTCGCTAAAACAGTTACCTGTTGAAGAGCAGACACATGCTTTGAGCCAGATTAATCAACGGTTAGAGCAATTAAGCGCCATTGAACGGGTTACTTGGGCTTTAGATAATTTACCTAAAGCCTTTGTATTAAGTTCCAGTTTTGGCATTCAAGCCGCGGTTTGTTTGCATTTAATGACAAGACAATACCCTGATATCCCCGTGATTTTGACTGATACAGGTTACTTATTTCCTGAAACCTACCAGTTTATTGATAGTCTAACGCAGCAGTTACAACTTAACTTGAAGGTCTATCGAGCTGAAATATCTTCATCTTGGCAAGAAGCGCGTTACGGCAAACTTTGGTTAGAAGGCATTGACGGTATTGAGCGTTATAACCAGATAAATAAAGTAGAGCCAATGGAAAGAGCTTTACGTGAATTACAGGCTCAAACGTGGTTTGCAGGCCTTCGTCGTCAGCAATCTAAAAGTCGTGAACATTTGCCTGTGCTTTCAATCGCAAAAGGGATCTTTAAGTTTTTACCCATCGTAGATTGGGATAATAAGAAAGTTTATCAATATCTTAAAGAAAACGACTTACCTTACCATCCTTTATGGGAGCAGGGTTATCTCTCAGTGGGAGATATTCATACAACTCGAAAATGGGAAGAGGGTATGAGTGAAGAAGAAACACGATTTTTTGGCTTAAAACGCGAGTGTGGATTACACGAATAACGTCATTATCTGCCAATAAATAGTTGGGTAATAGAGCTTATCTATTGCCCTTTTTGTCATTTTTAAAAATCATAACTATTTGAAAATATTTTATTTTTCCTTATTCCTTTCTGTTCCATTACATATCTTTTTGTCATTTCATAACCCTTAAAGCACCTTTTATAGTCGTTAGTTATAAAGTGAACAACGAAGGTGAAATGCGCGTATGGATTACCTACCCTTATTTGTGGAATTAAAAGAACGCCCAGTGTTATTGGTTGGTGGTGGTCATGTTGCTGCGCGTAAAGCTTTGCTGTTATTAAGAGCAGGCGCTCGCTTAAGAGTGATTGCACCTCAGTTGTGTGATGAATTACATCTTGCTTATCAGCAAGAAAAAATTGAATGGGTATCAGCCAAATATCAATCTGAATATCTATTAGGAATGATGCTTGTGATTGTGGCAACTGATGACAGTGTGCTTAATCAGCAAGTTTATCTTGATGCACAAGCACGGCATATTTTTGTCAATGTTGTGGATTCACAACCTCAATGCTCATTTATCTTTCCCGCCATTATCGATAGAAACCCCATTTTGATTGCGATTTCATCGGCAGGAAAAGCCCCTGTTTTAGTGCGAATGATACGTGAAAAATTAGAAGCTTTATTACCAAACTCATTAGGCACAATGGCAACAATTGCTGGAAAATGGCGCAATAAAGTGAAACAGCAATTAGGCTCGTTTCAAGCGCGTTGCCGTTTTTGGGAGCAAGCGTTTAGTGGCAAATTTGCCGCTTTAGTGGCAAGTGATCAACTGGCACAAGCAGAAGCCTTGCTTGCACAACAATTGAAACAAAAAGAGATCCAACAAGGTGAACTAGCATTAGTTGGGGCAGGGCCCGGTGACGCAGGATTATTAACACTGCGCGGCTTACAGGTTATTCAACAAGCCGAAGTTGTGCTCTATGACAGTTTAGTGAGTCCAGAGGTTTTAGAGCTTGTTCGTCGTGACGCTGACACTATTTGTGTAGGTAAAAGAGCGGGGCACCATAGTGTTTCTCAAGAAGAAACCAATGCGCTGATCGTGAAACATGCGCAACTTGGTAAACGTGTTGTCCGATTAAAAGGGGGCGATCCCTTTATTTTTGGACGAGGTGGCGAAGAACTAGAGGTTGCAGTACAACATGGCATTTCATTCCAAGTTATTCCTGGGGTTACTGCGGCAAGTGGCGCAAGTGCATACGCTGGTATTCCATTAACGCATCGTCAATACGCACAAACTGTCACCTTTATGACAGGACATTGTAAACCCGACGGAATAGAGCCTGATTGGGCTTCATTAGCGCAGGCGAACCATACGCTAGCAATTTATATGGGAACAACAAAAGCCGAGCTTATTAGCCAGCGTTTAATCAAACTCGGGCGTTCTCCATTAACACCTATTGCGGTGATTAGTTGTGGTACACGTCGTGATCAGCAAGTTTTCACGGGAAATCTAACACAATTAGCGCAGTTAGCCGAAAACGCACCAATGCCCGCTTTATTAATTGTAGGGGAAGTCGCGGCACTACATCACCAACTTGCGTGGTTTGGCGATAGACAATCCCAATCAACATCATCAATCCATTCACCTTTGGTTCATTTTGCCTAAAACGAGGTTGTTATGAATGAAACACAATTAACACATCTTCAGCAATTAGAAGCAGAAAGCATTTATATTCTGCGTGAAGTTGTCGCTGAATTTGAAAATCCCGTCATGCTTTATTCAATAGGCAAAGATTCCTCGGTGATGTTGCATTTAGCTCGCAAGGCGTTTTATCCCGCGAAATTACCTTTTCCTTTATTGCATGTTGATACAGGCTGGAAATTTCGAGAAATGTATGAGTTTCGAGATAAAACGGCTAAAGAATATGGCTTTGAGCTTAACGTTTATCGCAATCCGCAAGGTGCAGAATTTGGGATCAATCCATTTATTCATGGTAGTGCAAAACACACGGATATCATGAAAACAGAAGGACTAAAGCAAGCCTTAGACAAATATGGTTTTGATGCGGCATTTGGTGGTGCGCGCCGTGATGAAGAAAAATCACGCGCCAAAGAGCGTATTTATTCATTTAGAGATAGAAAGCATCGCTGGGATCCGAAAAACCAACGACCTGAATTATGGAAAAACTATAACGGACAGATTAATAAAGGTGAAAGTATTCGTGTATTTCCACTCTCTAACTGGACAGAACTCGATATTTGGCAATATATCTATTTAGAGAATATCGATATTGTTCCTCTCTATTTTGCCAAAAATAGACCCGTTATTGAACGTGATGGCACCTTAATTATGGTAGATGACGACAGAATTGATCTAAAACCGGGTGAAGTGATCACACAGCAACAAGTGAGATTTAGAACGCTGGGATGCTGGCCATTAACGGGTGCTATTCCTTCACAAGCAGAAACGTTACCCGCCATTATTGAAGAAATGCTGATTTCCACCAGCAGCGAACGACAAGGGCGTTTAATTGACAGTGATCAGTCGGCCTCAATGGAACTGAAAAAGCGCCAAGGTTATTTTTAATCGGAGGAAATATGGGACTTTTAGCCATAAAAACGAATCAACTTGTCGCGGGTGAAATCGCACAACAAGGCGGTGTAGATCGCTATCTTAAGGCTCAACAGAATAAAGGATTACTGCGATTTCTAACCTGTGGAAATGTTGATGATGGAAAAAGTACATTAATAGGACGTTTACTTCATGACACAAGGCAGATCTACGAAGATCAGCTTTCTACATTACAAAATGAAAGTAAAAAGATCGGTACTCAAGGTGAAAAGCTCGATCTTGCTTTGCTGGTGGATGGATTAGCCGCAGAAAGAGAGCAGGGGATCACGATTGATGTTGCTTACCGCTATTTTTCAACGTCAAAACGTAAGTTTATTATTGCTGATACGCCTGGGCATGCTCAATATACTCGCAATATGGCGACAGGAGCATCAACAAGTTCACTTTCTATTCTGTTGATCGATGCTCGAAAAGGCGTACAAGAACAAACACGGCGACACAGTTTTATCAGCACACTCCTTGGGATCCGTCATTTAATCGTAGCGATCAATAAAATGGATCTGGTGGATTATCAGCAAGCGACCTTTGATTCGATCCTGCAAGATTATCTTAAATTTGCCGATCAACTCCCAACAGATCTTACTATTGAATTTGTCCCTATTTCCGCCCTTGATGGTGACAATGTGGTTTCTCCCTCATTGAATATGCCTTGGTATCAAGGAAAAACGCTACTTTCATTATTAGAGGATGCACCAGTTAAATTAGGTTCAGATCCGCAAGCATTGCGTTTTCCTGTGCAATATGTGAATCGTCCAGATTTAGATTTTAGAGGATACAGCGGTACAGTGTCTTCAGGTGTGCTTTATCAAGGGCAAAAAATCAAAGTATTACCTTCAGAAAAACATACAACGATTACACGTATTGTCACTTTTGATGGTGATTTAACGCAAGCTAAAGCAGGGCAAGCAATCACATTGGTTCTGGCAGATGAAATTGATATTAGTCGAGGGGATATTATCGTTGATGATAACGATACAACCGCCAATATTAGCACTCATGCGTTAATTGACGTGGTGTGGATGTCAGAGCAGCCTTTAGTGCAAGGTCATACTCTGGATATCAAAATTGCAGGTAAAAAAAGCCGCGCCAAAATAGAAAATATTCATTATCAAGTGGATGTAAATAAACTCACCCAACAAGTCACAGATAACTTAAGTTTAAATGCGATTGGTAGTGTTGAAGTCTCATTTGAAGAGCCTCTGGTGCTGGATAACTATCAAGTTAATGCTGATACTGGAGGATTAATACTGATTGATCGACTAAGCAATGTCACCGTAGGCGCTGGACTTATTCGAGAAACGAGAGATAACGCGATACAAACTATGACGCAATATGATGCTTTTGAAGTCGAGTTAAATCAGCTTATCCGTCGCCACTTTCCCCATTGGGGCGCAAGAGATCTTCTTGGAGGAAAATAGTGGTGATAAGCAACGATATTGTTTGGCATCCTCATAAAATTGGATTAAATGAACGCGAATCACAACAAGCACACAAAGGATGTGTGCTTTGGTTTACAGGGTTATCTGGTTCAGGTAAATCCACACTTGCCGATGCGTTAGAGCAAGCACTTTATCAATATTCACAAAAGCATTCGCCTATTCATAGCTATTTATTAGATGGGGATAACTTACGCCATGGTTTATGTTGTGATCTTGGGTTTAGTGCCGAAGATAGGCATGAGAATATTCGCCGTGTGGGGGAAGTGGCTAAATTGATGGTCGATGCGGGACTTATTGTCTTAACCGCTTTTATTTCTCCTTACCAAAAAGACAGACAACAAGTGAGAGATCGCTTTGAGCAAGGAAGATTTATTGAGATCTTTGTTGATACACCTCTTTCTATTTGTGAAGCCCGTGATCCGAAAGGGCTTTATCAAAAAGCAAGACGTGGAGAGATAAAACAATTTTCAGGTATAGATTCGCCTTATGAACAGCCCATTGATCCTGAATTACATTTAGACGGCACACTTTCTATAAGTGAACTAATCCAACAAATCCTCGCTTACCTACAGCAAAATCAAATCTATCGTGAGTTTTAGGACGACATTACATTATCTCTACACAAACACCCTATAAAAGGAGGGGATGTGTAGAGATATTATGGCTATTTAAGATTTTCAACCACGCATACATTTACTGATGAATTCAGTGTATAGATCCTTATCTTAATAAGAAAAAATCACACCTTAGTCTGAATTTTATAGAAGTTACCCACGTTTATAGTGAGGAAAATAGGAATAATAATGTAATATATTCCAGCACTTTTGTGGCGTCTGTTGTTGAGTTGTGGGATGATTAGCCCATTAATCTTGGGGGTGGTAATGGGGAAATTAACAGTCTTACTTCTGATTTTACTTGGTTGGCTACAATATTCATTGTGGTTAGGTAAAAATGGTATCCATGATTACAACAAAGTAAGTCAAGAAGTTGAATCTGCATTGGCGCAAAATACGCAGTTAAAAGAGCGTAATGATCGTCTATTTGCAGAGATTGATGACCTCAATGGCGGGCAAGAAGCGTTAGAAGAACGTGCTCGTAGTGAATTAGGAATGATAAAGCCTAATGAGACATTTTTCCGTATTGTGAGCGATAAATCTCAACCACGTCGTTAATTTATTGAATTAATAGTGTGCCCTGATACAAATATCATAATGAATATAACAAACTCAACTATTCCTATTGTTGCCGTTATTCCAGCGGCTGGTATTGGAAGTCGAATGCAATCAGTCTGCCCAAAACAATATTTGAAAATTGGCGGATTGACTATTCTTGAACATACCATTAATGCTTTATTAAAACATCCACGTATAACGCAAATTATCGTGGCGATCAGCCCTAATGACAGCTATTTTCACACTTTACCTTTAGCGCAAGATGAAAGAATAATTACGGTTAATGGTGGTGGTGAACGCGCTGACTCTGTATTGTCAGGTTTAGAGTATGTCACTCAACATTTTTCTGAAAATACATGGGCGTTAGTTCATGATGCAGCAAGACCTTGCCTGCATTTTGGCGATCTTGACCATCTTATTAAACTCATTGATGAAAACGTTATGGATCCACAATTTTGTGGTGGCATTCTTGCGACACCTGTTCGCGATACAATGAAACGTAGTCATCAACAAGATAACCATATTGAACAAACAGTAGAAAGAACAACCCTATGGCATGCTTTAACGCCACAATTCTTTCCTGCATTGTTATTAAAACAAAATATAGAAAATGCACTCTCAAAAAAAGCAACGATCACTGATGAAGCCTCAGCGATGGAGTTTGCTGGATATGAACCTTTATTAGTTAAAGGTCGTGCAGATAATATTAAAGTTACTCAGCCAGAAGATTTAGCGCTTGCAGAGTTTTTCCTCTCACGCCAAATCACCAGTATAAGGAATACATAATAAAATGAGAATTGGACACGGTTACGACGTACATAAATTTGGCGGTGAAGGTCCTATTATTATTGGCGGCGTCAGAGTTCCTTATGAACAAGGGCTGTTAGCTCACTCTGACGGCGATGTAGTATTACATGCAGTTACAGATGCTATTTTAGGCGCAGTGGCAATGGGTGACATTGGCACATTGTTTCCTGATACCGACCCTGCATACAAAGGTGCAGATAGCCGTGTACTCCTTCGTGAAGCCTTCTCACGCGTAAGAGCAAAAGGTTACCGAATTGGTAATTTAGATGTCACGATTATTGCTCAGGCACCAAAAATGCTACCTCATACACCACAAATGCGCGTCAATATCGCTGAAGATCTTCATTGCCATGTTGATGATATCAATGTGAAAGCGACCACAACAGAAAAGCTTGGATTTGTTGGTAGAAAAGAAGGCATTGCCTGTGAAGCCGTTGTTTTACTAATGAAAGAGTCATTACCTGAATGAGTGATTTACCCGAACTCCATTGGTTACATGGAAAACCACAAGCAACAGGTTTATTAAAGTCAATCCCTGAAGATTTTATTGTCTGTGAAGATCTTGGCTTCACCCTTGATGGGGAAGGCGAGCATGTCATGGTGAAAATCAGAAAAACAGGTTGTAATACGGCTTTTGTTGCTGAAAAATTAGCAAAATTTGTTGGTATCCATCCTCGTGATGCCAGTTACGCTGGTCTAAAAGATAGAAATGCAGTGACTGAACAATGGTTTTGTCTGCGAATGCCGGGTAAAGAGATGCCCGATTTTAGTCAGCTTGTTTTAGAAGGTTGTGAAATTCTAGAAACGACTCGCCAACAACGTAAATTACGTATAGGAACGCTAAAAGGTAATCACTTTACATTGGTGTTACGAGAAATTTCTGATCGCGATTTTGTTGATACTCGATTAGTGCAAATAAAAGCAAAAGGTATTCCTAACTACTTTGGTGCTCAACGATTCGGTCGTAATGGTGATAATTTACGACAAGCCATGCGTTGGGCAACGGACGAAATCCGCGTAAAAGAACGAGGAAAACGTAGCTTTTATCTCTCAGCAGCTCGTAGTGCGATGTTTAATCATATTGTCAGCACAAGATTGGAATATGATTTATATTCAAAAGTGATACTCGGTGATGCAATGCAGCTTCATGGAAGAGGTAGCTGGTTTGTTGTTGATGAAGCAGAATTGGCTCAAACACAAACTCGTTATGAAGAGCATGATGTTCATATTACGGCACCTTTGCCGGGTAAAGGTGATTTAGGTACACAATCACAAGCATTGGATTTTGAAACTGAAAATCTGGCAGAATATGAAGCCTTCTGGTCACTCGCTCGACAAGAACGCGTTGATAATACAAGACGTGCTATCAATGTATTACCAGAAAATATGTCATGGAATTGGGTAGACGACACCACTGTTTCTCTGTCATTTTTTTTACCCGCAGGAAGCTTTGCAACTAGCGTTGTACGTGAATTAATTTTATTAGGGAATGATGATGCTGAAAATATTGGTGAGTAATGACGATGGTGTGATGGCTAAGGGGATACAGACTCTCGCTAAAGCATTGCGCCAGCGTTATGATGTACAAATTGTTGCACCTGATCGTAATCGTAGTGCTGCATCTAATTCTTTAACAATTGACAGACCTCTACGTAAGCAAGAGCTTGAGAATGGGGATATTGCGATTGTTGAGGGAACACCGACAGATTGCGTTTATCTTGGTGTAAACCATTTAGTACGTCCTCGCCCTGATATTGTGGTTTCTGGTATTAATCATGGTCCTAATTTGGGTGATGATGTTATTTATTCAGGTACTGTTGCAGCGGCAACAGAAGGGCGTTTTTTAGGTTTACCTGCCATTGCTGTTTCACTTGATGGTGAAACGTACTTTGAGACCGCCGCTCAAGTGACTTGTGAAGTTTTGGCAATGTTACAACAAGTACCGTTAAGAGCGGGAAATATTCTCAATATTAACGTACCTGATATTCCTCTTGATGAAGTAAAAGGTTTTCGTATTACACGTTGTGGTAGTCGTCATGCTTCACAACATGTTTATACACATACTGATCCTCGAGGAAATAGTCTTTATTGGATTGGGCCTCCAGGTGAAAAAAATGATGTAGGCCCTGATACAGATTTTGCTGCTGTTGACGAAGGTTATGTATCGATAACCCCATTACATGTCGATTTAACAGCCTATAAAGCACTTGATTTACTACAAAATTGGTTAAATAAAGCAGAGGTCAAAAAAACATGTTAAGTCGGTCAATGAAAGACTTACTGACAATGTTAAAACAGCATGGCATCAAGGATGAGAGCCTGTTGGAAGCAATGAGTAAAGTACCAAGAGAGCTTTTTATTGATGAAGCGCTTTCTCATAAGGCTTATGAAAATACGGCTTTGCCTATTGGCAATGGGCAAACTATTTCACAGCCTTATATTGTTGCCAAAATGACAACGCTACTGGAATTACAAAGTACCGATTCTGTATTAGAAATTGGTACAGGTTCGGGATATCAAACTGCAGTATTAGCAAATTTAGTTCATCATGTTAGTTCCGTTGAGCGTATAAAGATATTGCAATGGCAAGCTAAACGGCGCTTTAAACATCTTGATTTACATAATATCTCGACACGTCATGGTGATGGATGGGAAGGTTGGTCATCAAAAGCTCCTTTTAATGCCATAATAGTGACAGCGTGTGCAACAGAAGTACCACAACAGTTATTGATGCAGTTAGCCGATGGTGGCAGGATGATCATACCTGTTGGTGAACAACAACAAATACTGAAGTTTATCCGACGTTTAGGTAATGATTTTCACTATCAATCTATAGAAACTGTTAGATTTGTTCCTTTAATCGCAGGTGAGTTAGCATAACTTCCAGATAAATCTGACCGTTTTTTATTACTGCTTTTTAATAGCTTGTCGTAATCTGCACTAATAAATGAAACATTTTCAAAAAATTGCAGTCTTTTTGTTTAACTCGACAAATTGCTAGATGCTAATGCCTTTTTAAAGGGAGAAGGAAGTATGAATTCAGAAAGCCCAATTAAGCATGTCCGCTGGGCAATCATGTGTTCGGTAATTGGATTTGCATTAACAGGCTGTGCAGATACACCTTATCGTCCTGCGCCAATTACCTCTGTAAATGATAGCTCTTCAAATAATACGGTATCAACTGCACCTGTGATGACTAGCAGTAATGCGACACCTATTGAAAGAACTACCCCCTTACAATCGTCACCTCCTCCTTCTATTAAGGTGAACTCCGCTTCGACTAATGGAGGCGTGGTTCAGTCTCAAAGCCAGCCTCGCTCTCAAACGTCAGTTGCGGCTCAAAATGTAAACACTGATGGTTCTGGACGCATTGTGTATAACCGTAACTACGACAGTATTCCAAAAGGAAACTACAACGGTAATACGTACACCGTAAAACGCGGTGATACTATGTTCTATATCGCTTGGATAACTGATAGTGATGTAAAAGAACTAGCATCAATGAATAACATCTCAGAACCTTATAGCTTAAACGTAGGGCAGGTGTTGAATATTGGTAACCGTCAGGTCAACACGGGTACTAATACCAATGTCAATACATCGGTTATTAATCAATCAAGTAGCGCTGGTGTTCAAACGGCACACACTAAACCAACAAACAATGGTGCTATGGGACCATTGATTACTAAACCGGCAACAACACCACCAAAAACAACGACACCGCCACCAACAACGAATACAAATACTACAACTGCTGCAACACCAGCACCAACGGCAGCTTCTGGTAAGTGGATTTGGCCTGCGCAAGGTAATATTATTGAAAGTTACTCAAGTGCGCCTGGTGGCAATAAAGGTATTGATATCGGTGGTACAAAAGGTTCACCAATAGTTGCCACTGCTGCGGGTAAAGTGGTTTATGCAGGTAGCGCATTACGCGGCTACGGTAACCTCGTTATCATTAAGCATAATGACGAATACCTCAGTGCATATGCACATAACGACACCATTTTGGTGCGTGAACAGCAAAATGTGAATGCGGGTCAGCAAATTGCCACAATGGGTAGCTCTGGAACCAGTTCTGTCCGACTACACTTTGAGATCCGCTATAAAGAAAAATCACTCAATCCAATGAGTTATTTACCCAAGAAATAAATAAGTGGTTTTTTACTCGCATAGTGAATAATCCTAAAGTTAAGCCCTCTCCTTTACAAAAAGGAGAGGGCTTTTTCTTATCTGTAATTAATTAAAATATTGAAACAAAATAAATTTTACCTAAGTATAAGTGCTTATTAAAAGATTATTAAAAATGAGAGATCAATATAAAATTATAGATAACGTTAAATTAGACGGTTGATTCTCAACCAATGAATGCGTATGCTAAAAATTGTTATATAAAAAATGAATAAAGATTCGTTGTTATTAAAAGATGGACTATAAAATAACCCCTTGTTTAGGTGGATATTTCCTTTATTAGATTATCTTTTTAATAATAGTACGTAATAAAAATTATTGGATATTATTTTATTATTATGGGTTTTTATTTGTTTTTTTAGATGTAAGTAGTCACAAATAGCGCATCAAATAGAGTAATTTTACGTATAGATAAATGTACGTAAAATATAATAAAAAAACTGTTAATAACCTGCACTCAATAGTTAAGTTATATATTGAATAAAGAAAGAATAAAATTAACAGTAAAATAGATTATGTTATCTTTTATTTTGTAATTCGTTACAAGGGAAAATCAGTAAACCCGTTGTGTCGTGACACAGCGATAAACTGGTAAACAGACTTTAATCATGAGTCGTTTACCTAAATTATCAAGGGTAGGAGCAGCTGATGAGCCAAAGTACGCTAAGAGTAGACGAGTTATATACAGATGAAATTGAAGAGAACATGGAAGAGTTCGATGAAGTTGCTGCAAAAGAGGCAGAAAATGAGTCTGATGCTCAAGACGAAATTGAACTTATTGAAGGAGTCAACCAGCGTGCGCTCGATGCAACTCAGCTTTATTTAGGAGAAATTGGTTATTCTCCGTTGCTGACCGCTGAAGAAGAGGTTTTCTTTGCCCGTAGAGCGCTACGTGGTGATATTCCTTCAAGACAACGAATGATAGAAAGTAACCTACGTTTAGTTGTTAAGATTTCTCGTCGTTATACAAACCGAGGACTTGCTCTTCTTGATCTTATTGAAGAAGGGAATTTAGGTCTTATTCGTGCTGTTGAAAAATTCGATCCTGAAAAAGGTTTTCGTTTTTCAACTTATGCGACATGGTGGATACGTCAAACAATTGAACGTGCCATTATGAACCAGACCCGCACTATCCGCCTTCCCATTCATATCGTTAAAGAGCTGAATGTTTATTTAAGAACGGCAAGAGAATTAGCACATAAACTCGATCATGAGCCTAGTGTTGAAGAAATTGCACAAACATTGGATAAACCAGTTGAAGATGTGAGTAAAATGCTACGTTTAAACGAACGTATTACTTCTGTTGATACCCCTATTGGGGGTGATTCAGATAAAGCATTACTTGATATTATCTCTGACGAAAATGAAGAAGGGCCGGAAGCAACAATTCAAAATAATAACCTCAAGGAAAATATCATAAAGTGGTTATTTGAATTGAATCCTAAGCAACGTGAAGTATTAGCACGTCGTTTCGGGTTATTAGGCTATGAAGCAGAAACTTTAGAAGATGTTGGTAGAGAGATTGGTCTGACAAGAGAAAGGGTTCGTCAAATTCAAGTTGAAGGACTACGTCGACTAAAAGACATTCTACAAAGTCAGGGATTATGTATTGAAGCACTTTTCAAAGCATAGTTAGCCACCCAATTTCTGTTTATAGCTTTAATTGACATATTGTTATTACCAAAGCCGATTAGTGGGTTTGCTAATCGGCTTTTCTTTATCTTGTATTATACGATTCAAAACGATAAAACAAGAGCGCAGTCTTGTACCTCGTCAGCCTGATGAAAGTAATAAAGGAAGATATGAAAGATTATTTTTTAAACGTTAAACTAGAGCGTTGCGATTTTAGCCAAAGTAAAATCTCTCCAAAGGGAATGGTGAGATTAATAGCATCAGGTAAAAACTTTTATCTTAATGAAGCTGATTTTGCTAACTCTCAAGATTTTCTTAAACGATTAAAACAAGGTGATGAGCTTAAAATCTGTGCAGAATTACTGAAAGATGGCAGTTTCTGGGTGCAATGGATTTATCATGATACAAAAGGAAGATTGGAGCCTGAACGAAAATTCACGCTAACAGCAAAACAGAAAAAATGGTTATTGATTGCATTTTTTCTGACCGTGATTGGAGGCTGGTGGAGTTATTTCTCGTTAATTTATTTAGAGCCTAATTTCTTTATCATTATCACAATGATTATTTCATTTGGTGCTGTCATGGCTGGGATCAGTTATATCGGAGAAAAAGTTTATCGCTATTTTCAGCGCACCAGCCCCAAACATAGAAAGAGAATAAAGGCGTTGGATAAAGTCATCGCCAAGCAAGCATTGATAGCTCCAGATGGCGAGCAACTCATTATTACTGGAATAAAATCAGCACCATTACCTTCATTTACCTTGAGTAAAAAGTCGTTTCCTCAAATAAAGCAAAGTAAAGTACAGCGAGTTAGAGGAATAATACAAATTCATAGTATTAATAGACTTCAAATACATTCCCGCAATAGCGAGACTGTAATAATGCAAATATCCTGTCTGATTAATAAACATCCTTTTGTATTAAGTTATAGAGAGCGCTTATTTTATTCTGATCATAATTTGTTTCTTGCTGATGGCGATGATGTTGAATTGTTCTTTTGGCAAGCTGAAGATAAGAACTCAGGGCCTGTTATCTTAGGGGTTTATAATCATACAGATAATGGCGCTTATTCAATTTCAGGACAAATGTATATTGGGCATCAGCGCACATATCGTTTATCGCTGTTAATAACCGCATTAGTCAGTATTTTTGTGTTCTCAATGGTTGCTGGTTTATCTATTTCCGATGTTTATGATAATGGAAATTATTGGGATAAATGGGATTGGTATTCTATTGGTGATGCTTTTTTAGGAATGGGTATTATCTATGGTTTAATCATGAGTGGCTTTGCCTTTTTAATTGCATTGTTTTCAAACCTTTATATTTTGTTTTCAGAAAAAGGTAATAGTAGTTATCAAACCCATTTTTTACTTCAGCAGCAATGTGTTGAGAACAAGCGACCGCTGTATATTACGGAGCTGCGTCAATGAATCCTTTTTTCCGTAAGCCTTTTATCATCATCACAAGCTTATTTATTTTAAGCTTACTGCTCTGTTATGGTGTGCTTTTTCATGGTTTTGCCTCTAAGTGGCAATGGAAAAATGAAAACGCCTCTGAGTTATCTTCATATCCTTATTCTCGTTATGATTGGCGTAAGGTTTTTTATGCTGCTAGTGGGATATTAATTAAGACTGAATCTGATAGTGGGCGATATGACGTAGATATTTATGGTCGACTTCACCGCCAAGATAATCAGAGAAAATATACGCTGTACTTTTCTGACAAAGAAGGCACACGCTTTGTATCACAAGGCCAAGGTAGCTTTTATAACGCTTATTGCGTTCTTGATAAGTGTGTATTATTTACAGAACAGGGGCGTCAAAATATAGATTTAGCAAAGTTTACAGTCGCAGATTTAATGCCTTGGCAAGAGACTAACGCTGGCTATTATCGCTTCCCTTTAGCGCTTATCGGTGGAAAATTACTGTTTTCACAAACAACATCACAATTAGTATTAGTTGATAATAAGACGATACTGACAAGTTTAGATGAAGGTGAAAGCTGGGAATATTCAGTTAATACAGAAGATCTGGTGAAGCAGTATTACGCTGAGGATTTCGGTGAGTTTACACAATTTCATTATGCCCTTTCAGGTGATTCTCTGGTTATTTTTTACAATCATCATTACACAACAAACACGTTAGAAATCACGCTAAATTTAGTGAATAAAGAAGTAACAAAAACACGCTGGCTTCCTTTGCGTGTTAAAGAGGTTGCTCAAAATGATAAAGGTGATATCTATTTTATTGCTCAACATGCTTCTCGTGATCTCTATTCTGTGGTTCAACGTCAAACTGATGGAAATTTAAAAACTTTCTATGAAAGTGGTTATAAATATCTAAATGATTTGATGATAAGTAATGATGATTTGATTTTAAATAAAGGTCGTAACGATGATCAAACTACGCTAGTTTTCTCATTAAAAACAAAAAATTATACTTCTTATGAGAAAATTAATGACGATATGATGTTTAATCCTGCTTTATCTTCATTTATTCGTTTGTTTGATAATTACGGCGACGAAGATACTTTACTATTATTGGGTGAACGACTGAAATATAGCCATGCTTTTATTAAGTAGAGTTGTATTTATCTCTGACTATCTCTGTTTGATAAATTATAAAAAAAACCATAAAAAAGCTCTGTGAAATCAAACAGAGCTTTTTTTATTATCAGTATGTTGTACTGTTTATGGCCTATTTTGCCATCTCTTTTAAACGATAAAGTTGTTCTAATGCTTGTCGTGGTGTTAGGGCATCAGGATCGATTTTATCCAACGCTAATTCAATCTCTGAAGGTTCCGCTTCTGTTAATAACATCAGCTGTGATGTTTCAACATGACCAGAGCCGGAGTTGCCTGATAGCATTTCAAGCTCTTTTAATTTTTGCTTAGCTCGACGGATAACTTCTTTTGGAACACCCGCCAATGCAGCAACAGCTAAACCATAGCTTTTACTTGCCGCACCTTCTTGCACACTGTGCATAAAGGCAATTGTGTCACCATGCTCAACTGCGTCTAAGTGAATGTTTGCAGTACCTTCAAGTTTTTCAGGCAGTGTGGTTAATTCAAAATAGTGGGTTGCAAAGAGTGTCATTGCCTTAATTCGATTTGCTAAGTTTTCAGCACAGGCCCAAGCTAGAGATAGCCCATCATAAGTGGATGTACCTCGACCGATCTCATCCATTAAGACCAAGCTGTTTTCAGTCGCATTATGCAAAATATTAGCTGTTTCGGTCATTTCAACCATAAAGGTAGAGCGACCTGAAGCAAGATCATCAGAAGCACCCACACGCGTAAAGATACGATCGACTGGACCAATTAAAGCTTTTTCAGCAGGGACAAAGCTACCAATATAAGCAAGTAAAGTAATTAATGCAGCTTGGCGCATATAAGTACTTTTCCCTCCCATATTAGGGCCTGTAATTATCAGTAAGCGACGTTGAGGTGATAATTGTAATGGATTTGAAATAAAAGGTTCGCTAAGGACTTGTTCAACAACAGGGTGACGTCCCCCAGTGATCAGAATACCTGTTTTCTCACTCAATTCTGGGCGAGTATAATTTAATGATTCAGCACGTTCTGCAAGGTTAGAGAGAACATCTGTTTCAGCTAAAGCCTCAGCACTACTTTGTAATGCGGCAAGGTGAGGTAATAGCTTTTCAAAAATCTCTTCATAAAGCATTTTTTCGATAGCTAATGCCTTACCTTTAGAGGTTAATACCTTGTCTTCATACTCTTTTAATTCAGGGATGATGTAACGTTCAGCATTTTTCAACGTTTGACGACGAACATAGTGCATAGGCACTAAATTGCTTTGCCCACGACTGACTTGAATGTAATAGCCATGTACACCATTAAAGCCAACTTTAAGTGTATCAATACCCCATTTCTCACGTTCACGAATTTCAAGTTTATCAAGGTAATCACTTGCGCCATCGGCTAATGCGCGCCATTCGTCTAATTCGGCATTATAACCAGAGGCAATAACACCTCCGTCACGTACTAATACAGGTGGTGTTTCAACAATGGCATGTTCAAGTAATTCACATAATTCATCAAACTGGCTAATGCGCTTTTGTAATTCTTTAATGTAAGGCATATCGGCTTGTTCAAGCACTTGATGAATATCGTGATATTGCTGAAATGCATGACGCATACGGGAGAGATCACGAGGACGAGCTGATCGTAACGCTAAACGGGCTAATACGCGTTCTAAATCACCGACTTGGCGTAAAAAAGGCTGTAACTCAAAATAGAGTGGTTGTAATGCACTAATTGCATCTTGGCGTTTGATAAGTTGTTCACGTTGGCGTAATGGCGAATGTATCCAACGTTTTAGCATACGACTGCCCATCGGGGTAACGCAAAGGTCGAGTACAGATGCCAATGTGTTATCAGTGCCCCCTGCTAGATTTTGTGTTAATTCGAGATTACGACGAGTTGCGGCATCTAAAATAATTGAATCTTGAGGGCGTTCCATCGTGATGCTACGGATATGAGGGAGTGCAGTGCGCTGTGTATCTTTCACATATTGTAATAAGCACCCAGCGGCGCAGAGTGCTAAATGTGCATTTTCAACACCAAAACCTGTTAAATCACGAGTACCAAATTGCAGATTCAGTTGTTGTTTTGCTGTTTCTGGTTCAAATTCCCAAATAGGGCGACGGCGTAGACCTTGCTGGCGCTCAATAAGAGCCATTGACTCAAAGGTTTCTGGATAGAGCAATTCGGCTGGGTGGGTGCGTTGTAATTCGGCAATCATGCTTTCACTATCTGGCATTTCAGTAACACGAAAACGACCTGATGTGATATCTAACGTTGCATAGCCAAAAGCACCATTTTTGTCTTGCCAAATTGCGGCTAAAAGGTTGTCTTGACGCTCTTCAAGTAAGGCTTCATCAGTCACTGTACCTGGCGTAACAATACGAATAACTTTGCGCTCAACAGGACCTTTACTTGTTGCAGGATCACCAATTTGTTCACAAATGGCGACAGACTCGCCTAATTGCACCAATTTAGCGAGATAGTTCTCAACGGCGTGATGAGGAACACCAGCCATAGGAATAGGTTGGCCCGCAGACTGACCTCGTTTTGTTAATGAAATATCTAATAAGCGAGAGGCTTTTTTAGCATCATCAAAAAACAGTTCATAAAAGTCACCCATACGATAAAACAGTAAGATTTCAGGATGCTCTGCTTTAAGCTTAAGATACTGCTGCATCATTGGTGTGTGGGAGTCTAAATGTTGAATGTCAGTCATGTTGTTGTCTGTCTTAACGTATTGAATTTTGAGTTATTTGTGAAAATCTGTTGTTACACTGCATTTCGTTCTATTTCACAAGCTTTGCACGATCATATCACAAGGTTTCAGTCAGTTGTTTTAATGATACAAATATCTTTTTAGACCGAAAGCGAAATAATTTTAATCACTATAATATCGTTGATTAACCCTCAATGACAATCCACACTTTTTCTGAAAACTCTTTAATTATCCGATAGTAAGTATTGATGGAGATAATGTTTTAACGCAATAGTGAGGAAAGATATACGCTTTTTTAAACATAAAATATAAATACGCGGGTCATCAAAGCAAAACAAGATATTTTAGTGCATAACATAAGAAAATCATCCCTTTTGCGGTATAACTCGCATAAAAATAGTTTACTCGTGTTTTTCGATTTTTAAAGCGTGTGAAAAAATTAAGAGTATGTAAGAGTAATAAGGTATCTTATGGATAATAAGGCAAAAACAAGCCAGTCATATTTTTATTAATAATAAATATTATGAATTGCTGGATTTTCTTGAAATAAACATAAAGAGTTACAGGAATGCCGCCTCGTATATTATCGCCATTACGTAATACCACTTATACTTTAAGACGTACTTCAGCACCAAACACATCAATTGTATTTAATGCAACAACAGATAATGACAGCAATATTATTTATTGGTTTGTTGATGATGCTTATCTAGGGAATAGTACAAAATCAGCGCTCAATAGAGTGGTATCCCAAAGAGAGTAGTCGCTATCGTATTCGCGCAGTAGATGATAAAGGAAGAGCGGATACACGAAATATTCGTGTTGATATTATTGGTGTGATTAACAAACAAGAAATCGAAGCACATTAATATTGGCGTTAAAGTTTGTAGGTTTTACTTAATGATTATCTTAACACTAAAATATTAATTTCTATCGTTATCTTATTCTGACTATTAACTCACTATATTGTTGCGAGATAATTATTAGGTAAAATATTGAAAAATTTATTTTATCTTGTGAGCAAGGAAGAAATAATCAACATGAAAACTAGAATTCTAAAATTAGCTTTATTAAGCGCATTAGCATTACCTTTAGTGGGATGTGGTGGTGGAACACCGACTTGTGACAGCTCAGAAGCAAAAGACTTAGTCATTGATATTACAAAAGATGAACTTCGTGATCAAAAAATGGCTGCTGTGATCGATCAAATAAAGATCAAAGTAGAAAGCGTGCGTACTCGTGAACATGATGAGAAAAGAGATACTTACTCATGTGCTGCGGAACTTTCTTTTGAAGGTAAAGGCGGCAAAAATTCAATTCCGATTACTTATACCATTGAAAGCACCGATGACGGCAAAGAATTTTACGTTAATGTTTTCGGTTTATAATTGATCCAGAGAAAAAACCATAATAAAAAAGTAGATATATAAGTAACAAGCCTATATATCTACTTGTAATAAATTACGCTAGATCATCTAGAAATTCAGGTGATGGAACAAAGAATAATGTACCTGTTACAGGGGTACTGAATTTAAGTAATTTATCGGTATGGCCTTCAGGTGTGCCTGCAAACATATTTTCTAACATACGGTTAGTTGTTGAAAAATAACGCGCATAACCAATAAAGTAAGTACCATATTCATTTCTAGATGGATTGGAAAAAGGCATATTGGCTCTGACAATTTTTAAATCTTCGCCGTTCTCATCTTGAATATTGGTTACAACATTATGTGAACCGGGTTCTTTTTCTTCATCGGTTAACTCCACATCATTGAATTTGTGTCTACCAATGACTTTTTCTTGTTCGATAAGGGGCTGTTTTTCCCATGCTTCCATATCGTGAATATATTTTTGTACAAAGGCGTAACTGCCACCTTTAAATTCAGGATCTTCATCGCCAATAACGGCATAAGAAGCACGCTCATCTTCATACTCTGGGTTTTCAGTTCCATCGACAAAACCAATAATAGAACGGCCGTCAAAATATCTAAACCCATGAACTTCATCAACATGCGTAACAATATTCTTTAGCTTTTGGCTGATGATAGACGCTAATTCGTAGCAGGCTGAAACTTTGAGGGCTCGAATATGGAAAAAGAGATCGCCTGGAGTAGAAACCGCAGTATAAGTGTCACCTTTAATTTCTTTAAAGGTATTTAGCTCTTTGGGTTTTGGCTGATTGGGAAATAATGTAGTCCACGCATTTGCACCGAATCCCATTACACAACTTGTTTCCAATTCAGGAAAACGTGTCCTCATACTACGTATCAAACCAGAAAAATTATTACAAAAATCGATCAGAGTATCGCGGTTTTCAGATGAGTGGGTGAGGTTAAAAACTAAAAAATAAGCATTCTCACAGGGTGATTTCGTAACATCTTGGTATTTCATAGTGATCCCTAAATGACGAATAATAGATGAATAATAATTAAGCTATATTTACAAAATATTGTTTTTTAGTTTTACACCAAAAACCTCTCTATTACAAAGAGAGGGTGAGATTTTTATTTTTATAAGTAACGAGTTTCAATATGATACTCTTTTTTAGAATATAAAATGTGGGCAACAAATATTTATCTAAATGAATTAATTCAATTCTGAGTCTGGAATATCATATTTTATGACAACACGATTTTTATACAATAATTCTGATTTAATTAATTGAGGAAAAGCGCCCACATTGTTTTTAGTGTAAATATCTCGCCAAATTTCATTACAACGATACACATGCTCTCCCTTTTTGATAAAAGAAGAAGATTTCTCATAAATATGATAACGATATTCCCTTGCTTCGCTACAAAGGAGTTCGCCTTCTAACTGATGTTCAGCGACATGTAATCTAATTTGATAATCATAAGACGTTGGATTATATAAGATTAAATCTACATAGTTATAAAAAATAGCGGCTCCTGAGCCAAAAGGGAGGACTCGTCCTTCATCAGGAAAGGGATCAAAACTGTGATTGGCTTTTTCAATCACTTTTAATTCAGAATGTAGTGCTAACCAATGTATTAAATTACTGGCTTGACAAATTCCACCGCCTACACCTTTTCTTGCTTCACCATAGGAGAGTTGCATGCCATCAATAAAACCTCTTTTATAGCTAGGTTTACCAATTAAATAGCAAAAAGAGAAATACTCTCCCGATTTTATCACGATACCATCTAATGCTTTTTCAACTAATTTAAGATTCGTTATCTTATTGTATTGTAATTGGATATCACTTTCGCCACGGCGACTAATTAATTTAGATGTGTGTTTTAGATAACGGTGTGAAAGCCGATGTTCTGGTTGAACGTCTCTGCTGTATTTTCGACTTGAAAATCGCCAACTAAGAGAGCGAAATAAACGACGTTGTGCCACTCTCAAAGTATAAAGAATAGGGTGATAAGACGAGAGTGTTCTACGCATAAAATCCTTTTAAACAATAGTTAATAGAAAGAGATAAACGTGAGTATGATAACGATTGAATGAGTGTATTGATACGCCGATATCCTTAAAATAATAGAGCTAAGAATTTAGCCAATAAATTTATTTATTGATATCTTTCGTTAAAATTTGAGCTTGAGATTGTAAAACAGATAAAAAATTCTTAGTGGCTGGAGAGATATATTTTTCTTTATGATAAAAGTAACGAATGCCTCGGCTAAATTGGATATCATCAAATGCAATTTCACATAAAAGACCTGATTTTAATTCTTGCATAATAGACAGACGAGATAAAATTGAGACTCCTAAACCGTGAATAACCCCCTGTTTTATTCCTTCCAAGCTATTTATTTCCATCACATTTTTGAGTTCTTTATTATTTTCTTGGATCCTATCTAATAAAAAATCACGGGTAGCAGAGTGCTCTGGTTTGATCAGAAAAACTTCTGAGGCAATATCAGAAAATCTGCAATGTTTCTTTTTTGACAGCCAATGTTCAGGTGAACAAATAAGCACTAAGGGATCGATAAGAAAGGTATCAAGATGATATTCCGTCGGATCTAAATAGATATGATCTGACATGATCAAAAATTCTAATTCTTGGGTATCAAGTTTATGGATAAGTTGTGTTGAGCTTGAAATATCCATACTTAATTTCACATCTGGATACTGTTCTCTAAATTGCGCCATAATTTGAGGTAATAGGTAAACGCCAACAAAATGGCTAGCGCCAAACTTAATTTCACCTTTAGAGGGATCATCAAATTGTCGCATATGCTCAGAAGAGGATTTTACTAAATTAATAATTTGGGTTGCGTACTGCTGATAAACCTTACCTTGAGGCGTTAAATAAAGCCGATTATTGATCCTTTCAAACAACGTTGTTTGCAATTCTTCTTCTAGTTTTCTGATTTTAATACTGACACTTGGTTGAGTGCAGAATAGGCGCTCTGCGGTTTCAGTAACATTAAAACCGTTGGCAAGTAGTAGAAAAGCATCAAGTTGGCTTAAATTCATCTCAGCACCATAAATTATTTTTATAGTTATAATATATTAATACAATTATCTTTATACCTCAATATTTCTATACTGAACTTCCTACCCTACACATTAAGAGGAATCGGTTATGGAAAAGACTGCGAAGCGAGATGACATCGCTAAACCAGCGCCATCATCACCAAAACAAAACGGTAAGAAAATAACCTTAAAAACAATAGGAATACCTTTAGCTTTATTGGTATTACTCGTTTTATTTTTTATGCCAACACCCGATGGATTAAGTATTGAAGGGCAAAAAGCCATTGCTATTTTTTGTGCCGCGTTAATTTTATGGGTGTGTGGATCTTTACCCATTTATTTAACCTCAATGCTCGTTATTGTCTTACTTCCAATAACGGGCACTGTTGCAAAAGAGAAAGTGGTTTTTGGTACATTAGGTTATGACGTTATTTGGTTGATGGTTTCAGCATTTGTTTTAACGTCCGCCATGATCAAATCGAATATTGCCAGACGCTTTGCTCTATGGATGATCACCAAATTTGGGCAAACACCCAAAAAAGCGTTATTTGTCCTTATTTTAATTAACTTCAGCTTAGTTTTCTTTGTTCCCTCAACGACTGCACGCGCGACATTAATGGTGCCTATTTGTATGATCTTATTAGAGATACATAAGGCAATTCCTGGAAAAAGTAATTACGGGAAATTAATGATGTTGCAAGGCGTACAAGCTGATGCTTTGGCAACATCCGGTGTAATGACGGGAACTGCGGCTAATATTATTGCAGTTGGATTTATCAATTCACAAGCCGGTGGTTCTATTGGTTATATGGATTGGTTAATTGCTTCTTTCCCATTAGCTATTGTTGGTATGACTATCTCCTTTTTTATTGGATTAAAATTATTCTCTTTTAAGGGGGAAGTGGATTTTGAAGGTTCGCTAGAGAAATTAAAAAAAGAACGTTCTCAACTTGGTGCATTAACTAAGAATGAGAAAAAAGCCATGTATATCTTTTTAATGGCGGTGTTCTTATGGGCAACCGAAAGTTATCACCAAGATATGTTTGGCTTCAAAATTAGCGTTTATATGACTGCTGTTATTGCTGCCATTCTCTGTCTGATGCCTCGTATTGGCTTATTAACGTGGAATGAAGCCAATATTAAATGGGATCTTATGATATTTGCAGCAGGTGCTTATGCGGCAGGTAATACTTTAGAATCCACACAAGGTGCGCAATGGTTAATTGGTAAAATGGTTTATGGGCTCGGACTCGAAAATATGAGTACGACGATGGTCTATGTTGTTGTTGTTTTTATCTGTATGTATAGCCATTTAATTTTTACGAGTAAAACCGTGAAAACGACCATATTAATTCCAGCCATTATTGCGCTTGCCAAAACATTAGGCATGGATCCGGTAACATTAGCATTAGCCGCGTCATTTACACTCACATATACCATTACATTACCACCACATTCAAAAGTAAATACCATCTATTTTTCAAGTGGTTACTTTAGTGTATTAGACCAAATGAAATATGGATTAATTACCTGTTTTGTTGGTGCATCGGTAATTTCTATTGCGATATTCACTTGGTTCCAAATTCTTGGATATGGTCTTTAAGCCATTAAATTAAGGAATAATAATGAGACTAATTTTATTAAGACACGGTGAAACCTTATGGAATATGGAATCACGCTTACAAGGACATGCTAATTCTTGTTTATCACCAAAAGGCATTAATCAAGCAATGGCGATAAAAGAGAGTATTAAATTGTTATCACCCGCTAGGATTATTACGTCAGATTTAGGGCGAACAGTACAAACCGCAGAAATTGTCGGTCATCCCGAAGCGGTTAAAGAGCCGTTATTACGTGAGTTAAATATGGGGGAATGGACAGGACAGCGAAAACCAGAACTCATAAGACATCATGCAGATAAATACAAAAATTGGCGAGCAGGAACATATACGCCACCTAAAGGTGAAAATTGGTTTGATTTTTGTGATCGTATTGGTGCGGCATTAAAGGAATGGGTACATAAAGAAGACAGTGATTTATTAGCGGTTGTGCATAGTGGTGTTATTCGTGCAGCCTGCAAAGTATTTTTAAATTTGTCACCTGAGTTTTTATTACCCGCAACACCAGGCACAATAACGATATTTAATTTTGATCTTAATTCTGATAAAGCGCCAAAATTAGAAGCCTATAATATTGGATCTTATATGCCAGATAAGAATGTCGCTGATTAAGATTAATAAGAAGTGGTTTTCAATTTAATCATCCTGTTTTAAACGTATTTCTTATTTAAGGCTAGAATTTAAATCTAGAATTTAAATTTGAAATTTAAATCTGAAATTTAAAATAAGTCACTCCGATATTAAATCAGAGCAAGGGAAACTTTGCTCTGATTTATTGAAATCAAACCATTAAATCCTACCAATATCCCAACACCTTCCACCACATGCTACCAAGGGTTATCCAAACGATAAGGTTAACCACACTCATCACAAATCCCGTTTTCCACCATTCACCTAATGTGGCGTAGCCAGAACCGAAAATAATGGGGGCGGTGCCTGTGCCGTAATGAGTGAGTGACATCATTAATGAAGATGAGAATGCCAAAATAAGCCCTAATAACATTGGTGGTGCGCCAAGGGCTAAACCTGCGGCATAAAAAGCGGCGAACATTGCGGTAATATGAGCAGTAGTACTAGCAAAGAAATAATGAGAATAAACATAAATTAGTACCAGTAATATCATGCCACTGACCCAACTAATACCCATGCTATCAATACTTGCCCCTACACTGAGTGACAACCATTTAATTAATCCTAATTTTCCTAAGAAGGATGCCATCATTACTAATGCAGAGAACCAAACTACTGTATCCCATGCACCTTTGTTTTTTAAAATATCATCCCAATTTAAAACGCCAGTACATAATAAAATCGACAAACCAATAAAGGCTGCTGTTGTTGCATTAACGCTAAATCCATCACCAAATAATAATGCTGGGACACCAGCCCACATGATTAATAACAAGGCGAAGACGGCAAGAGTTATTTTTTCAGGTAATGAAATAGGGCCTAATTGCGCTAAACGCTCTTTGGCAAAATGAGGTGCATTTGGAGTGCGGGTTATTTCAGGCTTATACAGTAGATAAATAACAATAGGCATTAAAATTAATGAAACGATAGCTGGCACAAAAGCCGCAATTGCCCACATAGACCAACTAAGCTCATGTGTAGGATCTGTTTCACTAATAATTAAACTGACAATTAGCGGGTTAGGAGCTGTTGCCGTAATAAACATAGCGGAAGTAATAGGATTTATATTGTAGTTCACTAAAGAGAGGTAACGGCCTATTTTACCACTTGTACCATCTTCCGCTTTAGAGTTAAAACTATCTGAAATTGATCGCATAATGGGGTGAATAATCCCACCCCCTCGTGCGGTATTACTTGGTGTTACAGGAGCTAAGATTGTTTCTGCAATTGCTAATGAATAGGCTATTCCAATGGTTCTTTTACCAAAAAGTGAAATAAAATAATAACCAATTCTAGCGCCGAGTCCCGTTTTATTTAGACTCATTGATACCATAATGGAAATACCAATTAACCAGATAAGATCATTGGAAAATCCACTTAATGCATCACCGATAGCGGCTTTGGTTGAATTAGGATTAGTGACACCTGTAACAGCGACTAATGCGATAGCAATAATAGATACAGCACCGATAGGAAGTGCTTTACCAATAATGGCGGCGATAGTACCGACAAAGAGTGCTAATAAATGCCAAGCATTGGGATCAACCCCCTGTGGTACAGGAACAAGAAACCAGATAATAAGGGTAATAGAAACGGCGATTAATGTAGGTATCGGTCGTAATGGAGTTAATTTATTCATCAGGTTATTCCATTAGGTTGCAGGTTAAATAAATAATCGGAAGTAAAAAGTAAAGCTAATAAGTATTTTTATTGAAGATGATCTTATTAACATATTATTAAATATTCATTGATTGATGTCATAAAAATAAAATTATTTATTAACTTAATTTTAAAATAAGAGATTTTATGTAACTTAATGTTATTGAAATACAGGGTGATTATTTATCTTTATGTTTTTATTGTTGTTTTTTTATTTTTATTATTATAACTAAACATTAATAATAAAAACTAAATTCAATGATAGGTGGAAATAAAATATAATTATGGTATGTAATTTTATCTCATATCACATTTATAATATTAAATTAATAAGATTATAACGGATTGTGTTACTATTCTCGGTCGCCTTTATTTTATTAACCTATGTGATTATAATGTCATTAACAATAGCTGAATAATGGTAAATAATATTTACAATTATTTTTTGCCATAATATCGATATCTGAAACAATTCAGCTAAATATTGAAAATAACCTAATAGGTGATACACAATGAAGTACGATTTAAATGATCTCTACTATTTTGTGAAAGTCGTTGAGTTTGGCGGTTTTTCTCAAGCGGCAGAAACATTAGGTATACCTAAATCTAAACTAAGTCGTCGTATCGCTGATTTGGAACAGAAACTCAATGTCTCTTTGATTTATCGTTCTACTCGTCAATTTCATGTCACTAAAATCGGGCAGACATTTTATCAGCAGTGTAAAAATGTGGTTGCAGAAGCTGAAATAGCGGAAGAAATTATTTATTCGGTACAAGGGCACCCACATGGCACCATTAAACTCTCGTGTCCTGTCGCATTATTACAAATTTATATTCAAGATATTTTGGTCGATTTTATGGAAAAATATCCAGATATTAATATTCAGATCTTAGCCATTAATCGACCTGTTGATGTAATTAGTGAAGGCCTTGATTTAGCTTTACGAGTAAGAGCATTACCGCTAGATGATTCAGGTTTAACAATGAAAATTCTAGGCTATTCTCGACGTGTTCTAGTTGCCAGTCCCCTGTTATTTGAAGGGCAAGAGCTTCCTGATTCACCAGAACAACTTGCAGATTATCCTATTTTGGCAAATAGCGAACACTCACAACAATACACACTTACGTTGACTCATGAAAATGGTACGGTTTCCACACAACACGTAACGCCGAAATTAGCGACAACAGATGTTATTACGCTTTATAAAGCAACATTAAAAGGATTAGGAATAGCGCGATTACCACTGAGTGTGGTTGAAAAAGAATTACAAGACGGCACGCTAATTGAAGTGTTGCCAAATTGGCGTTTTCCTAAAGATGTTATTCATGCAGTTTATCCGTCAAGAAAAGGGTTATTACCTGCTATTCAGGTGTTGCTGGAATACCTTGCTGATAATATGTCGCCATTGAAAGAGTAGAACAATATAAAAACGGCTCCGAATATTAAAGGGAGCCGTTTGAATGTTTATTGCTTTATACCGTATTTAAAAAAGTGTTACTCATTAGGAATACGACCAAATTTACCTTGGTTAAAATCATCAATGGCCTGTCTGATTTGTGCTTCGCTATTCATCACAAAAGGACCATAACCTACAACAGGCTCATTAATAGGCTCACCACTGAGATATAAGACGATAGCATCATCTTCAATCGCTTCAAGATTAACAGTACCACCTTCATTATCTAAAATAACCAAATCACCTGTTTGTAATTGGGTCTGATTATCAAGATAAACACTACCGTGTAGAACGACTAAGCCAACATAGCGATCTTTCTTGGTCGGCAGCGTCACTGATTTTGTGCTTTTTAATTGGAGATCCCACACATCTACAGGTGAAAAGGTTTTTGCTGCGCCATCTGTATCATGATAATTCCCAGCAATAACGCGCAATTGACCCGCGTTATCTGCCAAAGGAAGTACAGGGATCGCGCTTTCTTTTAATAACTGATAGCCAGCAGGTGCTGATTTAGCCTCAGATGGAAGGTTAACCCACAACTGCACCATATCTAACACACCGCCTTCTTTAGTAAATGCATCAGAATGATATTCTTGATGTAAAATACCTGAAGCAGCGGTCATCCACTGCACATCACCTGGACCGATTACGCCACCTTCTCCAGTGGAATCATGGTGTGCAACTTCACCTTTATAAACGATAGTGACCGTTTCAAATCCGCGGTGAGGGTGTTCACCGACACCACGATTATGTCCTTGAGATGCAGGAAAATCAGTAGGGCCAGCTCTATCTAAAAGTAAAAATGGGTTTAAATATTTACCATGATTACCATAACTAAAGAGTGAGCGAACATGAAAACCATCACCAACCCAATGTTGACGAGGTGCTTTATAAATACCTATGATCTTTTTCATAAAATGTTCCTATAAAATGTCTATAGGTGCTATTTTAGAACGACTAATATATTTAAGTAGTATCAAAATTAGATTTCATCATCCTAAAAATAGAACAATAATAAAATGTTTCAGTGTTCTATTTTTAGAATAGTGTTTATCAGAATTGCTACTACCGAGCTTTTAATTAATTGACTATTGTTTATTACAGCAGAAGAGAAACGATATAAAAATATTTTCCCCTAATATTTTTCTCTAATATTTTTCTTCAATCATGTTAATAATCAACTTTATTAATTAAAAGGAATAAACAAATGAGCACTCCAGCAAATTTTAATGGTCAACGCCCTGTAATTAATCCAGAAGATGCTGTTATGTTATTAATTGATCACCAAAGTGGTTTATTTCAAACCGTAGGTGATATGCCAATGACTGAATTACGAGCACGCGCTTCAGTATTAGCGAAAATGGCAACATTAGCTAATATGCCTGTTATTACAACTGCTTCTGTACCACAAGGCCCTAATGGTCCATTAATTCCTGAAATTCATCAAAATGCACCTCATGCAAAATATATTGCACGTAAAGGTGAAATTAACGCTTGGGATAATCCTGAGTTTGTTGAAGCTGTTAAAGCAACAGGTAAAAAGCAATTAATTATCGCGGGTACTATTACGAGTGTTTGTATGGCATTCCCTGCAATTAGTGCGGTTGCTGAAGGTTATCAAGTCTTTGCAGTGATTGATGCATCAGGTACTTACAGTAAAATGGCTGAAGAAATTACCTTAGCTCGTATTGTTCAAGCGGGTGTAGTACCGATGGACACCGCAGCGGTTGCTTCTGAAATTCAAAAAACATGGAATCGTGCTGATGCCGCTGAATGGGCGCAAGCGTATACTCAGATTTTCCCTGCTTATCAGTTATTAATTGAAAGTTATAGCAAAGCTCAAGACGTATTAAAAAATAACGAAGTTTTAGATTCTCAGCGTTAATTAATTTTAAATTCTCTTTGTAATTTTTATTCTCTTTGTTTAAAAATGCCTATAAAGCTTTTTCTTTATGGGCATTATTTTATAAAAATATATTAGGAATCAATAATGAAATTTATTTTACCTGCCGTATTATCCTCATTATTACTTGTGCCGACAGTGCAAGCAAATGAATATAAACTTGAGCCGACACACACTAAGGCTATGTTTTATATTGATCACTTTGGTACTTCGACCAATAGTGGTGGTTTTTATGAGATTGAAGGGGATTTAACTTATTCACCAGAAAAGAATATAGGAAAAATAAATGTTTCTATTCCAGTTAAAACATTAAATACGGGATTAAAGGTATTTGATAATCATGTGAAAAGTGCCGATATTTTAGATGCAGATAAATACCCAACAATTCAGTTTTCTTCAACACAATGGCATTTTTCTAATAATAAGCCTACATCTATTGATGGGTTATTAACAATGAAAGGGAAAACACTGCCAATTCATTTAACAGCAACTAAATTTAATTGTTATGAAAGCCCTGTATTTAATGCACCTGTTTGTGGGGGAGATTTTGAAACAACCATTAAACGTTCAGATTGGGGCGTAGACTTTTTAGTCAAAGAAGGAATGGCGGATAATATGACATTAAAAATTCAAGTTGAAGCTATTAAGCAGTAACTTAAGTTATATATTAAATATTCTTTCTATTTTAAAAGCCTTATTAAATAAAAGGCTTTTTTGTTTTTTATAAAATTAAATACAATTGAAAATAAAGATTAACTTAAAAATTTAACAAAGGAAAATAGCCTTTTTTATTTATTGATAATAATTATTTATTGTTGTATGTTATAAAATTGTAACTTGATAATTAGTTGTCTTTGTTTTATTTGAAGTTTGTATTCTATTGGTTGTTTCTTATTCGTTAAATTCCTCTATGAAGTTTTAGGTTTTATCCCTAAATTAATAAGCTTTCCTCATCATAATTTATTTAATAAATATCGTTCGATTAAATAAAAATTTTTTACAATAAGTAAGTGTGACTTCTGTCACTCTACATTTCGATATTTCTTCAGTATGTTTATATACAGAGATTAGAAATTAATAAATCAGACATTTATTTATATTGCTTAATAACTTAAGCAAATAGGCTTCTTATTATCAAAAAAACGAAATGCAAATAGATATGTGCTGTTACATATATTAAATGCGTTAAGGATATCATAATGATCCATGCTTTTATTAAAAAAGGGAGCTTTCAGGATTCAGTAAGCCTGATGATTATTTCCCGAAAATTAAGTGAAGCCCCAGAGGTGGAAGAAATTTCCGTCATGATGGGAACACCAGCGAATAAATCTCTTCTCGATGTCACCGGTTTCTGGCACGACATGTTTAACGAAGCCACACCGAATGACATTTGTGTTTCGATTAAAGCGGAATCAGACGATCCTTCCATTATCGATATGATTTCTACGGCATTAGAGGAAGCACTGGCAGAGATAGCCAGTGGTCAAAAAGGTGGTAACAAATTAACGACAGTGCGTAGCTGGCGTACCGCTAAACAAAAAAGCACGAATGCCAATATGTTACTTATCTCTATTGCGGGGGAATATGCGGCTGAATTAGCTGATACCGGTTTAGAAGATGGCTGTAACGTTATGCTGTTCTCTGACAACGTTTCTATCGCAGATGAAAAAGCATTAAAAGAAAAAGCAGCTGCAAAAGGTCTGATTGTGATGGGGCCTGACTGTGGTACTGCGAATATTGCGGGTGCTCCTCTTGCTTTCGCGAATATTGCACCTAAAGGTTCAATAGGTATTGTGGGCGCATCAGGTACTGGTATTCAAGAAATCACCTCACAGATTGTTTTACAGCGCCAAGGTATTTCTCACTCCATTGGTTTAGGTGGGCGTGATTTAACTGAGCAAATTGGTGGCATCAGTGCAATAACAGCTATCAATATGCTGGCTGCTGATCCTAATACTCGAGTTATTGCTTTTGTTTCTAAGCCACCAGCGCCAGCTGTTCGCCAAAAAATCATTGCTGAAATGAAACGCCATAACAAACCGATTGTGGCTCAATTCTTAGGAACAAAACCTGAGAAATTCCAAGACGACAATATCTATTTCACTCGCACTTTAGATGAAACTGCACGTATTGCGGCTGAATTAGCTCGTGTTGAAGATATTGCCGCGGAATTACCAAAAGTAGCAGGTAAGAAAATCATTGGTCTTTATGCCGGTGGTACGTTAGCGGCTGAGTGCGCCATGTTGTTATCTGAAAAACTCAATGTTGAAGTCGATAACGAGCATAAACAAGGCACGATGCTAGATGCTGATGGTCACAAAATTATCGATATGGGTGATGACTTCTATACACAGGGTAAACCACACCCAATGATTGACCCATCTACACGTAACAAATTTATCAGTGAGCTAAGTAATAAAACTGAAGCGGGCGTGTTACTGGTTGATTTTGTTATTGGTTATGGCGCAACTCAAGATCCAGCTGGCGCGTTAATTCAGGAAATCAAAAAACTGAATGAGAAACGTGGCGAAGCAAATCCACTGATCACTATCGCAACTATCACGGGTACTGAAGACGATCCACAAAACCGTAGCGAACAGCAAAAACAGCTAAAAGAAGCGGGCATTATTGTGATGGATACGTTGCCAGAAGCCGTTTTATTAGCCAAAGAATTAATCCAGCCTCATCCAGCAGAAGCACATGCTGAAGTGTCGCCACTGCTTAACGGGATCTCTGTGATCAACGCAGGATTACGTAGCTTTGCAGACGATCTGCAATCAAGTGGCACCCCCGTTGTTCATTATCAGTGGGCACCTGTCGCAGGTGGCAATAAAAAACTGGCTGAAATATTAAAGAAATTGAAATAAGGAATTGCAGATATGTACTCAACTATCGAACAAGCGAATGAAGCAGTTATCGAACGTATCCGTGAAGCCCGTCCTCACTGGTGTGATGTTAGCTTAGCAAAAGAAGTTGTTCCTGCTTTAGAGACAGGTAAAAAATTACTTCACGCAGGTCCACCAGTAACTTGGGGGGAAATGAGTGGCCCTGTTCGCGGTGCATGTATTGGTGCTTCTTTATTTGAAGGTTGGGCAGAAACTGAAGAACAAGCATTGGCAATGTTAGAAGCCGGTGAAATTGAGTTTATTCCTTGCCATAACGTGAATGCAGTAGGCCCAATGGGCGGTATTACTTCTGCTCATATGCCAATGCTGGTTATCAAAAACCACATTCATGGTAACTACGCTTACTGCAACATGAACGAAGGTATCGGTAAAGTGATGCGCTTTGGTGCTTACGGTCCAGATGTGCAAGAGCGTTTACATTGGATGCAAAATAGCTTGGCGCCAGTATTAAAAGCAGCGATTGCAACGTTTGAAAACGGTATCGATCTGACGGCAATTATGGGACAAGCAATTACGATGGGTGATGAATTCCACCAACGTAACATCGCCGCATCTGCACTGTTACTGCGCCAGCTTGCACCAGTACTAGGCACTTTAGATTTCGAAGAAGCTGAAATCACAAAAGTAACTAAATTCCTGAGCATTACAGACCAATTCTTCCTGAACTTAGCAATGGCTTACTGTAAGGCTGCGATGGATGCGGGTGCTCAAATCAAGCAAGGTACTATCGTCACTGTAATGACACGTAATGGCAGCAACTTTGGTATCAAAATCAGCGGAATGGGTGACCAATGGTTTACCGCTCCAGTAAATACACCACAAGGTCTGTTCTTCTCAGGCTTTAGTCAAGCAGATGCGAATCCAGATATCGGTGATAGTGCAATCACTGAAACCTTCGGTATTGGTGGCGCAGCAATGGTTGCCGCTCCTGGTGTAACACGCTTTGTTGGGACATCAGGTGGTATGGATGCGGCGCGTGAAGTGACTGAAGAAATGGCTGAGATCTATCTTGCACGCAACATGATGTTGCAAATTCCAACTTGGGATTTCCAAGGTGCATGTTTAGGTTTAGATGCTCGTCGCGTAGTTGAAACAGGGATCACGCCACTGATTAACACAGGGATTGCACATAAAGAGCCGGGTGTTGGTCAGATTGGTGCTGGTACTGTACGCGCACCTTTAGGTTGCTTTGAAAAAGCAATTGTTGCACTTGCTGAAGAGCTAGGCATCGACGCTTAATCTCGTTTTTTAACGACAAAGTGCAGCAATAGCAATAAAGGGGGCATTATGCAAATTCAAGCACTTCAAACCAGCCAGCATATCACTGACTTTGAAGGTGAGATTAAATGTGTGGGCATTTATGACCATGCTTTGAATTTCATTTGCCCTCAACAACGCTTAATGACTTTTCATCGTGAAGGAAAAGGATTAAGCCCGATGGGATGGTTACTAAAACAAGATGATTTTGATTATTTTGCCAAACAGTGCCATCCCTCGATTGTGATGAGTCTTAAAAATCATCAAGCGATACTCGCAAATAAACTCACATTGATCGCAGGTCAAAGTGAGAATTTGCGCTTACAAGATAAAGCGAATTTAGATTTACGTTGGTTAGAAAGTTTTTTTTCTCTGTTATCTCCCTCGATTGCAACGGGGTTATACGGCTCATTGAAAAATTACCGTCAAATCGCGCAACTCAGTGAAATTAGATTACTAACTAAGCTATTTCATAACCAGCTATTAGGCAATGCGGTTAACTGGGCTATTTTTACAGGAAAAGGCCCCGGATTAACGCCAAGTTCAGATGATATGCTGGTGGGGATGCTATTTGCACATTATTTAGCAGAGCCAGAAAATAAACTTAATAATTTTTTTAATAACACACCGCCTTTATCTGAATTGACCACCATTGTCAGTAAGCATTATTTGGAATATGCCACACAGGGAATATTTTCTACCTATCTCATTCAACTAGGTAAAAAAATAAAGAATAAAGAGATTATTTTTAAGGATATGTTGGAAATACTCTCTATTGGTCATCATTCTGGTGCAGATACATTACTGGGCTTATGGATTGGTTACCAAACTAAAAAACAACAACAGCATATTGATTAATATTTTTTAATAAAAGAATTTATATAAACATTCGGATACGGATAATTATGAAAACAATTGTTATTGCTTTAGGCGGAAATGCATTATTGCAACGCGGGGAAGTTTTGTCTGCTGAAAATCAATATAAAAATATTGAATTGATGTCAGAGACAATTAATAAATTAGCTAAAGAGTATCGTGTTGTATTAGTACACGGTAATGGGCCTCAAGTTGGATTGCTTGCACTTCAAAACCTTGCATATCAAGATGTTCCTGCATATCCATTGGATATCTTAGTCGCAGAAAGCCAAGGTATGATTGGTTATATGATGATGCAGAAAATTAATCAAAATCACCCTGAACAAGCTATTACAACGGTAATGACTCGAGTTTCCGTTGATATTAATGATGAAGCATTTAACGATCCAAGTAAATTTATTGGCCCTATTTATGATGAAGCTGCTAAAGAAGAGTTAATTGCGAAGTATCAATGGACATTTAAACAAGACGGTAAATATTATCGTCGTGTTGTGCCATCACCAACACCGAAAAAGATTATTGATATCGAAGCAGTAAGACTTTTATTAGATAAAGGTCATATTGTTATTTGTGGTGGCGGTGGCGGTATTCCAGTCAACAATTCAAATAATGAATTTATTGGTAGTGAAGCTGTTATTGATAAAGATTTAACGGCGGCTTTAATTTCTCGTGAATTAAATGCAGAGCACTTTGTTATTTTAACAGAGGCAGATGCTATTTATAAAAATTGGGGTACACCAGAACAAGCTGCAATTCGTGAAGCAACACCAGAAGAACTTGCACCAATGGCTGTCGCTGATGGCGCAATGGGACCAAAAATCATGGCAGTGAGTGATTTTGTTAATGCAACAGGGCAACAAGCTCATATTGGTGCATTACAAAATATTCAACAAGTTATTGAAGGTCAGTCTGGCACTTTAATTTATCAGTCTTAATAAAAATGCTTTCAGGAGCGTCATTATGAACGATGCACAAGTGAATGAGAAAGGCAAAGTCCCTTATTGGGTTAAACTGACCATTATCTTCTTCTTTGGTTGGATTGCGCTGTATGGTAGCCGTGCTATTGTTGGCCCTTTAATGGTAAATATTGGTGCTGAGTTTGATCTGTCTAAAGCTCAACTTGGCTCCATCATGAGTATTTTCTTTATCGGATATACTGCACTAAATATTCCATCAGGCATGATTGGTGACTATTTAGGTAAGAAAAAAGTATTAGTAACAGGTGTTGTTCTCTTCGGTGGATTCACCATTATTGCGGGTATGATGCCAACTTACGTGACCTTTATGTTTGCATGGGTCATGGTGGGGATATTCCAAGGTTTCTATTATGGCCCTCAGTATGGTCTATCCTCAGAAGCGATACCAAAACATCGTATTACATTAGGTAGTGCGATTATCAATAGTGGTATGGCATTTGGTTTGTCTATTGGTTACTACATCTCAAGTATTTCTGTTGGTGAGATGGGAATGAGCTGGCGTGCTCCGTTCTATATCATTGGTGTGCCAATTATTATTATTGGTTTGGTTATGTTATGGATCATCAAAGATAAGCCAAAAGCACAACCTGCGGCAGAAAATGGCGCACCAAAACAAAAAGTTAAACTGACATTTAAAGATTTATTTGGTAATCGCAATATCAACCTTGCGTATGTCACCATCTTCTGTTCAATCTATGGCTTCTTTGTCTTAGTAACGTGGTTACCGTATTACTTAGAAACTGAGCGTGGAATTACTGGGACACAAATTTCAACTATCGCATCATTAATGCCGTGGTTTGCTATTCCTGGTTCACTTATTTTTAGCTGGGTTTCAGATAAAATTGGTCGCCGTAAACCTGTATTATTGATCATGTTACCGCTGTCATTAGTCGCTATTCTTGCTGTGCCAATGTCAGAATCAATGCCTGTGTTAATTGGCGCGCTGATCCTTTACGGCATTGTCGGTAAAATCAGCACAAACCCAGTACTTGTTGCTGTGGTTGCTGATAACTCACCGCGACATGCACTAGGTACATCATTTGGTGTTTATAACTGTATCGGTATGCTGGGTTCTGTTTTTGCACCAACATTAACTGGTTTCCTATCAGACAAAACAGGTAGCATGGACTCAGGTTTCTACTTTGCAGCTATTCTGATTTGTATCGGTATTGTGGCAAGCCTTTTTATTAAAGAAAGCAACAACAATAATGAAGAAGCAAAAGCGTAGTACGCTATTCAGATAGTCACTGAATATACAGTAAAAGGGCAAACTTCGGTTTGCCTTTTTAATTTAAAGGATCGTAAAACGATTGCACACTCGGGTGATTTTGCTTAAACAACTCCACTAAATAACTGACTACTGCGCCTTTTTTATCTTCACACCATGCCAATGAAAGAGGAGAGTTATGACGACGATTTTTTACTTCTTTCGCAATTAACTGTCCGCTATCAATAAGTGGTTTGCATAAACTTAATGGCAAAAATCCTATTCCCACGCCTTTTAAATGACAGGCTAATTTTGTGTGTAAATCAGGTACACGGATCTCGTGCTGACCCGATAAGCGCCATGCAGTACGTTTAGAAAGATGGCGAGACGTATCTTCGACGTTTACAGCAGAATACATACGCATTTGATCATCACTTAAGACACCACTGATATTGGCTAAAGGATGATTCGGCGCGACAACAAATTGCCATTGAATTTCGCCCATCGCACAAATGTTAATATTATTCTTAAGGGATTCATTACCCGTAACACCGATAGCAAAATGGTAATCTTCATTAATAAGTGCATCCCAAACACCCATATAGACTTGGCGAGTAATATGAAATTGGGTAGAAGGAAAACGTTGATGAAGACAAGCCAACATACTGGCAACAGCGGTGCGATCATAAAGAAGATTATTAATCACAATATTGACCTGATGTTCGACACCTGCGTTCATTTGTTGAAGTTCTATAGGCATTGATTCTAGCCATACAATCCATTGACGACATTTTTCTAATAGATATTCGCCTGCCGGTGTGAGTGTAACGGTTCTTGTGGTGCGATTAAAAAGTTGGGTACCAATATTTTCTTCTAATGTTTTTATACGGTAACTAATTGCCGCTGATGTTTTATGAAGCATATCGGCTGCTTTGGTAAAACTTTGGCAGTCGGCGACCTGTATAAAAGTGCGGATCATTTCTTGATCTAACATATTTTTGTCCTGATGGCGAAAGAGGCAAATTTTCAGCAGATAATGCTGAACTAAAAAAAAGAAAACAGAGCAAAGCTTACCTATTTTTTCTAAGGTCTATACCGTAAAGTGAGGCAACTTCTTATCGTATTAATGGATGTTATTATTTTGAGCTTGTTATTGTGTACCGAATGAAGTTTTGATTATTTATAGATAAGCGATAAAGCATACTAACAAAAATTTCATCGGATAATGGGCGCAATAAGAATATCTGTATTCTATTTGTGTGAGTGCTTTCACGTTTCACACATCCTTTTACTGATGAAGTTAAGATATCAGTAAAAGGTGGTGAAAGTTAGGATAAAAAATCCTTCGAGCCGATAAGAAAAAAAATCAATCAGGCTATTTTAAATGGGTAAGTAAAAAAGAGCAGGTGAGTCAGATTAAGTGCAAAGTGAAATAGCGTTGAAACCCAGAGCCGACCACTCCACATCCAAGCTAACCCATAAATAATCCCCGCGAGTGAAGCAAAAACAACTAACAATACTCCGCCTGCGAAATGTGCTAAACCAAAGATAGTGGCTGCTATTAATAGTGCAATATAAGGGGGAAGATAGCGTGATAATGTTTGCTGAATAACACCTCTAAATAATGCTTCTTCAGCGAGTGAGACAAAAAAGAGGTTCGCGAGAATAAATGCAGGTAACCACGATGGTAAATGCAATTCAATTGCTAATCCCCCTAGTTTTACGGCGATTAATAACAGTGCAGGAATGGCAATAATTAGCATTGCCCACTGTAATTTATTTGCTTCTTTTAATGGAGTGCAGACAAAAAGCGTAGGAATAAAGATCAGAAAAATAAAAGGTAATAATGCTTTGTCAGCATTGAAATAAAATGAAAAAGGGGCGCTTTTTATCCCTATAGCGGTGTGTGAAAGGTAACGTAAATTGTTAAAACCAGGAATAAGGTGAAAGGCTAACCCGCTGGCAATGATGATAAGCGCAAGAATGATGATCCCGCGTAGCAGTGGTTGTGTTTTATAACGTGAATAAGCAAATGCTAATAGCAGAATACCAAAAATAATGGGCAAAGTTTGCCATGTAATAACGCCAGTTATAAATGCGCTAACTGCCGTAAATGCAAGTGTAATAAGTGCAAGAGTGCGATTAAAACCCAAAAGTAATAAAGAAAAAGCAAGGAGTAGCCAAGTGATCATAATGATAAATAATCTAGAAAGAAAAGGAGCGTTAGGGTAAAAGATAGCAGCTTTCTAAGCTATCACTATAAATAAAAAAGTAGAGAAAGCAGACCTCTTTATGCGCAATAATTTTATTTAATTATTTGATTTATATGTAAAATATAATATATCGACTTTTAATCCAAAATTAAAACAAATGTTTAATTTATATAATGATAGTTAATTTATGATATTAAATTAGCATAAGTAAAACAGGGAATATAAAAATGCCGATAGTTTTAATATCGGCACTTTAGTTTATATAGGTTAGTTTGCTTTTGATTAAACAGAGTAAAACTAAACGTAAAAATAGCGAATAACGTGGAAGAAAATAGGGGCTGCAAAACAGAGCGAATCCATTCTATCCATCATGCCACCATGACCTTCGATCATCGTGCCAAAATCTTTTACTCCGCTATCTCTTTTGATTGCAGACATACATAAACCACCGGCAAAACCTGCCAATGTGATTACTAAAGAGAGTAAAAATGCAGCCCACCATGAGAAAGGCGTTGCCCACCACAACATCATGCCAATAAGGCTGGCAGAGATAATGCCACCAAAAAAGCCTTCCACTGTTTTATTTGGACTTAATTTAGGCACGATAGGATGTTTGCCAAATAATTTACCAAACACATATTGAAGTACGTCAGAAACTTGCACCACTATCATTAAAAAGAGCAGTAAATTGATATTACGGCCTTCGAAACCTTCAATTGGCAACATTAAAAGTGCGGGTGCATAACTTAGGCAATAAATTGCTATCATTACGCTCCATTGCACTTTTGCCATACGTTCTAAGAAGTGGCGAGTGTCACCTGAAAGTGCCATACGTGTTGGTATTAATAGAAAGGCGTAAACGGGAATAAATACTGCCATTAAGTTGTACCATTGCACACCAACAAGAATGTATTGGATAGGCAATATAACGAAGAAACACCAGAACAGCGCTTCATGGTCGCCACGATGTGTGGGTGTTAAGGTAATAAGTTCACGTAATGCAAGCCATGAGATAATAGCAAATAGGACGACAGAACCTATTGCTCCAATCCCTATTGCAACACCTGCAATAATACACATCACCCACCACGCATTGATCCTTGAATTAAGATTGGTGATGGTGGATGTAGGGCCTTTTACTGCTGCTAAAATAGCACCAATAATGCTGGCGATAATTAAGAAAGAGAAGAGTCCGATAAAGATCCAGAGGACTTCGTTATTAATACGTTCCATTGTGTAGCTCCTCTAACGCACTTTTTGCTCTTACTAGAAACTCTTGTTTACTTTCATGTTCATGAGTGGCTTCAATAGGGGCACCAAAAATTGCACTGCAAATAACAGGAACAACTAAGCGAGAGCCTTTGGGAAGAACTCTGTTTAAGTTTTCCAGATAAATAGGGACTAATTGAACATTCGGATTTTTACGAGAAAGATGCCAAAGACCTGTTTTAAAATCTTGAATAGATTCGCCATTACCTCGAGTACCTTCAGGAAAAATAATTAAAGAATCCCCTTGGTCTAAAATTTCTTGCATCAGAGCAAGTGCATTGGCTTTATTTGGTGCTGATGATGCAGCGTCATTGGCAAGTTGCTCTGCGCTTTCTCCGCAAGAATTTTCCTCTTGTGGAAAATTCATTTTGGCGGCATGACGAGGAATAAGAATAGCTCTAAAGATACGATGAGATAAATAACGGCGTAAGCGGTTTTTGTTCCAATAATCTTCAGCGGCAACGGGATGAACATAAGGGCGAATATTGGGTGAAAGACAAGACCAAATAACTAAGCCATCAAGATGACTAGAATGGTTAGCGTAATAAATACAAGGAATATCTTTTGCAATAGGAGAAGTTTGTTTAGCGCGAATACCTGTTAGGAATCGACAAATAGAGACTAAAACGGATGATACCACTTTTGCATCTAAAGCAAGTTTTCCATTTTTCATTAATCAGACGCCTTGTGCTAAATCCCGTAAAATTCGACGGGTTCTGAAAATTGTGGTCAGCATTGAACCTAAAATAATAATCCATAATGAAATCAAAAAGAGCCATATTCCCCAAAGATTAGGAATAAATGCAGCAATAACAGCAACAGAGGTTAATAACGCCATTCGGTGTTGTTTTGCCATGGGGCCTGTAAATTGTTGATCTAGTCCACAAGCGCCACCTAATACACGAACATAAGCGGTCATTACTGCAAAAAAAGCGCACACCCAGCTCAACGTAATGGCCATAGAAAAGTCAGAAGATAGCCCATAACCGACACCCAAAATAATTAAAGTATCAGCAATTCTGTCTGGTAATTCATTATAAACAGCACCTACTGGACTTTTCATGCCTCCTTCGACGGCAACCATACCATCTAGTAAATTACAAATGAGGCGACCTTGGATCATGATAGCGCCAAGGAGCAGTAAAATTGAGCGTAATAGTCCAGATGTGTAGAAGAGGGCACAAAAGAGTGATAAGCCTGCAAGTAATGCAAATATGACACTAAACACGGAAATGCCGTTAGGCGTTGCCCCTTTTTGTTGTAAGTAGCGGCTGCACTTTGTAGCCCAGTTTGTTTGTCTTGCTTTTATCGGGCGACGGTTTTTATCTTGAGTGTTCATTTTTCTTTGTAAAAAGCGAGTTAGGAGGGTATAGCATAAGGGCATTTACTCAAAGTGAAAATAAGAATAAACGTATAAGTTTATCTTATATTTTTTTATGCAGATTAATTCCTTCTTTTTTTGCTCTTATTAAGACTATAAATAAATTATTAATAATCATTTGTTTTTCTAGGTGTTAATACTTATTTAGGGCTAGTGCATTATACTTACACAATGTGATCATTTAATGATGCTCTTTATTTGATTATTATTAAGTAGAAATGGTAAATAATGTATTACATTAATTAAACTATAAAGAGAATAAATTTCTTAAGTAAAAGGGAGTATAAAAGGAAATACTTATTATTATTTCTTATTTTACTGTTTAAATAATCACAATTAAAACACTTCGATTAGAATTTTCTTATAAGGAATTTTTTGTTTAAATCGAAAATCAAAACGCATAACCAGTCTTTAAATGGGCATAAAAAAAAGAGACGGGAATTTCTTTTGTATTATTTTTTACTCATTAATAATTTTCTTCGTAAAATAAGAATAAAGGAAATGAGAAATTAGAAATGAGAATACTCATCTTTATAATAAGTAAAAAATGATTTATATCAAATGAAGGACTTCATTTATTCTTATATTGCTATTACTAATAAAAAACAATGATAATAGTTATTAATAATAGCGATTATGAAAATAAAATATACAAATGTTTTAAATTGAAATTAAACGAACACTAATGAAAGGGTGGCATCAAAATAAGTTGCCGCCCTTTCTATCGTAGAATGGTGTCTAGCGTATTAATTATTCCCATATTAGGTGTAATTCATCCAAAATAGAATATTTTTAGAAGTACAGCTTTCTCTCATTAATAAAATATAATGAAAATTAAACAGGTCATATCGTTATATAGTAAGATAATACAACCCATTGATAAATAGAAATCACATTGTAAATCAGTTTGCTCTTAAGTCATATTTCTTAAAGAAATCATACTCTTGAACTAATTGTGGTAGTGATCTTATTTTCAATTTCGTATACATATTTGAACGATGCACTTCAACTGTACGAGGCGATAACGAAAGTTTTTCTGCCGCTTCTTTGCTCGTATTTCCGTCAAGGATCATCTCCATAACCTCTTTTTCTCTATTAGATAACTTACCAAATTTATCTTTTAGAGATATATATGTTCGGAATTGCTCAACTTCACTTTCATAATGTAGGAAAGATTCCGAGACAATATTAAGAAGTTCATTCACATTTAGAGGGCGAGTTAAATATTCGAAAGCCCCTGATTTAAATGCGTTACGACAACTCTCAATGGAACTATCCCCAGAAATAATAATAACAGGGATGATGTTTTTCAATTTGTTGAGTTCTTTAATCAGTGCAATTGATGGTGCTGCACTACTCTTTGTATTAATTATGATGCACTCTTTATGAGCTCCTTTTGTTGATGAAAAATAGTATTTCAAGAAAGCCTGCTCATTTGAATAGGTTTTCACATTAGCCGCTAAAGAAGAAAGAACGGCTTTAAGTTGAACTTTTGTACTGTCATCTTCAAAAGTGATTAAGTGGATTATTGATTCCATATGTTGCTCCTGGTTTTACTCTGCTCTTACACTAAAAGTGAATGAGTAACGAAATTTGACTAATTTATAAGTTTTTTATGTAGGGTAACATTCACGCAACGGAGCCATATTCAGAATATATCAAATTAAAAATGATTAATACTTCTGTATTATATTATAGATAAAATATCAGAACTTTGTTTTGTTTCAATATTTGTATTTTATAGATAAGAATAATTTATTTCTATAATGAAAGGATGAGATAACTATTATTAATTGTAACTAAGTTTTTTATCGTAAGTGATTTTAACTATATTAAACTCACTTAATAAGTAAAAAAATAATATATTTAGGTGTTTTTTTATGAAGTAATTAATAGTCGCATTTAGTTACAATACAATTCCCTTTGTGGCTTTTTGGCTTTACTTCTTGTAAAATAGCACTTTATTTCTACTGACCCTTTTTAATAAACCAACCGAGCCAATGCTATGGCGTCACTGAAAGATGTAGCTCGACTTGCATCCGTTTCTTTGATGACAGTCTCAAGAGCGATTAATAACCCTGAGTTATTAAAACCAGAAACACTGAAACAAGTCCAAAATGCGATTGATCAACTTAACTATGTTCCAGATTATTCTGCACGAAAAATTCGTGGTCAAGGAACAAAAGTATCATCAATTGGTGTTCTGGCAATTGATACCGCAACGACACCGTTTTCTGTGGAAATGATTTTATCGATAGAACAAACCGCAAGAGAATTTGGTTGGAGTTCATTTGTTGTTAATTTGACTGCACAAGATTGTTATGAAAATGCCATTTGGCAACTTTTGGCTCAACGTCCAGATGGTATTATTTATACCACGATGGGGTTGCGTGAAATCACCGTACATGAAAAGTTGCTCGATAAGAATTTAGTGTTAGCAAACTGTTTAGATAAAACGCACGCTTTTCCAACTTATATTCCCGATGATTATCATGGACAGTATTTTGGGATGAAAAAAGTCATCGAGAAAGGGTATCGCCGTCCTTTGTGCTTTTATATACCTGAAGAGTCTGTTGCAGGTCCTATTCGTCGTAAAGCCGTTGAAGATGCTTGGCAAGAGGCTGGGCTACCATTGGCGGATCTACAACAATATACGATGATGTTTGGAGATGAACACTACCGTGATGTGATTGAAATATTGAAAAAGCATTGTGTTCATCAAAAGGCTGACTTTGATATTCTCATTTGTGGTAATGACCGTATCGCTTTTCTCGCTTACCAAGTTTTACTTTCTATGGGGTTACGTATTCCAGAGCAAGTGGCTGTTTTGGGATACGATAATATGATTGGTACGGGAGAATTGTTTTATCCACCATTAACAACGGTACAACTGCCTCATTATGAATTAGGTAAAGAGGCGACGTTGCATATTATTCAAGAACGAAACCATAGAGATACCGTACACGTACCTTGTCAATTAGTTGAACGTGAGTCTATTTAAAGACTCACGTCTTACTTACCTTCTCAATATCAGTAAATACTATTTAGCAGCCAATATTGACCATTAATCAGTGTTGCATCGCCATTCATGGCAAAAAGACGTAAAGTTTGAGTATCTTGTTGAGCATAATATCGGCTGCTAAAGGTGAATTCGCCTTTATTTACAAAGACTTCAATTGATGAACGATCAATAAAAATACGTAAATTCAATTCACAACCTTCAGGTAATGGAATACTTCTAGCTCCACTCATATTGTGCTGAGGATAATGGCGGTTAAGAACTAAACGATGTGATTGATTATCAACAAATAGCTCAAGCCCTTCACCTAGCCATAAGCCAAATTTTTCAGCATGACTGTCTAAAGATAACGTTAAGTCGAGTTCGATAGCGGCAGTATTATTTATTAGCTCGATAGATTGATTACTGAGTGTTAATGGCTGGATAGTCTGTTTTTCTTGGCGCAATGATTCGACTTCTTTAACGGGGATCATGCGTAAGCGATTTTTGGATTTATCAAACGTGATTTCACGAGGGAGTGTAAAACAGCCAGACCAAAATTCAGATTTTGAAGGCATTGGCGAATTCCACATATCCATCCATCCCATTGAAACGCGACGACCATCAGGTGTCGTAAATGATTGTGGCGCATAATAGTCATGGCCATTATCAAGTTCAATAAAGTGACCTTGTGGTTTAAAGGGGTGATTTGGCGACCACTGGCCAATTAATGCCCCTGATTGAAAGAGATTGCGATATTGATAGCCTTCGGCTCGTTTTCCTTGTGGTGAGAAGACGATTGCAAATTCGTTTTCTTGGCTAATAGGGAAGAAATCAGGGCACTCCCACATATAGACATTTTTATCATCCGTTTTTCCTAAAACAGTGTAATCGTTGTTCCACTGTTGACCTTCCTCAAATAAGGTTTCGCTAGAGAAAAGTAGGACTTGTCCTTGATCTTTTTCATCACGAGCACCAACAACCATCCACCATTTACCGTCTTGATACCAGACTTTAGGATCACGAAAATGCATATAACCTTTAGGGGGTTCTAAAACGATCCCTTTTTTCTCAAAATGAATGCCATCTTCACTGATAGCAACACATTGCGCTTCATAGATTTGGTTATCATCCCCTTCGGCGGCTAACCAATTGTGTCCGGTATAGAAAAGATAGAGTTTACCGTCATGGCTAATTGCTGATCCTGAGAAGCAACCACTTTTGTCGTAGTCATCTCCTGGTGCTAACGCAATAGGTTGATGTTGCCAGTGGATCATATCGGTACTTGTGGCATGTCCCCAATGCATTGGTCCCCAATCTTGAGAATAAGGATGGTGCTGATAAAAGGCGTGATATAAACCATCATGATAAATAAGACCATTAGGATCATTTAACCAACCCGCAGGCGCTGCCAAATGAAACTGGGGATAAAATTTATTGCCTCGTTTTTCAATCAAGGTATTTAGGGCTTTTGTTGATTGTTCTAAGCGGTGTTTCATATCATTATCCTTATTATATTTTAGAGTTATTAGTGTGTTTTTAAGATCACAAAAGGGTAAAGAACAGATGTAATCACACTATTACTCTTGTTGTTAACGATAACATTTAGAGTGAAAAAAATACGATGCATGAGATTGACTTTATCATCTTATCTCATTATGTTAACGTTATCAGTGTGGATTTACGAGCAATATCTTTACTTATTCGTTATGAATAGTCATAAAAACAGAATATAGTTAAGAAAAATAATTGCTTATCTTCAGGAGAGATTATGAAAGTCTGGTCTTTAGGTGACGCTGTTGTTGACTTGATCCCATTGCAAAACATGCAATATGAAGCATGTGCTGGTGGCGCGCCAGTCAATGTTGCTGCTGGCGTTGCTAAGCTTGGTCAACAAAGTGGTTTTATTGGACGTGTAGGTGAAGATGCGTTCGGCCATTTTATGCAAAAAACATTGTTTGATCTGGGCGTTGATACTCGTGCAATGGAATTTGATGAGTTTCATCGTACCAGTACTGTTCTTGTCTCTTTACAAGAAAATGGTGAGCGTGATTTTACTTTTTTAGTTGCTGAGTCTGCGGATCAATTTTTAACAGAAAAATCTTTACCTGCGTTTGAAAAAGATATTTTGCATTTTTGCTCTTTAGCATTAGTGAATCCCATTTGTCGCTCGACCTTAGATTGTGCAATCAAAAATATTAAAGAAAGCGGTTCACTACTGAGTTTTGATATTAATTTACGACCTCAAATGTGGTGTGATCATGAAGAAATGCGCGAAGTTATTGATAATTATGCGCATAAAGCAGACATATTAAAATTATCCGAAGATGAGCTTACGTGGATGACACAAGAAGTGACATTGAATAATGCACTTAAAAAATTAGAAGATTATCCCGCTCGTTTAAAAGTGATCACCCAAGGCTCTAAAGGTTGTTTAGTTTTAACGCCAAATACCCAAGTCGCATTTAGTGCCTTTATCGTTGAATGTATTGATACAACCGGTGCTGGCGATGCCTTTATGTCAGGCTTGTTAGCTGCGCTTGCTGAATATGGTTTTGCTGAAGATGAACCATATCTATCAAAAATAGTGACGCAAGCAGCTGCTTGTGGCGCTTTAGCCACCACTAAAAAGGGGGCAATAGCCGCGGCACCAAGTCGTAAAAAATTACATGATTTTGTTCAGCAGCAACCGCCTTTGCATGTTAGGGAGATTTTCTAACAATTTACCTATTTTTTCTGGTTGTGGTTTTTACCACGGTTTTCCCTTAATGGATTTTCCTATTCTCCATTTATAACGACTTTTCTCGGAGTGGTTATTTGTGGAGATTTTTTTATCTCATCTATGCTGTTGTACTGATGTTTAATCAATCAATCAGCGATGCTGATCATATTGTTCTGTCGGTTTTAAGCGTATGATATTAAATCTTATCGACTTTTATTGATGGAACATTAAATGTGGGCTCAATCGGGCGCGGTATTAGCCATTTTTTCTTATATTCTTTGGGGAATTACTCCTCTGTTTTATCGGCTGTTACCGGGAGCGCAGCCGTTAGAAATGTTGGCTCAGCGTTTGATCTGGTCTATCCCTCTTTTATTATTCGTACGACTCTTTATTAAAAATAGGACACGATGGCGCGCTGTTTTACAAGATAAGCGCTCTATTTTTATGTGTCTATTTAGCTCAATGGCTATGGCCGTTTCTTGGTGTACATTTACCTATGCATTAACACATCAACAAGTATTAGAAGCGAGCTTGGGGTATTTTATTAATCCGCTTTTCTCAATTTTATTAGGCGTCATATTTCTTAAAGAAAAGCTTAATTCAGCAGAAAAATGGGCTGTTGCTTTAATTTGTGCTGGTGTGGGCTATCAATTGTGGATGTACGGTGAATTACCTGTATTGGCTATAATGATGGGCGGTGCATTTGCTGTATATGGATTAATTCGTAAGTTTATTCGTTTTGATGTGATCACGTCTTTATTTATGGAAACTCTTTGGTTAATGCCATTAGCAATAGGCGCTACGATTTGGTTGGTTGTTACCGATAAAAGTGCATTACCTTCGGCTGATAATTTGACTCGTTTTTATTATATCTTAACAGCTCCAGTGACTATCTTGCCGTTATTATTCTTTACTGCTGCAGTCAAACGAACCACGTTAACCGTGATAGGATTAGCGCAATACATTGAACCTACCATTCAATTTTTACTGGCTGTTTTCTTATTCCACGAAGCTTTTGATGAAGTAAAAGGCGTGAGTTTCTCACTGATTTGGTTAGGACTTTTATGCTGTATCTTAGCACTTATCCGAAAACGCCTTAATTATCTAAAAATTCAAAAAGGAAAGCGTAGCCAAACAATGTAATTGTTTTATTTATCTGTCTGATTATTTTTTTGTCTGGCTATTTTTCTATCAAGCTAAATCCGCTATGCTATATGAAAGGCAATCGTTTGCGTGATTGTGATTTTTATTAATGGTGAGGATAAAAAATGACAGTGCTGGGTACGGCTCTTACAGCAAGTGCAACAAAAGTGATGTTATTAGGTGCCGGTGAATTAGGCAAAGAAGTCGCGATAGAATGCCAACGCTTGGGAATTGAAGTGATTGCCGTTGATCGCTATATCAATGCTCCAGCTATGCATATTGCTCATCGTCATTATGTTGTAAATATGTTGGATAGCGATGCGTTAAAGCAAGTTATTGAACAAGAGCGACCTGATTTTATCGTTCCTGAAATTGAGGCTATTGCAACAACGTTACTGGTTGAATTAGAACAAGCGGGGCAAAAAGTTGTTCCTTGTGCCCGTGCTGTAAAGCTAACTATGGATAGAGAAGGTATTCGTCGTTTAGCCTCGGAAACACTGCATTTACCTACATCGAACTATCAATTTGTTGATGATGAAGTGAGCTTTAAAAAAGCTGCTCTAGAAATAGGCTTCCCTTGTATTGTAAAACCTGTCATGAGTTCATCTGGAAAAGGGCAAAGTGTTATTCGTAATGAAAACGATTTAGCTCAAGCTTGGACTTACTCGCAAGAGGGCGGGAGAGCAGGAAAAGGACGCGTTATCGTTGAAAAAATGATCCCGTTTGATTTTGAGATCACGTTACTGACTATTCACGCTGTTGATGGTACCCATTTTTGTGCCCCTATTGGTCATCGACAAGAAAAAGGGGATTACCGTGAATCATGGCAACCTCAAAAGATGAGTGACATCGCGCTTGCTAAAGCACAGCATATTGCGAGTAAAGTGGTTGAGAACTTAGGGGGCTATGGTTTATTTGGTGTTGAGTTGTTTGTTCAAGGTGATGAGGTATTTTTTAATGAAGTCTCACCTCGCCCTCATGATACTGGATTGGTGACACTAATTTCTCAAGATTTATCAGAGTTTGCGCTTCATGTTCGTGCTTTTTTAGGCTATCCCATTGGTGGAATTCGCCAATTAGGCCCTTGTGCATCAGCGGTTATTTTACCTGAGCTTTATAGTACGAATATTGTGTATTCTGGTATTGAAAAAGCATTGAAGGCGGATCGTCAAATTCGCCTTTTCGCCAAGCCTGAAATTGCGGGTTCTCGCCGTTTAGGTGTTGTACTTGCTCACGCTGATACGATAAAACACGCATTAGATGAAGCAAAAGCAGGTGCTAACGCTATCATTGTCAATGACGCCCAAAAATAGCGATGTAACATAAGATTACTTACCGCTAAGAAGGGAACCTAACTTAGCGGTAAAAACCCAGCTTTAATAAAATACGCTTTAGCATAAGGAGATAATATCTCCTGATATAAACTATAAGCCTGAGAATGAATAAGTGTTGCACAATAGTGCGCGGTAACATTAAAAGGCTTTGGAATATCGAATATCTTTAATTCAGGAAATTGACTGAGTTGTGCTTGATAGTGCTGGTAGCCAATAAAGGCATCAGCTTGATGTGTTGTAATTAAGTAATGAGCAGCCATTCTACCTTGAGGGATAGTAAGTGAATGCTTACCTCCAACCAAAGAAAGTGCTCGCATTTTTAATGCCTGACTTAACTCTGGATTAATTTGTGCAATATTATTAAAAAGTTGCCAACTGTAATCCCCTGATGGATCTGCTTTTGGTGTGGATATCGCTAATTTTAATGCGGTATTTGATAATACACTAAGCCAGTTATCTTCTTCATTTACACCGTTACGACGAGCGGTAATGCAAAGCTGATTGGCAATAAAAGGGGCATATTGCAGTGCAAAGCCTTTCTTGATTAATTGTTGAGCATTATTTTCATCAGCAGAAAGAAATAAATGACAGGTTTCCCCTTGTTCAATTCGTTGACGCAAAAGTCCAGCGGGTCCAAATGTAAGCGCCCACTTTTCGCCTGTTTTCTGCTTATAATGCTCAATAAAAGCAGGTAGTGTGGTTTTTAAGCTACCTGCTGCAAAAAGGGAAAATATCATGGTGTTATATCTTACTCTTTTCCTTGATATTGAGTACGATAGAATTTTTGATACCAATCATTAGCTGCTTTTTGCATATCGATATCACTAAATTTTTCAGGATAGAGTTTTTTTGCCATCCACAATTCACCGATTGCCATGGCTTCTGGCATTGGATAACCCCACGCTTTTGCATATTCAGGCATTAAATAAATGCGATTGTTTTTAACCGCACTAATCACTTGCCAACGTGCATCTTGTTTGATTTCATCAACAACTTGAGGGTATCTGTCTTGAATAAAAATAACTTCTGGATCCCATGCAATAACTTGCTCTAAAGAAACTTGTTTATAGCCTTTGACGGTTGATGAGGCAACATTAAAGGCGCCTGCATGTTCCATCATAAGTCCCGTGTATTTTCCTGAGCCATAAGTGGTTAAATCAGGATTGGCCATATAGGCACGGACTCGTTGCGATTTAGGAATATCTTGTAAGCGCTGGCTAACCTGCTCACGTTGTTTAAAGGTATCGTTAACTAATGCTTGTGCATTTTCTGATTTATTGACGATATCACCAATCAATAAAATACCTTCTTTTAGCCCTTCGTTATAAGCCTGTTCTTCGTTTTGTAATGTTGGATTAAGCTTTGATTTATCGTCGTTACTCTCTTTACGCAATGAAATTGCAACAACAGGAATACCCAATGCAGAAATCTTATCAATCATCTCTTTAGGGGCATAATTGGTGACAAAGACAACTTGAGGTTGCAGTTTGACTAAACTCTCTGCATCAAAACTGGTGAGATCACCGACTTTAGGTGTTTTCTCTAGCGATGGTGCTAATTGTGCATATCCATCACCAAGTTGTTGCTTCCAATTAGACATCACGCCAACAATTTTATCTGTTGCATCAAGCTGAACTAATAAATTGAGGGTTTGATGTTGTAAAACTACCGTTCTTTCTACTTTATCTGGAATGGTAACGGTGCGACCAATTTGGTCTACGATTTGTCTATCTGCATAAGAGAAAAAAGAGAGGGAGAGTAAGCCAATACCCAATAAACAGTGCTGTAATAACGCTTTCATAGTTATAAACCCAAGTTAATATCGCTGTGTAATAAAATATACAACTAAAAATATCCAACAAGTATTATTTTGGCTCAAACTTTAATCATATAAGGTGCGTAATCACTTTTATTAGCTTAATTTCTTACTCAACCCTTGAAACTTGCTTAACTATCCCCACTTTTTATCCATATTGATTTTTTTCGCCAAATTAGGATTAATTGAGGTAAAAATGAGTATGAAAGGTCAGGAAACAAGAGGATTTCAGTCAGAAGTTAAACAACTTCTTCAATTAATGATCCATTCTCTTTACTCCAATAAAGAAATTTTCCTTCGCGAATTGATTTCTAACGCATCAGATGCGGCTGATAAATTGCGTTTCCGTGCATTATCAGATGCAGCGCTTTATGAAAATAATGGCGAGTTGCATGTACGCATTTCCACTGATAAAGAAGCTCGTACTCTGACTATCAGTGATAATGGTATTGGTATGACTCGTGATGAAGTCATTGATAATCTCGGTACTATTGCAAAATCAGGTACAAAATCATTCTTAGAATCTATCGGACAAGATCAAGCTAAAGATAGCCAACTAATTGGTCAGTTTGGTGTTGGATTCTATTCTGCGTTTATCGTTGCAGATAAAGTGACAGTACGTACTCGGGCTGCTGGTGAAAGCGCCGATAAAGGTGTTTTTTGGGAATCTGAAGGTGAAGGTGATTACACCGTTGCTGATATTGAAAAAGCTGATCGTGGTACTGAAATTACGCTTCATTTACGTGAAGGTGAAGATGAGTATTTAGATGATTGGCGCCTGCGTAGCATTATTAGTAAATATTCCGACCATATTTCTCTGCCTGTTGAAATTGAAACGAAAAATGAAGAAGACGGCACTGTAACATGGGAAAAAATTAATAAAGCGCAAGCACTGTGGACTCGAAACAAAGCTGAAGTGAGTGATGAAGAGTATAAAGAGTTTTATAAACATATCTCTCATGATTTCGCAGATCCATTAAGCTGGGCACATAACCGTGTAGAAGGTAAGCAAGAATATACAAGCTTATTATATGTGCCTTCAAAAGCGCCTTGGGATTTATGGAATCGTGAACAACGCCATGGTTTAAAACTCTATGTTCAGCGTGTCTTTATTATGGATGAAGCTGAGCAGTTTATGCCTAATTACCTACGTTTTATCCGTGGGTTAGTGGATTCTAATGATTTACCGTTAAACGTTTCTCGTGAAATTTTACAAGATAGCTCTGTTACACGTAATTTACGCAGTGCATTAACTAAGCGTGCATTACAGATGTTGCAAAAATTGGCAGAAAACAAGCCTGAAGAGTATCAAGCATTCTGGAAAGAGTTTGGTTTAGTCTTAAAAGAAGGCCCCGCAGAAGACTCATCTAACATTGCTATTGCTAAATTACTGCGTTTTGCATCAACGCATAATGACAGCGATGCTCAAACAGTTTCACTGGAAGATTACGTTAACCGTATGGTCGAAGGCCAAGAAAAAATCTATTACATCACTGCTGATAGCTATGCCGCTGCGAAAAATAGCCCTCATTTAGAGCTGTTCCGCAAAAAAGGTATCGAAGTACTGCTGTTATCTGATCGTATTGATGAGTGGATGATGAATTACCTGACTGAGTTTGATGGCAAATCATTCCAGTCTGTCAGTAAAGCAGATGAATCTCTTGATAAACTTGCTGATGAAGAGAAGCAGGCTGAGCAAGAAGAAACAGATAAACAATTAGCACCTTTTGTTGAACGCATTAAAACCTTGCTAGGGGATAAAGTTAAAGATGTGAAATTAACACATCGTTTAACAGATACTCCGGCAATTGTGACAACCAGTGCTGATGAAATGACAACACAAATGGCCAAGTTGTTTGCAGCTGCAGGACAAGCAGTACCAGAAGTGAAATATAACTTTGAGCTGAACCCAAATCACCCATTAGTGAAACAAACTGCCGAGTTAACCGATGAAGCGTTGTTTGCGGATTGGGTAAATTTATTGCTGGATCAGGCTCTATTTGCTGAAAGAGGCTCTTTAGAGGATCCAAACCAGTTTATTCGCTTAGTGAATCAACTTTTAGTTCAAAAAGCGTAACTGTTTTCGTTTTCAAACATTTAAACCACGTTTATCTGAAAAGAGAGCGTGGTTTTTTCTTTTTCGATAAAAAATAAAATGCAATCGCTACCGTGATTTCTTGAGCGATGACCTCACAAAATGGTATGGTAATGCGTTTTCGAGTTTAAATATAAAAAATTAAATGCAAGGGGATTTACGCGATGCGTATCATTCTGCTAGGCGCTCCAGGCGCTGGTAAAGGCACTCAGGCTCAATTCATTAAAGAAAACTATGGTATCCCACAGATTTCAACTGGTGATATGTTACGTGCGGCAGTAAGTGCAGGTACAGAACTAGGACTGAAAGCAAAAGCACTGATGGACAATGGTCAGTTAGTGACTGATGAATTAGTTATTGCGTTAGTTAAAGAGCGCATCAAACAAGACGATTGCCGTAATGGTTTCTTGTTGGATGGGTTCCCAAGAACAATTCCACAAGCTGATGCAATGAAAGAAGCGGGTATTAACGTGGATTTCGTACTGGAATTCGCTGTACCGGATGAAATCATTGTCGATCGTATTATTGGTCGTCGTGTTCACGCACCATCAGGTCGTGTTTATCATGTGAAATTTAACCCACCTAAAGTGGAAAATCGTGATGACGTGACGGGTGAAGAATTAACAACGCGTAAAGATGACCAAGAAGAAACTGTTCGTAAACGTTTAGTTGAGTACCATACTCAAACTGCACCATTAGTTTCTTATTACCAAAATGAAGCTAAAGCAAACAATGCGAAATACTTCAAAGTTGATGGTACACAAAAAGTAAGCGAAATTAACGCTGAACTGAAAAGTATCCTTGGCTAATTCGTCATTGTGATGACTAATCCCGGTTGAGCCGGGATTTTTTTTATCTTAAAAATAAGAAGATGAGATAAAAAGCGCGATCCAATAAATTGACAAGCACAATCTATTATTTTCCTTTATTCTTCTACTCTTTGGTTATCCTAATAAAATAACTCTAAGGAGTCATAGTATGAATGATGCTAAGTATGGTGTTCTTTTGGTTAATCTAGGCACACCTGATGCGCCGACAACGGGGGCTGTTCGACGTTATTTGGCACAATTTCTTAGCGATCCTCGTGTTGTTGATGTTTCTCCTTTGATTTGGAAACCAATATTACAAGGGGCTATATTACCGTTTCGCTCACCTAAAGTGGCTAAATTGTATCAACAGATTTGGATGGATGAGGGATCGCCACTTTTAGTTTATAGTCGAGCGCAACAACGTGCGGTTGCTCAGCGATTACCTAATATCCCTGTAGAGTTAGGAATGTGTTATGGCAATCCATCACTAAATGAAGGGGTTGAAAAACTATTACAACAAGGTGTTGAGAACATTATTTTGTTACCACTTTATCCTCAATACTCTTGCTCTACTTCTGCTGCGGTATTTGATGGTGTCAGTCGAATTTTTAAAGACATGCGTACAATGCCCTCTCTTCACTTTATTCGTAGTTATCCTACTCATCCGCTTTATATCAAAGCACTTGTCACCTCTATTGAGAAAAGTTTTCAGCAATATGGCAAACCCAATCGTTTAATTCTCTCTTTCCACGGTATACCTGAGCGTTTTATCAAAACGGGTGATATTTATTACGATGAGTGTTGCCTCACAACAGAAAAATTAAAAGAGCAATTAGAAGAGAAGCTAGGTTATCCTAAAGAACAAGTCATGTTGACATTCCAGTCACGTTTTGGCCGTGAACCTTGGCTATCGCCTTATACGGATAAAACGATGGAAAAACTGGGAAGTGAAGGGATTGAACATGTACAGGTTGTGTGCCCAGGATTTTCATCTGATTGTTTGGAAACATTAGAAGAAATTAATGAACAGAACCGAGAGTTCTTTATTCATGGTGGTGGCAAACAGTATGAATACATTCCGGCATTAAATGATGATCCTGAGCATATTGACTTGTTAGAAGCGATGATCAGAGAGGTATGTAAAAAATAATTACTGAATTCGATAAATAAAATTATCGGATTTGATGATATATTAATTTGATCATATTTCAGTTATATATAAACTTATCTTTTCTCATTTTTTAAGTATTTTAGTGTGAACCACTAAAAGTGCTGATAAACGGACACTGCATTACCTAAATTTAGGCAGGAAAATGAATAGTAAGCTTTCAAAACCACAATCTTCAGAAGTTGATAAAGGACATTTTGACGATTTCTATCTAAAACAGAACGATGAAATAGATCTTTTTGAATTATTTTCTGTTATTTATAAATCAAAATTTGTCATTATTGGTATCACGTTATTATTTGCTATCGTTGGCTTTACTGTTGCAAGTTTTTTACCACAAAAATGGACGAGCCAAGCTGCAATTACCAAGCCAATGCTTGATGAAATGAAGCAATTAAGAGCAACATTGACTGAGCTTAGCTTAGTGGATGTTGATACTGGTGTGAATGGGTCATCTGTTTATCAAAAGTTTATCAATAACTATAACTCTCGTGTTTTACGTGAAGAATATTTAATAAGTACGGATTATTACAAACGTTTGTTGGCTAAAATGGAAAATCCAACGCCGTTGGATCAACGTAGACTTATTGAATCAATTGTCACCAAAGACATTAATTTAAAAGCTTCAGATGATAAAAAAAGTGAAGATGAGTTTAGTGGAGAAATTAATCTAAGCTTTACTGCACCAACTTCAGAAGAGGCTTATGATTTACTTTCTGGTTATATTCGTTTTATTTCCACCAAAGTGCGAATGGAAGTAAAAGATGAAATTGATGACCAAATTGAACGTAAATTAAGTTTTGCGCAAAAAGCCTATGAAATGGATTTAGAGCGTATTGCCAATGCACGTAATGTGAATGTGCAACGTCTAAAATATGCGTTAGAAATTGCTAATGCGGCTGGCGTGAAAAAACCGATTTCAAGTGAAGGTGCGCAGATTAAAGATGATCCTGATTACTCTATTGCAATGGGTTCTGATGCATTAGGCAGTAAACTGGCAATCACTGAAGCTATTACTGATCCAACAACAGTAAGCACAGATCTGAAAAACCGTTTATACAATATTCAACAGTTAGAAAAAGTGAAATTAGGCGAGCTTCAATTTGTACCATTCAAATATATGTTGAAGCCTTACGAACCAACTAAAAAAGATGCACCTAAACGTGCTCTGATTTTAGTGGGTGCCGCTTTTGTTGGTTTCATTCTGTCTGTTATGGGTGTTTTATTGAGCTATATGGTAAGAAGCCGTCGTAAAACCGCATAAAAATATCTTTAAATAAGTAGGTGTACTGACGTACACCTACTGCCTCTCCCATAATATTGTGTTAACATTGCGCATCTTTTTTAGCTGTGTAGCATCGTTCACAATGAAATTCCCTGGCAAACGAAAATCCAAACACTATTTTCCCGTTAGTTTACGAGATCCTCTATTACAACCCATCATCAATATGACGGAGAGTGAATCCTCTCGCGCTTATATCGTGGGTATTGACCAAACATTGGTTGATATTGAAGCGAAAGTTGATGAAGAGTTTATTAACCGTTATAACTTGAGTCAGGGACACTCTCTTGTTATTGAAGATGATATCGCAGAGGCACTTTATCGTGAATTAACAGACAATAATCTGATAACACACGAATTCGCTGGTGGCACTATTGGTAATACGCTACATAACTACTCTGTATTGGCTGACGACCGCTCTGTGTTATTAGGTACTATGTGTAATAACATTCAGATTGGTAGCTATGCTTATCGTTATTTATGTAACACATCTAGCCGTACTGATCTCAATTACCTCCAAGGTGTTGATGGTGCCATTGGGCGCTGCTTTACGCTGATCACGGAAAATGGTGAACGCACATTTGCTATTAGCCCCGGTCAAATGAATCAACTTAAACCTGAAAGCATTCCGGAAGAGGTGATTGCAGAAGCTTCCGCATTGGTGTTAACGGCTTACTTAGTTCGCTGTAAACCAGGTGAACCGATGCCACTAGCAACCATGAAAGCGATTGAGTATGCGAAAAAATATGATGTGCCGGTCGTTCTCACACTTGGCACAAAATATGTTATTGCAGATGATCCACAATGGTGGCGTGATTTCTTAAAAGAGCACGTTTCTGTTGTCGCCATGAATGAAGATGAAGCTTTTGAATTAACTGGGCATGCAGATCCTCTGTTGGCTTCCGATGTTGCTTTAGAATGGGTTGATTTAGTGCTTTGTACTGCGGGACCTGCTGGGCTTTATATGGGTGGCTATACAGAACACAGCTTTAAGCGCCAAACCACACATCCTTTATTACCCGGTGCTATTGCTGAATTTAATCGTTATGAATTTAGTCGAGCAATGCGTCGTAAAGATTGTGAAGAGCCAGAGAAAGTCTATTCTCATATTGAACCTTATATGGGTGGCCCTGAAAAAATTATGAATACCAATGGTGCGGGTGATGCAGCATTATCAGCATTACTGCATGATATTACAGCAAATAGCTATCATCGCATTAATGTGCCAAATTCAAGTAAGCATCCTCGGACTTATTTAACTTACTCATCATTAGCACAAGTATGTAAATATGCTAACCGAGTGAGTTATCAAGTATTAAGCCAGCATTCTCCACGCTTGACGCGCGGTTTACCTGAAAAAGAAGACAGCTTGGAAGAAGCCTATTGGGAACGCTAAGTTTGTATTGTTTCTAAGTCTTGTTTTATCAGTGTGAAATAAAAAAACCTATCAACATTTATTGATAGGTTTTTTATTGACTTAAATTCTATGGATTTAAGTGATTACCTGTGTTTGATTATTGCGCTGCACTAGGTGCAATGATTTGTTGACCATTTTCAGGTGTATCATCAATAGCGCAACCAAATTCAACTTCTTTAATTAGCATATCCGCCATTGCAGATGCTGTTTGATCTTCATCGATAACGACGTGATTTGCGCCTTTTTCAAGGATAAAAGAAGCTTCTTCATCATAGTTAGCTCGCACGATAATATCGTCAAAATGGGCGCGAACAATGATATTTAAATCAGGGTTCATACTTCTTGCCGTTTCAGCGACATCTGCTGCTTCATAACCATTCGGTATCGTCAGTAATAAAGATTTAGCGCAATCAATACGGGCTAAAGCAAGTGACTCTTTAGTCGATGCATTACCCAGTACTGTGTTTAAACTTTTCTCTTTTAACTCAGCAAATTTATTACGACTATTTTCGATAATCACTAATGGAATAGATTGAGCTAATAATTTTTCAGCAAGCATGCTTCCTGCACGTCCATAGCCGACGATAATGGCGTGACCACAAATATCAACAGGGACAGGCATCTCTTCTTCCAGCTCTTCTTGTTGTAGCTGTTCCACTTCTTCTTTGGTTTCTGTTTTTGCCAGATAACGGTCTAATAAAGAGAACAGAACTGGGTTTAGCATAATCGAGACTAAAGCACCAGCTAAAACAAGATTACGTGCATCTGGCTCTAAAACGTTTAGCGCCACACCTAGACCTGCAAGGATAAAGGCAAACTCACCAATTTGAGCAAGACTGACAGAAATGGTTAAGGCTGTTCGTCGAGAATGCCCAAACATTCGTACAAGCACCAACGCGGCGACAGATTTACCAATAATAATGATAGCCAGTGTTGCTAAGATACCAAGAGGATGTTCAATTAATACCATTGGATCAAACAGCATACCAACGGACACAAAGAACAGAACAGCAAAGGCATCACGCAATGGCAAGGTATCTTGTGCGGCTCTGTGGCTTAACTCAGACTCATTAAGCACCATACCCGCAAAGAAAGCACCTAATGCGAAAGAGGCATCAAATAAAGTCACCGCAGCGTAAGCGATACCTAAAGCGAGTGCTAATACACTCAGCGTAAAGAGTTCACGAGAGCCTGTTGCCGCGGTTTTAGCTAAGATCCACGGAATAAGCTTACGACCAACAATCATCATGATTAAGATAAAGGCTACGACTTTACCGATTGTGATACCTAAATTGATCATGAGTTGAGAAACATTGGTTTGATCGCTGCTTTCCAGCATATTGGCAATAGCTGGGAGTAGTACAAGGGCTAATACCATTGCTAAGTCTTCAACAATCAACCAACCAATGGCAATTTGACCTCGTTGGCTATCAATCAGACCTCTTTCTTCAAGTGCTCGTAAAAGAACGACGGTACTTGCAGTTGAAAGACACAAACCAAACACGATGCCACTAAATAAACCCCAGCCAAAAAATGCTGATAATCCCAACCCTAATAGTGTTGCTACTGCAATTTGAGCAATAGCACCCGGAATAGCGATGGCTTTCACTGCCATCAGATCTTTTAACGAAAAATGTAAACCTACACCAAACATTAGCAGAATAACGCCAATTTCAGCGAGTTCAGGGGCGAGAGATGTATCAGCGACAAAGCCGGGAGTAAATGGACCAGCGAGTACACCCGCAGCAAGATATCCTACTAAAGGTGAGATTTTTAGCCGTTGAGCGATCATGCCTAAAATGTAAGCAAGTGCTAACCCACCAACAATGGTGGTAATGAGGGGTGTTGAATGCGGCATCAATTCTCCTTCTTTTTATAAAACTACATGTATCGGGGGGCGAGTAATATAGCAGGCTGATAGTTTAACGTATTCATGCAATAAATTCGCTAAAAATTATCGATTATTTATAAAAATAGCAAGTTGATTGAGTTTTTTGATGCAAATGCACTTTTTTATGTTATTTTAATCAGTCTTACCTTTTAAAGTAAGAAATACCCTGTTACTAGTTCATTTAGATAACAGGGATAATTACAAGTTATTCAGTTTTATCCACCCCAATATTAGGAAGAAAAATGGTGAAAATACCTAATAGTGGGAGATAAGCACAAATATGATAGACATATTCAATACTTTTCTGATCAGCAACATATCCTAAGACTGCAGCACCAATCCCTCCCATCCCAAAAGCAAGTCCGAAGAAAAGCCCTGAAACCATGCCAGTTTTACCCGGAATTAACTCTTGAGCATAAACTAAGATAGCAGAAAATGCTGAAGCCAAAATCACACCAATGAATACAGTAAGTACGCCAGTCCAATAAAGGCTAGCGTAAGGGAGTATCAGCGTAAAAGGCGCAACACCAAGAATAGATCCCCAAATAACGTATTTTCTGCCAATTTTATCGCCTATGGGGCCACCAATCATGGTGCCAGCAGCGACAGCAAAGAGGAAAACAAATAGGTGAATTTGTGCATTTTGCACTGAAACGCCAAATTTATGTATTAAATAGAAAGTATAGTAGCTACTGATGCTTGCAAGATAAAAATACTTAGAAAAAATCAGAATAAGTAAAATGGCTAAAGAGCCAAAAAGGGCTTTACGTGGCAATATTGCTTTGTTGTTTAGCACCATTGGTTGTTTTTTCTGAGCTTCTTGTTGAATTTTATACCAACGGCTAACTTGTAATAGCACTATAATGGCCAGTAATGCAGCAAGAGAGAACCAACCGACATTACCTTTGCCATAAGGAGCAATCAGTAAAGCCGCCAAAAGAGGACCTAAAGAGCTGCCTAAATTGCCTCCCACTTGGAATAGTGATTGTGCCAGCCCGTGTCTTCCACCTGATGCCATTCTTGCAACACGAGATGATTCAGGATGAAAAATAGACGAGCCTGTACCGACTAATCCTGCTGCGAGTAATAACATTGGGAATGTATCAGCAAAGGCGAGAAGAATAAGCCCTGTTAGCGTAAAACCCATACCAATAGGTAATGAGTAAGGCTTAGGATATTTATCAGTATAGAGACCAATAAAAGGCTGTAACAAGGATGCTGTAATTTGATACGTCAACGTTATCATCCCTATTTGCACAAAGCTGAGAGAAAATTCAGATTGCAACATAGGGTAAATAGCTAATATCAATGATTGGATCATATCATTGAGAAGGTGTGAAAAACTGATAGCAGTTAAAATACTAAAAACCGTATTACGCTTATTGGCTTTTCGTTGTAAAACGTCAGTTTCTTCTATGGGAAGCGTTGGATCGGCATTGCTCATTTTAATTCCCTGCCACATTATTTTGTTAATAAATTGTTTCTATTTTTATTGGTCTAGTTTACATCTATTTGGAGTTGAGTGCTTTTGTGAGAAATAGAGTTTGATTCATGTCTCAAAAAAACTATTGGATCAATGAAATAATAAAAAAATTATATAACCTACGTCATAAAATACAGCAAAAGTATTTAACTTCTGTCTTCTTTTTCTACTGTAGAACCATGGCAGAACCTTCTCAATAAATAATATACATGGGGATATACCATGAGCTTATCTTTTAAATTATCAGCATGCGCATTGACGGTTTCTTTAGCGATGGCGCCTGCGATGTCTCAGGCATGGGAAAAGGATAAAACCTACGAAATAACTATTCTACATACTAATGATCATCATGGTCATTTCTGGCATAACGATCGTGGTGAATATGGCTTAGCTGCACAAAAAACGGTTGTTGATAATATTCGTGATGAAGTGGCTAAAAAAGGCGGTAGCGTACTGCTGTTATCAGGTGGTGATATCAATACGGGTGTACCAGAATCTGATTTACAAGATGCAGAGCCTGATTTTAAAGGTATGAATCTTGTGGGCTATGATGCAATGGCATTGGGTAACCATGAATTCGATAATCCATTAGAGGTTTTACGTCAACAAGAAAAATGGGCAACATTCCCATTCTTATCTGCAAATATTTATCAAAAAAGTACGGGTGAGCGTTTATTCAAGCCTTACACCATTTTTGATAAGCAAGGTGTCAAAATTGCAGTATTAGGCTTAACGACTGATGATACTGTGCGTATTGGTAACCCAGCAAACTTCCCCGATACTGAATTCCGCAAACCGTCTGATGAAGCTAAAAAAGTTGTAGAAGAACTGCGTACAACGGAAAAACCAGACATTATTATCGCAGCAACTCATATGGGTCACTATGATGATGGTAATCACGGCTCTAACGCACCGGGTGATGTGGAAATGGCGCGTGCGTTACCAAAAGGTTACCTTGATATGATTGTGGGTGGTCACTCACAAGATCCTGTTTGTATGTCTCAAGAGAATAAAAACTACAAACAAGCGGATTATGTACCAGGAACACCTTGTGCACCAGATAACCAAAATGGTACATGGATTGTTCAGGCTCATGAATGGGGCAAATATGTTGGTCGTGCAGATTTCGAATTCCGTAATGGTGTATTCACGCTAAAACATTACCAATTAATCCCAATCAACTTAAATCAGAAAGTGAAGAAAGACGATGGCACAACTGAACTCGTTTACTACACTAAAGAAATTCCTCATAACCCTGAAATGATGAAACTGCTGACACCTTACCAAGAAAAAGGTGGTGAGCAACTGAATGTTAAAGTGGGTGAGGTTGTTGGTAAATTAGAAGGTGATCGTAGTAAAGTTCGCTTTGTTCAAACCAATATGGCACGTCTATTATTATCAGCTCAAGCTGAACGTGCGAATGCAGACTTTGCCATTATGAGCGGTGGTGGTGTTCGTGATTCTATTGAGTCTGGTGATATCACTTACAAAGATGTTCTGAAAGTTCAACCATTCGCGAACGAACTGGTTTATGTTGATTTTAAAGGTGAAGAAGTCGAACCTTATTTATCAGCTGTTGCATGTATGAAAGTAGACTCTGGTGCTTATGCACAATTCTACAATGTTAGCTTAACCGTAGATGCAGACTGTAAAGTTAGCGATGTTAAAATTGCAGGTAAACCATTAGATAAAACAAAATCTTACCGTATGGCGACACTGAACTTTAACGGTATTGGTGGTGATGGTTATCCGAAAATTGATACACACCCAGGTTATGTAAATACGGGTTTCGTTGATGCTGAAGTATTAAAAGGTTATATCGAATCACACTCTCCATTGAAAGCTGATGATTTCGAACCTAAAGGCGAAATTGTTTACAAAAAATAAATCTTACCAATAACGCTTATATAGACAAAAGGCGACATCTAATGTCGCCTTTTATTTGGGGTCTAAATCACGTTAATTTCTTATTTTGAGGATGAGCCTTAAAATAAAAAATCATTAAGGATTATGACTCTTTACGAATAAGTGCAAATTGAGCACCTAATACAGTGCCTAAATCTTTTGCTGATAATTCAATATCTAAGCCACGTTTACCACCAGAAACAAATATAGTGTCAAATTCGAGTGCTTGTTCATCAATCACTGTTGGTAGGCGTTTTTTCTGACCTAATGGACTTATTCCACCCACTAAATAACCCGTGACCTTTTGTGCAATTTGGGGATCTGCCATATCTGCTTTTTTAGCCTTAAAGCATTTAGCAACGAGTTTTAAATCTAACTGACCAGAAACCGGTGTTACTGCAACGGCAAGATTCTTAGCATCTCCATTTAAGGCCACTAAAAGTGTTTTGAATACTTGGCGGTTATCTAAACCGAGTTTTTCGACCGCTTCATCACCAAAATTATGGACATTAGCATCATGCTCATAAGGATGAAGGGTAAATTTGATTTTTTGTTTTTCCAGTAAATTTACAGCGGGAGTCATAGTTATTCCTACTTACAAGGTTAGAACAATATCTTTATACTTGGGATGTTAATAAATCGATCAAATTTTCTTCGCCAAATAAATGAAGGGCGCCGACAGTTACCACATAACGACCTGCGGGTAATGTTGATAACGTGCTTACCCATTTTTGGTTACGGCTTTCCATCAAAATATCAAATACAGCTTTACTAAAGGTATTCGGTAAAGGCGGTTGTTTCTCTCTACTATTATAATTTAACCACCAATTGATCATGATTTGCAATGTACGTGCATTATCGTGCCAATTTCTTAGCGTATCCTCGAGTAATTGCTGACCATCATGAGGAAAATCCAATAATAGTGCGACCTGACTCTCAATACCTTCAAGCTCTATGATGTTTTTTTGGTGTTTATTTGCATGCTGAATGACTTGATAATCAATACCATATTGCGGTTGTAATCCAAGTTGCATGGCTTGGGTTGATTGTAAAATTAACGCAATTTGCCAAAGTGGTTTATTTTCAATTTGATAAAGAGAAAGCGAGAGATCTTCACAGTGTTGAATAATTTGAGAAAAAAGTGTTTCATTTAAACGAGTTTCTAATGGTTCTCTAAAGAGAGAGGCTTGATCAAAAGGTTGTACATCCGTTGAGATATCCGCTTCAACAATAATCGCATCTGCATTTTTTATTTCGTTAATAAGCACATTGGAGAGTGGTGACATTGTGGGAACACCCATATGGATACTGCCTACAAGGTGTAAAGAGATATTATTTGGTAGCGTAATATCAACGGCAGGGTAAGGATAATGCTGAGCGTTTTTTATCCCTATCCAGTTTTTAACTTTCTGAAAAATACCCGTCATTTGATACGCTCCTTTAAGTGTCGATCACTAAACCTCAGCATAACGGATTTTTAATTGAATGAAACAGAGAAAACGAAGCTTTACTTAGCTTTCTCTGTTTTTACTTTAGGCTGAATGACTACCAACTAATGCCTACCCCCCCCGCAGAGACCCAACTATTTGTCTCATTCCATGCTGTTGATGCTCTGACTTTAACATTTTCATTAATACGATATTGCATACCCCAAGCGAGGGCTGTGGCATTACGATAATTACCAATACCAATGGCTGTACTAAATGTTGCTGTATCGGTAAAAGGTAAATTACTCATTGCCGCAACAGAGGCAATACCTTGGTTAGCACGTTTTTCGACTTTATAAAAACGGTTTTGAGTGTCAGATTTAAAATATTCAAAGTCACTTTTTAATGTTTTAAATTCATTTCTTGAGATTGATTGTTCAGTATAGAGCGTTGCAAAATGGCTTTTTAATGAAATATTATTTCCATTAATATTTAGATTATCTATATAGTCTTTCGTAATATTGTCAATGTCACTTTTGTTCGCTCTTATATTATCAGTGTTACTATTTATAATTTGCGTGTTTGTATCAATATCATTTTTATTTTTTTCCGTTAATTCATTATTGTTATCAATAATTAACTTTTGTTCTTGAATTTTAGTCTCATTATTTTTAATGTTTTCTGATAATCTTTTCTTATTATCTAAAATTGAATTATTTAGCATTCTAGTATCTTGCTCTTGTAACTTACTCATCTGGGCTAGATCTTGTTTTGTGTTTTTTTCTAATAACAATAAAAAACGGTTTTTGGTATTGAGATTATCGACTATTTTATGTAGTCTCTCGGGAGACTCTAGATCATCTAATGTTAATGCACTATCTTGAGTACTGTAGATCATTGTTTCCGCATGCTTGATTATATTAATAACTTCATTACGGTTTTTTTCGGTCAATAAATCTTTTTCTGATAAATAACCCACCATTCCCATTTTTAAATCACTATTGCTAGATTGAATATAAATATAACCATTTTTATTAACGATATTTTGCTTTATAAGATCGGCAGAATCGGTTAAATTTCGATTTCTTAAGTATTTTTCTAAATCTTTAGCTACGCTACTATTTAATTCAATACCATAGGCTTCTTTATCTTTATTTGTTCCTTTTACTATATTAATTAAATTACTATCAACTATCTGATTAAAAACCGTTGATACTAAATAGCTTTTTTTATTTTCTCGCTCTTCATTTTCTGGCGTGATTACATCAGAGAATGGGGGGGTATTTACTGTGTTTGAAAAAACACAGGAAGAATAAATGATAGATACTGTTGCGATAAAAATATTTTTATATTTCAATTTTAAATCCTTTTAAAAATAAAATGATGTTGATTTTTCACTAATATATTCTGAATGCTAATTTTTTATTTAATATAAATAAACACCCTTATTATTAGAGTGATTTTTATGTCAATGTTATATTTATTTTATGAATAATAAAAAATAATGAAATATTTATAATATATTGCTATTCTAGCGCTAAGAGGGCGGAGTAATGACTCTCTTGTATAATGAGAAATTCCTCTTTGACTGGCCGATAGAAATATCGGCTTTTTTTTAATTGATTGATAATTCAGTATTTAATCTTTGGAAAAAAGATAAATCTTCTCTTTGAGATGATTTATCTTTCATATAATTAGGTTGTTGGTATCACAGTATCATCAAAAAATAAATGATTGGATTAATTATCTACATCCATTGAGATCCCCATAACTAGGCTAGTCTGAAAATTGGCACCAAGTAAGGTGTAATTTGATAAAGAAGTCCATTGTGTTGCACCTATACAATTAGTGGAAAAAGTGTTTAAAGCAGGAATTTGATCATATTCTTGTTGAGTTACGGCTTTAGCGATGCCAATAGAACCCGTAATTGAACCTGAAATGGTGGCTTCTGCACCTGCTTCATTTTCAATTGAACATCACCTCCAGCACCAGCTGGGATTAATTGCCATGACTCCCAATGTCCCGATATCGTAATATCAGTAGCGTCTTTATAGTCAAAAGTGCTTGGAAAGCTTTTTTGTACCATTATTGCTTTATTTACAATAGGAAAAGAAGCGAGATAAGCCGTATCCCAACCAAATGTGCTCACTGAGTTATTCATAATGTTTTCCTTAATTTAATTTTCCTTGCATATAAACATTATCGGCTAACCCACCCGCATCAATCGTCATATTCTGCTGACCATTCCAACTGACGAGTCCTGGCGCTAGCTCCCTTAATGATTGAGCTGTTTTTGATGAGGTGAGTGTACCCATTGAGTTTTCAATAGAAAGGCTGATGGCTTCAATTACAATATTCATAATGCCAAATGTTAAAGCACCTAGTCCTTGTTCCCAACATGGAATATGTTCATTTTTTGTTGCTGATTTATTTGGATCAGAATTAAAAGACAATGTTTTTGTTGATACATTAAATGAGGATGGATTAATTGATGTGACAGTATTTATAATATAAGCTCCGGTTAATCCAGTGATATTTGTATGTGTTGAAACATAACACCACATTTTATTATCTTCAATATGAAAATTAATGTCGGTGACTGTTGGTGTGTAATAAATTAAATCAACTTTGACTGCATTAAGATTAAAATTATTATTTAAATTTATTACATTATTTTCTAAACGAAAATCATAAAAAGTAGAATTCCCTTGAAAACTTAAAGGCAATGAAGGTATAACAACATTTAATAGAAAAGCCCTCGCCGATAATATAAAACCAAAATCTTTATTAAATAATAAATTGGTATCAAAACTACGAGGTAAATTAGTGATCGATACATTCTCTAACATACCTAAAATGGCAATACCACCTAAAGCACCACTAACAGGCTGTTGATAGGCATAGGTAAGTTTTTTAGGTGTCAACCAATTTGCATTTTCTCCTGTTGGTGAAGGTAATATATTGGCAAATACAAAATTAAGTTGCTCTGCATTTTGTATAAAAACACGAGATAAACCAATAGTGAGTAGTGCTGCACCTAAAGAGGCTTCTTGCGGGTGAGATCGAAGATATTTTCCTAAGTTTCCACTCACATCTGGGTTAATCACAGTGACTGCACCAAAAGTCATATCACCTTTGTTTTTCCCTTCTATTAAACAATTAAAAACAAGTTTATAAAGTACGGTTTGATCACTCCCTTTAATTAACTTTAATTGCATTTCTATTAAGGGAATCACATTATTAAGAGTAATTGTTTCATTGAATTGCTTAATGAAAAGCACCCCTGTTTTAATAGGAGTTTCAAATTGAAGTAAATTACCACTACCACCAGAAACAATTTTCCATGAGTCAAAAATTCCTGTGATTTTAATTTCCGAATCTTCATATTCAAAAGATTGAATAAGTTGATTTTTATTATTAGATAATTGTTTATTTATATAATTACCTGAACAAGCGTATATAACATCCCATCTGTAATTATTCATAGATTTTCCTTTATTATATAAGGTGTCTTTTACCTTATTATTTTTAAGTGAAAATTTATAGAATGAATAATAATAGAGATATTTTTATTTTCAGTTGATTGAAGTGTAAAAACACCGCTTTTACTAATAAGTAAAAAAGCGGTGTTTTTTTTAATTAAAGCTTACTTAGTTTATTGCTTAGGTTTAAAACGCAATAAACGGTTTGCATTGCTAACAACAGTAATGGAAGACAGCGCCATTGCAGCACCCGCAACCACTGGATTTAACAGTGTGCCAGTGAAAGGATATAAAATACCCGCTGCAATAGGGATACCTAAGCTATTGTAAACAAAGGCACCGAATAAATTCTGCTTCATATTACGTAGTGTACCTTTTGAGATCTCAACCGCATCGGCAACACCATGCAAACTATGACGCATTAATGTGATAGCTGCTGTTTCAATAGCAATATCACTACCTCCACCCATTGCAATACCGACATCTGCTTTTGCTAGTGCTGGCGCATCGTTAATACCATCACCAATCATTGCAACACGACGACCTTGTGCTTGAAGCTCTGTTATCGCTTGTGCTTTACCTTCTGGCATGACACCTGCGATAACTTGGTCAATACCTGCTTCTTTTGCTATTGCATTTGCAGTAATTGGATTATCACCCGTTAACATCACTAGGCGATAGCCCTGATTATGTAAACGTTGTAATGCACTTACAGTATCTTCTCTTAGAGGATCACGGATAGAGAGAAGGGCGGCAATCTTACCTTCTTGAGCTAATAAGACTGGAGTAACACCTTTCGCTGCTTGAGTGTCAATAAGTGAATTAATTTCACTAATATCAATACCTGATTCAAGCATCAATTTAGGGTTGCCTAAAAGCACTGTTTTTCCGTTAATTTCGCCACTTAACCCCATTCCTGCAAGAGTGCGGAATTGGCTTATTTCAGGTAAATCAATGCCTTCAGCTCGCGTTAAAATGGCTTTAGCTAATGGGTGATTAGAACCATTTTCCAACGATGCTGCCAATGCAAGTGCTTGAGTTTCATCTACTTGATTGAAAGTATGAATTTCAGTGACCTGAGGCATACCTTCTGTCAGTGTTCCTGTTTTATCAAAGACTAAAGTATCTAGTTTGCTCGCTTGTTGTAGTGCGTCTGCATCACGAACTAACACGCCATATTCAGCCGCACGACCTACACCTGAAATAATCGACATAGGAGTAGCCAAACCTAAAGCACAAGGGCAAGCGATGATAAGAACGGTTGTGATAATCACCAGTGCATAGGTAATTTGTGGCGACGGACCAAAGAAATACCAAATAGCACCAGCAATAAGAGCGATAGCAACGACAACAGGTACAAATACACCTGAAATTTTATCCGCTAGCTGGCCTATTTCAGGTTTACTACTTTGCGCTTGGCGAACTAATTTGATAATACGAGCAAGTGTTGTTTTACTTCCCACCGCTGCCGCTTTAAATAGAACTGAGCCATCTTGAACCGTTGTTCCCGCATGAATAGTGTCACCCACAGTTTTTTGTTGTGGAATTGGCTCGCCTGTCAGCATTGCCTCATCCATCCATACTTCACCTTGGATAATTTCACCATCAACCGGCACTTTATCACCTGTTGCTAAACGTAAGGTCATTCCTTGTTTAACATCAGCTAATGGCATTTCAACTTCACCGTTTTCAGTTATGACTCTTGCTGTTGGCGGAGTTAAATCTAATAGCCGTTCCAGTGCTTTGGATGAACGCTGGCGTGCTCTTTGCTCAAGCATATGACCCAGATTGATTAAACCGATGATCATCGCACTGGCTTCATAATAGAGATGTCGCGCTTGGGCAGGGAACACTTCTGGCCATAAGTTCACGGTAATGGAATAGAGCCACGCTGTTCCTGTTCCTAACGCAACGAGGGTATCCATTGTTGCACTGCGGTTTTTTAAACTCTGCCATGCGCTACGATAGAAATGACCACCAGCAACAACCATCACAAACAGCGTTGCAATACCAATGCCTAACCAGATGCTGTGATTGGCTTCTGTCAGCATCATATTGTCGCCGATCATTCCCCAAATCATTACGGGGATACCAACAACTAAGGCCAATGCAGCTTGCCAGCGAAAACGTTTCATATTGGCAACAGCAACTTCTTGCTGACGTTCTCTGCGTTTTACATCGTCTTGAATAATTTCAGCGCCATAACCCGCTTTTTCAATAGCAGTCACAAGTGCGTCATGATCGATTTCACCAGTCACTAATGCACTACGTTCAGCAAGATTTACACGCACATTTTCAACGCCATCAACAGATTGTAATGCTTTGTGAACCTTGCTTACGCAACTTGCACAGGTCATGCCATCAATTAAAAGCTGAACACTGCTGTCATCGTCAGTATCAATTTCAGCGCCATTATTAATATCAGCATTCTCAACTGGAATATCACAAACAGCCGCTGACGATGCTTCCAGTTGCGCATGCGTTTGCGTCAGCGGCTCAGTTTTTGGGAAATCAGTACCTGCTAGTTGTGCTTCAAAACCTGCTTCTGTAATGGCAGTAATTAAGGTTTCAGCGGTTGCAGAACCAGTCACTTTTGCATGTGTTAATTCAACTTCAGCTGTTTCAACACCTGCAGTATTTTCTAGTGCTTTTTTAACTGAACCGACACAGTGACCACAATTTAAGCCAGATAGAGTTAAATTAATTACGTTGTCAGTGGGCGCTAGGCTTGCTTGAAAACCTTCCGCCGTAATCGCTGTAATTAAAGTATCTGCCGTAGCATCACCAAAAATTTCAGCTGACTCTTTTGTCACATTAACTGCGGCAACGCCTTCAATGGCTAATAATGCTTTTTCAGTTTTACCGACACACTTCATACAGTTAAGCCCACTTAGGCTTAATTTTACATCGGGTTGTGTTGCTACACTTGCTTCATAGCCTGCATCTTCAATTGTTTTGATTAAGCTTTCAGCAGTTGCATCGCTGTCAATTTTAGCGTATTGAATAGTCACAATTGCCTGCTCTATATCATTGCGAGCATCAAGTGCTTTTTTTACACTGTTAACACAGTGGGAGCAGGAAAGTCCTTGTAGTGCGAGTATTATAGTTTTTGCCATGTTAATTTATCTCCGACATAAAAGCGTTACCTCTATTATTGCGCAATATTCGGTAACTTGCTTTCTTTAAAGGTTTTTTCTTATTGAGATAAAGGCTAAACCTTTCCGCAAGGGGAAGGTCAAGGGGGAATTTTGAATATTAGTGAAATCGCAAATAAAACAGGATTAACAGCTAAAGCTATTCGGTTTTATGAAGAAAAAGACTTGATAACGCCACCGGGAAGAGGTGAAAACGGCTATCGCTATTATCAGGCTCAACATATCGAAGAGTTGACATTATTACGACAAGCACGAGAGGTGGGCTTTAATTTAGAAGAGTGCCGTGCTTTATTGATGTTGCTAAGAAATCCTTCACGTCATAGTGCTGACGTGAAAGAAGCCACCTTAAAAAAAGTGGCCGAAATTGAGAAAACAATTAATGAGCTTAATGCCATTCGCCAGCGATTACTGTTATTAGCCAGCGAGTGCCCCGGAGATGATGGTGCAGATTGCCCCATCATCAATCATTTGTCAGGGTGTTGTCATCACCAGAAACAGCCGATTTAAGCGCAATCACTTGTAAGGTAATACCATCAATTGCGGTTACTGTTACCTTATCGCCAGCAAGTAATGGCGTGTCTGAATAAACACGCCAACTGCCATCAGCTAATTTTACGCGACTAAAACCATTTTCAGTATCTGATAATAAAACAGCATGAACACCAATCAGTTGATGCGTTTTCTGATTTAAGTTTTCAGCTTCTTTTGATAGTTTTCTGCGTTTAAGCCAAAGGTGCCAAAGTAAAGCACTAATAACCGTTAATATCGCAAATAAAATACCTTGAATAGGCCAGCTAATAGGCAATATCCATGTGATCAACGATACACACAGAGCCGCCATTCCTGACCATAAAAGGTATCCTGCTGTTCCTAACATTTCTGTAATTAACAGCAAGCCACCAAGACAAAGCCAGAAAAGTGCAGGTTGAGCACTAATCCATTCAATCATAATTAATTGCTCTTGTTGCCAGAGTCACTTTTTTTGGTATTGAGTAATTCAGAAATACCGCCAATCGCACCCATGAGATTACTTGCTTCTAATGGCATCATAATAACTTTACTGTTATTAGCTGAACCAATTTGAGACAGTGCATCAGTATATTTTTGAGCAACAAAGTAGTTAATTGCTTGCATATCACCTTTTGCAATGGCCTCAGATACCATTTGTGTTGCTTTGGCTTCTGCTTCTGCCGCACGTTCACGGGCTTCTGCTTGTAAGAACGCAGATTGACGCTCACCTTCTGCTTTCAGTATTTGTCCTTGTTTCTCACCTTCAGCCTTTAAGATAGCCGCTTGACGAATACCTTCAGCTTCAAGAATGTCGGCACGTTTAGTACGTTCAGCTTTCATCTGCGCATTCATTGCAGAAATCAATTCTTTTGGTGGGCGGACATCACGAATTTCAATACGGGTAATTTTGATACCCCAAGGGTTTGTTGCATCATCAACAATCAGTAAAAGGCGGCTATTGATTTGGTCACGTTGAGAAAGAATTTCATCAAGTTCCATTGAGCCTAACACCGTACGAATATTAGTGAGTGTTAAGTTAATAATCGCAAGTTCAAGGTTATTAACTTCATACGCGGCTTTTACAGGATCGATAACTTGAATAAAGCAGACTGCATCAATGCTGACGTTGGCGTTATCACGAGAAATGACTTCTTGAGAAGGAATATCCAGTACTTGTTCCATCATATTGATACGGCGACCAATACGATCAACAAATGGCACGAGAATTTGGAGTCCTGGAGTCAGAGTTCGAGTGTAACGACCAAAACGTTCGACAGTCCACTGATAACCTTGTGGAACGGTTTTAACACCACATAAAACTAAAATAATAGCGAATAAGATGATAATACCAATGACTATTTCCATATACCTGTCCTAAGTCTGCTTGAATAAGAAAATAAAATTAATAAAGTAAAGAATACACCATACGACGATATTTAGACGCCAAATTATCATTAGTACCTAAGGCTGATAGAATATCCATCAGGGTTTTCTTAACTTGCCCATCACCTGCATTTAGATCTTTTTTGATAAAGCTAAATAGCAACTCTAACGCCTCTTCATTGCGAGCAACTTCATGTAATTTTAGTGCAAGTTGAATGGCAAGATTGGTTTTTTCAGGTTGTTGATTAAAATCGCTCTGCAATTGTTGGATTTCAGGCGTATCAGCAGCCTGTTTTTGTAATTCAATTTGCGCTAACAAACTATGGTAGTAACTATCTTGATCTTGTAATGGGATGGTAATTAACAGCGTTTGAGCTTCTTCATTTTTATTTAAAGAAATTAAAGCGCCCGCTAACGCAAGGGTAATTTCACTGTTTTTAGGTGCGAGTTGATGGGCTTCTTTAAGCAAAGGTAGAGCTTCCTCGGCTTTTCCTTCAGAAAGTAATTGCGCCGCTTGTGCCGCTTTTAATTCTTCTGGTTTGGGTAATACATTTGCTAACACTTGGCGAATTGCTTCTTCAGGTTGAGGGCCTTGGAAGCCATCAACTGGGCGACCTTCTTGTAAAATATAAACAGTTGGAATAGCACGTAGACCAAATTGTGAGGCAATCATTTGTTCAACATCACAATCCAATTTAGCTAAAATAAATTGATCAGCAAATTCGGCTGCCAGTTTATCTAATGTTGCGCCAAGCTCTGCACAATGAGGGCTACGTTCTGAATAGAAATACATCATGACCGGTTTATTCATCGATTGTTCTATAACTTGTTGAATATTTGATTCATTTACATCAACAATATGTGCAGTTGCTAACATTAACTTGCCCCTTTTTGAGAGTTTTAAATATAGATGCGATTTATAAAGCTATTTTATTAATAAGTAAGGGTGAAACCCGAAAAATCAAGCCTTGCCACTTTGGCGACTTAAAATTGCATCCATTAGTGTGTCAGGTAGAAAGCGTTTTAGTATTTTGACAGCATAAGTTAATAGGGTTACGGGATAACGTATCTTAGGTTTTGGGCTTTCTAAAGCATGAATAAGCTTTTTCACTACATCTTCAGGCGTTAGTGTGAAACGACTCGCAATCCCAGGATTTTTTACTGGTTTATCTTTTTCTGCTTGAGCAACATTCTCGGTGAAGCAAGTACGTATTGGACCAGGCTCTATTAAACTCACCTTGACACCAGTATGAGCAATTTCCATTCTTAATGCGTCAGACCATGCTTCTACAGCATACTTACTCGCTGCGTAAGCACCTCGACCGGGTGTTGAGATAATCCCCATTACAGAACTCGTTTGAATAATTCTGCCTTCACCGTGTGGTAACATTGCTGGTAGAAGTAATGTAGTCAGCTGATGTAAACCAAAAAAATTAGTAGAAAACTGTTTTTCCATTTGTGGACGAGTAATGGCATCTAATGGACCATAAACACCAAATCCGCCATTATTAAATAATCCATATAAACGACCATTTGTTAGGCGAATAACTTCTAGTGCCGCATTTTCAACACTTTTTGGATCATCAAGATCAAGATGAATAGGTTCTAATCCCAGTGTTTCCATGCGTTCAAGGTCTTCACCTTTACGGCAAGCCGCAAGAACTCGATAGCCTCTTTTCTTTAGTGCTTTGGCGGCACAGAGCCCTATTCCACTGGAACTTCCTGTAATCAATACCGTTTTTTGCATAATTTTACAATTAATCTCGTTTAATCTACGTCAACTACTGTCAGAATAGTCTAACGTGTTAAGTAAGGGGATAATTTTTCATCCATCCACTGAGCAATAAAAGGCTGAGCATCTTCATTGGGGTGTATGCTGTCATTTTGCATCCACTCAGGCTTATCAGCGATTTGCTCCATATAAAAAGGAAGTAGAGGAAGCGCATTATCTTCAGCGAGTTTTGGATAGATCGCTGAAAATGATTGTGTATAACGTTTACCATAATTAGGTGAAATCATTATTTGCATAAAAAGTGGCGTTGCACCGGCATCTTTTACTTGTGTAATGATGTTTTGTAATGCCTCTTTTGTTTGTGCAACAGGGTATCCCTGTAAGCCATCATTTGCACCTAATTCAATTAAAACCCAACGAGGTTGATGCTGTTTTAATAAATCAGGAAGCCTATTTTTCCCCTGAAAGGCAGTTTCACCACTAATACTTGCATTAACAACATTAATTTCAGGGTAGGTTGTTTTCCATTTATCAGCAAGGCGTTGTGGCCATGCACTTTCAATTGGAAGACGATATCCTGCACTCAAGCTGTCACCAAAGATTAAAAAGGTATCAGCAGCAATTGCCTTAAAGCTAAACATCATCATAACGATAAGGAAAAATGTATGTCGACGGAAAAGGTTCTTGAAGTTCATCGGTTAACCAAACAAGTAGGACAAGGTGATAGTCAGATCTCTATATTGCAGGGTGTTGAGTTAGTTGTCGAGCCTGCACAAACAATTGCGTTAATCGGTGAGTCAGGATCGGGTAAATCGACTCTGTTAGGGATCATTGCTGGATTAGATGATGGTAGTTCTGGCAGCGTGCATTTAATGGGTGAAGATCTCACAAAAATGAATGAAGAAGAGCGAGCTAAATTACGCGCTCAACATGTTGGTTTTGTTTTTCAATCATTTATGTTGATCCCAACATTGAATGCACTTGAAAATGTGCAGTTGCCCGCATTATTAAAAGGCGAATCAGAAAAGCACAGTCATGCGCGTGCAGTTGATTTACTTAAGCTGTTAGGATTAGGCGAACGTTTATACCATATGCCAGCACAACTGTCTGGTGGTGAGCAACAACGCGTTGCATTAGCAAGAGCATTTTGTACTCAGCCAGCTATTCTTTTTGCTGATGAGCCAACAGGGAATCTTGATCGTAAAACAGGCGATAAAATTGCTGACTTGCTGTTCTCTCTTAACCGAGATTATGCAACAACCTTAATTTTAGTGACTCATGATAATGAGCTGGCAGCTCGTTGCCAAAGACGATTACGATTAGTAGATGGACAACTTAAGGAGGAGTCATGATTTGGCGTTGGTTTTGGCGTGAATGGCGTTCTCCTGCACTATTAATTGTTTGGCTCTCTTTAGCGCTAGCGGTTGCTTGTGTGCTTGCTTTAGGGCGTATAGGTGATCGCATTGATAAAAGTATTTACGCTCAAAGTCGTGATTTAATTGCTGGCGATTTAGTCTTACGTGCATCTTATCCCGTTGATGAAAACTGGCTTACAGAGGCGAATAAGGAAGGGTTAACTCTCAGTCGCCAAATGCAATTTACCACGATGTCTTATGCTCCTGAAGGCGATACACCTCAGCTTGCGTTGGTGAAGGCTGTGGATAAATTATATCCACTGTATGGTGAGTTAGAAACAGAGCCCGCAGGGTTAAAACCTGAAAAAGGAACTGCACTTGTTGGTGCCAGATTACTTGAATTACTTGATATAAAAGTTGGCGATAAAATTGATGTAGGCGATGCCTCATTTACTATTGGTGGTGTATTAATTCAAGAGCCAGACAGCGGGTTCAATCCTTTTCAAATCGCCCCCCGTATTTTAATTAATCTTGATGATGTTGAAGCAACTGGAGCAGTGCAACCCGGAAGCCGTCTGACTTATCGCTATATGTTTGCAGGTAATGAGTCTGTAATTGATAGTTATCAGCAACGCTTCGACCCACTATTAAAACCCGATCAGCGTTGGAATAGTTTAAAACAAGATAGTGGAGCACTTTCACAATCAATGGAGCGTGCGAAAAACTTTCTTTTGCTTTCAGCGCTATTAACGTTATTGCTTGCTATATCGGCAGTTGCCGTTTCAATGGCTCATTATTGCCGTAGTCGTCATACTTTAATTGCGGTATTAAAAACGTTAGGTGCAGATAAACGCGCATTGAGAAAGTGGATTGTTGGACAATGGGGAGTGATCCTCATTGGCGCAATTATTGTTGGCTCATTAGTCGGGCTTGTTTTTGAGGCAATATTGCTACAAATTTTAGCGCCAGTCTTACCAAAAAGTTTGCCTGAGGCGAGCTTTTTGCCATGGATATGGTCTGTGGGCTCTTTACTGTTAATTGCTTTATTAACAGGATTAAGGCCTTACTATCAATTAATGGCAACACAACCTTCTCGAGTATTGAGAAGTGATACTACGGCCCCTATATGGCCTCTTCGTTATTATTTACCGATAGTGGGCTTAATTATTGTCGGTGCTTTAACGCTTTTTGCGGGAACAGGCGTCTTACTCTGGTCAATTCTATTTGGTGTTGTTGTTATTGCTTTTTTACTTGGAATAATTGGTTGGTTAGGATTATGGGTATTAAAGCAGTTTAAATTTCGCCAACTCAGTGCGCGTTTAGCAGTAACTCGTTTATTACGACAACCTTTTCAAACGATGACTCAGCTTGCTGCTTTCGCACTTTCATTTATGTTGTTAACGCTTTTAGTCCTTATTCAAGGTGATTTACTGGAAAAATGGCAAAAGCAATTACCAGAAGATAGTCCTAACTATTTTCTAATCAATATGTCTGCACCTCAAGTTCAAGAAATTAATACCTTATTGGCACAATATAAGGTTGAACCTACGGATGCATTCCCTGTGGTATTAGCGCGTTTAACACAGGTTAATGAACATAATGCCAAAGAGTGGGCTGATAAACGTGATGCTGGCAATAATACGGTTCGTCGTGAGCTTAACTTAACGTGGCACAGTGAATTACCTAAAGATAACGTCATTGTTGAAGGAACTTGGCCACCTGTCGGTAATGGTGTTTCTCTTGATCAAGGCGTTGCAGAGCAACTCGAAATCAAGTTGGGTGATGAACTAACATTTGTCGGTGATACTCGTGAATTTAAGTCCATTGTTACGAGTATTCGCCATGTTGATTGGGAGAATATGCGCCCTAATTTCTTCTTTATTTTCTCTGAAGAAGGATTAAGTAATCAGCCGGAAAAATGGATGAGTAGCTTTTATTACAATGGTGAAGGCACATTAATTACTGCGCTTAATCGGCAATTTCCAACCGTAAGCGTGTTAGATACAGGCGCATTAATTCAGCAAGTTCAACAAATCTTACAGCAAGTCAGTCGAGCATTAGAGATTATGGTTGGATTAGTCATGATTTGTGGTGCGTTATTGTTAGTTGCTCAAATTCAGGTAGGAATGACACAACGACGCATTGAGCTGGTGGTGTATCGAACATTAGGTGCTGGTAAATCATTATTAAGACGGACTCTTTGGGCTGAATTTGCATTATTAGGTTTAATGGCGGGATTAGCTGCGGCGATTGGTGCTGAGGTCGCATTAAGCTTATTACAAATATCGGTGTTTGATTTCCCTTGGCAACCACAATGGGGAATGTGGATCACCGTACCTATTGTTGCGGCATTATTACTTTCATTATGTGGCAGTATATTAGGCGTCAGGCTGTTGCAAGATAAAGGGCAGTATCGACGAATTCAAGGCGAATAGTTGAAATAAATAAGGCTTATAAATAGAGTTAAATAAAATGCTGATGTTATTAAACATCAGCATTTTTTATAGGGAAAGATAAGATAATTATTCTTTTATAACATAAGCATAAATTCGCTTATTGCCATCATTTTCATCATAAATATAAACCCCTTGAAGTTCAGTTGAAAAGCCTGGAAGTTGATTAATAGTGACTTCAAGAGCCTGAAAATAACGTAAAACAGCACCATCCCAAATTTCACCAGGTACAGCACATAAAACACCCGGCGGATAAGGTAAAGCACCTTCAGCAGCAATTCGGCCTGCTAATTTATTTAAAGGTAACAATTCAATATTACCACGAACAAACTCAATATTAGCTTGTTGTGGACTTAGTGCTCGCTTAGGAAAGTGACTTTTTCTAAACATCTGTTTTTGCAGTAACTTGATATTGTATCTGACACAAATATCATGCATTTCCTGACAGAGTTGGCGCAATGTATAACCCTGATAACGAGATGGATATTGACGACAAACAGAAGGCAATATTTGTTCTAATGGCACATCTTCAACTAAGTGCTTTTCAAATTGACCAATCAAAGAAATTAAGCGCTCAAACTTCGCTTGATGCTCTGCGGGAGTCAGCAAAAATAAGATTGAATTGAGGTCGCTTTTTTCAGGAATAACGCCGTGTTCACGTAGATAACTTGCCAAAATAGATGCAGGCACACCAAAAGATTCATATTCCCCTGTATGAGGATCGATCCCTGGCGTTGTAAGCATTAATTTGCAAGGATCAACAAAATATTGATTGGCGGCGTAACCTTCAAATGAATGCCAATTATCATTAGGAATAAAATTGAAAAAACGCTGATCGTGAGCGATTTCATCTGTGTCGTGATCTTGCCAAGCAATTCCATCGATGATTTCAGGAATAAAAGGCTTAATAAATTGGCACTGTTTTAGTAATGATTTACGGGCTTCAATGCCTTGTTTTACGCAACTCATCCACATTGCTTCACCACTTTTGCCAGAATGCATTTTTGCATTGACATCAAGAGCCGCAAAAAGGGGATAAAATGGGCTGGTAGATGCATGCATCATAAAAGCATTATTCATACGTTTATGATTAACATAACGTGATTGCCCTTTAAGGTGAGCATCTTTTTTATGTATCTGTGAGGTTTGTGAAAATCCAGCTAATTGCTTATGAACTGATTGAGTAACGAGAATACCAGGATCGTCTTCATTAAGCGTTAGTAACAAAGGCGAACACTGTTTCATCATTGGAATAAATTGTTCATAGCCCACCCATGCAGAATCAAATAAAATATAATCACAAAGATGACCTATTTTATCAACCACTTGCCTTGCGTTGTAAATCGTACCGTCATAAGTGCCCAGTTGAATAACCGCTAAACGGAATGGGCGTTTATCGAATTGGCGTTCTGGCGCAATTTCTGCAATTTGTTGGCGTAAATAGTGCTCTTCAAAGCAATGAGCATCAATGCCACCAATAAAGCCAAAGGGATTGCGAGCCGTCTCTAAATAAACAGGTGTTGCTCCTGCTTGAATTAGTGCGCCATGATGATTGGATTTATGGTTATTTCTATCAAATAGCACTAAATCATTTGGTGCCAATAAGGCATTTAAAGCAACTTTATTAGAAGAGGATGTTCCATTTAAAACAAAGTAGGTTTTATCGGCATTAAACACTTGCGCTGCAAAAGTTTGGGCATCATAAGGTGCTCCTTCATGAATAAGCAAATCACCCATTGCCACATCAGCATTACAGAGATCAGAGCGAAATAGATTCTCACCAAAATATTGATAAAACTGTTCGCCAACAGGATGACGACGAAAAAATTCCCCGCCTTGATGACCTGGGCAATCAAAAGCGACGTTCTTTTCGGCAACATAATTCACTAAGCGTGAAAAAAATGGTGTGGTCAGACTCTCTTCATATTGCTGTGCCGCTTTATTAATTAACGTACTATTTTTTTGATGTGCACTTTTATCCGTAATCACAACCCCTGAAACCTGATTAAGCAATTCAGCATTGATTGCATCATTGAGATTAACTGCAATAAATACGGGTAGTTGAAAGCCTGTTTGATAAATGCGATCTAATTCGCCAGACTCAATATCTGACAATGACAACACTACTGCTGATACTTGCGTTAAATTTGCATCAACAATATCAACTATCGGACGTTCACAATAAAAATAGTGTGAAAGAGTAGGGTGACATGCCAACTTCATTTTTTTCATTATACTCGCGTTTTTATCAATGGAAGAATTGGCGAACAATATACGTGGTTGTGAATGTGATTGAAATAAATTAAAAGATAACTAAGGTGATTTATGCGTTTTGAGTGCATAAATCACCATTTTAATAAGTGGGTGAATGGATAAGTCTATGAGAAAATAAACTTATCTATCTTCTATTATTGCGCGATAGGTGAAGACTTTTCGATATAAACAGTTTGAGATGGGAAAGCAAAATCAGCGCCATGTTTATGCACAATATCAATCATCTTCAAATAGACTTCTTGTTGAGCTTCAAGCCACTGCGCCCAGACTGTCGTTTTGGTAAAACAATACACCATGATATTGAGTGAAGAGTCTGCAAATTGATTAAAATAAACTAATAAGGTTTGTTGAGTGTCAATTTTATCATTTTGCATCAGCATAGTGCGAATGTCCTCAACAATGGCACCTATTTTATCTGAATCTTCATAACGTAAACCTAATTCTGTTTCGATGCGTCGATTGGTCATTCTACCGGGATTCTCTACGCTAATAGAGGAAAAAACAGAGTTTGGAATGTAAAGGGGGCGATGATCAAAGGTAATGATTTTTGTAATACGCCAACCGATTTCTACCACGGTGCCTTCAATATTACGATCAGGAGAACGTACCCAATCCCCGATATTAAAAGGGCGATCAAAATAGAGCATCACCCCTGAAAAAAGGTTACTCATCACATCTTTGCTTGCCATACCAATGGCAATACCGCCTAATCCCCCAAAGGTCATTAAACCAGATAAGCTCATACCAAAATGCTCACCAAACAGTAAGATGATAATGACGAAAAGGGTGATTTTAAATATGCGGGAAATAATACGAGCTGAAGTAGGATCGCTCCCTTTATTAATTTGTGATTTCTCTAATAAATTAATCAATAAGAAAAATTTACGCATTAAAATTAACGCGATAGCGACATAGGTAAAGAAATTAATCATCCTAAAAGAGATAAAATGGAGATTAAAATCAACGACAGCCATTTCACAATATTGGCTTAAGATAATGACTAAACTACAGAGAAAGACCGCTTGGCTGATATGAATAATAATATTTCTACGGCGCTTTTTCTTCTTATCATGAAAAAGAGATACAACGAAAAAACCGACAAAACAGGCTAAAGCAATGCCTATACCTATTGAGTATTTTATTATTAATGCATCATTCATCAGCTTAACATCTCCTTAGAAAATGCTTTTATATAGGTTTAATTACCTAGTTACTTTAGGTTCTTCTTGCTGCTTACTGGCATGCTGAAATTTAGGATAAACGGGTGGTTTCATAAACAGAGTGACCGCTAAAATCAGTAAAACAGGTATGGTTAAAATCAAGAATGCCGGTGTAAAACTACCTGAAATATCTTTGATTGCTCCAGCAAAGAAGGGAGCTAAACAAGCTAGTGTTGAAATTAAATTCATCACTGAAAATAGCTCAAGGTAAGGTGAGCGACCAAAATAGTTAGCAAGCAATATACTTGATGCCAAAAACGTCATGCCATAACCAATACCGACACAAACCGTAAATAAGATCAGGTAACCCCAAGAATTAGCCATACTTAGCGCAAGTAACCCTATGATGATAATACTTAAGCTTGCGATAAGTAATTTTTTAGGTTCTAACCATTCACCAATAGCTCCACCCGCTAAGCGCGAGAAAGCATTGATAAATGCCATACTACTTAATAGTGTCGCGGCAATAGTTTCACCAAAACCATTTTCAATAATATGTGCAACAGCAAAACTATTGACTGTGATCCCACACCATAAAAAGGCCGTGTAAGTCGCAGCAATAACATAAAATTGCCATGTTCTTAAAGCATGACGAGCTGTCCAAATCTCTTTAGTTTGATAGATACGTTTTGTGGTTTGAAGTTGGCTAATTTTTTTTGCGTGTTCTTGCTCTTTACTACCTTCGCGTAAAAATAAAATGGTGAGAAGAGTAACGACAGTGAGTGTGATTGCTGAAATAAGCCAGTGCATTCGCCATGTATGCCATAAATGGGTTGCTAAAAAGTAGATCCAAGGTCCAGCAACACCACCTAATCCACCAATGGTAAAATAGACACCAAAGGCAAAGGACTGTTTTTCAAATAAGCGAGAAATAACATAAGTGCCAGGTACAGTAGCTAGTAGCGTAAAACCAATACCTAGCAGTGCAGTACCAAGAAAATAACGTGCAATGGTGTATGTTTCATAAAGAAAATAGAAACCACTGACAAAAATGATCAACCCAATAAGTAGTGTAAGGCGAACACTTAATTTACGGATAAGTAATGTAGGTAAAAAACTTGCAAGGCCGCAGGTTAATCCTAATAACGTAAAGCCAAGGCCTGCTTGAGTCCAGTTCCACTCTAGCTCGTTTATCATACTAGGAAGAACAACACCTAAAGAGGTAAATGTGGTTGCGGTAGCTAAAAAATACACAAAACCTAATAATATCAGCATACTCCACTGATAAGCGGGCCCAAAAATCTGTTGCTTGACTTGCATCCTGACTCCATCAAATGGGTGCAGTAACCTGAATAATCAGGAGAAAATAGCGAATAACAGACCTCTTTATCTGAGGTCTGTTCGTTTAAAGGCTATTATTCTCTAACTTTATGAGTCGGACTGCTAGCTTAATTTTTCTAAAGCCCATTTGATAGGGTACTGATAGGCATCATCGAGCATTGAGCTTAATGATTTGAGTGTCTCTTTCAGAGGGAAATTATCGCGGTGCACAAGATTGAGATGCCCAACCTTACGTGCAGGGCGCACTTCTTTTTCATACCAATGTAAATGAACTAATGGCAATGAAAGCCATTGAGGATTGACATCAGTACCAATCAAATTAACCATGACTGCCGGTTGGCAAACCTCAGGTTTTGGCATGGGTAAATCTAAAATTGCACGTAGATGTAATTCAAACTGGCTAATTGAGGCTCCATTTTGTGTCCAATGACCACTGTTATGAACTCGAGGAGCTAATTCGTTAATAAGTAATTTATTATCAACGATAAAGCACTCCATCGCCATTACACCAACATAATTGAGTTTATTAAGGATGGCAGTTAGCATTTTTTCTGCTGATTGTTGTAGTTCCGATGCAGGGGTTGGTAATGCAACACTCATGCGTAAGATGCCATCTTGATGAAGATTGTGTGTTAATGGATAAAAAACACAGTCACCATTGCTATTTCTCGCGCCCACTAGTGAAACTTCACCTGAAAAGGGAATACCTTGTTCAACAATACATTCACCATAAATTTCAGCAGGTAATTGCTGTTCTTCACCGGGATGAATGCGCCATTGACCACGGCCGTCATAACCACCAATACGGCGCTTTACAATAATAAAATCACCCAGTTGAGCGAAGATATCAGACCATTGTGTTGGTGACGTTAATGGTTGCCAAGGTGCTGTTGCTAAGTCCAATTCATCGAGAAGTTGTTTTTGAGGCAATCTATCAGCAAGTAATGGAAAAATATCACGGTTTATAAAGTTAGTATGACGTTCTAACTCTTTGGTGAGTGCAGTTTCAGGCCAGCGCTCAATTTCAGCTGTGATTATACTTTTTTGATAGGGAACAGCTTCAGGCTCTGCATCTAATCCTACTGGATAAACCGCAATTCCTAAAGGCTCACCAGCTTGTCTTAGCATTCGCCCTAATTGACCATTTCCAAGAACACAAACTGGCTTCATAGTGCCTCCCTTGGATCTGGGTTATTTAATACATCGTCAGTTTGTGCTGTGCGCCATGCTGTTAGTGCTTCAAAAATAGCAGGTGAGTGTAACGCTAAAATTTGAGCGGCTAATAAAGCAGCATTGGCGGCACCTGCTTTACCAATTGCTAATGTTCCTACGGGAATACCTTTTGGCATTTGCACAATAGAGTAAAGGCTATCAACACCGCTTAATGCTGCACTTTGAACAGGAACACCTAATACAGGAACGAGTGTTTTTGCTGCGAGCATACCCGGTAAATGGGCTGCACCACCCGCTCCTGCAATAATGACATCAAAGCCATTACTTTTTGCCTGTTCTGCAAAGCTAAACAGCTTATCAGGGGTACGGTGTGCAGAGACAATCTCAACATGATAAGGAAGTTGTAGTGCGTCTAGTACATCAGCGGCATGAGACATTGTTGCCCAGTCACTTTTAGAGCCCATTACAATGGCGATACGAGCGGAAGAGGTATTTAGACCAACTTGAGAAGACATTACTTAACTGCTCCTGTAAGCATAAACGGATATAGCCTAATAAACTGAGCATGATAGTATCACGCTAACACGCACAGGAAAACGTTTGCGTAAAGAAAAAACAGCCTTTTTATGAAGAAAATAAGCGAAACAACTTAAAAGGGGAAATGAATCAATTCTATTTTTTCAGCAGTCACTTTAAACATAGAACCTTCAGTATGCCAAGCACCTAATACACCACGATAATGTATTTTGTCATCAATGTTGACTGTATGAATTGCTGGGCGATGCGTATGACCGTGGATCATCCATTCTGTATTGAAATGTTTAAAAGTATCTATCACAGCCTGTGGATTCACATCCATAATGGCATCTGATTTGTACTGATTTTCGTGCTGGCTACGTGAGCGCATTTTGTCAGCGATACGCAGTCGAATAAATAGAGGCAGTAGTGAGAATAGGCGCTGAATAAATTTATTGTGTACTTTTTTACGATAGCGTTGATAAGCTTCATCGTCAGTACAAAGCGTATCACCATGTAAAATTAAGATACGGTGCTGTTCAATTTCGAGCACTTTTTCTTGTGGAAGTAAGGTGATACCACTCTCTTTTGCAAAACGAGAGCCAATTAAAAAATCACGATTTCCATGAATAAAATAGCAAGGCACTCCTGCTTTTTTTAGCGTCATCAGAGCTTGAGCAATTTGTTGATGTAAAGGATTGGGATCATCATCACCTATCCAAAAATCAAAAAAGTCACCTAAGATATAAAGTGCTTTTGCATGAATGGCTTGTTCTTTTAAAAAGCGAAGAAAACCGGCAGTGATTGCCGGTTCATGTTCACTTAGATGCAGGTCTGCAATAAAAAGCGTACACATAAAAAGTGAGGCTTATTCGCTAACCGTGACACTTTTAATGATGATATCTTCACGAGGAACATCTTGGTGGAAACCACTACGACCAGTGGAAACCGCTTTAATTTTATCAACAACGTCCATGCCTTCAACAACTTCAGCAAAGACACAATATCCCCAACCATTTGCGTTTTCAGCACGGAAGTTTAAGAAATCGTTGTCTGCAACGTTGATAAAGAATTGAGCAGTAGCAGAATGTGGATCGTTTGTACGAGCCATTGCTAATGTACCGCGGTTGTTTGCTAGGCCATTGTTTGCTTCGTTTCTTACAGGTGCTTTGGTCGCTTTTTGGTTCATACCCGGTTCAAAGCCACCACCTTGGATCATAAAACCATTGATGACACGGTGGAAAATAGTGTTATCGTAGAATCCTTCTTTACAGTAGTCTAAAAAATTTTCTACGGTTGCAGGTGCTTTGTCTGCAAATGTATTAATCACGATATCGCCGTAATTGGTATGAAAAGTAACCATATTCAGATCCTAATATAATTTTAGCTTTACCCAGATTTGGGCATAAACAACAGTCCCGTTTTTATATCACAGTTGCCTAATTTAGTCAGTATGCATCTTTTTCTCGCTCTACTTTTTCTTGCTAAATAAATCAGTAATAGAAGGAAAAAACACTTTTCGCCAAAATTTAGCCAAATAATAGAAGTTTGATTGTTCGCTATCAACGATTGAACAGTGAAAATAAGCGCTAAGCAGAGTAAGATAAAAACCTTAATCTTGAGTTTGCTTTGCCTTCAAGATCCAATATCCTGATTAATATCATGTTATAGTAGTTGTTATTTTCTTTTATATAAAAACGTAATAAACACGTACAGTTGAAAACGGGAACGTCCACTGATGCTAAAGATTTTTAATACTCTCACTCGCCAAAAAGAAGAATTTAAACCTATCCATGCAGGAAAAATAGGTATGTACGTGTGTGGCATCACTATTTATGACTTATGCCATATTGGTCATGGACGTACATTTGTGGCTTTTGATGCCATAACCCGTTATCTGCGTTACTTAGGATACGATGTTAACTATGTTCGTAACGTAACGGATGTAGATGATAAAATCATCAAACGTGCGATTGAAAATAATGAAACATGTGAGCAATTAACCACTCGTATGTTAGCTGAAATGCACAAAGACTTTGATGCATTAAATATTGCTCGCCCTGATTCAGAGCCACGTGCAACACACCATATTGCAGAAATTATTGAATTAACAGAAGCGCTAATTAAACGTGGACATGCTTACGTTGCTGACAATGGCGATGTCATGTTTGCTATTGATACTGATCCTGATTATGGCTTACTTTCTCGCCAAGATTTAGAGCAACTACAAGCCGGTGCTCGAGTTGAAGTGGCTAACGTAAAACGCAATCCAATGGATTTCGTCTTATGGAAAATGTCCAAACCGGGTGAGCCAAGCTGGGAATCTCCGTGGGGAGACGGTCGCCCTGGTTGGCATATCGAATGTTCTGCGATGAATGGTAAAGAGTTAGGACATCATTTTGATATTCATGGTGGTGGCTCAGACTTAATGTTCCCTCATCATGAAAATGAAATAGCGCAATCAACTTGTGCCCATGATGGTCCTTACGTTAATTACTGGATGCACTCTGGTATGGTGATGGTAGACAAAGAAAAAATGTCTAAATCACTTAATAACTTTTTTACTATTCGTGATGTATTGGCTTATTACGATGCTGAAACAGTGCGTTACTTCTTATTATCAGGCCATTATCGTAGCCAACTTAACTACACGGAAGAAAACTTAAAACAGGCTCGTACTGCATTAGAGCGCCTCTATACTTCATTACGTGGCACTGATGCAAATGCTCAACCAGTAGGTGGCGAAGCGTTTGAAGCGCAATTTATTGACGCTATGAACGATGATTTCAATACACCAGAAGCCTATTCAGTCTTGTTTGATTTAGCGCGTGAAGTTAATCGTCTAAAATCGGTTGATATGAATGCGGCGAATGGCTTAGCCGCAGTGTTACGTAAGCTTGCTAAAGTATTAGGTTTGTTAGAGCAAGAGCCTGAGCACTTCTTACAAAGTGGTGCTAAAGCGGATGATGCTGGTGAAGTTGAAAAAATTGAATCATTAATTCAACAGCGTAATGATGCTCGTAAAAATAAAGATTGGGCGGCAGCTGATGTTGCTCGTGACGCGTTAACAGCGATGGGGATTGTTTTAGAAGATAGTCCTCAAGGAACAGTTTGGCGTCGTAATAACTAATACGACAATTGAGTAATAACACTTAATGCGTGTTTAATATAAAAATATCGGATATTTAATATCCGATATTTTTTTGTTTGATGATTAACTTATTGACTAATAATACTTGTTTCTCTTTCGCTATCTTTTTGTTTATCTTCAAAATAAGCAATTACATTTTCAGAGAAAAAGAGTCGATGTGTTAAGATAACGATAATAGAAAAAACAACAAAGCTAACTTCAGACATATTTGTTAATGACATCGAAATACTAAGTATAAAAAAGAGCGAAATAGATAAACATACCCATGAAATTTTTAAAAAAGAGTAAGCATTTCTACTATTTCTAGCTAGTTTTATCCATACTGTAACTTGCATTATCATTGTTATAATTAGACACAGCATGATAAACAATCCCACTAGCATTGTTTGGCCTCCACCCATTGCCATTGCTAATAAATAAATCGGAGCCCCAGCAACTAATATAAATAAACTTACACCCAAAAATAATACTGAAATAACTTGTATCCATAAAAGTACTATGGGCCTTTCCATAACTTCTCCTAAAAACAGAAATAAGTTTTTATTGGCTTTAGAATATCTTTATTAAATTTTATTAAAGTGAAGTTTATCGAATAAATAGAAAAAATAAAGTTTGATTTAATAATAAATAAATATTAATCAATTAAAGAGATTCTATTTTGGATTTTTTATAACCTAGCGTTAATATATTTAATTGAAGCAGTGGTAATTCTACTTAATATTATTCAATTTACCACTGAGTGTTATTACTTATAATTTTAGAGGGGTTAATTCGACTTCAGCCATCATTTTTGCTAATTGTTCGCGATCATGAATACCAACATTGGTTTGGCTTACAGCAAGTGCAGAAACGGCAGTAGCAAGACGTAAGGTGTGTTCACTGGTTTGTCGCATCATTAAACCATAAATTAAGCCACCAACCATTGAATCTCCAGCTCCGACTGTACTCACGACATCACATTTAGGTGGTTTCGCCATCCATGCGCCAGATGCATTAACCCACATCGCGCCTTGTTCACCTAATGAAATCACAACGTGAGCAATACCTTGCTGACGTAATGTTTGTGCCGCTTGCACAACATCAGAAAGTTCAGGTAAGGGTCTACCTGCCCAAATTTCTAATTCATGATGATTAGGTTTAACAAGCCAAGGAGAGGCTTTTAATCCCGCGACAAAAGCATCTCGGCTACTATCGAAGATCAAACACATACATTCGCTACGCAAGCGAGTCATCCATGCAGTGAAATCATTGAGATCAACGCTAGGAGGAACACTACCACTGACACAAATCATATCAAATTGACCCGCCCAACTTAGCGTGTCGTTAACAAAGCGAGTCCAGTCTTGTTTTGTGATTTCAAAACCAGAAAAGTTGAAGTCAGTCACTTTGCCATTGGGTTCTGTGAGTTTGACATTAATACGAGTACGACCTTCAACCATTTGAAAACGATTAGCGATACCAGATTCACTAAATTCTTTTTGGAATCCATCTTGGTTTTCTTTGCCTAAAAAACCGCCAACAGTGACATCAACGCCAAGGCTTTTTAAAACCTTAGCCACATTGATGCCTTTGCCCGCGGCATGGAAGCCAGCCGTTTTAACACGATTAACTTCACCAAGTTCAATAGGATTACTTAAACCAACAAGATCATATGCAGGGTTAAGTGTGATGGTCGCTACTCTGTGTTTCATGCTAGTTCCTTACCTTAAATAAAAGAACAGGCATCGATTTTTGCTGTAATTTAGCAAAGACAGAGATACCTTGAGTGGGTAAGTCGAGCATAAAATCTCCTGTTAGATAAAGGGCAAAAAAACTTAAATATCACAAAATAACAACTAAAATAGTACCATTAAGCTGAATCGTTTCAAATTATAACCTGTAATTTAGTACAAACAATGTTCTTTTGCCTAATGAAAGTAGAAATAAATTAGATCTAAATCACATTTTAGTGCATTTAAACATGAATAAACGGATAAAAGTATCAATAAAAAGGTTTGTTGCTGAAGTTTTACAGTAATGGTTAAAAAGTGTTATCCATATATAAAATAATAACTTATAGCACTTCTTTTTATCTATTTTTTTATAAAATGTACAATCTGCTGAACTGCAAGAGGAGATTATAACCATAGATAAGCTTAAAAATGATGATCTAAATTTAAATATATTAAATCAAATTTTATAATTTTGTTTTTATTCAATAGGTTATGTTGATTTGTTTTTTTTAATATGAATAAATAAGAAAAAAGAGGAAGATAAAGCGCATTGAAGGTAAAAAAGGGTTAAAAAGAAAAAAAGCGAGGCTGAGATAGCGACGCTTTTTCAATATTAATTAATTTGCTGATTATTTGCTGACGCTAACGGAAAACTCACCAAAGGTGACAATTTTTCCAGCAACAATTTTACAGCGTTTACGGGTTTCAACTTCACCGTCAACACTCACCAAACCTTCAGCAATGACACTTTTAGCAGCAGCTCCGCTCTCAGTCCAACCTTGAAGTTTTAATAAATCACAAAGCTCGACATAGTCGTGCCCATCTAATTGAAATGTTTCCATCGATTAATTATTTCCTGTTTCAGGGTCGTGATATTCTTCGCATGCTTGCAAAGTATTTTGAATAAGTGTGGCGACTGTCATTGGACCTACACCACCAGGGACGGGAGAAATCCAGCCCGCACGTTGAGATGCTGCTTCAAAATCAACATCTCCGACAACTTTACCACTTTCAAGACGGTTTATACCGACATCAATCACGATTGCACCCGGTTTAATCCACTCACCAGGAATAAAGTTAGGTTTTCCTACCGCCACAACGACTAAATCCGCGTGCTCAACATGAAAACGCAGATCTTTAGTAAAACGGTGGGTAACTGTTGTTGTACAACCCGCAAGTAATAGCTCTAAGCTCATTGGGCGACCAACAATATTTGATGCACCAATAATAACGGCATTTAAGCCATTCATAGGAATATTACAACGCTCTAGTAGAGTGACAATACCGCGAGGTGTGCAAGGGCGTAATTTAGGTGCACGTTGGCATAGGCGGCCGATATTGTAAGGGTGAAAGCCATCGACATCTTTATCAGGATGAATGCGTTCTAAAACCTTAACATTATCAATTCCGGCAGGTAAGGGGAGCTGAACGAGGATACCATCAATGGTGTTGTCTTCATTAAGCTGGTCGATCAGATTTAATAAATCAGCTTCACTGGTAGTATCTGGTAAATCATAAGAGCGAGAAATAAAGCCAACTTCTTCACAAGCGCGGCGTTTACTTCCAACATAAATCTGTGATGCTGGGTTATCACCCACTAAAATAACAGCTAAACCCGGCGCTCGTTTTCCTGCATTAATACGTTGTTTTACTTTTTCTGCAACTTCGCTTCTGATGGTCTGCGCAATCGATTTCCCATCTATAATTCTTGCTGACATCTATACATCCAAATTATTCAATTACGGTATTGGTCTATTTTGTCAGATCAAGAGCAATCTGTCAGTCGAATACTTGCCATATTTTGACCATATAGTTTGATATCGTTGAAAAAGCGTTGACTCTCAGAATGTTGAACGTATAATTCACACCCGTTATCAGCACTCTTGCTGACGTCTAAGTTCTTCTAGGCGCCCTTAGCTCAGTTGGATAGAGCAACGGCCTTCTAAGCCGTAGGTCACAGGTTCGAATCCTGTAGGGCGTACCATTTACAATCAAGTAGTTGCCTTTATTTAAAACCAATTGGATTTTTTTCTGTGTCGTATTTGTGTCGTTATCATTAAAAACGTCATCAATTTGTCTCACATGTTCAGTTAGGCATAAATAAGTCACCCTATAAATACTCGCAGATTTTCTTGGTAATCTTTCCACTAAGTACTTTCATCTGCTTTACTTTTTTTCTAACCCTCTCTACTTTTTTTGTGTTATTACTTCAAATTGAACTCCGTTATGGATTTAAATATTGATGTATTAAATATAGTTATTACAGTAGATAAAATTAGAGGGCGAATTTGAGAAATAATGTCATTAATATTCTTGATGATATGATTAAGTAATTATTAAAATAAAATGTTAATAGCTAATTTTAAAATCAGAATATAAAATAAATAATTTATTATATTATTTTTTCTAAGTATTAGTCATGATTCAATAATCCATTTGGTTATTTATTAAATAAATTAATGCGTTATAATGACTTTTAAATAAAAAGATTAAAATATACAGATTTAATGCAAATAATATAAATGGAATAAAAAATGCCTTTACCTAACCGATTAAAACCAAAAAAAGTCAGCAAAACTAAACTCAATGAATTGATCGATTTACTACTAAAGATAACTGTTAAAATCGATAATGGTGCAACTGAAAATGATCCCGAACTTAACACCATGATAATAAAATGGAATGCACAAGTAGTAACACCTTGTGAATTTTCAGATTTTCGTGACTACAATTCGTGGACAAGTGCAAAAGAGTTTACAAAAATAGCTTTTAACCAGGTGAAGTATTTAGATGATCTGACTTATAACGAGTTGATTAGTATTGTTGATTTCATATGTTTAGCTGAAGGCAGTGAATCTGAACAATCTTATGCAATAAATTTACTCGAGATAAACTTTAAAGCCTTTTCTTCAGATCTTATTTATTGGCCTGATGAGTATTTTAATCTTGAAGAAGTTGATGATTTATCATCAGAAGAAATAGCGGCTTATTTAATGGAAGGATCTAATCGCAAATTATCTAATGCTCCAGAAATTCTATTAAAATATTCAATCGTTAAAGAAATTAACAATTAATCTTTTATTTTAACAAAAAAATCAAGCGATTGATTTTATAAATAGATGGTTTTTTACTTAAATAAAAAAGATGAAAATTTTCGATGTGCTTTAACTGAAGTAATTAAAATATTAAATCAGATAGCGCTAAACAATATTACTGTATCTTTATCTAAGATTGCGACGCTTCTTATTTCGTAATACAACAATCTCATTTGATGATAAAGTTGTTTCAGCCCAAGCACTTAGCATGGGTGACATTATTTCGGGTGAAACCAACAAACTTTGTGGCGATATTCCTAATATTAAAGCAATAGCAATAAGCTGATCGACGGTTATTTTCAGATGCCCATTTTCCAAACGTGAATAGTGTTGCTGACTGATACCAAGCCTTCTCCCCATCTCGATACCTGTTATTTTTAATTGCTTTCTTTTTTGTTTAATTCGCTGACCTACAACAATATTAATTGAACTCATATCAATCCCTCTTTTTAAAAGAGATTACCGTAAAAACACTTAGAGATCGATATGGGCGATCAAAAATAGATTATTGATAGCTGGTATCTATCAGTTTTTATTTATTAAAAGATTTAAACCGTTTTACCAAAATCAAATAATTAGATAAATTACATTAGTCTTTAACAGTATTTTTGTTTGTTAATGACGAAATAGGAGTGTTAATTAAGAATAATATGAGTTAATAGGAGGTTGGTAAGAATGGAAGGCTCCATTTTGAGGAACCTGTGTGAAACTATGGGTGATGATTTGTATTGGATGAAAATAAGTTAATATTATTCAAATTGTTACTTAGTTAAACTATTAATTATTCAGATTTTTATTATAAAATAGTATTTTCTTTATCCCAATTTTCTACCCAACCAATTAATTCCTCTAATTGATTTTCAGAGAACACCTTTATACCATGTTGACGTAATAAGGCTGTTGCAACACCTTTATCTGTGATTAAATCAGTACCTAGAATATCAAATGATTATTTTTAATTTGAATAACGGTTTCTGTTTTACCGACACCAAAAATATGTATTTTATTTCAAATTGTAACAATGTTGATTTATAAAGAAAAAATAATACTATTTTTATAAAAGCAATCAAAAAAAGATTTATTTTGGTATTGGTGTAAAAATGAACACTTAAAATTTGGTTATATAGAGATAAATATAATCTTAAGTGTAACCATTTTAACTACTACCTTATTTTCCTCTGAATCAACATCAAATAACCAATCCATCGTTATATTTCTTATCACTATCCCCTTTTTATGTGCTCAATTTATTAACTTAGTAATATTAGTGATCTTGTGGATTATTTGTTAATCAAATTATTTTATTTGCAATTTGAATGTGTCATAAACCCATATTTAACAAATAGGCAGTAGATCTTTAATAGTGAAAAATTTTATATTTTGACAAAAAAACCAAAAAAATAACTAGCTGAATATGCTTTCATTTTACTCGATGTACTTAAATAATCGATAAAAAACAAAATGATGATTAATCCCCTTCTTTGCATAAGTAAATTAAATAGTACGGATTTTTAAGAAAAAAACAGACGAAAAGATTTACAAATACTTTACTAATACTTTACAAATGAAATAAGATAGCGTGATTGTTTTAATGCTAATAATTCATTGAGTAAAAGGAACGTGTAAAATGGCGATATCTAGAAGAAAATTTATCATTGGTGGAACAGTGGTGGCTGTCGCTGCTGGTGCGGGTATTTTGACACCAATGTTAACTCGCGAAGGGCGCTTTGTTCCGGGTACGCCAAGACATGGCTTTGTTGAAGGTACTGAAGGTGCTTTACCAAAACAAGCTGATGTTGTTGTTATTGGTGCTGGTATCCTTGGTATTATGACAGCAATTAACCTTGTAGAACGTGGTTTATCTGTTGTCATTGTTGAGAAAGGTAATATCGCGGGTGAGCAATCTTCGAGATTCTATGGTCAGGCAATTAGCTATAAAATGCCAGATGAAACGTTCTTATTACACCATTTGGGCAAACATCGCTGGCGTGAAATGAATGCGAAAGTAGGTATTGATACTACTTATCGTACACAAGGCCGCGTTGAAGTTCCTCTTGATGAAGAAGATTTAGTTAACGTAAGAAAATGGATTGATGAAAGAAGTAAAAATGTTGGCTCAGATATTCCATTTAAAACCAGAATTATTGAAGGTGCTGAATTAAATCAACGTCTTCGTGGTGCGACAACAGATTGGAAAATTGCTGGCTTTGAAGAAGATTCTGGTAGCTTCGATCCAGAAGTTGCAACCTTCGTTATGGCTGAATACGCTAAAAAAATGGGTGTTAGAATTTACACTCAATGTGCGGCTCGTGGCTTAGAAACACAAGCTGGTGTAATTTCTGACGTTGTAACAGAGAAAGGTGCAATCAAAACTTCTCAAGTTGTTGTTGCTGGTGGTGTTTGGTCACGCCTATTTATGCAAAATCTTAATGTTGATGTTCCAACACTGCCAGCCTATCAGTCTCAACAGCTAATCAGTGGTTCACCAACGGCACCAGGTGGCAACGTCGCTTTACCAGGTGGCATTTTCTTCCGTGAACAAGCTGATGGTACTTATGCAACTTCTCCTCGTGTTATTGTGGCGCCAGTAGTGAAAGAATCTTTCACTTATGGCTATAAATATCTGCCATTATTAGCATTACCTGATTTCCCAGTGCATATTTCTTTAAATGAACAATTAATCAATTCATTTATGCAATCAACGCATTGGAACTTAGATGAAGTTTCTCCGTTTGAGCAATTCAGAAATATGACTGCATTACCAGATTTACCTGAGTTAAATGCTTCATTAGAGAAATTAAAAGCAGAATTCCCAGCCTTTAAAGAATCGAAATTAATTGATCAATGGAGTGGTGCAATGGCTATCGCACCAGATGAAAACCCAATTATCTCAGAAGTTAAAGAGTATCCAGGCTTAGTCATTAATACTGCAACTGGCTGGGGTATGACAGAGAGCCCTGTATCAGCAGAATTAACCGCTGATTTATTACTGGGCAAAAAACCAGTTTTAGATCCAAAACCATTTAGTCTTTACAGATTCTAATTTTGTGTTATTCATAAAAAGCCCCCCAGTAATTAGTTATACAATTATTGGGGGGCTTTTTAAATTTGAGTTTTTTTACTAGTTATTTCTTCCTGAAATTATCATCATTTTTGACATATTCAAATGAATCTAAAATGATCCCTGTTATTCTTAATATATCTTCTGGATCATTAATATTTATTCTGTTATTAACTAGTGATAGTCCAGCTCTAGACACTTCATTAGCTAAAACATTTGTAATTTCAATAGGGACAATAATATAAGGGTTATTTTTATCATAAAATCTAACAATCCATCTATTGGATTTTCCTTGATATAATATACCAAAGTAAGATTCTGTATCCTTGTATTGGATCTCCTCAGATCCTACGATAAGCTTAATTTTTTCAAATAATGTTAATTCGTTTTTTGTTGTTATAATATTAGGGTTGTTGGGATCTACAATATTTACAAATTCAGTATTTTTCTGATTACTATCGTTATTTTCTTTTATTTCAGTGGGATCGTCTATTGTCATGGCTTTATTTGATAGACCAGATACAACCATTGCACTAACAGAACGTTCGACAGCTAGTTTTACAAGTGGTGTTATAGAGTCGATGAACCTTTGATTTAATTGTCTCTCAATGTTTGATCGACTAGCTACATATCTGACAAATTCATTATCTACGTCACGTAAGCTTGAACTAATAGTTTTAGTAAAAGCAGATAAATATACACTTTCTTCAGCCAAGGTTCTTAATGCTTCTGGTTTAAATTTATCATGTCTGAACCTGAATAATTGGCTTGCATCTGAATCGCTGACTTCATCCATTCTTATTCTTAAGAAAGGTGTTGGATCCATTACATTTTTTTGTTTTAAATCGGTAAAAAAGCGCCATTCTAAGCCATTAGTTATAGCTGATATTGTAACTTCTGGTGTAGAGTTAAAATATCGTGATAATTGAGGGCAGTGATTATCTAGTTTTTCAGAATATCCTTTTGCTTCAATAAACATTACCGGAACATCTTGGCAGAACAATGCATAATCAACTCGTTCATTTGCTTTAACACCAGGGAAATCAGCACCATATTCAGCCTTAACTTTTTGAGGGTCATAAGGGTTAAAGCCAAGGATATCTAAGAAAGGTAATATCAGTGCTTGCTTAGTTGTTTCTTCCGTCGAGCAATGTTGCCCTACGTTTTTGACATGATCCATGTGATTTTTTAGCTTTAATTTAAAACTTTCCATTATTCATCCTAATAATTATTTGCTGAATAAAAAATAATATTATGTATATCAATGACATTCTAATTGTTACTATGCATAAAACACACCTAAATAGAAGTCAGATAACTCTTTCCTTAATAAATTTTAATATAAAATAAAAATAATCAATATCGATAAGCTCACACTTATAGTAAGTAAGTGAACTTCTTGATAAAAAATAAGTATTTATATGTTTTTAGTATTTTTGTTATCAATAAATAAGATTGATAGTGAACAAATCCATTAAAATTATTTTTTAAAAGATTAAAAATAGATATGAATTTTGTTCTTAAATTATAAGTGAGTAGTCTTTTTCAGATTATTTCAATCAGGGGGATTCATTTTCCTAGGATACTATTTATATATATTAAAACAATACAGAATTATTCTTTATAAAATGATATTCTAATTAAATATATAGATATTTTTTATAGGTTATCAATGTCATTTAAATATATTTCAAATTAAAATAAGCCATTCTATTCAACTTTATGATAACACCATTCATTCTCGGATACTCAGTTCCAAATTGTTATTCTAATATTAATTTAGTTTAAAATAACATATAGAAATGTAAATTATTTTAAATTTGAAATATCGGAATAACCTTATTAACAGAATTCGTGAGAATAAGTAATATTACGATTATTTAATAACTAATAGTTAAGTATTTTCAGTTTATGGATTGATAGTTTACAAACTATAATTCGGTATTTTATCGATGTAATCATCTAATGAAAGAAGGAGAGTAAAGGGATGATTAACACCAAAGTTGGGAATAGAATAAAAATGATAAGAAGACAATTGAAAATAACAGAAAATGAGATGTCTGAAATGTTGGGGATAAGTATGCTACATTATTCTCAATTAGAAAATGGACATTTAAAAATAACAGTAGATCAATTGATTACTATTTCTTATATACTTGGTGTTACACCTCAAAGTCTTATCTTAGAGGCTAAGAAAACAGACTTTATGGTTTTTGAGGATAAGCAGTCGATAACTCAACCAAGTGAAATAGTTATATTTAGAAAAAAGAAAATCGTTTAAAAATCACATTGGTATATTACTTGTTGATATTGAGTTCTGATAAATATATTGAGTCGTTTTCTAGTTGTTTTAATTAAAATTCTATTTCTCAAAACTCAATAACTAATAGCACAAAAGCCATCTTATTATAGGATGGCTTTTGTGTATTTAATGGCAGAGTGTTGTACCTGTTATATGATTTATAGCACCGTTTCTAATCAATAGTTTCTGCATATCTTTAAGATTATTTTGGCAAGCATAACTTAATGCGCTGTGGTTATAAGAAAATAATGAATTATCTTGTGTTGTTGTAACAAGATTAACATCAGCACCTTCAGAAATAAGGTATTCTACGGTATCAAGACGATTATTACTGGCTGCAATCATAATAAATGTTTCACCATCGCTTTCTACTCTTTGGTTATTGAGTTCAATATCGCTTCTCATTAGGTCGTGAATTTTTTTTACCACATTGACATTATTTCCTAATACGGCTGATTTAAAAACATTATAAACATCGTCTTTATCCGTAGCCCAAAGGCTCGCGCCTTGAGAGATGAGATAATCTACCATTTCTTCATCACCAATAAACGCAGCCCATCCCAGAGCTGTTTGCTCTAAACTTCCAGTATCTTTCGCTTCAATATTTTGACCATTGGCAAGCATCTTTTTGACTTCATTTAAATCACCATGTTTAACAGCATCAAACCATAGTGCATTTTTACCTGTACTTGGTGAGGTATAGAATATCCTATGTGGTAAACGTGATTTATTAGCCAACTCAATCATATCAGAATAATTTGATTTAAAAGATTGATATTCGAATGGATTATTCTCATTAATAATCAATGCTTGTGCGCCAAAAGAAACTAATGCCAATGAAATAACAAACATTTTTATATTCATTTAAACACCTTAAAATCGAAATAATTAACAAAACTTATTACAATTAGTTTATTAAAAATTAATATTTATTAGTGTTGGTAATTGAAACAGAATGTAAGTAAGATGTGTCTTGTTAATACGTATTTTCAATAAAGATAAATCTTAGTAATCTATTTTTCCTATTTGATAAAATAAATAAGTATCTTTACTTGTTTTTATTAAAATAGGATGGAAAATACGCATTTTTATCTCTTTATATGAGTATTTTTTTTAAGTAAAGATAAAATATTGAAAAGTGAAAAATCTATATTTAATTAATCTTTTATTTTTTATCTTGTTCTCTTATTGCAATAATTAGTTACTTTTAAAATAGCTACTAATGCAGTTTAATTGTCATTAATCAAAAAATTAACTTAGTAATCTATATAAATGATAGATAATGTTGCTCTCATTATATTTATTATTTTTAATATTTAAAGTTTTTGGTCGTTTTACCATCAAGTTATTTTTGATTAATCTTATTATAGAACCTTGGATGGTTTCTATCCATAAAGTTTTAGTCAAATTTCCAGAGAGTAAAAACAGATAAAACTGTTTTTTTGAGATAAACCCCAATAATTGAGCTAGTTATTATTGGAGTTATTTTTGGGAATAATCGTTATCGTTTACGACGATAAATACGATGCTCAATCATCGTACCAATGATCATTAATGGCGTGTTTTCACTGCTAAGTGTTGGATAATCACTATTTAATGGCACAAGTTCAAAATGTTCATTGCCATTAGCATCAATACGAGTTGGTCTATATTTCTTAAATGTTGCTTCTCTTTCATTATTAGCCGCAACAATAAATTCTCCCGGATGTGGTTTTATCTCAGGATCGACAATGATTACATCTCCTGATTTAAAATCAGGTTCCATTGAGTCTCCTTCTATCTTTAATGCAAAAGCACTTTGTGAGAGTTCTTGATCTGTCAGAATATACTCAAATTCACCATCACAATCTGTAATAGGAACACTATGTACTAAGTTTCCCGCTTGAACGTAGCTTATTAGTGGTAATTTTTTCGTATTGATATCATGAACAGGTTGAATATTATCACCCATCATTAACCAACCGGCATCACACTCTAAAGCTCTTGCAATGCTAATAATATTACGAGGTTTTTTTGTTGAACCATCTTCTATTGAAGCCCATGATTGTTGTCTGATGCCAGCTTTTTCAGCTGCTTCAGTCTGAGTAAGCCCCAAGGCATCTCTTCTGGATTTAACTCTATTTGCAAGACTCATGTTTCCTCCTATTAAAATAATACAGATAAAACTGTATTTGACAAACAGATAAACCTGTTATTTAATACAGTTATACCTGTTAAATAATTTATCTAAAAAAGAGTAAATCAAAAAATAATAATTTATAAGGAATCATTTATAGGCTAATAAATATCGATATAACTAGTTTTGTAGTTTAATAATAACAATTATTTATTGTTAGATTACTATTCTAAATAAGAATGGTTTTATTATTAATAATGCCTAAAATATAAATTTCTGGTTTGGTCTTTTTAAGCGGAAGGAGGCGGTGGTCGTTATAAAAAATAATTGAATTTATATTAAATCATCATGTTTATGATAAGTGATGCTTTTTTAGGAATGAAAACATTCTATCTATATTAATTGAAGCGCTAATTATTTAAATGTTTATTTAAATAATATGGACGCCCTATTTTTAAAATAAAGGAATATTATGAAACTTATTGATGGATTAAAAAAAGAATTAAAAGGTTTTTTCAATGAAACATCTGAAAATAACTATGTGAAGATTTTTGATACGCCCCATGTATGGGGAATGCCATTTGGTAAAGAAATTATGCCAAAAGCGATAGAGCGTGAGGCTGAGTTTGAACAAGCCATTACATCTATCTTAGATAAAATGCTGTATCGCTGTGATATTTCATCACTTAATGCCCCTGATGAAGAGTGGCGTAAAATTATTCTTGCTGCAATTGATAAATCTTTTTCTGAAAAGAAAGGACGTAAAGATCGCACACAAATTCGATTTTTATTTGCACAGACACCAACAGTTTTATTAAATGGTGTTAAATACTATTTTAGTGGAACGCCTGAATATCTGGCATTGAAAAAAGATCTTATTGAATTAATCAAAGAACGCGGAAAATATTGGGAATGTATTCCAGATATTTGGATTGGTCGCTTTTATCGTATTATTGATGGTCTAAAAGTCTCGTTAGAAAAAAAAGTATTACCTGAAGATTTTATTTCTGAATTAGATACTCGAATGACATGGAACCATACAAAAATTATTGCTGTTGATGGTTGTGAAGCTTTCGTTGGTGGTCATAATTTAAATATGGATCTTTTTAAAAGTTATCCACCAGTTCATGATGTTTCTGTTAAGGTTATTGGCGAATCAGCACTTCATTCCCAATTATTTTTAAATAAAATGTGGGATGTAGGTAACGATTTAATTACGAAAGAATATTTTGATAGTAAAAAAAATGAATGGGTCGCTAAAAAAGCAAGCTATAAGATTATCGATCCATTAACAAAGAGCAGTGTATTAAGAGAAATTAAAAAGAAAAATGAACAAAACTTAGCTCAATCGCCAGATGAAGGCTTTTTCAAAACTGACCGTATTTTCTCTGTAGGAAAATATTGGGAAGGGCCTGATATGCGAGTTGATTATAAGAAAGGTTCCGAGAAAATGAAGGAATACCTTATAAAAAATGCTAAGAAAAAAATTCGTATGTCTCAACAAGATGTAGTGAGTGCATGGAAGAAAAAATGGAAAGATCATCCTGTCTGCCATTGGATAATTGAAGCGTTATTAAAAAATCCAGAGTTAGAAGTTGAAATTGTTGTTTCACCATTAGATGCCGCCGCCGGTGCTAATGGCGACCAATATTCATTTGGCTCTGGAGCACAAAGAACCTTTGAATTATTTAAATATTATCTGACTCATGATGTTGATACAGATGCCGTTATTCCTGATCCTGATAAAATTCGTGAATCAGCATTACGTCGTATTAAAATAGCGCCATTCTTCTTTACCGATAAAGTGCCAAAAGCACTACAAACGGAAGGTAAAACTTATAAATGGCCTAGTGCAGATGAATCATCTTATACCGCCACACTAAAAGAAGCACCACTAAGCGAAGATCCACCGAAACAAGGAGATATTGGTCACCCATTCTGGTCATTGGTTAATGCGAGCGGTATTTACCCTAAAGTCGCTCCTGCACCGGGAAACCACGCAAAAGTAACTATTATTGATGATGAATTGTATATTGTTGGTTCCGATAATATGTACCCAGGGTATTTGTCAGAATTTAACTATCTTGTTGAAGGCGAAGAAGCCGTAAGGACATTTATTGAAGAGTATTGGGATAAATTATGGCGTTATTCTGAACCTCACGCTTTTAAACATAAATAAGTTTAATCAACTCATTTAGTCATAAAAGTGATTGAATATAAAAGGGGAGTTAATCCCCTTTTTATTTAAATATAAAATAACGTATTTATTTAAGATAATCTAATGGCCAGTGTTTGAAATAAATATGATTGGCTTGCCAGTCTACTTTTTCTGTATTGTCGCTTAATAAATACTTAGCCACCGTAAAGGCAAATTCAAAACTTACACCTAATCCTTTTGCACTGATAAACTTTCCATCAACCACAACATCTTGATCAAGATAATGACCATCATCGTATTTATCTGCTAATTTATCGCCAGTACTGTAATTACGACCTTCAAGAAGATGATGTGCCGCTAATACTTTGGCACCAGAAGAGCACAGTGCACAAATATATTTATCTTCAGCAATATGGCGCTTAATAAATTGAATAACTTGCTCGTTAGCGCATAAACGATCTGTGCCTTTAGGGCCACCCGGCATCATTATTGCGTCATAGCTATGTGTGAATTTATCTGCTAATAGAAAATCAGCACTGATTTTAGTTTCAAAATAAGTATTTAATACCAAGCTATCCATGCAAGAAAGTACATCAACATGAATATCAAGACGGCGCATGATATCAATAAAAACAACAGCTTCACCTTCTTCAAATCCATCAGCTAATAAAACGGCAACCTGTTTCATTTTATTTATCCCTTATGTGTTTTTAGTAATGAGTGGATACTTTGAATATGATTAACAATGGTTTCTTTATCTTGTTTATCAATGGTATCTGCTGTGGCAATCCAGCTTCCTCCACAAGCAACAACTTGTGGAATAGCAAGATAATCACTCACGTTATTTAAACTAATGCCGCCTGTAGGCATAAATTGGACTTGGGCGTAAGGTGACGCTAATGCTTTTAGCATTTTTACACCGCCAGAGGCTTCTGCAGGGAAGAATTTAAGTAAGGTTAAGCCTTTTTCAAGAGCAACTTCGACTTGGCTTGGATTATTAATGCCTGGCACAATATCAATGCCGTTATTAAGGCAGTAATCAACGGTACTTGGGTTATAACCCGGAGAAATAACAAAGCTTGCTCCAGCTTCTTTTGCCATATCAGCTTGTTGTGCGGTTAATACTGTTCCTGCACATAAAATAAGCTCAGGAAAGTGCTCATGCATTAGCTTTATGGCTTTGGCTGCTGCCGGTGTACGAAAGGTAATTTCAGCAACAGGTAGTTGATTTTGGGTTAGAATTTCACCCAGCCAGATTGCATCTTCAGCGCGATTAATTTGGATCACGGGGATCACTTTCAGTGATGAAAGAGTATCAACAATTGACTGTGTCATGGTTATCCTTGATTAGTGTGTAGAATGAATCAGTAATTTCATGAGGAATGATGGCGCCATGGTGTTGAATGACGAGTCCAGCTAAGGTATTTCCCCATAAACAGCAGGTCGATAGGCTTTGATTTTGTAGCCAAGCAGCAATAAAAGCAGCATTAAAAGAGTCACCTGCGGCGGTGGTATCAATAACGGAATCAATGGGTTTGGGAGAAACATAGCCAGCATTTTTGCCATCAGACCAGTAAGCGCCATTAGCACCCAATTTGACAATGACGTTCTGATTACCCCATTGATGAAGGCGTTGTGTAATGTCTTGTTCTGTCAGCGCTGGTTTTTGCCAAAGTATTTGCTCATCATCACCAGTGACTAAAGCAATATCACTAATGCGATACAGCCTTTCAAACCACTCTTGTGCATGAGGTATTGAATCCCATAAACGTGGTCGATAATTAGAATCGACAATGAGCGTCATTCCACGCTGTTTAAGTTGCGCTAATAAGGTGAGTAAAGCGATTTTTCCTTCATGCGTTAAAATAGCAAGAGAAATACCGCTAAGATAAATGACGCTATCATCAGGAAGCGCATCGAAACTGTCTAAAAAACGCTTATCGGTCGCAATATAACGTGCGGCAGCATCATTTCGCCAATAGTGGAAACTGCGCTCACCATGAGCATCAATTTCAATAGCATATAGACCAGGAAGTTTTTCGGGAATAGTAATAACAGATTGGCAGTCTATCCCCTCGTTTTCCCATGCTTTCTGCATTAAGGCACTGTAAGTATCAGTGCCTAGTCCTGTCATATAAAGCGGATGTAATGAAGGCGATAGTCGCGATAAATAGAGTGCGGTATTCAGTGTATCGCCACCAAAACGTTGTTGTTGTGGTAAGAACGGTTGACCACTCAGCTCTATCATACATTCGCCAATAATGGCGACAGTTTTATTGGTTTTCACAGTTTTCCATCACTTTTACAGACACGAATTTTATCTGCAACCACAGCTTTCATTGCGGCTTTGCCTGGTACAAGGTAATGACGAGGATCACTTGCATCAGGGTTATCTAAAAAGTATTGCTTGATAGCGTCAGAGAAAGCAATTTTCAGTTCGGTTGCAACGTTAACTTTGCAAATACCTAAATCAATACAACGGCGTACATCGGCATCAGGAATACCTGATGCACCATGAAGAACTAAAGGAATGTCAGTCTTTTGGCGAATAATGGCTAAACGATCAAAATCGAGATGAGGTTCATGTTTGTACATGCCATGCGCGGTACCAATTGCAACCGCTAATGAATCAATACCCGTTGCTTTGATAAATTGTACTGCTGAATCAGGATCGGTGAAAAGCGCATCTTTAGCATCAACGACTAAGTCGTCTTCTTGCCCACCTAAACGACCTAATTCAGCTTCAACGGTACAATCCCAATGATGGCAGAAATTAACCACTTCTTTAACGATACGAATGTTTTCTTCAAAATGAAAATGAGAGGCATCAATCATGGCAGATCGCACACCAGAAATGACTTTATGACAAATATCAGGAATATCTTCATGGTGATCTAAATGTAGGGCAACAGGGATACGATATTGTTCTGCGGCCTGCTGGCAAATAGAGATCAAATAATCACTACCTGCATAAGCAAACGTGCTTGGTGTACCCGCTAAGATAACAGGTGATGCCATCTCAGCGGCTGTTTCCATCACAACTTGAATGGTTTCCAAGTTATGAATATTAAAAGCAGGCACAGCATAATTTTCACGCTGTGCTTTATTGAGCATATTACGAGTAGAAACCAGATACATGTTTGCCTCTCATCTTTCGTTTAATTACGAATCATAATAAACGAAAGAAATAGAAAGGTAAAAGATCTAAATCACATTTTTATTGCTTTCGCACTGAAAGCAAATGAAAGGTGATTAGAAAAAATGTGCCATTTTAGAGCTATAACTGGTGATCCCTTTGCGTAATAAATTATTTTTCGGTCGTCTTGACTGTCCTATCACGGTTTCAGCGACTTTTTGTGCTAAGGTTTGTTTTTCTAAACGGCGGGTTAATGGTGTTTGCTGAGTTGTATAATCTTCGCAAAAAATGACGTTTACCTCTTGTGTTGCTTTCACTCCAGTCACTAAAGCTTGAATAGCAGGAATTTCGAAACGAAAGTTATCTTTTTCGATAGGTAATGGAAGTGAAGGTGTTTGCCATAAATTGATACGATCAGCACAATAAAGCGCAATAATCACGGCACGTAATGACCAAAAACTACTGGCAGGTCCACTGTAGTTATCAACTAAACGAGGATCGTGAGTAAATAAGCCTTGAGTCGGGGCGCCATTTTTTAATGCCCCTTGAGAAATAAAATAACGTAAACTGCTTTCAAAGGCGCGTTTTGCCTCGCCTACTTTTACTGAAGGACAATGTAAATCGACACCCGCTAATAATGGAGCAGAAACCGCAAGGCGATAGCAGGCACTTCGACCAAAGAAAGGAATACCTTTGGGAGTCATAAAATAAAGGTAATGCTGATTAAAGGTATTAAGTGATTGAGTAATAAATGTTGTATCAAATTGAGGATCAATTTGCGTTAACCAATACAATGAATAGTAAAAGCCCCACGCATTGTAGTAATCATAATTACCTTTTGCTCCATCACGAAACCATCCGTCACCAACATAAAACTCTTTTAATCGTTCATATCGCCAATGGGCAATCGTGTCTTTCCCTGTGAGTGCTTTAATGACAAATTGGACGGTAAGAGGGAAGAAATGCCAGTTATTATCAACAATTTCACAGTGATTAACTTGCTCAAACCAAGTAATAATTTGTTGTTGTGTTGCGGGTGTTAATGTATCCCACACCCATTCACGGCTTATCCAAAGAGTGAGCGCTAAATCAGATGCTTCACAAATTCGTTGATCGTAATCTTCAAGTTTCCCCCAATATCCTTTATGAAGTGGATCAGTGCCATGAATAAAGCTTTGTTTGATCATTAAAGGTAAGTTGAAAGCTTGATGATTTAATCCCATCAATGTACTTTTCTTGCTGCTAACTATCCATGTTGCAAGTAGAGGAAGTACCCTGCTAACACCTTCAAGAGCATCCGTTCTTGCCGTTTGTTGCCCTGGACTTCCGGGATAATAAGCATGAGAGTAACCCCATACTTGGTAATGATGAAAAGCCTGTGTGACATACTGTGTCAGCATTTCACATAAAGAGAAAAGCGACTGACTTTCATCATTAAAAAAGTCAGTGATCGTTTTATCATAGCGACGATAAGCTGATTTTCTGACTAATCGTCGAATGATATTTTCCTTAAATAAGCGTTGGTAGATTTCTACGTTTGGGTGCTCATAAGGGAGTTTGGGACGTGCTGAAGATGCAATTTCAATAGCCATTTTCGTATCTCAGAAAAAAAGACGCATCCTTGCGAAACAGAACGGAAGTTGAATATTAAGGTTTTGCAGAATCCACTAGTATTTGATAGTGATCTTGTCCCCAAAGAACGGGCTTTGGCTTATCTTTGATCCACTGGTAATACGCATTTTTTAGCTCTGCCACTTTTTGTGGATTTTGTTTAGCAAGATCGATTGATTCAGCAGGATCTTTTTTATCGTTAAAAAGTTGAGGCTGATTTTTTCCATCATCATAAAAATAGAGCGCCCATTCACCATCACGTACAGCCCAAGCACCTTTAGAGAGTTTTTCTAAATTAGGATTTGTAGGCGGTGTTTTACGTTGATAGGTTATCCATTGGTGATATCCGTGCCAAAACTCTTGGTTTTCTTCACTATAATGTTTAGTACCAGGGCCGGTCCAATAAAGATAGTTATGCGGGGACTTTGTTGTTTCACCTTTAAGTAAAGGCATGATATTTTTCCCTTCAACATTTAGATTGTCAGGGATCGCAATACCTGCTGTTTGTAGTGCCGTCGGTAAAATATCAAGTGCGGAGATCATCTCATCACTTTTTGTTCCAGCTGGAATAGTGCCAGGTTGATAAGCAATAAAAGGTACTCTAACGCCACCATTAAACATTTGCCCTTTAAAGCCTCTATCCATCGCATTCATTGGCATTGGTGACTCATTAACAGCACCATTATCCGATAAGAAAAAGATCAGTGTATTTTCTAACTCACCATTTTCTTTTAATTTCGCAATAATTTGACCAATACCTTCATCGGCTGCATTTAATGCAGCAAAGTATTTATCTGCCTCAACATTTCCTGTATCAAATTTCTCCATATATTTAGCAGGAGAAGCTTGTTCTAATGGAATATGGGGAACGCTATATGAAAGATTGATAAAGAAAGGTTTATCTTTATGTTCATCAATAAATTTTAGGGTTTCATCCGTTAAAAGATGAGTGGTGTAACCCGGAGCAGGAACATTGACACCATTACGCCAAAATGCAGGTGAATTCCATAAAGCTACTCCTGATGCGTAATAGCTAAAGTCATAATCGAAACCTCGTTCATGAGGGGCATAACCCGCTTCTGGCGTTGAGATCATATTGTCGTGATAATCACGAGTTTGCTTGCTTTCATTAATTTTCGGTTTGCGAATAACTTTTGCGTTATGCCATTTACCAATACTGGCGGTGGCATAGCCATTTTCTTGGAAAAGTGAAGGCAATAGTTTGATATCTTTTGGAATACCTAAAATAGCATCGTCATTACTGTAAGTACCAAAGCTTGCAGGAGAGCGCCCAGTAAAGATACCTGCTCGAGAAGGACCACAAACAGGGTGTGCAACAAATGCATTAGTCATTTTTGCGCCATTTACCGCCATATCGCTGACATTGGGCATGGCAATGCGTGCAGCTTCTACCATTTTGTTGATATCTCCTTCATAACGAGGAGGTGTCGGTCTTTGTGCTAACGCATCCACATCTAAGGTATCTAGCACAAAGTCAAGCTGTCCGGTGCCTAAATCATCCATCACGATCAACAGCACATTCGGTTTTTCAGGTGTTCCACCTGCATTGGCAGATATTGGGGCACTTAAACACGATGTAGCAATGAGCCCAGCGAGTAAGCTTTTTCTGACAGAAGGTAAGGTCACGAATTGTCTCCAGAATAAACAAGATAAAATAAAAATAGGGCTACTTTATGTAGTTTTTTTTCATTGCGGGAAGTGCATCGCTGGCGAGACCTCCTCGTGAAATAGATTGCTGCATTAACTGCATACCTATCGCTGTATGATGAAATATTTGTTTATAGGAACGGCATAGGTAGTTATGACGATGTTTTTCACCTTCAATAGCAATAATGCGATGTTTAGGGCAACCGCCATAACATAAGCTTTGCACTTCACACTGTTTACAAAGGCTGGTTTGTTTATCGTATTTATTTTGACCAAAGCGCTGTTGCTGTTTTGATGTTGCTAAGCGAGCAAGGCTATTTTGATGGATATTGCCTAAATTATTGGCGGGATAAACATAGTGATCACAAGAATAAACATCACCATTTGCCTCAATGATTAACGCCTGACCACAGGTTTTCGATTGAATACATGTTGATGCAGGATATCCCATCCATGTGCCTAATAAGCTATCAAATAAACGAATATATATTTTTCCAATATCGCCTTGGCGTATCCATTCATTAAACACTTCTGTCATAAATTGTCCGTAGCCTTCGGCTGGAACAGAAAATGGGGCCAGTTGTGCATTGGGGCCAGGGGCATAATGTCCGCCATGAGTATGAGGAAAGCGTCTATCGACTTCGACAATGGGAATAAATTGAAAGAATGTTGAACCTAATTCTTTTAAGGCTTGGTAGGTTTCTTTTCCTTTATTCCAATTTTGGTCGTTAACTACTGTGAGTGTATTAAATTCGACGCCATATTCGTTTAGTAGCTTAATTGCACGTTTTACTCGTTCAAAAGTAGGGCTACCATTGACTGAAATACGATATTTATCGTGAACTGCTTCAATACCATCGATGGAAACGCCTAATAGAAAATGGTTATCCGCAAAAAATTGTGCCCATTGGCGATTAATGGCGATTGCATTGGTTTGTACGCTATTTGTAATTGTCTTGCCGTTAGCAAATTGCTTTTGGTATTTAACGACTTGCTCAAAGAAGGCTAATCCAGCAAGTGTTGGTTCTCCTCCTTGCCAAGAAAAATCAACCTGGTCGCCACTGTGTGACTGTATATAGTCTTTAATATAACGACGAAGGACACCATCAGGCATGACGGTATGACCTGTCTCTTTTTCTTCATCTTGAAAAATATTTTCTTTTTCCAGATAAAAGCAGTATTCACACTTAATATTACAGTGGTAGCTTGTGGGTTTTGCCATCATATGAAAATAAGCAGGTTGATTTAATGCCATTCGTCATTTCCTGAGTTTCTTTTTTATCCTGTTACATTACGTAAAATTTATCAAAACAAAAGAGATTAAAATCACAAATACGAAATATCGAAAGTAAATGAAAGTTAATTTCGAAAGATGAGAACTTAAATTTTCGATTAAAATACTTTCGATTCGATACTATTTCATGTTTTATTGACTATTTGAGCTATTTATTTTGATTTGTTTTTCGAAAAGAAATGCATGACATGGAGTTTAAAGCTGTTTATTGTGTGTTTGTGTGATATTAAATCTATATTATTGTGTTTTATCTAGCTATATATGGTGTGATCATAAGTATAGCATTGCGTTATATCATTTTATTTATTGGAAACTGGCGGTCTCAAGGCTATTATTGAAGCTACACGAAAATAATCGTAAGTAATCGATGATGATTCGAAACTTTGTGAAAGAGATCAAAAGTTTTGTTTTTTTGCATTGTCGGTAAAAATTGGCGTAGTAAACTACATTCGAAACCAATCGAAAGAAAGTCTTTTGGTTTCGTAAGGAGACGAAAGTGAAAGCGGCAGTTGAGAGGCGTATGGAAATCCTCGATATGGTAAACCAACAAGGTAAAGCCAGAGTCGAAGATCTCGCTGAATTATTTAAAGTCTCAAGTGTCACTATCCGCAGCGATCTAAGTTTTCTTGAGAAAAATGGTTATATCGTTCGCTCTCATGGTGCAGCAATTCCTAATACGGGATTTATTGCCGAATTGAGTATCCACGAAAAACGTGGGCAAAACGCGGGCATTAAAACATTAATCGGGAAAGCTGCCGCAACGCTGATAAAGGATGGAGACACCGTCATTCTTGACTCGGGGACAACTACTCGCGAAATCGCGACACATTTAAAGTCGCGCGAAAATGTAGTGGTCATGACTAACGGTCTGGATGTCGCAATGGAGTTAGCAAATACCTCAGGTGTGGAAGTATTAATGACCGGTGGTGTATTGCGAAAAAGTGCGTTGTCTTTTTCAGGCTCACAAGCTGAAAATAGCCTTAGAAATTATCGATTTGATAAGGTATTTCTAGGTGTTGACGGATTCGATTTACGTGTTGGTATCACCACACACAATGAACAGGAAGCCAGTCTTAACCGTTTAATGTGTGATATCTCAGAAACGATTATTGCGGTTGCAGATTCTACGAAATTCAGTAAACGCAGCTGTCATATGATCAGAGAGTTTGGTGATATTGATATATTAGTGACCGACTCAGGTATCCCTGAAGAGTATATTCAGGAGCTGAAAGAGCACAAAATCGAAGTGATTATCGTCGACGATAAGGCATCGTAATTTGCTAACTCCATTAGCAACACCGCCGGTGTTGATTATGGAGTTAGTATTTAATGCATCCTTTAGAAAAGATTGTTCAGCAACATAAATCAGGCAAACAGAATGGTATTTATTCTGTTTGTTCTGCCCATCCTTTAGTAATAGAAGCAGCTCTATTACAAGCGCTGGATAATGATTCCTTTCTGCTAATTGAAGCCACCTCTAATCAGGTTGATCAGTTTGGTGGTTATACGGGAATGACCCCCGCTGATTTTTACCAATACGTCATTGAACAGGCTGAAAAAGTAGGTTTTCCTATCGAGAAACTTATTCTTGGTGGTGATCATTTAGGGCCTAATCGTTGGCAACATCTTAATGCCAAAGAAGCGATGGCAAATGCAGACGTGTTGATTGCACATTATGTTGCCGCAGGTTTCAAAAAAATCCATCTTGATTGCAGTATGTCTTGTGCTGATGATCCTATCCCGTTAACAGACGAAATTGTGGCCTCTCGCGCAGCACGTCTTGCGGTGATTGCAGAAAATACCGCAAAAGAAACATTTGGTTCTAGTGACATTGTTTATGTTGTTGGTACAGAAGTGCCCGTTCCGGGTGGTGCTGCCGAAGAACTTGATACCGTTGAAGTAACTTCACCAGACGCAGCGCGTAAAACATTAGAGTGTCACCGCCAAGCTTTTCAAAAGGCGGGCGTTTCTGACTGTTGGGAGCGCGTGATTGGTTTAGTGGTTCAACCTGGTGTTGAGTTTGATCACACTGGCATCATTGATTATCAGCCTGAAAAAGCACAGGCATTAAGCCAAGTGGTGAACGATTATTCTCACATTGTTTTTGAAGCACACTCTACGGACTATCAAACCAAAGAGGCTTATAAACAATTAGTTCATGACCATTTTGCCATTTTAAAAGTTGGGCCTGCCTTAACCTTTGCTATGCGTGAAGGTTTATACGCACTCTGCTCGATTGAAGAAACATTATTCCCTCAAGATCAGTGCTCTAAATTGCGTGAAAAAATGGAACAACTGATGTGCCGTGAGCCAGGATTTTGGCAAAAATACTATCACGGAGACGAGCGTCAACAAGCCTTTGCTCGAGTCTATAGTTTTAGTGATCGCATTCGTTATTACTGGCCTGATGCTGAAATTAATGCCGCCATCGACACACTGATGGATAACTTATCCGTTAAACCTATTCCATTGCCGTTATTGAGCCAATATCTGCCTTATCAATTTACCCAATTTAGAGAAGGCATGATTGACGGATCACCTGAATCTTTTGTTATTGCGAAAATACGTGATGTGTTATCGGTTTATGCCGATGCGTGCTATGTCCATTAATTGAGGGAAACCATGGAATATTTAAGTTATCAGACCGCTCAATTAGAGCAACTGAATGCATTTTGGACTGCGAAAGAAATTGAGCAACAACCAGAATGTTGGAAAAAAACATGGCTATCAGTGAAAGAAAATCGTACTGAGATCCAAGCCTTTTTAGATAAAGCGCTCTCACTGCCTTATGCGCGAATTATCTTAACTGGTGCGGGTACGTCTGCTTTTGCTGGAAAAGCGTTAGCACCCATTTTAAGTGGTCATACAAAACGTCGAGTAGATGCAATTGCAACCACTGATTTAGTGGCTGATCCACAAGAATATTTAGCGGAAGACATTCCAACATTACTAATCTCTTTTGCACGTTCAGGTAATAGCCCTGAAAGTGTGGCGGCGTTAGATGTTGCGACTGAATGCCTATCACAATGTTATCACTTAGTACTGACGTGTAATCCAAATGGCAAACTTTATGAGTATTGTCAAAACAACCGCAGTGCATTGGCATTATTGATGCCAGAAGAATCAAACGACCGCTCTTTAGCGATGACCTCTAGCTTTTCATCCATGATGATGGCGGCTGTGACCATCTTTTTAGGTGATAACGTTTTTAGTGACTCAATCGCGCCATTTTTTAGTGATTATAAAGCGCAGTTTGATAAAGCGAATCAAATTATCCGCGAAAAATACGCTGGTAAATTTAAACGAGTTATTTACTTAGGAAGTGGCGGATTACAAGGATTAGCACAAGAAGCTGCTTTAAAAATGTTAGAGCTAACTGCAGGTAAAGTGGTTGCTAGTTTTGATACTCCATTAGGCTTTCGACATGGCCCTAAGTCTATCGTAAATAAAGAAACTTTAGTGGTGATGTTTTTCTCTAATGATCCTTACACTCGTCAATATGAGACTGACTTATTACGAGAGGTTATTCACGATAATGCATCAGGTAAGGTGATCGCGATCACCGCACGAAATGATAATACTTTCTCAAAAGAGAGTTTTGTTTATATTCCTGCGCTAGAGAACTGTTCAGATGTGGCGCTATTGTTCCCATACTTGATGTTGGCGCAATCATTCGCATTTCACAGTTCCATTGCACTAGGGAATACGCCTGATAACCCGTCTCCGACAGGAGAAATCAATCGTGTTGTACAAGGCGTCACAATTTATCCGTTCTCACTTAAAACAGAAGACACACAGTCTGCTTTAAATTAATAAAATATAATAAGAGAGCTAATCATGAACACACCGAATATTGTCTGGACCCGCATTGATGAACGTTTACTCCATGGTCAAATCCGCATTACATGGGGTAAACATACGGAAGCAAACCTGATTTTAGTGGCTAATGATGACGCAGCAGAAGGCCCCAATGCCGCATTTATGCAAGCTGGAATGAAGGCATCAGCTGGTGGTGAATATGCTGTTCGCTTCTTCTCTATTCAAAAAACCATTGATGTTATTAGTAAAGCATCACCTCGTCAGAAAATTTTTGTTTTGTGTAATAACCCGACAGATGTTGCCCGTTTAGTGGAAGGGGGCGTGCCTATTACTCATTGTAATGTTGGCAATATGCATTTTCATGAAGGGAAACGCCAAATTGCGAAAACCGTGTCAGTCAATGAAACAGACATTGATGCGTTTAAAAGGCTCGTTGCAAATGGTGTGACTTGCACAATTCAAAACACTCCCGATCAGACACCTGTTGATGTGTTAGCACTCGCATCAGCCTGATAATTTCCTGAGCAAAAAACCTGCATTAGCAGGTTTGAGGATTATTTATGATTTTTGAAGCTTCTTTAGTGGCTTTATGGGCCTTCTTTTGCGGTATAGATAAGTATGACGTTGCATTAAATATTCACAGACCATTAATCACAGGGCCTGTTGTGGGTCTGATTATGGGGGATATGCAGGTTGGATTGATTGCGGGTGCAACGTTAGAACTCGCATGGTTAGGACTAGTTCCCAATGCGGGTGCTCAGCCACCTGATGTGACATTAGGGACAATCGCTGCGGTTGCTTTTGCGGTAATGACAAAACAATCACCAGAAGTTGCGATGGGAATTGGGATGCCTATTGCTGTGTTAATGCAAATGCTCGTGATTGGTTTTTTTGCTGTAACCGCTTTCACCATGGGAAAAGCTGATAGATATGCAGAAAGAGCCGATGCAGCGGGTATTTCACGGCTACTGATCATCACGATTACGGTGCGTTCATTACTCTATGCTTTGGTTGCTTTTGTTACGGTTTATTTCGGTGAACATGCTGCTCAATGGATTGATGAAAATACACCAAAAGTCTTGCTAGAAGGCTTAGGTATTGGCGCGAAAATGGTTCCTGCAATTGGTTTCGCCATGTTGCTAAAAATCATGTGGTCAAAAGAAGTGGCAGGTGTGTTCTTTATTGGCTTCGTGATGACGACTTATCTGAAACTTCCAATTATGGCGGTCGCTATTTTAGGCGCGTCAGCCGCAGCACTTTACTTCTTCTTTAGTGGTAATAACAAAAATTCAAGTCAGCAGAATGAGGATTTCGAAGATGGTATCTGATAACAGCACCGCATTGAAAACGCAGGATAAACCAGAAACGGGTTCTTTGATTGATGGCATTGATGAATACCAAGATACCACTGTCAGAAAAGTTATCACTAAGGGCGATCTCTGGAAGTGTGCGTTCCGTGGCTTGTTTATGGAAGGTAACTTCAACTTTGAACGTATGCAAGGTGGTGGGTTTGCGTTCTCAATTATTCCAGCATTGAAAAAAATTCACGGAAATAACAAACGTGACTATGCAACATCATTAAAAAACCATCTACAGTTTTTTAATGCAAGTCCAAAGCTGTTTACCTTCCTATTAGGAACAGCCGTTGCAATGGAAGAAAACAAAGAGAAACCTTCTACTGTTAACGTGATGAAAGTTGCAGGCATGGGGCCGACTGGGGGCATTGGTGACGCTATTGACCATATGACCTTAATGCCACTGACATTAGCATTAGGTGCTTCCATTGCAATGGAAGGATCAATTGCAGGGCCTTTTGTTTTCTTCTTTTTATACCAAATTGTGCACTTTTTAGTGTATTTCGGGCTGATGTTCATGGGCTATCGCGCAGGTACGGCGGCGATGGTCAATATGAGTGATGCCACTGAAAAACTGGCTAAAGCCGCCAATATTATGGGGATCTTTGTCATTGGTGCGCTCTCCGCGACCTTTATCAAGGTGCAAACCACCGCCTCGCTAGAGCTGGGAGGGAAGGTGGTTGAATTACAAACCGCGCTCTTTGACAAAATTATGCCGAATTTACTGCCTCTGTGCTTAGTTTTCCTGATGTACAAAATGGTTAAAAGCACCGGTTTTTGGGGTAAACCTCCGGTATTGATTTTCTCAACTTTAGCCTTTGGCGTTATCGGTCACGTATTAGGATTCTTATAACTGAGAGCCTTTTTCACCGCCGTTATTGTCAGTCGAAATACATTATTAACTTGCTATAAACGGGCAGGAGAGCCTTCTGCTGCCCGCAAGGAGTCACTCATGATAGGTCTTATTGTTTCAGGACATCTTAATTTTGCCTCAGGCATGGCTTCTGCTGTAAAGGCTATTGCAGGCGAACAAGAAGATATCGCGTTTATCGATTTTGTTGAGTCAATCTCTCCTGATGAGCTTGAAGAAAAAATGCGTGAAGCGATCGACTCAATGTCATGCCAGCAATATCTCTTTTTAACCGATTTACCCGGTGGAACCCCTTGTAATCGTGCCATGGCAATTATGATGCAAAATCCCGCAGTTGAAGTGTTAGCTGGGGTCAATTTACCCATGATTGTGAATGCAGCTTTTGAACGAGAAGGATGTTCAACCTCAGAACTAGTGCAAACGCTACGAGAAATTGGTCAAGACAGTATTCAAGATATTCGCGAGCAATTGGCTCAAATAGACAGTAATGATGCTGATGAAGAAGACGGCTTATGAGTCAGCAATATGCCATTTTAGCCGATAGAACCTTTACGCCAGAAGGTATTCGCTATCTCTGTTATGTCCGTGTTAAGGGTGAAAATATTGAATCAATCACCACAGAGGCACCGACAGATTGCCCTATTATTCGCCTAAAAGGGAAATCGTTATTACCTGGTTTTGTGGATATTCATATTCATGGCCGTGAAGGGGCGGATGTAATGGATGCCACTCAACAAGGGTTACAAACCATTGCGGATGCGCTTGTTAAAACGGGCGTCGTTGCATGGGTGGGTACAACCGTTACCGCGCCTATGGAGGATATTCGTGACGCGTTATCACAAGTGCGTGAGTTCTTATCAACGCCACAAACTTCGGGCGCATTGTTACTTGGGAGCTTTTTAGAAGGACCTTATTTTACAGAGCGTCATCGAGGCTCTCACCCTGTTAAATATCTCAAAGCGCCGACAATTTCAGAGCTAGAAACATTACTCGAAAGTGCGGGAGATACGCTATTGCGTGTCGCTGTTGCACCTGAAGCACAAGGCTCTATGGAGGCGATTGATTGGTTGGTCAAGCGAGGTATTAAGCCAAGTGTGGCGCATACCGCGGCAACTTATGAGCAAACTTCAGATGCATTTTTGCATGGTGCTGATTGTGGCGTGCATTTATATAACGGTATGACAGGGCTTCACCATCGTGAGCCTGGATGTTGTGGTGCAGTGTTGTATCACAATGTTTTAGCTGAACTTATTGCTGATGGCATTCATGTTCATCCTGTCATGATGCAATTGGCGTATCGCATGAAAGGATATCAGCAGCTTGCCTTAATTACTGATTGTATGCGTGCGGGTGGTTTACCTGATGGTGATTACACACTGGGCGCACAAACGGTCAGTGTGACTCAAGGTCAGGCAAAAACCGCAGATGGCTCTTTGGCGGGAAGCACTTGTAGCCTAGATAGTGCATTGCGAAATATGGTGCAACTAGCGCATGTGCCCGAATGGGAAGCGGTACAAATGGCGAGTGCAATTCCTGCCGAATATCTCGGTATCAGCGATCAATTGGGTTATATCAAAGCGGGTCGACAAGCCAGCTTTGCTGTGGTGGATGAGTGTTTTCATCTCACCGATACATTCATCAGAGGAAATCATATTTACTCTGTATCCGGGGAAAATGCATAGCCTTTTGGCTTATGCTCCCATCAGTAAAAATGAGGTATTTATAATGGAAATTCGTCAGCCAATTCATAGTGAACACGCTAAAAGGCTTGATACAGAAGGGCTTCGTAAGGAGTTCCTGATTGAGAACCTATTCTGTGAAGGGGAAATGAATCTCACTTATAGCCATATAGATCGTATTATTGTTGGCGGTATTGTTCCTACAACACAACCTTTAGCATTAATGGCAGGTAAAGCATTAGGCGTTGATTTCTTTTTGGAAAGACGTGAATTAGGTGCCATTAATATTGGTGGCGCAGGTAAAGTGATTGTTGATGGAGAAGTGTTTGAGATTGGCCCTCGTGAAGCCATTTATATCGGAATGGGCGCAAAATCTGTTGAATTCACCAGTGATTCTGTAGAAACGCCAGCGCGTTTTTATATGAACTGCGCACCTGCTCATCATACTTATCCAACGCGTAAAATTACGCAACAACAAGCTTCGCCAGAAAAAATTGGTAATGTAGAAAACTGTAACGTTCGTACTATCTATAAATTCTTACACCCTTCAGTGTTACCAACGTGTCAATTATCAATGGGCATGACCGTTCTTGAGCCTGGTAGTTTATGGAACACCATGCCATGTCATACCCATGAACGCCGTATGGAAGTGTATCTCTATTTTGATATGAAAGATGACAATGTCGTTTTCCATTATATGGGAGAGCCAACCGAAACCCGTCATTTAGTGGTTCGTAATGAACAAGCGGTGATAAGCCCTAGTTGGTCAATCCATTCAGGTGTGGGGTCTGCGTCCTATACCTTTATTTGGGGAATGGTCGGTGAAAATCAGGTATTCCACGATATGGATCACGTTGCAATGAAAGATCTGAAATAACTACCACTGAAATAACTACGAATAGTCACATTTTTTCTTACCCTACAGATAAAAAAGGTGTGGCTATAAGGCCACATCTGAGAGGTTACTGATATGAATTTATTTGATTTAAGTGGCAAGGTTGCCATTGTCACAGGTTGTAATACAGGGCTAGGGCAAGGTATGGCCGTTGGTTTAGCGCAAGCTGGGGCTGATATTGTGGGTGTCGGTATTCAAGATGCACCCGAAACGCGTCAGCAAGTCGAAGCATTGGGTCGTCGTTTTCATTACATTACACAAAATTTAATGAAACAAGATGGATTACAAGCTGTGGTAGATGAAGCGGTTTCAGTTATGGGCCGTCTTGATATTCTGGTCAATAATGCAGGCATTATTCGTCGAGAAGATCTTTTGGAGTTTAGTGAAAAAGATTGGGATGATGTTATTGATATTAACCAGAAAACACTGTTTTTCTTATCACAAAAAGTTGCCCGCCAATTTGTGAAACAAGGAGAGGGTGGCAAGATAATTAACATTGCCTCTATGCTCTCTTATCAAGGTGGTATTCGTGTACCTTCTTACACAGCAAGTAAATCTGCGGTGATGGGATTAACTCGTGCATTAGCGACCGAGTTATCTCAATACAACATCAACGTTAATGCGATTGCTCCGGGCTATATGGCAACAGATAATACGGCTGCATTACGTGCTGATGATGCACGTAATGCAGCTATTTTAGAACGTATTCCTGCAGGACGTTGGGGAACCCCAGAAGACGTTGCAGGACCTGCTATTTTCTTAGCTTCTAAAGCCAGTGATTATGTTAATGGATACACAATTGCGGTTGATGGTGGTTGGTTAGCTCGTTAAATTCATGGAGAAATAGGATGGAACACGCTAATACAGAGGCTTTGCAAAAAGGTATCGTATTGCAAAATATGAAGCGAGTGTATCGTTACCAATCGGCTAATCAAGTTCGCAGTGTTCGCCGCCGTAGTGGTAAAACTCGTTTTATAAAGGATACGGATTGGGAACGCGGTGTTTTATGGAGTTGCGTAAGTGCTGCATGGCAGGCAACGCAAGACGAAGAGTATCTTAATGGTGTGTTAAATTACACGTTGCATACAGGATTTCGAACAGGACCAAATGCACGTTTTGCGGATGATCATGTCTGTGCTCAAGCTTATCTCGCCATAAGTCCGCTGTTTGAGCAACTTGAAGTGATTGAGCCAACCATTAAAGCATTCGACATTATGCTTAATGATCCTAAGCCGGGTCGTGAAGATTGGTGGTGGTGCGATGCGCTCTTTATGGCTCCTCCAGGGTTTGCTGCATTATCAGAAATAACGGGTGAGCGACGTTATTTAGATTATATGCACACAGCTTATTGGGATGCGATTGAGCATTTACGTGATCCTGAAACAGGGCTTATTTTCCGTGATCATCGCTATATCCCTGATGGTCACGGAAATGAAATGCGTGAAGCTAACGGTGAAAAAGTATTTTGGAGCCGTGGTATTGGCTGGGTTTTAGCTTCAGTTCCTCGTATTCTTCAATATATGCCTGATGATTATCATGGTCGTGAACGCTATATTGTACTGTTTAAAGAATTAGCGACATCCATTCTAGATTATCAACATGAAGATGGTTTTTGGCGAACCAGTTTATTAGATCCTGATAATTTCCCTGCGCCTGAAAGTTCAGCAACAGCGCTATTTTGTTATGGGCTAGCATGGGGAATTAATCAGGGAGTATTAGAGAAAGAAGTCTATTTTCCTGCATTAAATAGAGCATGGGCGGCATTACAAACCTGTATTCATGACAATGGCATGATAGGCTGGGTTCAACTTCCGGCATTTAACCCTCGTGAAGTGAAGTTTGAACATAATATGGATTATGGTGCTGGTGCTTATTTATTAGCAGGGAGTGAAGTGTTAAAACTTTCGTGAAATAGCTAGACCCTTGATATTGACGCTTCGTTTTTTTACACGCTCTATTATGCCTTCCGTGTAATATTTTCCTTATTAGGATGCCGACCAAAAATAGGGGTCGGCTTTTTTTTATATTTAATTTAATAAAATAAGAGGTAACAGTAATCTGTTACCTCTTACTATAAATTAGGGTGCTTAGATTAAACCGTAATAACTTAATTCGAAAACTGCGGGGGATTTCTCCCCCACAAGGTTAGTGTTTATTATTAATAAACTTAACCTGAACATTTATATATTCACTATTAATCGTGAAATTCTCAATTGGATTGTTATAGAATAAAGTTATCAATAATACAGTGATATTTACACTAATAACAATCATACTAATAAGAGAATATTTGTTCATTTTCTTGACAGTTCCTCTATAAGGAGGCAGAATCAAGTTCTCGGGTTTGAGTCCGCCTCGGTTAATATGAAATATATTTTCCGGGGCTTTTCTCTTTCTGGTACTTGCAAAATGCTTGAACCAGATTGATCCAAGCACCCGCGCAAAGAATAGCAAAATATTTATTTGAGACAACACATTTATTATCAATAATAAATCATTCGATTTATTTTTGTTATTTTAAATAAATAATTGATTTGCTAACGGGTGTAACTAATAAAATAAGAGGTAACAGTAATTTGTTACCTCTTATTGTAAATTAGGGTGCTTAGAGTAAAACACAATAATTGAAAAAGGAAACTGTGGGGGAATGCTCCCCCACAAGATTAATATAAACTAAAAGATATATTAACCTGAATCATTAAATATCCATTATTGGGTATGAATAAACAAAAAGTGTACTCTCCAATAATACGTTACTGGGTATTATCATCGTGACGATCATTAGCCCGATTAAAGAATATTTCTTCATTTCCTCTTGCACTCCGATAAAAATGGAGGCAGAATCAAATTGTGTGTTTTTGAGTCCGCCTCGGTTAATGTTAAATAACATAATCGGGGCTTTTCTCTTTCTGGTGCTTGCAAAATGCTTGAACCAGATTGATCCAAGCACCCGCGCAGAGAATAGCAAGATATTTATTTGAGACAACACATTTATTATCAATAATAAATTATTCGATTTGTTTTTGTTATTTTAAATAAATAATTGATTCGTTAACGGGTGTAATTAATAAAATAAGAGGTAACAGCAATCTGTTACCTCTTATTGTAAATTAGGGTGCTTAGATGAACACACAATAATGGAAAAGGAAATTGTGGGGGAACGCTCCCCCACAAGATTAATATAAAATAAAAGATATATTAACCTGAATCATTAAATATCCATTATTGGGTATGAATAAACAAAAAGTGTATTCTCTAATAATACGTTACTCGATATTATCATCGTGACGATCATTAGTCCGATTAAAGAATATTTCTTCATTTCCTCTTGCGCTCCGATAAAAATGGAGGCAGAATCAAATTGTTGGGTTTGAGTCCGCCTCGGTTAATGTTAAATAACATAATCGGGGCTTTTCTCTTTCTGGCCTTTATAAAATGCTTGAACCAGATTGATCCAAGCACCCGCGCAGAGAATAAAAAAATAATCAGTAGGCACAACACATTTATTATCAATAATAAATTATTCGATTTGTTTTTGTTATTTTAAATAAATAATTGATTCGCTAATATAATAAACCCCTCGGTATTTTTATATCGAAGGGTTTTAATTGAAATATTAAAGTATTTACTTAACTAAACTAATTACAATAGGTGTTGCTTGTATTGTCGTAGTAGTAATAAGCGTATTATCATTCTGATGTTTAATAATAACACCTGATTGAGATGTTGCTAATTTCCACACGCCTTTTACGGTAACTGTGCTGCTTATTGGTTTAGAGTCGGCCGTTAGCCATTTACGAGAATAAACACTGACTTCGACTTGATTTCCATTATTATCAATTTGGTCAGCTTCAATGCCTTGATATAAATTTAAATCAGGATTAACAATACTCAATGTTAACTGTTGGTTTTGTGCTTTAGCCATCACCATAGTAGGTGCATCACTCGATAATAATATTGCTTGAGGTGATTTTAATTGTGTCGCTTCAAAAAAAGCATACCCTTCTTCTTGGGTGATTTTATCTTTTACCGCATGCAATTGATTATTATGTTGCAATACAGTGTATTCAGGCGCTTTATTATCTTGTGACTCAATCGCTATCGCATACTCATAAGTCGCATCACTAGGTGCGTTACCATGAGAGATCACGGCTGTTGCAAATAGTTGTTCTGTTGATTTTGAATTTCTATCATCGAGTGAATGTTGTTTTTGATAACTAAACTCTACAGTTTGACCTTTAGCGAGCTTATATAAGTTACCCGCAGGATCAATTAAAGTATCTGCATTATTTAAAGTTAATTGAGTACCTAATTGATTCACTTCTTTGCCATTAATTATTACAGATTGTAATTTAGGAACAGCAAATTGGAACAGTGTGGTTTCTGTTTTATGTTGTTTGTCCGTATTTTCAATGCCCGATCCTAATGCAATAACCCTATTATCAAATAAGAAATAGGATTTATTAGCTCTTAAGCTTTGTTGTTGATATTTGCTGTGACCATGTAATTTCATGGCAAACATACTGTTATTATTTAATGTATTTGCACCAGAATAGCTTTCTGTTGAAAGCAACATTTCTTCAATACCTGCACTCGGTAATTGGTTTAATTTTGCTTCAAGTTCATCATAAGGAAGATGAATTGTCGTGGTACCCGGATATCGGTTCCAATCCCATCCTGCATGGCTAAATCCTGATTGTGCTAAGTTTGCGGGTATGATTTCCAATTGACCATACTGTAAGTAGCGCCCATAACGATTGTTATTTTCATAACTTTCATTACCAACAAGATAACGACTAAATCCGCGAGCGATAGCAAGCCAGCTTTGTTGGGGGGCTTGAATAGAGGCTCTACGCTGTATCGCCATCGAAGCATAGTTCATCGCCCATGCGCCAGTGGGTTCATTTTCAGCTTTAATACCTTCAAAACTGTCTTTGTTATCTAATTTTGCATAGGCCGCAGCCAATGTGGTATCTAATTTTTGTTTGCCATCAGGTGTACCGGCTAATGCCATCCATTTAAATGGTGCGATCCCTATTTTATGTAATCCAGTAGGATGGCGGCCACTTAATACCACGGGAATTTGTGTCTCTTTAGTGTAGATGCGCATTTTTAATAACACATCTTTTAAACGCTCATGGGCTGAAGATGAAAGACGGAAAGGGGAATCACTTAGCGCATAAACACTAGGAGCTAAACCACCAAAAGCATCTTTCGCATACGCTGGATAATGCTGCGAGTGGTGAAAAATAGAACCATCAGGCTTGAAACCACCTGCAACACCTTTTGAACTTAGTATGGTTTTATTTAGCCAGTTTTGCAGTTGCGCTAAGGCTTGTTGGCGTTGTTGATAATCTGGCAACATCAGTAAGCTTTTTATCATCCACTGTAATTGTGTGTTGAGAATATCAACGTTTGCATCAACGATCTCATCGTCTTTTTCAAAAATTCGGCCTGTGGCGTTGTACCACATCATTGCCTGTTGCGTTGGCGCTAAAAGATGATTTTTTGCCAGAATATGACGACCAATAAACCATGCATCAAAAAGCTCTCTGGTTTGATATCCAACATGAGTAATAATTTGATAACCACTACCTCGTGTAAAACCTTGCTCAAGAACGTAACGAGTTCCTAATAAATAAAGATCTTCTAATTTTTTTCTATCGGCTACTGATAAGGAATTACTACGCAAGTAAATAGCAGTTTGAAGAAGCGTTTTACCTACATCTCTTAGCATATTGGCATCAAGTAATGCTTTTTTCGTCTCTTCACTAAATACGCCTTCAACTTTCATAAAGTTTTGCCGGTTGGGGTGATCTAGTGCTTTTCCTGTTATTGATCCATCAGCGTGTTGTGTTAATTCTAATTTTTCCCAGAGTGTTAAATTTTTATCTAGCATATCTGAGGTGATTTTTTTATCGCTGTTAATTCCCTGATAATACTCAAAACGCTGATAAATTGATGCCATTTCAGCTTGATCATCATGAAACTCAGTATCGAAATTTAGAGTTGGATAATGCACTTTAAACATCTGATCGTACATCAGTAAAGCACTCCAGTTTTTACTGACCATGGTATTTACTGCATTATTAACATAAGGCACATTATCATCAGGAACTGCCCAGCGATTGTCTAACGGTACACTCATAATAATTTGGTCGAAAAAGAGAGTTCCAGCTTGATTTGGTGCCGTAATGACTAATTGATCCAATTTTCCTGTTGCAGTGCCTTTCATATCACGAAAGGGAACTGCAATACCGCGCCATCCTGTGAAATTAAGTTGAGTATCAAAACTTAATGCCACTTGATCATTTTGTTTGAATTGTAATGTGAGAGGCGATGATTGTGGTTTTTCATTGTAAATCCACATCATAAACGTGAGTGGTGTCGCGGTATCTTTATCATCCTGATAATTTACTTGATTATTAAGTGTTAATGTTGCTTGTGGTTGATATTGCCACTTGAGTGATTGAACGCCATCTTTGGCATGTTCTTTACTTAACGATAATTGATTGCTATTTGAAGTGACTAATGTATTTGGTATTTCACCTTCAAAGAGGTAAAGATCACCAAAAGGTTCATGAGAAAGAGAAGGTAATGCTTGTGCGGGTAAGGATAAGCAGAAACTTAGTGTAATAGCATGGGCTAAAGGATGTTTTATTAGCATAATCAGATTTCCTGCAAATAAAAAAGGAACGCGAATGCGTTCCTTTAAAGGTTAAATCAAGGGAGAGGTGAGAGTTTAATTTCTTGTGGAATACCAAAATAACTGGTGAAAGTGAGTTCGGTATTCTCACCAGAAACGCGATGTTTTACCTCACCATCTTTATCCACAGACTGCCATTTTCCATTAACGGTGACATTAATTGTGACAGGTGTTGCGGCTTTCTGCCGTGTCATATTTAAATCTGGTGTAACGGCACTGACAGTAAGTGTATTTCCTTGATGATGAGTCATTACAATCGCGGGTTTATCAACCTTTTTGATCCATTTATCTTCAATTGATGCAGATTGATAAAAGGCATATCCCGTCACATTGCTGAGTTTATCGTAAATAATATGAACATCTTTATCTTTACGAAGAACCTGATATAACTCATTATTTTCATGGAACTTCTCTGCCATTTCTCTCATTTTTTCAGGAGTCGCATCTAAAAAGACCATATACTCATAGCTGGAATCTTTAGGTTGAACGCTGTGATCAATCCACGCTGAACTGAAGTTCCCTTCTGTTGGTTGGCGATTTTTATTTTCAGCCGAGGTCTGGTGTTGGCGACTGACATTCACTTTTTCTGCTTGGGTAATTAAATAGCCATTACCGTTGCTATCGATGATCCAATCACCTTGTTTTAGCGTGGTTTGATAAGGGAAACTGTCAACTTTTTGCCCATTAATCCAGATGGTATTTAATGTTGGTGTAATGGCATGTTGGAATAACGTTGTTTCAACATTTTTATTTTTATCGCTGCTATTAATATTGCTACCGACAAAAATTAAATGGTTATCCGCCGCTAATACAGTTTTTTTAGCCGTAAAGTTAGGATCAAAACGCTCAAGATTAGCAGGATAAATAAGATCAAATGCCATCATGCCATATTTACCATCAAGGGCAGATGTTCCACTAAATCCACGCTCTCCACGTTGCATTAACGTATGAGGTTTAGGGCTATCTAACTCTTTAAGAGGAAGATGAATAGTGGTTGCTCCTGGCATTCTATTCCAATCCCAACCTTCTTGTTGATAGCCTTGTAAAAGCTGTGAGCCATTACTGACTATCTGGGCTACACCATGGCTTTGATAACGACCATAGCGGTTATCTTTGTTATAAATTTCAGATGACCAAACATTGGTGTTATACGCTTTTAGTGTCACCATTTTATCTTGCCAACGATGAATACCAAAGGCACCACCATTAAAGGCATAGAATCCTTGAGGAAGTGCTGCTGGTGCAATATTTTCACCAAAAATAGCGCTCGATTCACTTTGCGTTTTATCACTAATGGCAAGATAAATAGAAGCGAGCGTTTTATCAGGTGATGGTTTTGCAGACATTGCAAGCCAGTAATAGCCTTGAGCAACCGATTTTAATGACGGTGAATTAAACGGGTGCCGCCCAGCTAAAGGTAATCCTACTTCAGGATTACTGTAGATCCATGCCGAAACCATGGCTTTTTTCAGGTTATTCCAACCACTTTCACCAACAGCAAAAGGTGTACTACGCAGTAAATAAATAAGCTGAGAGGCATTTTTAAAAGCAGGAAAAGAGTAACCCGGATAGTTACCTTCATGTCGCCATGCTGTACCATCAGGACGTAAACCATCTTTACCGCCTGGCGGTACTTGAGTTAATGCACCAGTAATGTAATGACTGAAAGTATTAACTAAGTTAATGCGCTTTTGATCATCAGGCTCTAGCAATAATAAAGCCAAGTGCTGACGAGATAAGGTGTTGAAATAGTCTAAATCTGAACTGTTTGCTCCTACCTTCATATCAAAACTACTTTTAAACTCTCGTGAATACCACAGTAATGAATCATAAACTTGAGTTTGTAGATTGGCTTCTTTTAGGGCATCAGACATTAATAATGTAGATATATACCACCAACGAGAGCTATATCCCCAGTGATGAGTTGTGACTAATGCACTCCCTTTAACAAAGCCTTGATCTAATAAATGCTTTGTCATTAATAAGTACATCTGTTTTAACTGGGCTTTTTGTGTCGGATCTTTTTCAAGAACATAAGCACGGCTGATATTAAACATTAATGTCGTGTAATTACCTAAAATAACGTAATTATCAAAAAGCGACTTATCTTGAGAATTAAGGTTTTCTGGCTGATAAATAATGGTTTGTTTATCCGTGATCAGATGTCGCCCTTGTATTCCACCATCCGCTAAAGTGTGAATGTTAAGTGCATCAAAATCACTTTTTAACTTGCTGATATTTTCTTCTAACGCGAGATTTGTTTCTTTTTCGCCACCCACAAATTCATTAATAAGACGTTGGCGAATAAGGTCAATTGCCGCTAAATTTTCAGGTGTTACAGGTAATTGAGGCTGTACGGTGTGAAATTGAATTTCTGGCTCTGATAAGCGTGTTTTTATTTGATAATCAGACCATTGATAGCGAGCATCATCGATAGAAAACATAATACGATCGATATATATTTCGCCTTGCCCCACATTAGACGGGGCTTTAAATCGTATACTGTCAACATTTGCACCCAAAGCACGACCGACGCTATCTTGAGAGCCATCTGACGAGGTATTCATGGGATTTAATGTCATTTCACGGTTTTCAAGGTCGTTATTTAGTGAAATACCCACTGCGCGCCAACCCGTAAAATTCAGTTTTACTTTAAAGCCCGCTTGCGCTTCGCTGTTGGTGTTGAGTTTTTCACCAAAATCAACAGTGAGATAGCCATCAATGGGTTTTTCATTATAAAGCCAAAATGATAAAACAGGTGTAGATGCACGTCCCCATGCTTTAGAGGCTTCTTTGTCTGTCGGTACAATCAGCTTTTTATGCAAAGTAAAGCTACTTCCACCTTTCCATTTCCACAAAAGGGATTGGCTTCCCATAATGCTACGCTTATCAGATAACGTCAGTGTTGAGTTTTTATCTGTTGTGAAATCAGCTAACGGATTATTTTGGGCAAAATGATATATTTCAGACTGCATCAGATTATTAGGATCAAATGCAGGATTGTTTGTTGCTGCCATTGCATTATAAGGGGCTGATAATAGCCCCAACGTCATGGCAAGTGCAGTAAAGCGAAATATCGGCATATTTATTCTCCTTAGAAACGCTGGCTAACAGTAAAACCAATGCGCCCTTCATTGAATTTGTCATAACGCTGATATCCCATCGTTGTGCCTAAATTTAGCGTGTTGGTAATATCGAGATTGGCACCTAATTCTGCACTAATAATGTCACCGCCAACGGCATTTCCTTTAATATCAAAAGTGCTTCCTCCAGTATTAAAATAAGTGAGGCTGTGGCGTTGATTAATATTATTTTCCCCCGCAATATCTTTGAAATAACGGAGATTAAGTGATGGTGTTAATTTGCCATAAGAGGTTTGATAGCTATTCCATAAAGCAACAGATCCCCCTAATTGATTAACTGCGTAGCGTTGACCATAAGTACGCATTGATAATGCCGAACCTGTTTCTTCCCACGAATCAATATTTAGCCATTGATATTGGTAAGTCAGCATTGGTTTAATATGGATGAAATCAAAATCAAAATAGGTTCCTGCATTAATCTGATAACCTAATTGCACACCAGAATAATCACCTTTTGCTTTGGTATTTCCTTGCCATCCGGTATTGCCGCCGATATCTCGCTCGCTATCGACAGTGTAATAACCAATATTTAAATTACCGTTTAGGAATAATGTGTCACTATACCAACCGGTGTAAGGCATAAATTCAAAATGGTTAATTTCTTTACTTGCGTTACGTTGTTTCGCGTCAGCTTTGGCGTAGTTATAAGCCAAAGAAACGCCGATAAGAGCATCTTGATTAATTTCGTAATCAGTACCGATTTGAATACCTGTGCGGTAAGTGTTGTAACCGTTAATGCCACCTTGATTACTTTGTGTACCGTAACCGTACAGCATATTAGCCCAGCTATTCCAGCCAGCTTCTCTTTCTTCAATAGGTAATTGGTTATCATAGCGTAAATAGCGATGAGCAATATTATTGCGCATATCTTCAACCATGATTAATCCCGCTTGAATATCACTACCATCAGCGATAGGGGCTAAATCATTCGATAATGCGGCAATATTATTATCGTCATTTCCTGCGGCGACTAATAAACTCAGTGCTTCATCTGAAATTTGGTTACGCGTATTATTAAATTCATTTAATACGGTTGGAATAACAAAGTTTGCTGCAGCTAATCCATTTTCACTTACATTGCCACGTTCTGCTGCACTAATAAAATTATTGCCGCCTTCATAACTAATACCATAACGTGCAACTAACTGATTGCCACTAACGCCACCACTAATATTCGGCGGTGTGGTTTCTAACCATGAATCTGTTTTTTCTAATAAAGGAGAAACATCAGGTGCAATGGCATTAGCATCAGTAACGGTGATACCAGCTTCGTCTTTAATGGCGGAATTTGAAGAAATTAATACGATATCTTTGTTAATGATATTATCGACACTGGTTCCTTTAAAATCTAATTTGGCTTGGCTACCTTTTTTAAAGGTGACATCACCATCAACATGGAGAATAGCGTCATCAGTATTGGTATTATCATCAAGGCGGAAAATAAGCTGACTATTTTCCTTATTCATGAAATTACCTTCCCAATGAATTGTTCTATCTTTTCCTTGGATAGTTAAATTGCCATGATTTTCAATTAATGGAACACCTGTGATTTTGTATCCATCAAATAAAGCATTTTGAGCACCACCTTGATAAGCAAAGTTTATTTTAGTGTCAACGTGACCATTTCCTAGAATATCACCGTGGATCTCACCATTTACATCACTTCTAAAACCTGTATTCAGTGTTCTAAAGTCAATAGCCGCTGTTTTTCCTCGAATAATGGCGCCGTCTCTAATATAAACACCAGTACCTCGTTTTGGAAAATTGCCTTCAACAAGTATTGCTGTACCATTTTCACTGGTGACGTTAGCACCATTTAAATTAATATTACTGCTAAAAGAGGCACCCTGATTTATTTTGATTGCACTGGCTCCATCACCCGTTACGGTAATATTTTTTGTGATTGCTTGAGCTTTATATTCTGTTGATGAACCATTAAATACAACGCCATCACCTTGTGAAACTGTGACATCTTTATCTATTTGAGCATTATTGCCATTATTAACATTAACGGTTTCACAGATATTTAAATTAGGATCACAATCAGCAGCCCACGCAGAACCATAAATAGCTGATAAAATAGCAGCGCTCAAAAATAACAATTTTTTATTTTTCACAATATAACTCCATGAACAATTATATGATTTTAATTATTAGAATGTTGCTCGGAATGAAACTTTGAAATAATCCTGAGTTGATTTACTACCATCATTTTTATTTTCAACTCGTTCATTATAATATTCCGTCATGACTCGCCATTGAGGTGATATTTGATAAGCCATTTGTAGGGTATAACGGGTCATATCTTTTTCGACATAAACACCTTTATTTGTTCTATCTTCTATTTTTCCAAAAATAGATTTACGCATTGATGGAGAAACAATTAATCCTATTGGCGTTGTCCAGTTAACATACATACGTAATTGCTGATTGTGGTTTGTTTCTTTTGTGTCATATTCTTCGTGTCGAATAGCTTGCTTACCACCATCAAAATAAGCAACGGTTGTATTAATATTAGGAGTGACAAAATAGCGTAGGCCAGGTTCAATTTCCCATCCTAAGTAATCCGTGTTTGTGACACCATTACTGCGTTTATCTTCTTTCTTTTGTAAGCCAAATAAAACGCTACCCGTTAAAACCCAATTTTTATTGATTGGAAATTGGTAATTGGTTTTTGATTCATAGAAATCAATAGTTAATCGACTTCCATTATCATAGTTAGTGAGATCTTGACGTACTTTTAAACCAGGTTGGATCCAACCATTATTTAATTTAAAACGATAGCTACCCTGTAAATCATAACGCTGATAACGGTTTTTATTATCATGCTCACGTTGACGAAAACCAACATCGAAATACCAGTTAGACTTATCTGGATTAATATTAAAATCTACACGATAACCAGCATAGTTATTTGGTGTATCGTAATCTGCTGTTTCCCACGAAAACATGGCGTTGACATTAGCTGCTTGAGAATGAAAAGAAGTTAAACCTAAGCCAAGAAGAGGTAAAAAAAGAGCAATACGAAGTTTGTTCATGGTATATATCCAATTCTTTATTCGCTTTTATTTGTGTCAATTTTTAGGTGTAGGACATCTTTCCCTTTGTTTTATTAAAAGGGTTTTTATATCAGCGAATTGGGTTTATATATAGCGCCATAATATTATGGCGCAGATATTTTTATTATTTCTCTTTACATGTTGATATTGTTTTATTTAATTTATTAGTTGTAGCCGTAATAAATTCAGTGGCGCGCCAAGAATCTCCTGTTTTTTCCAACCAAGGGGTTAATTCTTCTTTAATTAACTTCTCAATTAAAGGCATATTATCTTTGGCAACATTTTTCATTTGATATGGATCGTTCACATTGTCATATAAAGTATATTTTAATGGTTGTCCATCTTGTCTATCTATAACCAAAGTATGAGTTTTGGTTCTGACACCTCGTTTACCGAATGAAGGTTCACCATAAGGAATAAAGAGATAAAGCTGAGAATTTGCTGTGTCGCCTTTGCCTGTGACTACCCTATCTGCAAGATTAGTACCTTCTACGGAATCAGGGATCCATTCCGATAAACCAAGTAGCCCTAAGATAGTTGGGTAAATATCAGGTGCTGACATTAATGCATCGTCAGTGCCTGGTTTAATTTTACCCGGTAAACGAAACATCATAGGAACACGCATAGATTCTTCATAAGGATTATTTTTTGTTGCTTGTCCATTTGCCCCTAAGCAACTGCCATGATCAGAGAAGAAAACAACAAGAGTATTATCTGCAAGACCTTGTTTTTCTAATTCATCTACGATGCGACCAAATTGCTCATCAACACCGTTGACCATTGCCATATATTCTTTGAAATATTGAGGTCCATAGCCTTCTTGATATTCAGTATCCCACTGTACATTAGGGCGTGTATTTAGCTCTTTTGACGTCTTACCTTGATAAGCATCGAGGTATTTCTTCGGTACTTGATCATAAGGTGAATGAGGAGGGTTCATTGAAACCACTAATGCAAATGGTTTTGAATTATCTCTAAATTGATTATTTTCATTTTTGAGGAACTTGATTGCCATATCAGCTTCATGTTCAGGTCCCCATTGATCAATGTAAATTGGCTTATCACGAGGGGTATCGTTTGCCCAATACATTGGTTTTAAATGTAAATCATAAGTGCCATAAGAATACCAAAAATCAAAACCATGACGTCTATCTGGTGCTGCCCATTCATTCCAATAACGACCTTCCATTGGATTGTTGTAACTTTTAATAAACGGTTCGTAAGGTGCGTCAAGGTGCCATTTACCAATATAGCCTGTGCTGTAATCGAGAGATTTTAAAACATCCGACCAACATTTTGCATAAGGCGATAAATCAATACCCACTTTTCCACCGTAATCATGAGCATTACCTGTAATGCCATTGCGTACAGGATATTGTCCTGTCATAAACATGCCGCGAAAAGGAGAACACAAAGGATAGTTTGATGCCATTTGTGTCATTACTTTGGCTTGCTTCGCAAATTTATTAAGATTAGGTGTAATTGAAGGATCTTCCCCCATAAACTGCAGAGCGTGAGCACGCATTTCATCAGGAAAAACAATTAATAAATTAGGTGCGTTTTCTGGGCGCGTTGGTTTGTTAGGCGTAGAGCTCCCTGAATTAGCAAGAACAGGGGTAGAAACAGACATTGCCGCACCGCTGGCTGCGAGTCCTTTGATAAAAGTTCTGCGGGAAACAGTCATTGCTTCCTCCTATTTTACGTTTACTTTCGAATTGGTGTCTTTTATCTTATTTATACTTTTGTATAAGATCAAAAAGTAAGTTAACGAAAGATCAAGAATTGAAAGGGAGATCACAGAATGATGTCAAATTGTAAGCAATTTGACAGCTAAAATAGGAGTTGGAATATTGTTAAGAATAGATTAATTTTTTATTGTTTTATTTATTGTATTGATTTATATAGATATTATTTGTTTTGTGATGATGGTAGCAAAAATATCTAAAAGCCTCCATTTTTAGCTGGTAAATAGGATAACAGAAAGTGTAAGCATTTTTCTTTCGTTTGTTTTCATTGTCCTTTAATGATCCACCATGATGTGCCTTTAAACTCAAAGTTTTTAACGACCTCCATGCCCAATTTTTGGTGTGCTTTTAGTGACCGAATATTTTCGCTATTAACAAATGCGATAGGGTGCCCGCCATGTAAAGAACAGATCTGTTGGTAGAGATTTTTTAATAGTGACTTTCCTCGGTGCGATTTATCAATACAAACGGGGCCGTAAAACCAATTGTTTTGTGTTATTTCTGGAAAGTATTGGTTAATAGCTTGAGCAATTGGAGGGATCGAAAAAGAGGTAACAGGAAAGCTAAAAACAACAGCAATGATATTTTCCTGGTAAAGTGCAACAATGGCGTTAGTGCTATTTTGATACATCGCCTCAACTTTATTTAGAGGATATTCACCATATAATCCACCTTGTTGAGATTCAGAATTTGCCTGTAATAATAGTGCTACTGCACTTATATCTTTAGCGGTCATTTTTTGAAATATATAATTCATTTTTTATTCCTTTTTGCTCTGGCTTATAATCCTAGTATATAAAAAATAATGTATATTACAAAAAATATGTTAGAAATACTAAAGTTAAACTTATCAATTTTTCTTTAGATGATTTATTTATTGTCAATTGAAATTCTTTTTTATAAAGAAGCAGTAATATTACTTAAATTATTACTGCTTTAATTATAAAGTTATTTTTTAATAATCTGATTATAGAAGAGAAAATTGTTTACCAACCATAAGCTAATCCACCGCCAATAATAATTTCTTTTTCACTATTAATGGATGAGTTTAATCGAAATGCAATATCGTTATTTGGTTTATATTGTACACCTCCAGCAAATGCTGTTCCTGTCCGATAATTACTAATACCAATTCCGCCACTTAAAGTGTGATGAGCAAGATAAGGAATGCTAGTCATTGCAACTGATGAAGCTATGCCAGCAAATACTTTTTTTTCTAACGCGATAATTTCTTTGTCTAAATTTGCAATTGAATCTGTGATTTCAGCCTGTCTTTTTTTATAATAATTATCAAAATCATTAATATGGGTTTTGAGATTACTGATATCTGTACTGACCGTTCTCTTTAGCTGATTAATGGTGTTGTTTGTTGCTATTTTATTTTTATCAACCAACTTTTTAGCTTGAGCAAAGTTAACGGCATCAGTATTATTTTTTCCTTCACTGATATTAACTAATCGAGAAGTGTGTTTATTTTCAATGTTTCCAAATGAGACTGTATTTTCTTCCGTTGCTAATGAATTAGCGCCAATAGCAACTGAGTGTGTATTTTTAGCTTGGCTATTTGTTCCTATTGCAATTGAACCGTTACCTGATGCATTACTTTTATCGCCTAATGAAATACTAGGGATATTAATGATTATTGGATCTTTTTTATTTTCTTTGATTAAGTTTGTGTTTGAATAGGAGAAATTTGGAAATAAGAAAACAATTAAAAATAATTTTTTAAATAACATTTAATTTAATCCTTTAATGATCTTTAGTGGTATGAATTAATGCTAAATGATTACTTTTCTCATCACAAATAAAACATTCTGTATTTACTCTTAAAAATAGTTTTAAATAAAATACTAAGCTATTTAATATTTGATCAATAGTTATAGTTCATTAAATAGTATTTAAAAAAATTTATTTTATAAAAAACTGCATCTTACTTAAGATGCAGTTTAGGATAAAAAAGTTATTAATGTTTTTTTCTAAAAGCAAAAGCGACAGAGATTGCTTGTAGCAGACACATTGTTGAAGTTTGAGAACGAAAGGTTTTTATTTGAGCTTCTTTAACAGTTAAACAAACATCGCTTAAACTCGCTAATGGGCTAATTGGACTATCAGTAACAATAATCTGTTTTGCTTCTTTGTAAGTTGCCATTTCACACATTTTTTGCATTTCATCTGAATACGGATGGAAATGAATACCAAAGAGCACATCACGATGTGTAATATTTCTTAATTGCTCTTTGTACATCCCGCCTAGGCTGTTGACAAAAACAGTCTCACAAGGGATATGCGAGAGAGCATGAAAAAAATAGCTTGCAGCACTGAATGAGTGATGAAAGCCACAAATATAAATTGTGTCAGCGTGTTCGAGTAATTGTAATGTTTTATTTAACATTTCTCTGTGAGTCTGATTTGCCAATTGTTGCAATGAATGGCTATTTGCTTGTGCAAATTCTTGCAAAATATAGGCTGGCTCATTCAGATTAGGAGGCTCCTCTTTATATTTTTGTTTATAAGTTAAATTTTCATTTTCATTTACCATTTCATTCATCAAGTGATTTTGAAATAATTGTTTCATTTCATTGAAGCCATTGAAATGAAATGCGTTGGCAAAACGAATTAATGTCGATGGAGGAACATTTGCTTTATCTGCAAGGATCGCAATTGTATCAAATGCCACACTGTTTTTATTATCAAGTAGATAATGTGCAACCTGCTGTAGCCTTTTACTTAATCCATTATAGCGGGAGCGAACTTGTTCCTGTAGTTCATTCAGATTTGTTGCAGTAGACATAGTGCCCTCAATAAAAATACTATTGTAATTGTAGTGTTTTTTGCGTGGCATTTGAATGTTTTTAGCTAATAGTAATTAAAATGAAATATAGAGTTAATTTCAAGTAAATTAATGACCTAAAGGTAATTATTCGATGTTTAAAACTCTATTTTATTTATTCTTTATTAATTTTATTATAACCTTGCGAAATTAATTTTCTTTATTTGAATTTAAATGAAATTATTATTTCAAATTAACTAATGTGATGTTAATAATGATATTGGCTTCATTAGAAAGATTTTATTTTATTTGACCTTGTTTGTTTTATTTTTTTGAAAATTTAGCTTAGATTGTTATTTTTTATTATCAATGTTATCTCTATTTGAAATGTTAAGTGTTTTAATATCTTTGTGCGCGATGATTGATATTTATAATACGACGCTTGTTTTATTTGTTAATGATAGTAATTTATCACTATCTTAATTAAAATTTATTTTCATTGGTTGAAGTTTTTATATGCAAAACGATCACTCGTGGATTAATTTATTAATGCACTATTGCCATGATCATTACTCAGAAATGATGCCAGTTATATTTTTTATTTGTATTGTTGGTATTATTTTTGGTGTTGTACGCGAAATGCGCTGGTTGTCCGTTTTTTTTACGGTTCCTCTAATTATTATTGTATTTTGCTTAATAAGTTCTAATTTAGGATAAGTGAAAGATACAATTGTTTTTATAGTTAGACAATTGTTGTATTGATATTATTTTGCTTATTATTTTTTATTCCTATTTTTATGTTTTTGATTATGTATATAAACACCTGCCAATATACCTATCTTATTTTGAAAAAAACTGATCCAACAATGTCATTGATTAGATAATCAACAGAGTGACTAATAAGAGCTTATTACTTATTGATTATTATTGATAATGATAAGCAAATTATTTGTTGAATTATGGACTAACAAATTATCCTCAATACACTAAACTAGATAACATTATTTTAATGAATTAGAAACTATTGGATTTTTATTATGCAATGGCGAAATAATGCGTCTTGCTATGGGCACTTGTCACTCCTTTTACACTGGGGGGTGGCGCTTACTGTCTATGGTATGTTTGCTTTAGGGCTGTGGATGGTGACGCTAGGGTATTATGATAGCTGGTATCATTCTGCACCTGAAATACATAAGAGCATTGGTATTCTTTTATTTATTATTTTGATCGTGCGTGTGATATGGCGTTGGATCTCTCCGCCTCCTAAAGCTTTATCAAGTTACAGTAAATTGACACGCATTAGTGCTCATATTGCACATATGCTTTTATATTTAATCTTATTTTCTATTCTGATTAGTGGTTATTTAATTTCGACCGCTGATGGACAAGCTATATCTGTATTTGATTGGTTTTCTGTGCCTGCCATTTTTACAGGAGAAGCCGAACAAGCGGATTTAGCGGGCGATATTCATCTTTATTTAGCCTGGGCAGTGGTTTTGTTATCGCTATTACATGCTGCTGGTGCTTTAAAACATCACTTTATTGATAAAGATGTCACGTTAAAACGCATACTAGGAATGCGGACTAAATAATTAAACTTATAAAATGAAATTATGGAGATAACAATGTTTAAGAAAGCTTTATTAGGTTTAACAGCAGGTGCGTTGTTATTAAATGCAAGTACTGCTTTAGCAGCAGATTATGCTATTGATAAACAAGGCCAACACGCATTTGTACAGTTCCGTATCCAACATTTAGGCTATAGCTGGTTATATGGCACTTTTAAAGATTTCGATGGTACATTTAGTTACGATAAAGAAGATCCATCAAAAGACAAAGTTGATGTTGTGATTAAAACAGGAAGCTTAGACACTAATCACGCAGAACGTGATAAGCACTTACGTAGCGCTGATTTCTTTAATGCAAGCAAATATCCTGAAGCTCGATTCGTCTCAACCCAAGTTACTCGTGATGGCGAAAACTATGTAGTAACAGGTAATTTAACATTAAATGGTGTGACTAAACCTGTTTCATTAAATGCTAAATTAATTGGCGAAGGTACTGATCCTTGGAAAGGTTACCGTGCTGGTTTTGAAGCAACAGGTAAAGTTAATCTGAAAGAGTTTAATTTTAAATCAGACTTAGGACCAAAAGCACAAGAAGCAGAATTAATTATCTCTGTTGAAGGTGTGAAAAAAGCGTAATTACTGGCTTTTTCATTGAGTTATTGTACTCAAAACAATCTAGATGATTTATAAACCGATGCATTAAGGCATCGGTTTTTTTATGTGTAAATAAGATTAATTGTCTTATACTTAGGAAATTGTTCTTGTTTTGTACTTAATTAATCGAAATTAATTAGCGATTTTATCTATTTTAAGGAAGAGCAAAAAGAGAAATACGAAGAAAATATTCTCCTAATCTAATCATTTATTTCACAGGAAAAGAACCAATGATGAGAAAATTACGTCATACTTTTTTAGGTACTCTACTTGTATCTGGATTTTTAATGGAGGGTATTACAGAGGTGGATGCCTGCACTCGAGTTGTTTACTTAGGTGATAATAACCAAATTATTACGGCTCGCTCAATGGATTGGAAATATGATATAGGAACGAATTTATGGATATTTCCGCAAGGTATGCAGCGATCAGGAGAGGCAGGCGATAATTCGATTAAGTGGGTATCTAAATATGGTAGCGTTATCGCATCAGGTTACGATATCTCAACCACAGATGGGATGAATGAAAAAGGCTTGGTGGCTAATTTATTGTGGTTGGCGGAATCTGATTATCCAACATATTCCAAAGATAAACCCGCATTGTCAATTTCAGCTTGGGCGCAGTATGTGTTAGATAATTTTGCTTCAGTTGAAGAAGCCGTGAATGCATTAGAGAGTGAGCCTTTTATTGTATTGACGGATAAAGTTCCTGGACAAGATAGAATGGCAACACTGCATCTTTCGCTTTCAGATGCAACGGGAGATAGCGCCATTATTGAATATATAAATGGTAAACAAGTGATTCATCACAGTAAAGAGTATCAAGTGATGACGAATTCTCCTATTTTTTCAGAACAATTAGCGTTGAATAGTTATTGGCAACAAATCGGTGGAACCGTGATGTTACCAGGGACGAATCGTGCTTCAGATCGTTTTGCCCGAGCTTCTTTTTATGTGAATGCCATTCCTAAAGCTCAATCGAGTAAAAAATCTCTCGCTAGCGTATTTGGTGTGATTAGAAATGTATCTGTACCTTATGGATTAAGTACAGCTGAATCACCAGAAATTTCATCCACACGCTGGAGAACCGTGGCTGATCATAAAAACCAATTATATTTTTTCGAATCAGCATTATCACCGAATACCTTTTGGGTTAATTTAAAGGAAATCGATTTTTCAAAAGAGAGTGGGAAAGTGATGACATTACCATTAGGTGAGGAGCAATCAATCATCTATTCTGCTAATGCAACCCGTCATTTCAAACCCGCAGAGCCTTTTAAATTTCAAGGATTAGATAATATCCCTTTAAATAACTAGTGGAATATTCACAATACCTAATATGAAACTATCTGTAATACTACATGTAATAGAGACATCTAAAGTGACGAGAAAAATGATGTCTTTATTACTTATCTTGAATGGTATTTTGATCATTTACTCCATTTTGCTGTCTCGTGGTATTTATCTGGATTGGGAAATACACGGGTTTTCTGCATGGCTTAAATCATTAGGGGTATTAAAACTCCTCGATATACCAAAGGTGATGTTGGCTTGTGCGTTAATCTTGCTCTCAATATTTATGTATCTAGGGGCGAGGATCGCGTGGTGTGTTTCCTTGATTTTATTAGCTACCATTGTTTTTCTTGATGTTGCGGTTTATCAGCAAATTGGCATTCAGGCTTATTTTTCTTTTATTTTAGCGATTGGGTTATTAATCAGTTGGCGCGCATTTCCGCATCATAGTTTAACCAGTGCTGGTTTTGTGGCTTTTATCTGTATCTTTTCTTTGCTGTTATTCTCAATGTTGGGAAGTCTTTATATTGGTGATGAATTTAAGCCACATATTACAACATTGATGGATGCGTTCTATTTTTCTATTGTCTGCATGACAACACTAGGGTTTGGCGATATTGTGCCAATTAGCACGAATGCACGTATTTTTACTCTCACTGTTGTTATCTTGGGAATAACTGTTTTTACTACTTCCATTGTGTATGTCATGGGATTTCTTGCGCGCGGTACTCGCGATATTGTTAAGAAAAGGATCGCTAAAATGCATAATCATTTTATTATTATTGGTTCATCGGCATTAGCTTCTCAATTAGAAAAAGGGTTAAGAGAACAAGGGAAACCTGTCATTGCGATTTGTACCGATAAAAGTAAAGCCTCTTATGACGCGCAAGCCAATATTATTGAAGGTGATCCAACTAATCTTAAAACATTGCTATCTGCCAATATTGCGAAAGCAAGTTGGGTTGTTACTTTATCTGAAAGTGATGCAGAAAATACCTTTATTTTGCTGACTATCCAAGAATGTTCTAATGTTGATGCCAAATTGATCACCATTATTAATCAAGATGAAAATAGAGATAAGATCAGCCGATTACGTCCTGATATGCTGTTTTCTTTAGCATCATTAGGCAAAGAAATTATGATGAAAGTTTTATGTGGTGAATCTATTTCCTCCTCAGATGTGACTGATTTGCTTTTAAACAAATATTTAAAATCATAGTTTTGATAAAACCTTCTTTACGAATGATAATGATTGCCATAAGATGTATTTAAAATGCATCTTAATTGAGGTTGAATTATGGAACTTGTAAGTTATAAAACAATGCCAGAGTGGACTCGTACATCCATACCTTTAGCGTTATTAGAACGTCACAATACAAAGGAAGGCACTTATGCCCAAATGCGAGTACTGCAAGGCAACATGACATTTGTTGTTTTTAATGATGATGGTTCACAAATTTCAGTTGAGTGTAATACTGAGGATCAGCCACCTTTAATTCAACCTCAACAGTGGCATAAAATAGATAAAGCCAGTGATGATGTACGTTGCCAACTCTCTTTTTTATGTGCCCCAGAAGATAAGCTATTTAAAGAAAACGACTTATCATTACCGCATTCTGAAGTACGTTATATGGCAACGTTTACTCAGCCTTGCAAGGTGTTAGATTTAGGTGCTGGTCGTGGTCGAAACAGCTTCTATTTAGCGTCTCAAGGTTATGATGTGACGGCGTTAGATATTAATGCTTCACATATTGATGCTATTGAAACAGTTAAAACCAAAACAGGATTGGCTGTAAAAAGTGGCTTATATGATATAAATAAAGCTTCACTTACTGAGAAATACGATATTATTCTTTCAACTGTTGTATTGATGTTCTGCCAACGGGAACGTATTGAAAGTATTATTAAAAATATGCAGGAATGTACCAACTCTAATGGTATTAATGTGATTGTTTGCCCTGTTGAAACGCCAAATAGAGATCCAGCTGAAATTCCATTTAAAACCTTTTTACGTCCAAACGAATTAGCTGATTATTATAAAGACTGGGGAATTATTAAATATAATGAGGATCTAGGACATTTACATAAAACAGATGCAAATGGCAATCGTATCGCCTTAAATTTTGCTACTTTAATCGCACGCAAAAAATAGTTAAGAACTATCATCTCTTTTTAAATACCCCAAATAATGAACTGCACCCCAAAAGTTGGACACCAACTTTGGGGTATTTTTTATTTGTTTAAGCGAATTTTATTGTTGTGGTGATTTATCGCTTTTAATGTCGAGGGATTGGTCTGTTTGTTCTTTTTCTTCAGACTTTTGTAATATGCGTTCTAATAAAACCGTATAAATAGGGCGACCACCTAATAGTTGCGCCAACATCGTTGCTCCTAAGCAGGTAATAATCATAGGCAGAATAAGTTGATAATTATCGGTCATTTCTAATACGAGGACGATCCCTGTTAGTGGTGCTCTTACCGTTGCCGCAAATAATGCGCCCATTCCTGCAATAGCAAATGTACCGATTTGAATTTGATAATCGGGGAAAAGTAAGGTTGCAGTTAATCCGAATGCACTGCCAAATAGAGTACCTAGTGCCAGAGTGGGTGCAAATATACCGCCAGGAGCACCAGAGGCAAAACTGACAATAGATGTGATCGTTCGTAAAACAAAGAAAAGTAATAGCGCAATCAGGGAATATTGTCCCGTACTCAGCGCAGGAATAATACTAAATCCACCGCCAGTTATTTCAGGAATAATTAATGCTAATAAGCCACAAAGCCCACCGATGATGCCACCAGTTAAAACAAAGCGTGATGTTTTATCTTGATAGAAACGCTGAAATTGGGTTTGGACATAAAAAAGTAGCTTACTGAATATAACGCCAATAATGCCAAATAACATACCCAAAACTAAATACAGCCAGAGTGTATTGAGTGGTGCGGATGAAAATTTACCGATATGAATAACACCGCCTTCACCATTAAATAGGCGAAAAACAATGCAAGACATAATAACGCCAATAAAGACTGCTTTAATTGAAATAAGACTGTATTTAAATTGAGGTCGCATCTCCTCAATAATAAATAAAATACCTGCTAGAGGTGCATTAAAAGCAGCGGTTAATCCTGCGGCTGCACCAGTTGCTAATAACGTGTGGCGTGACTCTTTATCTTTTACTCGAGAAATATCATTTACGAGCTGGCCGATATTGGCACCTAATTGAACCGTTGGACCTTCTCGTCCTAACACCATACCAGAGCCTAAAGTTCCAATACTGGCAATAAATTTTACAGGTAATACTCGCCACCAACGAACAGGGCGAATATCTATCATCGCACCTTCAATTTCAGGTATTCCAGAGCCACCCGATTCGGGTGAAAACTTCTTGACTAAATAATATCCCAGCATTGCTAAAATAGAGGAAAAAAGCAAAGTACTTATTGCCAGAATATAAGGATTAGTAAAGGTTTTAATCAGTTCTTCTTGTCGAAAATGAATTACCCAACTAACACTTTTTTCAAATAAAACGCCCACTAATCCAGCTAGCGAGCCAACCACAGCGGATAGTAGTAGGATTTTTAGTGGTGCAAGGTTGGTTTCTTGCGCTTTTCTGAACAGATTAAAACGACGTTCATTTTGGGTATTTTGTGCTGATTTATGATTATGCATAACTTTGACTGAAGTATTGTAACGATGAACCTAATGATAGCGTAATTTAATAATGAAGTGATATTTCTCACATAACTTAGTCAATTTTAAAATTAGTCGTTTTTTTTTCTAGCATATTTTCACTTTTTCATCTTTAGTGTAATTGATAACAAAAAATACATATTTAGATAACATTTGGACGAAAAAGGGTAATTTATGGATTTTATCACTAATATATTAAGCGCTATAAATGGCGTGGTATGGGGAGTTCCGATGCTTGTCGGTATTCTCGGTATCGGCCTTTTTATGCAGTTTCGACTTGGCTTTTTACCTATTCGGAAATTAGGTACAGGATTTAAGCTGTTATTTGAAAAAAATGATAAAAGAGGCGAAGGTCAGATATCACCATTTAATGCGTTGATGACCGCACTATCCGCCACTATAGGAACGGGTAATATTGCTGGTGTTGCAACAGCTGTTGTCTTAGGTGGTCCAGGTGCATTGTTCTGGATGTGGATGACCGCATTAGTGGGAATGGCAACCAAATATTCAGAAGCCGTGCTTGCTGTACGTTTCCGTGAAGTTGATAAATATGGAAACTATGTCGGTGGGCCAATGTATTACATCAAAAATGGCTTAGGTAAAAATTGGGTTTGGCTAGGTACTGTTTTTGCTGTCTTTGGGAGTTTTGCAGGTTTTGGTATTGGTAATACAGTACAAGCAAACTCTGTGGCTGATGTACTGGAAAGTAATTTTGGTATTTCGACGACAATTACCGCTATTGTGCTCGTTGTTTTAGTCGGTGCTGTGCTCATTGGCGGCATTAAACGTATTGCTGATGTTGCCGGTAAATTAGTTCCTATTATGACCGTTGGCTATTTTGGTGCAGGTATTGTTGTTTTAGCACTGAATGTGACTGCGATCCCAGATGCTATTATCCTTATTGTTAAATCTGCATTTACACCAGTTGCTGCTCAAGGTGGTTTTGCAGGTGCAGCTGTTTGGGCGGCGATCCGTTTTGGTGTTGCGCGTGGTGTTTTCTCAAATGAAGCGGGATTGGGTAGTGCGCCTATTGCCCATGCGACGGCAAAAACACAAAATCCTGTTCGCCAAGGTTTGATTGCGATGCTGGGAACTTTTATTGATACCATCATTGTCTGCTCTGTTACAGGATTAACTATTGTTATCACAGGACAATGGTTAACAGGGCAAAGTGGTGCAACATTAACCGCCGCATCATTCTCTATCGCTATTCCGGGTGGTAACTATATTGTGGCAATTGCATTAGCTATTTTTGCATTTACCACGATTTTAGGCTGGAGTTTTTACGGTGAAAAATGTGTGCAATACCTGTTTGGACCTAAAGCTATTATGCCATTTCGCATTGCTTGGCTGATTGCGTTACCAGTTGGGGCAACACAATCATTAGAATTTGTGTGGTTATTGGCTGATACACTCAATGCAATGATGGCGATCCCTAACTTAATTGCATTAGCGTTATTAAGCCCTGTTGTTTATCGCTTAACAAGAGATCATATAAAAGATGTTAACGCTGATAATATTGAATTAGATAAAGAAACTCACTCAGTGAGCAAAAAAGAAGCCGAAGCAGAGTAACTCGTTCTTACTTATTGGCTAACAACACAACATAAAACCGCATACTTTATAGCGATAAGGATGCGGTTTTTTTATGGTAATAACTTGAGGTGTGAGAAATTATAGATAATAAAAAGCCTTCTGGGGAGAAGGCGAAGAGATGAGTATAGATATTATATTTATAAGAATTTAGAAAAGAGAGAAAATCTTATTCTTTCATACTGATGAAGATATTTTTCACTTGGCTATAAGCATCTAACATCATTTTATGTGTTTCACGTCCTAAACCTGATTTCTTGTAACCCCCAAATGGTGCGTGAGCTGGGAGTTCGTGATAAGTGTTAACCCACATACGACCAGTTCTTACTGCTTTTGCAACACGTAAGGCACGGTTAATATCTTGAGTCCAAACACCACCACCTAGTCCATATTCAGAGTCGTTTGCCATGTCGATAACTTCATCTTCATTATCAAATGGGATAACACATAATACAGGTCCAAAAATTTCTTCACGAGCAACACGCATTTGGTTTGTGGCATTGATAATGATAGTAGGGCGAACAAAGAAACCATCATCATAACCTTCACCGGTGATACGTTCACCGCCTGTTAATACTGTCGCACCTTCTTTTTTAGCGAGTTCAACATAGCCTAAGATAGTATCCATTTGATCTTGGCTAACTTGTGTACCCATTTGCGTATTCGGATCAAGTGGGTCACCAACACGAATACTCTCAAATTCAGTTTTTAATGCTTTCAAAAATTCATCATGAATATCTTTATGTAAGAACAAACGTGAACCTGATTCACAAGCTTGTCCTTGGTTCATCAAGATTGCCAATGCTGAATATTTGACCGCTTTTTTCATGTTTGCATCAGGGAACACGATATTGGCTGATTTACCGCCTAATTCCAATGTTGCTGGAACCATTTTTTTCGCTGCGGCTTCTGCTACGGTATAACCCACATTGGTAGAACCTGTAAACGCAAGTTTATCAATATCTTGATGCTCTAAAATAGCTTGTCCTACGACAGAACCGCGCCCTGTAACAATATTGATCACACCAGCTGGTAATATCTCATTTAAAATACGACCTAGCTCTAATAATGAAAGGGAAGTCAGTGTTGCTGGATTAATAACCACGGTATCACCTGCCGCAATCGCTGGTGCCAATTTCCATGCTGCCATTAATAATGGGAAGTTCCATGGAATAATTTGGCCCACAACACCAATAGGTTCGCGAATAACAAGGCTAATGGTATTTTCGTCTAGGATGGCACTTTCATCGGTATGAGAGCGTATCACGCCTGCAAAATATCGAAAATGGTCAATAGAGGCAGGTAAATCTATGTTTTTCGACTCATTGAGTGGCTTACCGTTATCAAGCGATTCAATCCAAGCAAAGCGTTCTTGCTCTTGCTCTAAACGATCTGCGATTTTTAATAAGAGGGCTTGACGCTCTGCAGGTGACGTTTTGCTCCATGTTTTGAATGCGTTACGTGCAGCGCTCACTGCGCGTTCAACATCTTCAGCACTACCAGATTGGTATTCACTTAATAATTCACCAGTAGTAGGGCTATAGGTTTTGGTTGTTTTTTGCGATGTGCTAGATACCCATTCTCCTCCAATTAACATTTTGTAGCTTTCTAGAGGGCGAAATTCTGATGGAACATTATTTAATTTAATCATTTTTAATCTCCAATGTAGGGGTGAGTATCTTTCAAATATGTAGTTTCATTTCGTAATACTCGTGCTAATAACATATATCAATTGAAATAATTTGATTAGCTATTGATGCAATAGGTGATATTAACTATAAAAAATAGTAAAGAATATTACTGAGTTAACAAAAATGGATGAACTTAATCGTTTCATCTCTCAGTCTTTATATGATTAAACAAAAAAAACAACCATCAATAATTCTTAAATAATCCTTCTCATTTACATGCCTACGGTGTCATGTAATTAATCTTTTTTTTTTAAAAAAAGATTTTTGGCTTAAGCCAAATCAAAGGATAAAAAAAGGAATATTAAAAGGTTTGCTAGAAATTGCGTTAGATCAAACAACATTTAAATTGTTCAATATTGCACTTTCGCTCTTATAAAAATGGCGTATTCTTATGTTGCATCTTGAATGCAACTTATAAAAATAAAGCGTTATCTTTTATTAGAAGGAATACGATATGTATTGTGTGCAATGTGAACAAACAATGAAAACGCCTGTAGGTAATGGTTGTGCCTATGCGCAAGGTATGTGTGGTAAAACAGCAGAAACTTCTGATCTTCAAGATTTACTCGTTGCGGTATTAGAAGGGCTTTCAGCGTGGGCTTTAGCAGCGCGTAGCGTTGGTATTATTGATCATGATGTAGATAGCTTTGCTCCTCGTGCTTTTTTCTCTACGTTAACTAACGTCAACTTTGATTCTGATCGCATTGTTGGTTATGCGAAAGAAGCTATCTATTTCCGTGAAAGTTTGAAATCTCGTACTTTAGCGAAAAATGCGGCAATTCAAGTCACTAATCCAAGAGCTGAAATCCAATTAGCGGGTAACGATTTAGACAGTTTACAAAAACAAGCTCAGCTTTTTGCTTTAAATGCAGATAAAGCGCAAATCGGTGATGATCTTCATGGATTACGTATGCTGTGCCTGTATGGCTTAAAAGGAGCTGCGGCTTATATGGAGCACGCGCATGTTTTAGGTCAGTATGACAATGAAATTTATGCAGAATATCACCGTTATATGGCGTGGTTAGGTACTGATCCTGCTGATATGAATGAGTTGTTAGAAAATGCGATGGGCATTGGTCAAATGAACTTCCGCATTATGGCTATTCTTGATAAAGGCGAAACTCAAGCTTACGGCAACCCTACACCAGTTACTGTTAACGTGCGCCCTGTTGCAGGTAAAGCGATTTTAATTTCAGGTCATGATCTGAAAGATTTGCAAATGCTACTTGAGCAAACGGAAGGTAAAGGGATTAACATTTATACTCATGGTGAAATGTTACCTGCTCATGGTTATCCAGAACTTAAAAAATATAAACACTTAGTGGGTAACTACGGAAGTGGTTGGCAGAATCAGCAAATTGAGTTTGCAAAATTCCCAGGTCCTGTATTAATGACTTCAAACTGTATTATCGATCCTAATGTTGGTAATTACGGTGACCGTATTTGGACTCGCAGTATTGTAGGCTGGCCGGGTGTAAAACATATTACTGGTGATGACTTCTCTGAAATGATTGAACAAGCACAATCATTAGAAGGTTTCCCATACAATGAAATTGAGCATTTAATTACAGTTGGTTTCGGTCGTGAAACACTATTAAATGCCGCTGATACTGTGATTGATTTAGTTTCACAGAAAAAATTACGTCATGTTTTCTTAGTGGGGGGGTGTGATGGTAGCCGTGGTGAACGTAGCTACTACACCGATCTTGCAAGAGAAATTCCACAAGACTGTTTAATTATGACTTTGGCGTGTGGTAAATACCGTTTCAATAAACTGGATTTCGGTACTTTAGAAGGCTTACCACGCTTACTTGATGTGGGTCAGTGTAACGATGCTTACTCAGCGATTATGCTAGCCGTTAACCTTGCTGAAAAATTAGGTTGTGGTGTGAATGATTTACCACTGTCTTTAATTCTCTCTTGGTTCGAGCAAAAAGCGATTGTTATCTTATTGACACTGCTTTCATTAGGCGTGAAAAACATTTATACCGGCCCAACAGCACCTGCGTTCTTAACCGACAATCTGCTGGCGGTACTAAATGAGAAATTTGGTATGCGCTCTATTACTACACCAGAACAAGATCTAAAAGATATTCTTTCTGCTTAATGTTTTAAATTCATTATCATTACCGAAGCCTACGGGCTTCGGTGAAGGATCAATATCCATGACGATGCCTACTTCTCTTTGTCCTAATCGTATGCAAGTTCACTCTATTAATCAGGAAACACCTGAAGTGTGGACGCTGAATTTAATTAATCATGACTTTTATTCTTATAAACCAGGTCAGTTTGCACTGGTGAGTATCAATAATAGTGATGAAATACTGCGTGCTTATACCATTTCATCTTCTCCGGGATTAAGTCCATTTATCACTTTAACCGTTCGCCGTTTAGAAAATGGTGTGGGTTCAGGTTGGTTAACATCACAAGTAAAACCAGGTGATTATCTTTGGTTATCTGATGCTCAGGGTGAATTTACTTGTGCTGGTAAAGAAGGTGCGCGCTATTTAATGTTGGCAGCAGGTTGTGGAGTGACACCTGTTATGTCGATGACACGTTGGTTGTTAAATAATCAACCTAAAGCAGACATCACGGTTATTTTTAATATTCGTGAGCAAAGCCAGTTTATTTTTGAGAAAGAGTGGATCGAATTAGCAAATGCATATCCATACAATCTTAATTTTATCATGATGCCTAAATTACCTGATAATAAAGGGTTATTTAGTGGACGCATTTCTCAAGAAAAATTGGCTGCATTAGTACCTGATATTGCGAGTCGTACAGTTATGTGCTGTGGCCCAAATAGTTATATGGAAGACACAGGACGTTTTGCAAGAAATCTTGGTGTACCTGCTGAGAATATCTTTATGGAACGTTTTGGTGATGAGCCTGTTTGTGTTGATGAAAACGAACAATTAACCATGACTATTCGTCATCCATTATCACAAATTAAAGTTCCTGTTGGCATGACTTTATTATCCGCTATGGAAGAAAATAAAGTTCCTGTCTTTGCGGCTTGTCGAGCAGGGGTTTGTGGTAGTTGTAAAACTCGTATTGTGAGTGGTGATTATGATGTCAGCAGTACCAGTACATTAACGGCTGAAGAGATAGCTCAAGGTTATGTCTTAGCATGTAGCTGTCGTTTAAAAGGAGATGTTGAGCTCGCTTAACCTCTTTTTATTAAGTATTTCCTTCTATTTTCCTGTTTTTTTTACCCTGTTAATTTATTAACAGGGTTTTTTATGTCTATTCTCCCCATTAAAAAACTGAATAATTTGGAGAATGCTTCCCTTTATTTTAAATTAAAGAAGATTTTTATTTATTCAGAATAATAAAAATATTGGAAATAATGATTAACTAAAAATATATTTTAGTTAGTGGGGCGTTTCCTTATAAACATTCTGCTATTATTTAAACTATTGACTGGGTAAGGGGGGGTATATGAAAAAATTGTTACTTGTTTGTTTATTTAGTGTCATGTTATCTGGCTGTGAAAAACCTCAACAAACCCTTGATGGCTCTAATGTAGAGTCGCTACGTATCTCAATTGTTGAAATGCGCAACTCACTTCCCCTTGATGAACAATCACGTTTTGATGAAGCAATAGAATTAGCGATCCTTAATGATATTAATTTTAATGATTTAGTTATCGCAGGTCGTAATAAAAATGCGGATATTATCACGCGTAAAATGTGCCAATCATTAGATGGTAAAACGGTAAAAGATATATTTTTGCAAGCAGAAGAAATAAGAGTACAAAAATTAGCATTAAAATAATCAATTAATAAACAGATTATCTTTTACTATACGATTTTAGCTTTCGTAGGAAAACTTCATTTCTTTTTATATATTGGTTTCGAATGTAATTACAATTCTTAATTGTGTGATGAATGCTTGAGGCTATTTTTCAATAGAACTTAAACAAAATCGTTATCGTGCTTTTCATTATATTGTGGGTGGTTATAATGCGCGCCGCATTCGCAAGAAAAGTGCAGTATCTCGTTAGGCGAGGCTCCTATACAAACACAGGTTACTGATCTGACGACGTCGAGAGACGCCCAAGATTAGGACAGGATATATCGACCGAAGGTATATCCCCATGTAACTTCCAGTATTCATCGGATACGTTGTATAGTGCTAAAACCGAGACGTGTAGATAGCTTTTGCATTCTCGCTTCTGGTTTCGCCCCTATGGAGAACTGATTTGCTAAACACAAACAGTAATAGGGAACCACAAAATGAAATTCAATACTCAAAACAAAATGGATGCTGTATTAGTTGCAGATGCATCCTTAAACACACCACAAAATAACTCAACTCAAGACCAATACAATCGTTTAAAAGATGATGCAACCGTTAGTGCTTATATGAGCCAGTCTTATATTGCGGTTTCTGTCGCTGATTCTGTTGAAAATGTGAAAGCTCAATTGGTTAATGATTTAAAAGATGAATTAATTCCAACCTATTTATATGTGGTGGATAAAGATAATTATCTAAATGGGATTTTGCCCGTTAAATCATTATTAACCGCGGCTAATGATCTGTTTGTGTCTGATGTGATGCGTCAAACCTTTTTCTCTGTTTCACCAGAACAGAATCGACATGATGTGTATCAACTGATTAGCCATAGCGGTTTAGACAGTGTACCAGTGATGCATTTTGGAAAATTGGTCGGTGTTTTACGTCCTCAAGATATTGCTGAATTAATTGAAGATGAAAATACACTTGATGCACAAATGCAGGGTGCAACTTCACCTTTAGAGCAGCCTTATTTAGAAACCAGTCCAGTAACATTATGGCGTAAACGTGTTGTGTGGTTATTGATGCTGTTTGTGGCAGAAGCGTATACCAGCACTGTGTTACATGCTTTTGAAGACAGACTCGAAGCTGCGATTTCATTAGCATTTTTTATTCCATTGCTGATTGGTACGGGTGGAAATAGTGGTACACAGATCACCTCAACATTAGTACGTGCTATGGCATTAGGAGAAGTGAGCTTACGTAATGTTTGGTCTGTATTAAGAAAAGAAATAACCACATCGATAATGGTTGCACTGACTATGGGTATTGCTGGTTTTGTGCGTGCTTGGTTCTTAGGTGTGGGTATGGAAGTGATGATTGTGGTTGGCTTAACGCTTATTTCAATCACGGTTTGGAGTGCAATTGTTTCATCTGTTATTCCAATGGTATTAAAGCGTTTAGGTATTGATCCTGCGGTTGTTTCAGCACCATTTATCGCGACGTTAATTGATGGTACAGGTCTTATTATTTACTTTGAAATCGCATCTCATGTGATGAGCGAGTTTGCTTAAGACAATCCCATATATTCATTCTCAAGATAAAGCCGATGTGAATTAATCAACACATCGGCTTTATTTTTGTCTGCATTTATTCATGCTTAATAAATTGTAAAATAGCCTGACAATGGCGACAACGGTATTGTGTCTCTCCGCGTAATACTTTGTTATGGCGGCGAATGGTAAGCTGATGTTTTTCTTCACAATGGCAAGCATAAGGAAAGGTTTTAGCTTTAACTGCGCTGACATCAAAATGATGGGTTCGTTTAGCTGAAACTTGTAATACTGTTTCCATCATCCATTTCCACTCTTTTCCATGAGGTGCTACACGACCAAAATGGCGATTAACTAATAAATGCGCTAATTCATGAGGAATAACTTCTTCAATAAAATTCTGTTTATTTTCAATCAATAATGTAGGATTAATACGAATTTCCCAATTTGCATAATAGGCACTGCCTGCAATAGTTCCTCTCTGATTATAATGTAGAGTAGGTTCTGGGTAATTTGTATTAAGATAAAGATTAGCCTGCTGCAATTTTTCACGCAGTGTTCGCATAACGCTTTGCACTAAGGCGATGGGGACTCTTACCGTTTTCATGTTACAGAGCATATAGCGGCTTATACAAACACGCAATAAAAAGAAAACTTGCACAATATATAAATTAACATATTATTAAAAAGTATATTGATTATGGAGTTTACCATGACACAACGAGTTCAACCTGATTTATTAGATGCAATGAAATTGGCGGCTAATGAAGCGTCTAGCATGCTTAAGACGCTAGGAAATGGCGATCGCCTCTTATTATTGTGTCAGCTAAGTCAGGGCGAAAAAAGTGTGAGTGAATTAGAAGAGAGTTTAGGTATCCGTCAACCGACACTTTCTCAACAGCTAACCGTTTTGCGCAATGAAGGGTTAGTGAATACTCGTCGTGATGGAAAACGTATCTTTTATTCTATTGCTGATGAAAAAGTTCTCGTACTACTCAATACGCTTTATCAGCTTTATTGCCCTATAGCAGGTTAATTTATGAATATAGATTGGGTTCACTTTACGCCTTTAAGTGCGGCAATTGGTGGGCTTATGATAGGTGCTGCGGCCGCCATTTTACTGTTATTTAATGGTCGTATTGCAGGAATAAGCGGGATTTTGGGTGGGGTTTTATCAACAAAACAGCAAGGTAATGGCTGGCGTTGGGCATTTTTACTAGGCATGCTAATCGCACCTACACTGTTTTATTTTTTTGATAAACCCTTATCGCCAGTAATTGAAACATCACCTTGGATGTTAATTATTGCCGGAGTGCTGGTGGGAGCAGGTACACGTTTAGGCAGTGGTTGCACAAGTGGTCATGGTATTTGCGGATTAGCACGATTATCGCGTCGTTCTATTGTTGCTGTGTTAGTGTTTATGGCAACGGCATTTATTACCGTTTATATTCAGCGTCATGTGATAGGAGGCTAAGAAAATGACTAAGTTTGTTGCTTTTCTTTGTGGTCTTCTATTCAGTGCAGGATTGATTGTTGGTGGAATGAGCAATCCGCAAAAAATTCTAGGTTTTCTGGATATCACAGGAAACTGGGACCCTTCTTTATTGATAATCATGGGAGCAGGACTGGTTGTCAGCGTGATAGGTTACCAATTAACACGGCGTAGACAGCAAAGTGTATTAGCATGCCCTTTAAATATCCCAACCAATAAAATGATTGATAAACCCTTAGTGTTAGGTAGTGCGTTATTTGGTCTTGGTTGGGGATTAGCTGGAATTTGTCCAGGTCCTAGCTTGGTATTAGCAGGTGCTGGGTTTTATCAAGGTATTTTATTTGTCCTTGCCATGATTGTAGGTTGGCTGTTTGTTGGGCTTTTTCGTAAAGCGCAATAATAGCAGTTTGCTCTCATCATTTTAGAGAAAACGTTAAACGGGAAGCCAGTGCTTCCCGTTTGTGTATTTTATACATTGAACGTTATTTAAAGTCAGCATAAGGAATAAGAGGATTTGGCGGTAAATCTAAATCACCGTTCCAACCATCAAATGAATAACGCAAGTACATTAATGCATGGCTTGGGGTATAGTTTTTGGCTTGTTGAATATCAATAGCTGCACCAATAAACCAATGCGGCGTAATACGATGTTCAACTAATGCTCTGGCGGTATAACCAAAGCCATTGCCAGAATCTCCTTCATCAACCGCATCACGCTCTTGATAATAAAGTCTCATTATTTCTTCTCGATCTTCGGGGCTAAGTTCATTCATATAGCGATTAAATTTATCGAGAGAAACGAGATTTTGTAAAGGATAACGCTTTCTGTCATCTGTTTGGGAGTAAGACCAAGAAAGAGAGCCTGATAATTCCCAAGACCAATTTTCAGTACGTTCACGATAATTAATTGGGAGTCCTAAAGAGACATATTTTTGAGGGCTATAATAACCACCTTGACCTAAAGTGTACCCGCTTAAGTCTTTATCATAATGCCAAAGCATAGTACTTAACCCAACAGAAACGCGGCGGTTGTTCTCATTGATAAGTTTATAATAGTAGCCTCCCATTCCTCGGACACTGCTATTATCTTCAACATTTTTACCTGTCAATTTATCAACAGAAACCTCACCCCAATAACCATCTTTCCCACCTAAATCATAACTTCCGCTTAAACGAATACCGGTTCTTCTTACACCCCCCCATATTTGGTTAGTCCAAATATCTCGTTGACCACCAAAAGCAAGCATAGAGCTATTAACAGGGCGGCGGTGAATATCAAGTGTCCAGCCCACATTAAAAAGATCATGACTATAGGCTATTTTACCGGCCCAATCAGTCACTTCAAAACCTAACGGTGTGGTACCAAGATCCCATTGCCATTGACCATTTTCCCAGCCAATTGCAGGGCTAACACCAAAGGATTTTTGTTCTAGCGGGAAACAACCCGTGCGGTAACAAGTTCCAAATTTTGAATCATATGGTGATGTACCCAGTTTGCCACTATTAAGATTAACTAAGTCTGCACGCCAGAAGAAACGCCCATCATAAACAGGGTGATCAAGTTGTAACATTGTGGTGTGGGCGCGTAGTTTTGAATAACCTTCGCTACCACTAGAGCCCCAATAATCATGCTCAAGCGTAAATCGCCACTCTTGTTGGCGATAAAGCGCGTCAGCATCCGCGCGTAAACTCCGAGATAGCCAATTATCTTTTTCGTCATTACGCATTAATGTGGTGTACTCAATATTATCTTTTGGCAACCTATCTGTTATTCCATCCTTGATCATAGCTTGTTGATAATAATAGTGAGCTTGTTGGCGATGTTGCCCATCACGCTGAAAACGAGCAATATCGCGTAATACTAAAGGATCAGCACTGTCTGGCTCTGTTTCAATTTGTTGTGCCAAATAAGCAAAATAGTGTTGTGCTTTTTCTGTATTACCTACTTCTTTTTCAGCATTGGCAACGCGTCTAATTGAGTTGCGATTAAACTGGTTGGGAGAAAGCGTTTCTATTTTGGCAAGGTAGTATTTTGCCTGCATCTTTTTCCCTTGTTCTAAGGCGATATCCGTCGCACCTAATAATGCAGTTTCATTATTGGGTTCTAAATTCAGTGCAGTATGGTAATAACTTAAGGCCTGATCGAGGTTATTTCGTTCTTGAGCCCAGTTCGCTAATAACAAATAAGTCTGAATTTTTTGCTCTGGCGGAATATGAGCAAAAAGATAATCAACAGCTTGTTGTTCTTGTCCTTTCGCTCGTAGAGACTCTGCATGTGCGACTATTTCACCAAAACGCAATCGACTATCTAACGCTTTCATGCTCTCACTGCGTTGAGATAAGGGGATCGTTTTTAGCGTATCAAGTGCTTGAGTTTCTCGTCCTGTTTTATTGAGATATAACGCATAAGCATAAAGGCGAGACGGATCATTAGGAAGACGACGATTAAGCTGATTAAAATACGCTTCAGCGACAGAGTCTTGCTGGGTAATTAATAAATCATCAGCAAGACGATAAATATTCCAAACATCATTAGGATAATCTTTAGCTATTGCCTTACGTTTTTCAATCGCACTGAGGTATTGCTCTTTATGTTCATCATCAGCCGCTAAATCTTGCCTTATACCAGAAATAATATAGCCATAATCTTCTGCTAAATTTTTATATTGTCTAGGTGTTAAGCCTGCAATAAATTGTTGCGCTTTTTCATGAGATTGTTGGCGATAAAGCTTTGCTAAACGATGTAGCGTTGCAGGGTGATTGGGTTGATATTTTAATGCCTGTAAATAATGGTTTTCGGCAACATCCCATTGCCGCTGTGCAACAGCAATATCACCTAAACCAAGATAAGGTTCACTTTCATAAGGGCTTAACTTATTAAGCTGATTAAAATAGCGTTCTGCTAATTCATAATCTTGCTTTAAGAGTGCGTCATCGCCTTTTGAAAGCAGATGCCAATATTGGTTAGCCTGCAACATAGATCGCCATTGACCACTATTATCATGGTTGGGCGCTAATTTCAGCGCTTGGGAAAGATAAAAAATAGCTGCACTGCGTTGATTAGCACGAGAATAACGGACACCTAAAGCACCAACAACATCAGCATTATCAGGTTGTTGTCGTGCTTTTTGTTTTAAGGTCGCAATAGGTAATGAGGTAACATCTATTTGCGGTTTTATTGTTGAAACTGGGCTTTTTACTGACTCTATGGCGTGTTGTTGTTGCTGGTAGAGGCTCGCTATTTTCGTATTTTGCGGATACTGACGATAAATATGATTGAGTCGTTCTATTTTATCATCGTGAGACGATTGCATAAGTACTTGAATATACTCGAGTGCTAAAGTCTCATCGGGAGGCATTCCTCGGTAAATTTCATCGTATAAATTTAACGCATCATCATAGCGGCCAGCTGTACGGTAAAGCTGGGCTCGCTGTAATTTTTGCCGATTAACATCCGTTGTCAGTGATAACGTTTTGATTGCACGCTGATATTGCTCTGACTGTGGAAATTGAGTACCTAATTGGGTAAATAGCTGTTGTGCTTTTGCATTGTCCTTCTGTTTTACAGCAAACTGAATTTGCATTAACAAGATATTAGGATCATTGGGTTTAATTAACGCTAAACGATATAGCGATTGAGCCACTAAAACTTCATTTCCTGTGGATGTTCCTAATCTCACTTGCTCTTGTAAAAAGGCTTCTGTTGCCTCTTCACTGGCTTGCGTGACAGGCAAAAAGCCTGTCAGCAAAAAGAGAGCAATAACAGAGTGGCGATGTGTGTGACCAAATTGCCACATAGCTTAGTCCTTAGTCGCTAAACGACGTTGGCTTCTTATTTTCATTGCTCGCCAAATAAGAAGAGAGACAAGAATAATGCCGACAATTGCCGCTAAACCAAGCCATATAGGGTGAGAAGCAAACACATACCAAACCTCTTCCCACCAAGGTAAATAACCGACGAAATAAGTATCTCCCACACGCAAGCTATTTACGCCAGACTCTCTGACCAATACTACTGAACCATGCATAGCATCACGCTTACCACTATCACTGATCGCCTCATTTAACAGTTTGTAACCTTGCGTACTATCGGCTAATAATGCGACAACGCTACGCTGTGAAAAGAATGGAGATTGGAAACCAATAATTGCCCCCATCGATCCTTTTGAGGTCAGCGAGATCCGGCTATCAGGACGTTTATCAGTCGGTTGATAACTTGTGTGGCTAAAGATACTGATTTCACGAGAAGGCAGAGTGATTTCACTACGTGCTTTATCAATCAGTACGTTCATCTGTTTATCATTATTTAATGCAGGTGGAATGGTTCCGATAAGTAGTAGATCAGCATCTCTTTTTTGCACTTCATCCAATGAACTGGTTAATGAAACATTGAGTGCCGGATAACCTGTTTGAGCACCTATATTCCCCATTGAAATTAATAGGGTAGATAATTGTGTTGGAGACGGTTGCTGATTAACAAAAATCAAGGTTTCTGACAGATCCGCATAACGGCTAAATGGGAAGCCTGCATGGCTGTAAACCCGTAAGTCAGGCAGTGCAATATAGTGTCGATAATCACCTGTAAAATTAAAGCTAGATAAATCATCAATAGCGACAGCATTTGGTACAGGTTGATAAGTAATACATTGATCTACTGAGCCCCCAGGAATGGGGTTGGTGTAATCAAAGGCAAATGTAATTTGGTTACGTTCACCCAGTTTTACGGCGGGTATATTCAATAAATTCTTATGCTCAATCCAGCCTTGAATAAGCGGTAAATAAGCGATGACAAGATTATCTTTTTTATCTTTCTCAAGAGGATAAGCTTTAATGAAATGGTCGTTTACTGAGATAGACATACGAGAATCATCTTGAAATGCAGGAGCGGTATAGCGATAACGCAATTGCATTTGTAATCCCGTATTATTAAACATAAATAGATCAGGCGGTAACGTCATATTTAATGTAATAGGATTCGGTTTTAATCCGCGAGATTGCAACTGGCCTTCATAGTCTTGTAGCGTATTAAAGTAGATAGGTTTATTTAACTGTACCCATTTTGGCGCATCATAAGGTTCACGCGGGATCAATTTTTCTACTTCATTAATTGTGACGATATTCCCTCTGAAGATAACTTGTCCACGGGCTATTCCGTTTACGGCAGTGATCAAATCGTTATCATCACGCCCCATAATAAGAAGTAACTTAATATAAGGATTGGTTGGATGCGTCAGCATTTCGATGGTTGGTTCTTTCACATCGGGATGCTGTTTTAAAAAGGCGGGTTTTTGTGTATTGGTTGCAAAAACAATGCTGTGTTGATTTGGCAAAGTATCATAATAAACAGGGTAATTTTGCTTACGCCAATCAACTTGAGTACCAAACCAAGAAGAGAGGATCGCTGCCGCTTTTTGTTGAGCTAAATTAGGTGACTGGCTGAAAACCATTGGCAGTGTTAATTCTCCAAAATCACGGCTATCAAAAAAGGGTTCAGGGAAGTGCGCTAACTCATTACCTAAACGGAGTGATTGAAAGGTCAGATTGAGTTGACTGCTTTTACTTACATCAAGCCAGAGTGTTGTATTTGCTTGGTTTTCACAAATTTCACGATAATGGCCAATAAAAGAGAGTTTTATATGGTTAAAATCTTGAATAAATAAAGGATCAATAGGTATCGTAATTTGGTTTTTCTTACCCAAATCTTCTGGTTTTAAGGTAATAACTCCCATCAATTCATCATTTAAATAGACATTAAGATGAGATTCCACAGGAAGGAGTGACGGAGACGGTGTAAATTCTAAATCAAGAGTGGCTTTAGAAACATATTCATCACTACGGACACCAAATTCTAAATAGCCATCAGGGCTAACACCCGTCAAATGGATCGCGCCATAACTAGGTGCTGTCTCTGCAAATTTTAATATCTTCTGGCGAGCAGAAGGCGTGATATCTGTAGAAGGCAATTGTGTATTTCTAGGCTCTGCTTGAGAAATAACTTCAGGAGCTGCTTCAGTTATTGTAACGGGTGGCTCTGAAATAGTGGTTTGCGCTTCTTGCGTTTCATCTCCATGAACTGAAGAAGTGAGCATAAATAAGGCAAATATGAGAAAACGTTTTTTCATTATTGTTACCCATGATCTTATTGTTTATTAATAAATTCCCAGAAAACTGAGTTTTACCTTCAAGACTGATGAAATATTTGTGAAACATTAACGCGTTGAGGGAGTAACGATGAAAGCCATAGCAAAAAGAGACCGAGTAAGCGGAAAGTAGCGTAAATAAAGTAAGGAGCACGCTTTAACAAGGTGTTATAACCTTGCATACTGATAAAAATAATGTTCTTGAGACTGCTTAAAGGTCTGTCGGTTGGAAGTTCATTTTGCCAATCTGCCCAAGTATCGGCTCGCTCAAAAGTACAAGCAGTAAACTCGATAGCTTTTTGCGTTGTCATTTCAAGGAGTTGTAATCCAATAATTTGCCCATCAATACGTGAAATATTGGCTTTAAAGGCATGTTCACGCTGATTTTGACTGAGTAATAGTGTGATGCTTTCATTTGGAGATAGTGAAAGTTTGACATTGTCAGGCAATAAAATTGCACAGCTATTATCAGAAAAATCATAGAGATAACATCGGTAGAGAGAGCCATTATCTAACAGCAACATGGCAGGAACTTTAACGCGAACACGAGGAAAACGGCGCTGTTGCTTTGTTTCGACAGAAACTGCAATTGCAACACCAAGTAAGATAAGGTTATAACAAACCCATAATAAACACATGGTAACAGCCCATGCTTCATCGGGATCGCCCGTTGCTATGCGCCAAAAAGCAAACAAAATACCTAGCAAGTTCAAGTTGAGAAAGAGTAAGTAAGGGCGGTTAATTCGCCAATCGACAAAGCCTTCTTCCATCACGCCACCTTTGCCAGTCACGTTGAAAGTTCCTTTATGAGGAGAGATAAGGGTACTTAACACTGGACGAGTGGTGTACCACGCTAAAATCGTTTCATAAACCTCACCCCAAAATGAGTGGCGATAAGCGCCTTGTAACTTTGCACTGGCGAGTGAAATGTGGATCAAATACGGCACAACATAGAGAGCGATCGCAATCGCAGGTGCATAAATGATATAGGCATGGAAAATAAGAAACGTTAGTGGTGCGAGTAAGAAAATCATCCGTGGAATGCCAGAAAAAAAGTGCAACATGGCATTTAAGTAACAAAGACGTTGCGGCACGCTTAGTCCTTTACCAAACAAGGGATTATCAAGACGGAATATTTGCACCATTCCTCTCGCCCATCGAATACGTTGACCTATATGTGCGGATAATGATTCTGTCGCTAAACCAGCGGCTTGTGGAATGCGAATATAAGCAGATCTCCAGCCATGACGGTGTAAGCGTAATGAGGTATGCGCATCTTCTGTAACAGTTTCAACGGCAATGCCACCAATCTCATCCAATGCAGTACGACGTAAAACTGCGCACGAGCCACAGAAAAACGCTGCATTCCAAGTGTCATTACCATCTTGAACCAACCCATAAAAGAGTGTGCCTTCATTGGGTGTTTCACGAAAGTTACCTAAATTACGTTCAAAAGGATCTGGGGAGAAAAAATGGTGAGGTGTTTGTACCAAAGCTATTTTTTCATCTTTTAAAAACCATCCCATTGTAAATTGTAGAAATGAACGTGTTGGAATATGGTCGCAGTCAAAGATGGCGACAAATTCACCAGAAGCAAGAGTTAAGGCATGATTGATATTACCTGCCTTAGCAAAATCATGTTTTTCTCGTGCGATATAACGAATACCAACTTCTTGAGCAAATGCTTTAAATTCAGGACGGGAGCCATCATCAAGCAGATAAATAGTGAGCTTATCTTTAGGCCAATCTAAATTTAAGCTGGCATAGATTGTGGGTTTAACAACTTGCAGATCTTCGTTATAGGTAGGAATGAAAATATCAACGCTTTGCCATTGTGTAATGTCTTCAGGCATAGAAACAGGTTTTCGATGCAGTGGCCAAATACATTGCATAAAACTAAGGAATAGTACACACCATGCGTAAGTTTCAGCCAGTAAAAGCAGTAAGCCACAAAATAGACTGAAATTATCAATCCAATAAAGGGTTGAATGATAACGCCACCATATGTATCGACATGCAATTGTCAGTGCCAACATAACCATTGCGATAGAAGAAAAACGCCCAGGAATATCGCGGATAGCTAAGGCAACTAGCCAAAGAACAATTACAAAAACGAACTGAAATGTAAGATCAAACGGTTGAGTGATACTGAGTAAAATAAAGAAAATGGCAAAAATAGCGATAATGGAATAGAGAGCATATTGCCAAAAAGGTGTGGTTTTTTCCTTATGTTCAATGATTTCAATCGCGATAGGAGAGACATGAACAAAGAGTTTTTTGTATGTTTTTCGAATATAGAAAATAAATTGTGTGGGTTTTTTAATCAGTAATTGCCCTACATAATGGCAAGCTAGCCAAATGCTTTGTAACAAATAGCGCAAGGGATCAAAAATTTTAGGGCAACGGGGATCAATATGAGGATATAGCTCTCGTTGTTTTCTGGCAATTTTCCGCCAAAAAGGGGATTCCATCCGTAAAAAAAACCACATAATGCCCATAAATAGCTCGCTAACAATAGCTGCGCTACGAGATGCACCGTTATGGCGATAAAACTTGTAGTAACGAATAAGAATATGTTGTGTCACATTCTTTTCGATTTTATTCGTAGCATCGTAAGATGATGGCATTATGACTGTCCTTCTTTCCTCTTAAATAACGAAAAACACCATTGAGCAAGTTGCGATATTTCTTCTACTAACATGCAATTAGCTCGGTAATCATATAAAGGTAAACGTGAGGCACAGGCCTCTAGTGAGGCTTCATCTCGATGAAGAACAACAGGGCATAATGGAAATGGTGTCGTTTGCCAAAATTGATAAAAATCTTGGTGAATTTGGCTGGTGGCACGAAATTGGTTAATTAATACATATTCATTTTCGATAAATGTGTGCTGGTTAAGGCGAATATGACAGTTGCTTTCTGCCATTGATACGGTAAAAAAAATATCCGCTTTTTCTATCCAAGACGCGAAAAGGGTGTCTTGCGTATGCTGTAAATCCATTAAAATAATGGCATCAGGGTGTAGCTGAATAAATGTCGTTAAAAAATGGGTAAGATGTTGTTTTGCTGAGAATGACAATTGTAAGAGCAAGTTATCCTTCATATTAACCAAACCAAAAGGTAACACTTGGTAGTGTGGTCGATAGTAAAAAATACTCTCCTCTATTGGCGTTTCTGCTAATAATGCCTGACTTAATGTGGTACTTTTTTGCTGTGCTGGAAAATAGAAAGACAAAATATTTTCTGTGCAATTATCAATAATCAGCACTTCTTTATTTTGTTGATTAAATTGCCGAGCAAGTGCAATTGCCGTGGATGTTGTACCCACTCCACCTCGGAGTCCTTTTAATACAATAAGTGGCATAGTTAGCCTCATTTAGTCATGTAATGAAATGCATTAAGTAATGGCCAGCGATAAATAAGCATATTATTTCCTTCTTCTTTATTAATATCCTGATAGTGATAGTTATTTAATGAAAATAATTTTTTTAGTTTATCAATGTCCTTATTTAGATTATTTTTTTCTATTTTCATATTTGAGTTAATAAAATTTCCATTTTTCATTTTAATAACCTCTGAATAAAATAAAAATAGATTTCTATCAAAATTAAAATCTTGATAAAATAGTGTCTGATTAATGATTTGTTCTGTTTAATTAAGGTTCTTATTTTAGAATAGGCTTTAAAATACATTATTTCAATTACGTAAAAACACATAAAATAGATATTTATTATCTTATTTCTATAAAAGATGGCTATTGGTTTTCTTTTTTATATTTATATTTTTAAAATTTATTTGTTAAATAATAACGGAAAGGGCTTAGCTACAAAGTAAAGTAAAAAAAAAGAAAAGTAGATTAGCTGTTTATAACAATATATTAAATTATTCAAATTCGATGATCATTATTGTATCTTGATTAGTATCATTTTTCATAGAAAAATCATTATATTATATTCTTTTATTGATTAGTTTTGTTTTTATATTGAGGCTCTTGTTTGTTTATTGATAAGTATGTTTATTAATTGTTATTTGGTGTTATTGATGTGTAATTTGTTTTGTGTTTGTTTCGAAATATAAAAATAAGATAACTCTGTGTTTCATTATTTAATGTAAATAAAGCATCATTTTTAAAAATAGGCGCTATTATATAAATAGAACGTTGAGTGTTTTATTTTTAAACTCATCTTAAATAATTTTTCTAGCATTAATTTTTCTTTTATATAAGAGACCGGTATTTTCTGGCGAGATTCTTTTTTTATTTAAGGGTTTTTACTTGGTTTTAAATAAATATTCTCTTATATGTTTATTTAGTAGTTAATTAAATATCAGAAGTAATAAAAAGACAGATGTGAGTAATCATATAACTGTCGAATTGGATTTATTTATACTAAAGAGTAGGAAATTAAAATGAACAAATCTAATACAACCCAGTTCAATTTTTTACATTACTGGCATGGGTTGGGAGCATGGAATTTCTATTTTTTACTAAAGTTTGTTTTGCTTTGGTATGGTTATTTAAATTTTGATGCTTTTAGCAATTTACTTTTTCTTGCCTTTTTATTGTTCCCATTACCAAAAAATATTTGGCATAAAATGCGCAATTGGGTCGCTATCCCAATAGGGATAATACTATTTTACCATGATACTTGGTTACCCAGCTTTTCAACGGTACTTGCCCAAGGTGGGCAACTTAAACAGTTTTCCTTTGATTACCTGGTTGAGTTAACTGTTAACTTTATCAATATCAAAATGATAGGTGTCGCCTTTGTTTTGTTAGTCGGTTACCTTTTTATTGAACAGTGGGTAAGGGTATCTGTTTTTATTATTGCAGGTGTATTGTGGCTAAATATTGGTGGGTTTACTCATATTTCTCAAGGTATGGTGCCTCCTGTTTCAGCGAATACTTTTGTGCAAGAAAGTAACATTAATACTGAAAAAAGCACTGCGGTCGTCAAAGCTCCTGAGGTGTTACCCGCATCAGTCGAACCTCAAGTCCTCCCTGAAGTTGTACCGACTAAAGAGGTAGAAAGTACATCAATTAATACTGTTTATCCACCACAAAAACAGAAGGTTAATAATAAGGTATTGGATGATTGGCTCACACAATTTTATGGTTACGAGAAAAAACGTACGACACCATTTCCTGCGCAGTTAGTAGCCAATGCTCAGCCTTTTGATATCTTGATTATTAATATTTGTTCACTTTCTACCGCTGATGCGGCGGCTGTTGGGCTACAAGAACACCCAATTTGGGGTAACTTTAATGTGTTATTTAGCCACTTTAACAGCGTATCTTCTTATAGTGGTCCTGCATCATTAAGATTATTACGTGCGAGTTGTGGTCAGACTCACCATTCTGATTTATACGATCCCGCAGATACGCAATGCTCGCTGATGGATAATTTATCATCGTTAGGATTTGCCAAGAAATTGGTACTCGACCATAACGGGAAGTTTGGTAATTACCTCAAAGAAGTTCAGCAACTCGGCAATCTTAATATCGCCTTACAAGATCAAGAAAATCTTTCTCATCAAATTACCGCATTTGATGGCACCAAAATTTACAACGATAAGGAAACATTACAACGTTGGTTGAAAGCGCGTGAACAGTCTAACGAAGACCGCACTGTGACCTTTGTGAACTTGGTATCACTACATGATGGTAACCGTTATGTAGGAGAAAATAGTACTGCTGATTATGGCAAACGTGCCTCCACATTACTTGATAATTTAGATAGCTTTATGGATGAACTAGATAAAAAAGGAAGAAAAGTGATGGTGGTGATTGTGCCTGAGCATGGTGCGGCTTTACAAGGTGATAAGACGCAAATGTCAGGGTTAAGAGATATTCCAAGCCAAAGTATTACTACCGTACCTGTTGGTATTCGTTTCACTGGAATAAAAGAGCAAGCATCATTTAACCCTCCTGTGATTGTTGATGAACCAAGCAGCTATTTAGCTATCTCTGAGTTTATTTCTCGTAATGTGAATGGGGATGTTTTTAACCAATCTGCTATTGATTGGGATGCATTAGCCAGTGAACTTCCTCAAACTGCCAATGTTGCAGAAAACCAAGCTACGGTTGTGGTTGATTATCAAGGGCAGTCTTATATCAAGTTAAATGGAGGAGAGTGGATTAATTATCCTAACTAACTTTTTATCGCTTTTTATAAAAAAAGCGTTTCATCATAAATCTATGTTCTCGTTTTCTCTTATTGAGATCCCCGTATGATTGCGGGGTTTTTTATGGGTTTTATAAACAGAAGCCATAAAAAAACCACATCTATAAAGATGTGGTCTTATTTAAAATCAATAACATGATGTTATTGGCAAGAGACTTATTTTAAGCCTGCCGCTTCACGTAAGATTTCAGCTTTATCTGTTGCTTCCCAAGGGAATTCAGGACGACCAAAGTGACCGTAAGCAGCCGTTTTTTGGTAGATTGGGTGCAGTAAATCTAACATTTGAATTAATCCGTAAGGACGTAAGTCAAAGAATTCACGCACTAACAGGATCAGTTGTGCTGTTGGGACTTTTTCAGTACCAAATGTTTCTACCATAATGGATGTTGGCTCTGCCACACCGATTGCGTAAGAAACTTGGATTTCACAACGATCTGCTAAACCTGCTGCCACGATGTTTTTAGCAACGTAACGTGCAGCATAAGCTGCTGAACGGTCAACTTTCGATGGATCTTTACCAGAGAAAGCGCCACCGCCGTGACGAGCCATACCGCCGTAAGTATCGACAATGATTTTACGACCGGTTAAACCACAGTCACCCATTGGTCCACCGATAACAAAACGACCTGTTGGGTTGATGAAATATTTAGTTTGCTCATTTAACCATTCTGCTGGCAGAACAGGTTTAATGATCTCTTCCATCACTGCTTCATGCAGATCTTTTTGTGAAATATCTTCAGAATGCTGAGTTGATAATACAACTGCATCAATACCAACAACTTTATTGTTGTCATATTGGAAGGTAATTTGGCTTTTTGCATCAGGGCGTAACCAAGATAAAGTACCACTTTTGCGGACTTGTGCTTGGCGTTGAACTAAGCGATGAGCATAAGTAATTGGAGCAGGCATTAATACATCAGTTTCGTTGGTTGCATAACCAAACATTAAACCTTGGTCGCCAGCGCCTTGTTCTAATGGATTTGCACGGTCAACACCTTGGTTGATATCAGGAGATTGTTTACCAATCGCACTGATAACTGCGCAGGAATTAGCATCAAAGCCCATCTCGGAACTGGTATAGCCGATTTCACGAACAGTGTTACGTGTAATTTCTTCGATATCGACCCAAGCTTTGGTGGTAATTTCTCCGCCTACCATAACCATGCCTGTCTTAACGTAAGTTTCGCAGGCAACGCGTGCTTTTGGATCTTGTTCTAAAATTGCATCCAGAACGGCATCAGAAATTTGATCCGCGATTTTATCTGGATGACCTTCTGAGACTGATTCAGAAGTAAAAAGGTGTGTAGTCATTATATCTCGTTACCTTAATACAAACGGTTTAAGGATGGATGTTTTAACATCTAGACGTCCATTTTATGACTCTTCTCTCTTTAATTCCAGCTTTTTTTAATCAAATATAGGGATAAAGCAGAATCAAACAGTTAATCTTATTTTTTGTTGCCCGCTATTTTTGTGTGGAGAAAATAGGGAGTAGAGAAAAAAAAGTTTTTTGTACTTTTTGCTTTGCATTTTTAACTAACTAAAGGTATAAACTCGCGGTTACTGTGAAATCTGAACACAGTGTAAACCGCAGGATTTCTGATCCTGTTTCTCTGTTAGGGAAATGGCTTACGGGTTTAAGCCATGTGTGGAGTGAATGGGTAATGTTCCATTGTCTACAGGTTAGTCTTTTCAAAAACCAAAACAGTACTCACCAATACTATACACGTAGTATATCTAGAGTAATTTCCTCTTTGAGCTCTTTCTCTTTAGAGCGAAGTTGTCTGTTACTTGCCAATAGGTGATTGTGTTAACTCGTTATAGGTTAACTCAAGAACTTTCTACTATTATGTCCTGCGTATAGCTGGATAATCATATAAAAATATATAGTGAGCCATTACTTCCAACTGTTATTTATCAGTCGTTTCAGATTTTTGTCAGATAATTGACTACTATGGTGACAGGCAAGGTATAAACTCATACTCCCTAAGGAGAATGTCATGAATGATAACATCGCTCGTAAGATGCAGCAGACCTATAACATTGCATATTGGGGGGGCGGTTACTATTTAGCGAATAATCGGGGAAATATTAGTGTTTGCCCTAATCCTGATGTTCCTGATGCTACTTTTGATTTAACCGAATTGGTTAAACGAGTTCAAGAAGAGCAACCAAACCTGCGTTTACCTGCACTTTTTTGCTTTCCACAAATACTACAACATCGTTTACGTTCGATTAATGCCGCGTTTCATCGCGCGCGTGAATCCTATGGTTATAAAGGTGACTATTTTTTAGTTTATCCAATTAAAGTTAACCAACAACGTCGTGTGATTGAGTCATTAGTGAATGCAGGAGAGCCTTTAGGTTTAGAGGCTGGCTCTAAAGCGGAATTAATGGCAGTACTTGCTCATGCCAATATGACAAGCTCTGTGATTGTCTGTAATGGTTATAAAGACCGTGAGTATATTCGCTTAGCACTCACAGGTGAAAAACTTGGGCATAAAGTTTTCTTAGTCATTGAGAAAATGTCTGAGATTAAAATGGTTCTTGAAGAGGCTGAACGTTTAGAAGTTATTCCACGTTTAGGCGTTCGCGCTCGTCTTGCTTCTCAAGGATCAGGCAAATGGCAGGCAAGTGGTGGTGAAAAATCAAAATTTGGTTTAGCTGCGACACAAGTTCTGCAATTAATTGATATGTTACGCCAAGCTGACCGTTTAGATAGCCTGCAATTACTGCATTTCCATTTGGGATCACAAATGGCGAATATCCGTGATATCGCAACGGGTGTTCGTGAATCTGCACGCTTCTATGTTGAACTGCACAAATTGGGCGTAAATATTCAGTATTTCGATGTGGGTGGTGGTTTAGGTGTGGACTATGAAGGTACACGCTCACAATCTGATTGCTCTGTTAACTATGGCCTTAATGAATACGCGAATAACGTTATTTGGGCGATTGGTGACGCATGTGATGAAAATGATTTACCACATCCAACTGTTATTACTGAATCAGGTCGTGCATTAACGGCACACCATACCGTATTAATTTCTAATGTGATTGGCGTTGAGCGTAATGAATTTACGGCAATTACACCACCTGAAGATGATGCTGCAAGACCGATTGCAAGTCTTTGGGAAACATGGGAAGAGATGCAAACTAAGGGGCATAGCCGTTCATTACGTGAATGGTTACACGATAGCCAATTAGACTTACACGATGTGCATACTCAATATGTTCACGGCATGTTAAGCCTGACAGAGCGTGCATGGGCAGAAGAGCTGTATTTGAATATCTGTCGTCGTATTCAGTATGATTTAGATCCAAGTAATCGCGCTCATCGTCCTATTATTGATGAGTTACAAGAACGTATGTCAGATAAGTTCTATGTTAACTTTTCATTGTTCCAATCTTTACCTGATGCATGGGGTATCGACCAGTTATTCCCTGTATTACCTATTGAAGGGCTAGATAAACCTCTTGATCGTCGCGCAGTGTTACTCGATATTACTTGTGACTCAGATGGTATTATTGACCATTATGTTGATGGTGATGGTGTTGAAACAACAATGCCAATGCCCGCTTATGATCCTGAATATCCACCCATGATCGGTTTCTTTATGGTAGGGGCATATCAGGAAATTTTAGGCAATATGCATAACTTATTTGGTGATACGGCAGCTGTTGACGTTTACCTTGATGAGAAAGGTAACCTGACTTACGAGCAAAGTGAAGAGGGTGATACGGTTGCCGATATGCTCCAGTACGTTAAGTTAAATCCTACCGTGCTGTTAGATCGTTTCCGTACTCAAGTAAAAAATGCACAGTTAGATGAAGCGTTACAAGAGCAATTCCTGACTGAATTTGAAAGTGGTTTATACGGTTATACGTATCTGGAAGAAGAAGAGTAATTCTTCACTTTCCAATGCAAGAGTGATGTTATTAAACATCACTCTTTATCTATCATATTGATTGTATGTTGCTTATTTTAAATAAGTAACAGAGGTAATAGCATGAAAAATAGTACGTTAGGTAATGAGACTGATAATTCATTGATCTCTAATGCATTTGGTTTTTTACGTTTTCCACTGAATTTTCAGCCTTACAGCAGTGATGCAGATTGGGTTATTACGGGTGTGCCTTTTGATATGGCAACATCAGGTCGTGCAGGAACTCGTCACGGACCGGGCGCTATTCGTCAAATCTCAACGAATTTAGCGTGGGAAGGTAACCGCTGGCCGTGGGATTTCGATATGCGTGAACGTTTAAGCGTCGTCGATTGTGGTGACTTAGTTTTTAACTTCGGTGATGCACAAGATATGAGCGATAAATTACAAGCTCATACAGAGAAATTATTAGCGGCAGGTAAAAAATGTTTAACGTTTGGTGGTGACCATTTTGTCACATTACCGTTATTACGTGCCCATGCAAAACACTTTGGTAAAATGGCATTAGTTCATTTTGATGCACATACCGATACTTATGGTAATGGTAGTAAATTTGACCACGGTACAATGTTCTTCCATGCACCAAATGAAGGATTAATCGATCCTAACCACTCTGTTCAAATTGGTATTCGTACTGATCATGACAGTAATAATGGTTTCACTGTATTGGATGCAGCGCAAGTTAACGATCGTGGTGTGGCTGATCTTGTAGATCAGATCAAAGGTATTGTTGGCGATTTACCTGTTTATCTCACTTTTGATATTGACTGTCTTGATCCTGCGTTTGCACCAGGAACAGGAACACCCGTTGTCGGTGGATTAACAACAGATAAAGCGCTGAAGATCTTACGTGCATTGCAACCGTTAAATATTGTCGGTATGGATGTAGTTGAAGTTTCTCCAGCTTACGATCAATCTGATATTACTGCGCTTGCAGGGGCAACAATTGCACTTGATATGCTTTATTTGCAGGCAGCTAAAAAATAACTTCGCTTGATGTCTATTAAATAAAAAATAGCTTCATAATATGAAGCTATTTTTTTATAAAATAACGATTCTTGTTCTTACTCGTTTTATTATAATTATACATCTTATTTTAATGTGTGTTATTTTTTATATTTACATTAATGAAATAATGCAATTATTTTTCAGATAAATAAATTATTTAAATGGAAAATATAAAATGGAAGAAAATAAATTATTAATAGATAATGATGAATCATATCGATTTACACTCATAAAAGCAGAGACAGATATCTTAAAAAAAGTAAGAAATGATAAAATAAATGCATATTATTCATTAAATGATAAAAGAAAGAACACTAACGAAAATGTCATTATTCTTCTGAGTGAAGCAGATGAAATAGAAAAAAACTATCTTAGATATGTAGATGAATATCATGCGGCTGGATATGATTTATTTATTGTTGATGTATCAAAAAACAAAAATGCAGGTTCTGATTTATTAGAACATCTTTGGTTACAGCATAGAGGGCAATTACCTCAAAATATTTTCATTCATGGAAATAACGATCAAAGAGAAAATGCGCTTTTATTATATGCAAATAATCTTGCCAAGAATAATGAAATAAAAGGCATTATATTAAGTAGTTATCTTCCTAAAAATGAATTTATTTTTCCATCAGATTTAGAAATAAATACAAATATTTATTTCTCTTATGAAAATCCTGACGAGGACTATAACAATAATCTCATCTATAATGAATTATTAAGTAAAAATAAAAAAGTAAAAAAAATCAGCTTCACAAATAGAGAAGAATATAATAGCTTTTCAGAATTAAACAAAAAAGAAAATAATAAGATATTAAATTCATTAGGTTATAATAATCATAGAAAAAAGGAGTTAAACGAAGTAAAAATAGGTATGCCAATTAAAGATCAAGCGATATTTTCTCAGATAGCAGAAGAAAAAGGGCTTATTATTGGTGTAAGACCGATCGATACTAACTCAACTTCATTAATTTCATCGGGAGAATATAGTAGTAAGAGTTTAGCTATCAAGGCGAAAAGTTCTGATTGGGGACCTATGGCTGGTTTTATTCCTGTCGATCAATCACTGGCTAAAGCATCGGCACAAAAAGATCTATTGAAATATAAGGACGCAGTAGCAGATGCAATAAAAACAGGCGTTGCATCTGTGAGTGAGCTTTATCTTTCTACCGAAAGAGTGGACGAATTGATGGAGAGCAAGGTGATCAATTATCCTTATGATAAAGATTCACCTTTAATTTTTGAAGTCATACACAATAATAAAACACATGAGTTCTTTTTAGAACTACAAATAATAGAAGGAAAACAGTATTATTTAGTTCAACACCATAATCGACTTGAAGTAGAACCTGTATTGGTGATAGCTGATCCTATATCAAATAAACCGATGATTGCGGATTATGATCTATTTACGGTGATTTATCCTTATAGCCATTTAGGAACAAATACACGGGTTAATATGCCTGTATCTTGGGAGGAATGGAAACAAAGTGTGAATTACTCTGAACTCACTGATAAGCAAAAAATATTGTACAATAATCAATTATTATATGAAAAAAATGAAGGACATCAATTAGGGTTTATTAGTCAGCAAATAAAAGAACTAAAAAATGAACTAAACACAGCATTGGGGCGATCAATAGGGATGGAAATAGTCCATCATGGTGCCGATGATGCTAATCCCTTTGCAGTAATTCATGATAATTTTCCTGCCACTTTTTTTGTTCCTAAATCACTATTTGATAAATCCCTTAATTCAAAAAATCAAACATTACATGATTTATTTTATATTAATAATAATGGTACTGTTGTATTACAATCACCAGATGAATTTTCAAAGTTTCAGCAATTTATGATTGATTTAGGTTATATTGCGCCTTTAAATGAAAAATGGAACGATGGGATCAATGATAATTATTTTACAAATAAACGAAAGATCTCAGCCTCATTTATTGATACAAAAAATGAAGTAGGACGAAAGTTAAGCATAGATAAAAAAGATAAATATACGTTAGAACATGACGCTTCACTTAATAAGTTTAATGAAGGTTCTTATGTTAAAAATAATACAATTTCGTCTAAAATAGAACTCAATAATAATGCTAGGAATGAAATAACTTTATTATCATCAGAATATAATCGTAAAAATGATCTTTTAAATAAGATGACTAATAAAAATCATCTTCTATCTACAAAAGAGAGAATCGAATTTTATTCTAAAATAAGAGATATACAATGGTTTAAAAAAGTAGGTTATCAATTACTTGAGTCATTGATTAAGACAGATGGACTTTTTTTGAATAGAACGAATGAAACTAGTTTAATTAGTGTCTTTTCTTTATTATCTAAATATTCTGATATTGATACACCAATATATAAATCATTTACTGTTAAAAATAGTGATGTTTTAAAAAATAATTATGAAAAAGGAAATTTGCTCGCTTTTGATGGTATTTTTCATGGCTTTAGTAATATTGAAAAAGTAAAGAAAACATCGTCTGATAATGTGTATGTTTCTATTGTTGGAAAGCACCGAGCTAAACCATTAACAAGTCTTCATTCAGGTAGTTCAGAAAGAGCAATTATTGCACCGGGAACACATCTTCGTGTAATAAAAAATAAAATTATCAATAATAAAAATTACGTTGTATTAGAAATTGCTAATGAAATAAATTATCAAGAGCCCGTTTTTGATTTATATGACGGAGAATTAAAAGGCATTGGTATTGATAAGTATAGAACGACATTTAACGAAAAAACGGAAAGAAAGATAAATTCTTTCCAGCTGAATAATATTTTTGGAGCTTGGTGTGGTGAATCACTAGGATCAGTCACTATTAAAAATGTGATAGATAAAATTATCGAAGGCAAAATTTCAGTTGAATATGCAATACATAAATACTTTAAAGAAATTTCAGAGGTTTTCTCTATTGATAATAGCACCTTATTATTCAATAAATTATATATTGCTCTTTATGATCCATTAATGAGTAAAGCGTTTAATCAGTATGTGAATGAAAATATAACCTTAGAAGCATGGAAAAACAGCTATGATTTTAACTATTTAAACGATACTATAACTGATAATTTAAATAGAATTAAATTATTAATAAATAATATTTATGATATACCAAAATCGATTGATTATTTAAGTGACGCATCAATTGATTTACTCTCTCATTATTTTAATGAACCTAATAAAAATAAATTGACGGTTGATTTATTGAAAATAGCTTTAAATGAACAAGAGTATAATATTGCTATTAATGATGTTGATTATTTAATCTCATTAAATAGTAATAAAGATATTTTATCATCATTTGGTATAAACGAAGTACGAGCATTAAGTCAAAAAAGATCACATGAGAATAAATCAACTGATAATTTATTTGAATTAAGCTTAGGGCTTAATAATAGTGAAATTGTAGAGGATAAAATAAAAATCCATGATATCGAAGTAGACAAAAGACTACTTATCAGCTTAGGTGCGAAAATTAATAATAAAAAAATAGAGCATACGGATATTTTTGAAAAAAATCATGATTATTCTAATTTTACATTCGATGCGGATAAGCTAAATGATTATTTCTTATGTGCTTCGGGAACAGATGATGATAAAACAGCTATTTCTATTATTAGAAGCTTATTAAATAATAAAGAAGAGAATATAAAAAAATTAATTTCAATTAATGCTGAGCGTATTGATTATCTTGCAAGTTATGAACGATTAGTTAAAATTTTAGAATTAGAAAAAGTCCCATTTGATGAGCATTATTGGGAGAGCATCAGAAAACCTTCATTAAAAATACCTAGACATATGAAAATATTGAGTAAGGTAGGTTATGCTAATATTGGTTATTCCATGTGGCAGTCTGTTAATAATACTTTTTCTTTAGCAGAACAACTCAATAACCCAAATATATCTTTACAACAACGAAAAGAAATCATTACTGACTTGTCCTTAATGTGGTCTGAAATGGCATTTAATGGGGTTTCTGAAATAATTGAAATTGCAATAGCAAAAGGATTATTGCGATATCGACACAACCCTTTGGAATATGTGAGTAAGATAAGCACGCGAGTAGGGATTGCGCTTAATGTGCTTTCAGTTGGATTTGATATTTATCATGCTTATGATAATTTCAGCCGTATTTCAGGTGAGACTGATGAAAAGAGAAAAATTGATTATATCGTTAATGGTTCATTCGCGATTGTTTCAGGGCTTGTTACTGTAGGCATTTCTATAGCTATACTTGCAGGTTCAACAATTGCAGGACCTATTGGTATTGTCGCGAGTACTTTGATTGCATTGGCAACTTCAATTTATAATGCAGTAAGATTAATTGAAGAGGCAAAAAAACAAGTCAATTTTACACCTATGGAGGAATTAAATAATGGTTTTCATGCCTTTCTTATGGGCGATATTATGCCAGATAAGAAAAATGAGATAATATATTTAGACACCGAAAATCAACTTGAAGAGATGATTGATAAAAAAGCGTTAACTCATTATGAAGAAATAAAAGAACAGAGCCCAAATAGTAACTATTTTTATACAAATGAAAAACAGATTTATCAAGAACATTATTATTATAAAGTTATTTCTACATTAATAGAAGAAACAGTCGATTCTATTTTAATACCTTCAAAAGATTTTATTTCTCAGCGAATAGCACAAAATATGAGCAAAAAAGAAGCTGAAGAAATGTCAGCGCTTCATCCTAATCTGCGTGCGAAAAAAACAGCCTATAAATATTATTTACCTAAAGAAGCGATTGCCACAGATGAAAAACTTATTTTTGATATGGATTTTTATATTAATGAGTTAAACCGATATACAATAAAAATTGCTTCTGACGACGAAGATGCTATTTTTGGCGAGATAGTGGATGAAGATTTTTTTAAGAATAGTAAAACGACTAAAGAATATGTGATTAATAAATTAGGAGAAAGTAAATTAGAGAATGGATTAATAAAAACTAATAATATTGAAAAATACTATACTTCGGATTGGCATGAAAATTCAGTGCTTTATTTTAACACACATAATGGTAATGATATTATTGCAGCACCCTCAATAACTCAAAATACATTCGATATTTATAATGGCACTAAGCGATTAAGTGGTGGTGAAAAAGATGATGTATTTAATGTCTTTACATCAGAGTCACCTTATTATGCGAGTCGTTTTTATGGTAGAGAAGGAAATGATACACTTCGCCTGATAAAAACTACAGGTAAATACACGGGTTATAAAGTCGATTTACAACATAATTACGTTAAATTTCAAAACTCAGAAGATAAAACTAATAGCCAAAGTTTTCATTCAAAACTTTATCTTTATCAAAGTGAAGGGCGTTTTTATTCGAAAAAACTTATTGATACAATGCCTAATATAGAGTTACAAGATCAGCAAGTCATTGCGTATTTAGACAGTATTGAAAATGTTATTGGCAGTGAAACAGGTGATGATTATATTTTGGGTAATGAAGAGGATAATTATTTAAATGGTGCTGGTAGTGTTGATCATTTATATGGTAAAGGGGGAAATGATACACTTGTATTAAATGAAGGTTATGCTGAAGGGGGGGGGGCAATGATAGCTATGTTATTTTACGTTCTTCTTTAGAACAGAGTTATAATAAATTATTTGAAACTATAATTAATGAAACTAATAATTTCGGATCTAGTGTTGTAAGGTTTAATTATTGTTTTGATGAGATAACATCAATAAAACGTAATAAAAAAGATATTATTTTTGATTTTAAAATTAATAATGAAAATCAGGAGGGAAAATATATTTATCATTCTGTGACATTGAAAAATGTTTATGATGATTCAGTAAATAATACGCATTCACATCGTTATACATTAATAACTCAAGATGGTTTTACACTCACGTTGGATGAAAGTACTAAAGATAAGGTATTATACAAGTTTAGTTATTTAGAAAAATATAATGAATCAAAATTAGCAATTAAAGATTTTTATATTAATGAGTATGATAATTTAGTTGTGACTGCTTTTAAAAGTCAGAGTCGAAATATAAAATTATTTCCAGAGTTTAAATATAGTGGTTTCTCATCTGGAACAAATTTACGATTTGGTATTCACGGAAATAACCAAAATAATCATTATTTTGGTATTGAGGCTAACTCATACATTAAATTAAGTCAGGGAAATGACAGTTATCAAATAAAAACATTTTTAACAAACAATAACAATGAAAGGGTAAATATCTCACTATCTGACTATATCGATAAACTAACTGATGCTGATGTGAGCCATTTCTTTTTAACAGATATAAGTGGTTTTGATTTAACATTTAAAGATGGCCTTTTATCTCATCGCTATCTTCCTGATGATTATTTAACGCTATCTTTCGATTCAGAGCTATTAAATAAAATCGTCGATACAAACGTGAGTATTCGATTAATAGATAAAGATAATATTGTTTTTACATTACCAACTAAAGATAGCTATTCAAATTTGCTAATGCCTGTAGTTAATTTGAATTTAAATATAAGTAATAATGATGATTTATTAGTGATCCCTGAATCACTTATTTTAAATAAAGAAGCATTATCTGCCTATGGTGTTAATTCAGTAGTGCCTTATTCAACTCCATTATCAGCAGCACTTGCAGATAAACCGAAAGAACTCATTGATTTATTGCCTATTATTGAACTGAATGATGGGAATGATATTGTTATTAATCATAATAATATAAGCTCAGTTATTGATGGTGGGAAAGGTGATGATAATATTCTTGTCAATAAAGGGCATCATATTTTAATTGCTGGAGAAGGTAATGATCGCTTGAGCGGAGGTGAAGGCAACGATCTGTTAATTTCTCAATTTGGTCATGATTATCTGAGTGGGGGTGAAGGTAACAATGTATATGTGGTGCAAAAACGGCAAAGTCATGTGACTGTTTATGATGAAGGAAAAAACAGTCATATTTTTGTGACTGGATTGACGGAAAATGAAACATTGATTTCATCTCAAGTGGGTAATAATACACAGTATCAAACTGAAGATAAGCAATTTACGCTAACTGTAAAAATGGCAGCAAATGAGGTGAATGAAAAAGAACAGAAACCTGTTATTTCGATGACTGAAACATCCTCAGAGCTATCATTACAAGGGGTGGCAAATATTATCCAAGATATGGCAATATTCAATCAGCAACAATTTACTGTCGTAAACAATCATGAAACTATGTCGTTATCGACATGGTCGCCTTTGGCATTAGTGGAAAAGCAGTTGTGATTTTTTAATCATTGAGATGCCATAACTTAAAAAAAAAGCCCCAATTAAATTTGGGGCTGTTTCACAGATAACAAATAGCTAAATACGATAGCGTTAAAGCTGAAAATAACGAGCAAGCAGTGGAGCGGTAAAATTCTTTTTTAAATAAAAGCCTCTGGGTAATGTCATAATACGTTGTCCATTTTCACCAATGGCTTCGGTTAATGCCTTGCTGTTAGCTGCTTTAGGACGGATTTGTAAGACTTGTCCGTGGCGTGCGGTAATGCTTTCTACTTTACCCAACACAATCATATCCATTAGCTCTTCCCAATCATGACGTAATAATTCTTCTTCCGTCCTATTAGGGCTCCAAAGTAATGGAGAGGCGACGCGACGTTGTGCTAATGGTATTTCCCTTTCTCCTTCAACAGGTACCCATAATACTTTTGAGAGTTTACGTTTTACATGGCTATTTTCCCATGTAATACCGCTGTTTCCGGTTAATGCTGCGACACAGACAAAAGTTGTTTCCAAAGGCATACCTAATCTATCAATTGGAATTGTTTTGAGTTCAATGCCCAACTCACTGAAGTCTTGCTCAGGTTTGCTACCTGCACTTGCACCTAAATAATATTCCAACAACATACCTACCCAGCCTTTATCTCTTTTAAGATCAATTGGGATAGGAAGTTGTGCAAAAGAGGCAAGTTCACCAAAAGTATAACCTGCAAGCGCTTTTGCTCGTTCGAATAAAACTTGCTCATTTTCGGGCGCTACTGGTGGCGTAAACATAGTTATTATCTTCTTGTATAAATAATAGACAGAAAAAACAGGTTATTGATAACGTATTTAGCTTTATTTCATTTAAATCATAATAGCATGATATATCATCATTTTTTTGAGTTAACTCGCCAATTGAAATTTATAATTCTAAGTTGTGCACGGTTATCCTGAAATCATAAACAGGCTTTTGCACTAGGTTATCCACAGCTTTATGGGATAACTCACAGAAAGTGAGATCACTGTTCTGATTTACAGCCTTGACTTTTGCAGATATTTGCCAAAATTATCCTATTTTGTCTAACTAATCGGCATAACCTGTGGATAAAACACCCTGTGGTTATTTTTTGTGCGATTTAAGCAGGAGAGTATTTTAATTGTTTTATCCAATCGCTGAAATAGGCATTGAAATATAGCTATTAATTTGAATTATAAGTGATATTTTAAAATTTATATCAACAGCCTTTCTAACAATATAAAAACTATACCCTGATTATCTCACTCTTTTTCACATAGATATCCACAGAAAAAGTGAATAAATCCCCTAAGCATTTATGTGGGTGTTTATAACTTTTAAGGTTTCTGTGAATTAACGCAAATAATGGCTAATCCGTATGCTGAAAAGAGACGATAACCTATTTTAATCTTGGTGTATCGATATCAGGTGTAAACCACGCTGATTTAAAATCAAACCAGCCAAAAGTATTCATTTTGACACCTCGTATGGTTCTCTGCCCTTGTAGCTCTAATAAATGGTGAAATAGAGGGTAAAGCCAAATATCTTGTGTTAGCTGGCGACACCACTCTTCAAGTGGCAAAGATTTTTGATGCCATAATGTGAGCTCTTGTGAGAACGATGCTCCCAAACATTGGTGAAAGAGGGGTAATTCATAAAGTGCAGCAAAAATTGAGAACTCTAAAGGCTTATAAAAATTCACTGTCGCTAACCAAATATCACTATTAGCTTCACCGTAATACCATTGTTCATAATCAAGTACTTGAATGGTTAGTTCAATATCATACTGAGATAAAATACTTTCTATTAAGTCTGCAATAGTACTGTATTCATGATGCTCTTTATAAAGCGTGACAGTGAGTTTTGTTAATGAAGCTGGTTTAGGATGTTGGCGTATTAATTTACTGTGATGCCAATGAAGTAATAAGCCATAAGCGGGAGACCAATGACGTTGATAGAAAGGATCACAATGAGTGAGCATATTAACAGGGGTCAATACACTGCTTAACCATTCCCTTATTTCAGTCTGTTGGCACAGTTTTGAGCGACTATCATAGAGAAGAAAATAACACCCTTCCTCTTTACGACTTTCTAATGAATCTTTATTGGTATCATCGTCCGTTAAATGAATAGTTGAACAAACCATCTTGTTATTCAGTTCAGGAACGACCCAAATATCAATTTCATCTAATAATGCCCGCAAGCCAAAATAGCGATTAAAGGCCTTGATTTGCAGCTTATGTTTATCATTAGCGATAACTTGATAAGCGCCTGTGCCAATAGGGTGTTGTGCAAAAGAGGGAAGTGATGCCCATTCTTGCGGCAAAATAACAGCTTGTGGACTCCCTAATAACGTTGCAAATTGCTTATCAGCTTCGCTTAAGTAAATGTCGAGCACATAAGGTTGAGGCGAGGAAATTTGTTCTATATGGGCATAAAGAGGATTGCAGTGTTTCATTCTCATTAAAGAAGTGCTGATATCTTCAAGTGTAAGCTCTCGACCATGATGAAAATAGATAGAGGGACGTAAATAAAATCGCCAATGTTGCTCTGTGAGCATTTGCCAATGATGAGCTAATTCCGCTTCTACTTCCCCATTTTCCTCTTTTAGATGCACCAACGAATTGAATATTTGGCTCATTAAATGCAATTCAGAGCGCCTTAATGGTGTTCCTGGTAATAAATTTTTAAAGGGACGGTAGTAAATAATACGTAGTAATTGTTGACCGGGATGAAAGCTTTTTTCAATTTGTGAGAGCACCATTTGGCGTACAGAATCTTTATCACCCATTAGTGCTACAAGCTTTTCAATATCATTATCTTCTATTAGTCTTTCGGCACGATTTTGTTGGATCTCAAGTGCATTAGAATGAAAAATAAGCGTGGATTTTTTACCTCGACCGACTTCTGCTTGCCAATTTATCCAACCTATTTCTTGCATTTTATTTAATAAAGAGCGGACATGACGACGTGTGCAATGCAGGGTTTGTGCTAATTCTTGTAACGTTGTTTCGGTTGCTTTTCCCTGGAAGGCTTGCCATAAGCGAATAAATTGTAACTCTAAGCGGGGTGAGGTCATAAAAGAGGAAATCCCTTGATAAAGTGATCAATTTTAATTTCCTTATATTAGACCGATAATGCCTGTGTTTAAAGTTAGCTCTCATGTTAGTTATCACAAATTACGAATACTGACAGACTCCCCCATTTGAGCATTCGGTGATTACCGGCCAGTGATACGGATCACTGGCTTTTTTATTTGAGCAAAAAAAAGCCGTAAATGAATTTACGGCAAGAATGACAAAGTAAACATCACAGAAAGTAGAAGAAGGTGAAAAAATTACTGTAGTTAGCGCATAAAGGTGGGTTGTTTTGCCTCGTAAGCACTAATATCATCTTGGTGTTGCAGCGTTAATCCAATGCTGTCTAATCCTTCAATCATGCAGTGACGGCGAAATGAGTCGATTTCAAAAGAGAAATGTAATTCACCCGCTCTAACCTCTTGTGCCACTAAATCTACGGTAATTGGTGTACCAGCATGTTCTTTTACCCAATCAAATAATTGTGAGATTTCATCATCACTTAATTTGATGGGTAATAATTGATTGTTAAATGAATTTCCGTAAAAAATATCAGCAAAGCTGGGTGCGATAACGGCGTGAAAACCATAATCAGTTAATGCCCAAGGTGCGTGTTCACGAGATGATCCACAACCAAAGTTTTCTCGTGCTAATAAAATAGAAGCGCCTTGGTAAATTGGCTGATTTAAAATAAATGTAGGATCAGGCTGAGTGCCTTCGTCATCCAAAAAACGCCAATCATGAAACAGGTGTTTACCAAAACCAGTACGCGTCACTTTCTGCAAAAATTGCTTAGGAATAATGGCGTCGGTATCCACATTTGCTGCATCTAAAGGAACCGCAATACCCGTGTGTTGAGTAAATTTATTCATTGTGTTCTCCTTTAAGATGCCACTGCAAATGTACGAATATCTGCAAAATGACCATTAATAGCAGCAGCTGCCGCCATTGCAGGACTAACTAAGTGTGTTCGACCTCCACGACCTTGGCGGCCTTCAAAGTTACGGTTGCTGGTAGATGCACAGCGTTCGCCTGGATTTAATCGGTCGTTATTCATGGCCAAACACATTGAACAACCCGGTAAGCGCCATTCAAAACCTGCTTCAATAAAGATTTTATCTAAGCCTTCCGCTTCCGCTTGGGCTTTAACCGGCCCTGAACCCGGAACAACAATCGCTTGAACATGAGAGGCGACTTTATGACCTTTGGCTATTTCAGCGGCAGCACGTAAATCTTCAATACGAGAATTTGTACAAGAGCCAATAAAGACTTTGTCGATAGCGACATCTGTTAAGTTAACGCCTTCACTTAATCCCATATAAGCCAAGGCTTTTTCAGCAGAGGCACGTTCAACAGGATCGTTAAAACTGTTTAATAATGGAACAATTTGGTCAATCGCAATGACTTGGCCTGGGTTGGTTCCCCATGTGACTTGTGGTGCGATATCGGCAGCATTGATAGTCACTGTGGCATCAAAGATTGCATCATCATCAGATTTTAAGGTTCTCCAATAAGTGACGGCTTCATCCCATGACTGATCTTTAGGCGCAAATTGACGCCCTTTTAAGTAGTCAAAAGTGGTGTCATCAGGTGCGACTAAACCTGCTTTAGCTCCCATCTCAATTGCCATGTTACATAAGGTCATTCGACCTTCCATGCTTAAGGCTTCAATGGCTTCACCTGCAAATTCAACGATATAGCCTGTACCCCCCGCACTGCCTAATTTGCCGATAATGGCTAATACGATATCTTTTGCCGTGATCCCAATGGCTGTTTTACCCTGAACTTCGATTTTTAATGTTTTAGCTCGAGACTGTTTTAAGGTCTGAGTTGCTAAAACATGTTCAACTTCTGAAGTACCAATCCCAAAAGCTAATGAACCAAAAGCGCCATGAGTTGCTGTATGTGAATCACCGCAAACAATAGTCATTCCCGGTAAGGTTATGCCTTGTTCTGGCCCCATTACGTGAACAATTCCTTGATAAGGATGATTTAAGTCATACAACGTGACACCAAATTCTTGGCAGTTTTTCATCAACTCTTGCATTTGAATTCTTGCCATATCACCACAAGCATTAATATCTTTAGTTTGTGTTGATACGTTGTGATCCATCGTTGCAAAGGTTTTATTCGGTTGACGAACAGGGCGACCTTTTGTCCTTAATCCATCAAAGGCTTGAGGCGATGTCACTTCATGCACTAAATGCCGGTCGATATACAGAATGGGTGTTTCATCACTCACTTCTCTGACAACATGTGCATCATAAATTTTTTGATATAATGTTTTACCCATGTTATGCCCCTTCACGAATATATTGAGCGATACGATCACCCATTTCGGCGGTTGTGATTGCGTTACCATCACCCGCTAAATCTGCGGTGCGATAGCCTTTTGCTAACACTTGTGTGATAGCATCTTCAATGGCTTGAGCTGCATTATCTTCATTAAAGCTATAACGTAATAACAGTGCGGCAGACAGAATTTGTGCAATAGGGTTAGCAATGTTTTTACCTGCTATATCAGGAGCTGAACCTCCAGCTGGTTCATATAAGCCAAAGCGTTCTTCGTTAACACTGGCAGATGGCAACATTCCCATAGAGCCAGTGATCATTGCGCATTCATCAGATAAAATATCGCCAAAAATATTGGAGCACAGCAACACATCAAACTGAGAAGGATCTTTAATTAACTGCATTGTTGCGTTATCGATATACATATGCTGAATTTCAACATCTGGGTATTCTTTTGCGATCCCTGTTACCACTTCACGCCATAAAATAGAGCTTTGTAATACGTTAGCTTTATCAATTGAGGTTACTTTATGACGGCGTTTACGTGCTGATTCAAACGCAAAGCGTGCAATACGTTCAATTTCATAACGATGATAAATTTCAGTATCAAAAGCACGCTCTTGTGCACCTTCACCTTCACGACCTTTAGGTTGACCGAAATAGATACCGCCTGTTAATTCACGTACACATAAAATATCAAAACCACGTTGTGCAATATCGGCTCGTAATGGGCAGTAGGCTTCTAAACCTTCATATAAGCGAGCTGGGCGTAAATTGCAGAACAATTTAAAATGCTTACGTAATGGTAATAAAGCACCACGTTCTGGCTGTTCATTTGCAGGTAAATGTTCCCATTTAGGACCACCGACTGAACCAAATAAAATCGCATCAGCTTGTTCACAACCTGCTAAAGTATCTGCGGGTAACGGAGTACCATGATTATCAATGGCAATGCCACCGATATCGTATTCTTTTGTTGTGATATTGAGTGAGAAGCGCTCACTAACTGCCTTCATCACTTTTTGTGCTTGAGCCATGACTTCAGGGCCAATACCATCTCCGGGTAATACTGCAATATGATAATTTTTTGACATAATTAAACCGCTTCTTGTGTTGTGTGTTGTTTGCGTTTTTCTATTTCGACTTGCTCTGAGCGCCAAATGCTATTAATAACGTGGATCATGGCATTTGCTGATGAACCTACGATGTCAGTTTCTAAACCCATTCCATGAAATTTACGTCCTTGATATTCAACGACGATATCAACTTGCCCTAAGGCGTCTCTGCCTTCACCTTTAGCTGTTAATTGGTAAGTGACTAATTTCAACGGATAACCTGTTGCGCGAGAGATGGCTTGATAAACCGCATCGACGGGACCATTACCCGTTGCTGCTTCAGTAATTTCTTTATCACCATGAGTAATGCTGACACTCGCGGTAGCAACGGTTGATGAACCCGATTGAGTATTAAAATAATTCATTACAAACTCATCAGGCTCTTGTTGCTGTTGTCCCATAAATGCTAAAGCTTCCAAATCGTAATCAAAGACTTGGCCTTTTTTATCAGCCAAACGTAAGAAGGCAGAATATAAAGTATCCAAGTTATAATCTGTTTCACGATAACCCATCTCTTCCATACGATGTTTAACTGCCGCACGACCTGAGCGAGAAGTTAAATTCAGTTGCACTTCTTTTAATCCGATAGATTCTGGAGTCATGATTTCGTAGGTTTCGCGGTTCTTCAAAACGCCATCTTGGTGAATACCCGATGAATGCGCGAATGCATTGGAGCCAACAACAGATTTATTAGCATGAATTGGCGTATTACATAATTGGCTGACTAATTGGCTGGTGCGATAAATTTCTTTGTGATTAATCCGTGTCTGAACATTCATCATTTGTTCACGGACTTTTATCGCCATAATGACTTCTTCTAATGCGCAGTTACCTGCACGTTCGCCTAAGCCATTAATTGTCCCTTCGACTTGTCTTGCACCCGCTTGTACTGCGGTAATTGAGTTAGCGACCGCCATGCCCAAATCGTCATGACAGTGAACAGAAATAATAGCTTTATCAATATTGGGAACACGCTCAAACAAGTTGGTGATAATGCCACCAAACTGATAAGGCGTTGTATAGCCTACGGTGTCTGGAATATTAATGGTGGTTGCACCAGCATTAATTGCGCTTTCAACAATTCGACATAAATTATCGATATGAGTACGTCCCGCATCTTCGCAAGAAAATTCCACATCATCGGTATAGCGACGAGCTCGTTTTATTGAGTTCACGCCCATTTCAATAATATCTTCGAATGATTTCTTCAATTTATGTTCAGCATGCAATGCCGAGGTTGCCAAGAACACGTGGATACGAAAAGCTTCTGCGACTTTTAAAGACTCTGCTGCAACATCAATATCGTTATCAACACAGCGTGCTAATGCACAAATACGGCTATTTTTGATTTCGCGTGCAATGGTTTGTACGGATTCAAAATCACCGGGAGAAGAAACAGGAAAGCCCGCTTCAATGATATCCACACCTAAACGCTCTAAAGCGTAAGCAATTTGTAACTTCTCTTTTACGCTTAAGCTCGCCTGCAATGCTTGTTCACCATCTCTCAATGTGGTATCAAAAATAATCACGTCATGGCTCATAATCTATTCCTTTCTCTTTTTATTTGCTGTTTGCGCTCTCCCAGGTATAAAAAAACCCGCGACTAGCGCGGGTTTTCTCTCTAAGGGCAGGTGTGTTTCACTTTTTACCCATAAGCCGACCGCGCATAAAAGTTGCGAGTAGTAGTAGGCTTGATAGTAAAATTGCGTTTGACATGAAACATCCTTAGATAAGTTCTCAATAATCTGTATTTATTGATACCTAATACCAATAAAGATGTCAAGTGTTGGAATTTATTAATTCATTTGTCAGTGTTATTTATAAATTTTTCATAGTGATTCTGGCTAATATCTAAATTTTTACTAATGATTATAACTATCAAGCATTCATTGATTGGGTTAATGTTCCATACGTTGTTTGAAAAAGAGTGAAATGAAAAATTAAACAATTGTTTGCTTTTTTTTTAATCAGCCAGTGGGTAGGGGAAAAAGAGGGGGTTAGGGGAGGAATAATTGACAAATGTGAGCAACGTTTTGAATGTAAGAATAAAAATCATTGTATTATAAAAAATAATAGATATCGGATACCTATTTTAGGAATGAAAGTACATTATTTTATTATGATTTTTATCATACTTTGTTTTATTATTTGCAAGGCAGAAGGTAAAACAGGTTGTAATATATATTGATATAATCATTTTCTATACATGTAATTTTAATGTCAAAATTAATTTCTTATATGAAATATGTTTTTTTATTGATATGAAAATTATGTTTTTAGTTATATACATGGATGATGAATAATAAATTTTAATAAATAGTTTAAGTAATAGTTAAAGCTTATTTATTATTAATAATATATTAGTTAATAATGTTTATTTGACTATTATGATAACATAGTGGAGTAAGAAATGACGGATTACACATCAGCAACAGTTACCAGCAGAGAATCAGCAGATATGCATTTACGTAATGTTGATCTTAATTTATTAACGGTATTTGATGCTGTTATGCAAATGCAAAATGTTACCCGTGCTGCGCAAGTACTGGGCATGTCACAACCCGCAGTGAGTAATGCTGTATCTCGCCTTAAAGTTATGTTTAATGACGAATTATTTGTTCGCTATGGACGCGGTATTCAACCTACATTAAGAGCTAAACAACTTTTTGGCCCAGTAAGACAAGCCTTACAATTGGTTCATAACGAGCTTCCTGGAGCAGGATTTGAACCAGAACAAAGTGAGCGTATATTTAATTTATCTATTTGTAGTCCTCTAGATATAAAACTAGCACCCAAAATAGTTGAACAAATTAAAAATGAAACACCTAATATTAACGTTAATATTAAGTCTTATTTAAATAGCAATATAGAACACCAATTAAAATATCAAGAAGTTGAGTTCTTTATTAGCTATAAGGAATTTGAAAAGACTGAATTTCATTCACAACCACTATTTAATGACGAAGTTGTTTTAGTCGTTTCTAATAAACATCCTCGTATTAAAGAGAGTGTGACCCAAGAGATGTTATTAAATGAGCAACATTCCATTGTTTCTTTAGAGGATATTGGTTCATTTAGTGCGCCTTATTATAAAGATACTCATTTGGAAGATTTAATCACTTATCAAGGAACCGATTTAAATAGTGTATTAAATATTGTATCTAGAACTTATTTGGTCGCTATTGCACCAAGATGGTTAGTTGAAAGTTATTCTGAGCAATTAGATATTAAAGCTGTGTCGTTACCTTGGGAAAAAACAGAGCGTCCATGTTACTTGATTTGGCATGAGTCAACAGCGCGTGATAAAGGCCACTTATGGATGAAAAATTTATTAAGTGAAGTTTGTCAAAAATAGAGTGTTTTTGCTCATAATTAGTATTTTTTACTAATTATGCAGAAATAGTGGCAGATAACGTTAGCTATTCGGCTAATGACCAAAATGGCGTTTATGCAGTTAGGTAAACTAAATTGGATTGCTGCCACTATTTTTGCCCTTTCTTTGTAATAATGACTCTTATTTGTATTATACTGTGCTAAACCTATTTTTTTTCACTAATATCCCCCTCGCTATATTGTCATTGATTAAGTTATAACAATTACCTATTGTTATTTATCAGCTTTTCTTTTCGGCTTTCCATAAAAAATAAGATCATCATATTTAGTTTTCTCACGATGATGAGATAGCCTTTTTTGACAAAACTTTTCATAACTCACAATTTTACAAATTTATGTAAAATTGAATTCCTTTATTTTGGTGGATCACTTAGACTTTTATTCGAGTCAGCGAACATGTGTAAGCTGAAATTGTAAGGGAGACATTTTCTCCATTTCGGTTTCATAACACGGTCGCTTTTCCATAAATAGCAGGAAAATTATGATAACTAATAATAATCTTCATGATTATCATATAATTAGAAGATTGCAGATGCAATTTTTGCACAGCGGGAATAAAATTGCTTATCGTCAGTGGGATGCTAAGCGCAATATCGAAATGTCTTGGGAGTCGGTTGAAAAGAAAACACGCGCGCTCTCAAATGCATTGTTAGAAATGGGTGTGGATATTCAAGAAAATATTGGGATCTTTTCTCAAAATACCATTGATTGGTCTTTAGCTGATATTGCTTCTTTGCAGCTACGTGCAGTAACTGTTCCTCTTTATGCAACAAGTAGTGTTGAACAAGCCGCTTACATTTTAAATGATGCGAATATTCGTATTCTTTTTGTTGGCGACCAAAAGCAATACGATATTGTTTCTGAATTATTAGCGTTATGTCCTCAGCTTGAACATATTATTGTGTTTAACTCTGATGTTGTGTTAAACGAAAATATACCTTCATGTTATCTGGAAAATTTAATTAACCAGTCAACATTTCAGCATGATGACGTGTTAAAACAGCGTATTAATGAATGCAATTTAGATGATCTGTTTACTCTGATTTATACATCAGGAACCACAGGTGAACCTAAAGGCGTTATGCTTGACTATACAAGTCTAGCATCACAACTTTATCTACATGATGAGCGTCTCTCATTATCTGATAAAGATGTTTCTCTCTGTTTCTTACCTCTTTCTCACGTTTTTGAACGCGCGTGGAGCTTCTATGTGATGCATACAGGTGCGGTTAACGTGTATTTGACTGACACTCATGCTGTCAGAGAGGCAATGAGTGCGGTTAAACCTACCGTGATGTGCGCCGTTCCTCGCTTTTATGAGAAAGTGTATAGCGCTATTCAAGATAAAGTGTCTCAAGCTTCAGTGTTTCGTCAATTTATCTTTAAATGGGCGATAAAGCAGGGTGAAAAACAGCGTGAAGCACAACTAAATCAACGTCAACAGGGCTTTATTTCCCGCTTATGTTATCGTTTTGCAGATAAAAAAGTGTTAAGTCCAGTGCGTCAAATTTTAGGTGGGCGAGTTCGCTTTTTACCTGCGGCAGGAGCGCGTTTAGATGATGCTGTGATCCGCTTCTTCTTGGCTACTGGTATCAATATTAAATATGGCTATGGTATGACAGAAACCTGCGCCACAGTTTCATGCTGGGAAGAGAACAAATATAAATTAGGTTCTATTGGCACCCCATTGCCGGGCGTCGAAGTGCGTATTGGCGCAGAAAACGAAATCCAAGTACGTGGCAGCATTGTCATGAAAGGGTATTTCAATAAGCCTGAAGATACGGCGGATGCCTTTACAGAAGATGGATGGTTACGTACCGGAGATGCTGGTGCACTTGATAGTGATGGCATGTTATTTATCACTGAACGTTTAAAAGATTTAATGAAAACGTCAAATGGTAAATACATTGCACCACAAATGATCGAAGGAACATTAGGGCAAGACCGCTTTATTGAGCATATTGCGGTGATCGCAGATACACGCAAATTTGTTTCTGCACTTATCGTACCTTGCTTTGATGCATTAGAAGAACACGCGCGTGCATTAAATCTAAAATATCAAGATCGTATGGAATTATTACGCCATACTAAAATTAAAGAGCTATTTGATGAACGTTTACGTGAAATGCAAAAAAACTTTGCAAGTTTTCATCAAGTTAAGCGCTTTACTCTTCTTGCTGAAGGCTTTTCTATGGAATCGGGTGAATTAACACCAACATTGAAACTTCGCCGTAAAATTATTTTTGAACGCTATCGAAATGAAATCGAATTAATGTATCAAGATTAATTTTAATTGATGAAAAAGCACCTAAATGGTGCTTTTTTCTTTTGAAATTACTTATTGATAGATAATAATGATTGAAATAATTGATAAAAGACATAAACGGAAACGTTGACGCATACGGTTTTATCAGTAAATTGTGTTAAAATGCAAACTCAGATCAGCATGATGACTGAAATTCATAGCAATATGTAATAAATAACACATTTAATAATTAAAAGAGGCTAATGTGAAACTGGATGAAATCGCCCGCTTGGCTGGTGTTTCACGAACAACAGCAAGTTATGTCATTAATGGTAAAGCGAAACAGTACCGTGTAAGTGACAAGACTGTTGAAAAAGTGATGGCGGTGGTCAGAGAGCATAATTACCACCCGAACGCTGTTGCCGCGGGATTACGTGCTGGTCGTACGCGTTCTATTGGTTTGGTTATTCCTGATTTGGAAAATACCAGTTATACCAGGATCGCAAATTACCTTGAACGACAAGCGCGTCAACGCGGTTATCAATTACTGATTGCCTGTTCAGAAGACCAGCCAGACAACGAAATTCGTTGTGTTGAGCACTTACTGCAACGTCAAGTTGATGCCATTATTGTTTCAACAGCATTGCCACCAGAGCATCCTTTCTATCAGCGTTGGGCAAATCGTTCATTACCGATTATTGCGTTAGACCGAGCATTAGAAAGTGAGCATTTTATCAGTGTTGTTGGCGATGACTTAGAAGACGCCAAAATGCTGGCAACAGAATTAAAAGCATTCCCTTCGCAATCTGTACTCTATTTAGGCGCACTTCCTGAACTCTCTGTGAGTTTTTTACGTGAACAAGGTTTCCGTAATGTATGGAAAGATGATCCTAGAGAAGTCACCTACCTATATGCAAATAGCTATGAACGAGAAGCTGCTGCGGCTGCTTTTTCTGAATGGTTAAATAACAATCCAATGCCTGATGCGTTATTCACTACCTCTTTCGCTTTATTACAAGGGGTTATGGATGTGACATTACAACGTAGTGGTCGTTTACCAACACAATTGGTTATTGCGACTTTTGGTGATCATGAGTTATTGGATTTCCTTGAATGTCCTGTTTTATCTGTCGCTCAACGACATCGTGATATTGCAGAACGTGTGTTAGAACTTGTTCTTGCGAGTCTTGAAGAAGAACAAAAACCGCAAGCAGGAATTACACGTATTCGTCGTGATTTATGTCGTCGAGGCAGTTTGGGGCGTGCGCGTTAATTGATGTCGCTCTGTTGGTAATTATCTGCATTTATACTCATCCCTGTTTTATTAAATTAAAACGGGGATGTTTTATTTGATTTAAGAATGTCGAATTGCTTAGAGAATATTAAATTTGAGATTAATCTTAAGCGTTTTTTTACTATTTCTCGCATTTTGCTAAATTAGTAGATTGAATTTTGACATATCCATAAGTGATATTGCTTAAATTTAATGAGTAATTAATTTTATTTTGGGAAACTTAAGAAAAAAAGAAATAACTATCTTCATGATATTGAATTATTTTTTTTCGTCTTGCTGTTTTTGTTTATATAAAAGCAACCTCAAATTATTATGTTGGCTAAAGGTAAATGAACTGCAATAAATTAGTTTTTTATAATAAAAATCATGATTTACTTATTATGATTTCTTTATCTGGTTTTCTTCCTTGTAATCGCTATAAATAATTACTTTTCGTGATTAAAAATAGAATTTGAAAAATAACCTCTATTAATCATAGTGTTAATATTTCTTTTTTTCTTTTTGTCGATAATTTAAACATTCCAGAGTATCTACCAAATTACTGTAAATATAAATAAAGCTTCCTATATCTGGCTTGACAACGTTTTCATACCATCCGTAAACTCTATTTGTGGGGATTTGTGGGATAATGTGGTGTAAATTACAAAGCTGGGGGTAATGAGGATGTTTCGTGGAGCAACACTCGTTAATCTTGACAGCAAAGGGCGAATAACAGTTCCTTCCCGTTATCGAACAACGCTGAGTGAGATTTCTGAAGGTCAAATGGTTTGTACCATTGATCTCAATCAGCCATGTTTATTGCTTTATACCCTTCCAGAATGGGAAAAGATTGAGTTAAAATTAGCGGCTTTGTCCTCCATGAATCCTGCGGAACGTCGAGTTCAACGTTTGTTATTAGGTCACGCCAGCGAATGCCAAATGGATAGCGCAGGACGTCTTTTGTTAGCTAGCACGCTAAGACAGCATGCGGGGCTAACAAAAGAGGTCATGTTAGTCGGTCAATTCAATAAATTTGAATTGTGGGATGAACAGGTCTGGTACAAACAGATCGAAAAAGACATTGTAGCCGAGCAAACCTCACAGGAACCGTTATCGACACGACTATTGGATTTATCACTTTAAATAATGACAACGAATAATTTTAGTCATACCAGTGTATTACTGGATGAAGCAGTGAATGGCCTGAATATTAAACCTTCAGGTATCTATATCGACGGAACATTTGGTCGCGGAGGGCACTCTCGTCTAATTTTATCGCAATTGGGCGAACAAGGTCGCTTGATTGCGATAGACAGAGATCCACAAGCGATTGCTGTTGCTAATGAAATTGATGATGCTCGTTTTTCTATTGTTCATGGGCCGTTTTCAAATATTGAGCAGTATGTCACTGAGTTAGGTTTAGCAGGGAAAATTGATGGTGTATTACTGGATTTAGGTGTTTCTTCACCTCAACTTGATGATCCAGAACGTGGTTTTTCTTTTATGCGTGATGGACCTCTTGATATGCGTATGGACCCAACATCAGGGCAATCAGCCGCACAATGGCTGATGACAGCAGCAGAAGAAGACATCACATGGGTATTGAAAACCTTTGGTGAAGAACGATTTGCTAAGCGTATTGCTCGCGCCATTGTTGCACGTAACAAAACAGAAGAGCCTTTGACTCGAACCAAACAATTGGCTGATTTAATTAGCGACGCAAGCCCAGTAAAAGAACGACATAAGCACCCAGCAACACGTAGCTTTCAGGCAATTCGTATCTATATCAACAGCGAATTAGATGAAATTGAAAAAGCATTAAAAGGTGCTGTTTCTGTTTTAGCACCAGAAGGACGTTTGTCGGTCATTAGTTTCCATTCATTAGAAGACCGATTGGTGAAGCGTTTTATTCGAGATGAAAGTAAAGGGCCAGTTGTCCCTGCGGGTATTCCTCTCACAGAAGCGCAGATAAAAGAGTTAGGAAGTGCTCGCTTATCGAGTATTCACAAGATGAAACCGACAGGCGTAGAAGTTGAAGAAAATCCACGGGCACGAAGCTCTGTATTGCGTGTAGCACAACGTATTGAGGAATAAATGTCTACTGAACGACACTCACTACCGAGAGTTATAGGGCAGGATTTACTGCGTCATGGCAAATTACCTGTATGTTTACTGATTGCTGTGATTATTTCTGCGGTGTATGTCGTGACGACCGCACATAAGACACGTTTATTAACAGCCGAGAAAGAGCGTTTAGTGCTGGAGAAAAACGTATTGGAGATCGAATGGCGCAATCTCATTCTTGAAGAAAACGCACTGGCTGACCATAGCAGAGTAGAGCGTTTTTCAAGTGATAGTTTGGGAATGATCCATGTTGACCCAACAAAAGAGAACATCGTGGTTACTAAATAATTAAGGCAAGTATGAAATTTTCACGTTCGGCAAAAGCGAAAGCAAAAACAAAGTCAAATGCCAAACTACGCAAGCCTGAAGAAAAAACAGGATTTGTGAGTTGGCGTTTTGCGTTGCTTTGCGGTGGTATTGGTATCGCTTTAGCCGCGCTATTAATCCGTGTTGCCTATTTACAGATTATTAACCCCGATCCCCTTATTCGTGAAGGGGATATGCGTTCTCTACGTGTACAAAAAGTACCGACAGCAAGAGGCATGATCAGCGATAGAATGGGGAGGCCTCTTGCTGTTAGCGTGCCTGTTTTTGCCATTTGGGCAGATCCTAAAGTTGTATTAGATGCTAATCCCGATATGACAGATTCTCGTTGGTTAGCACTTGCTGATGCACTGAAAATGCCAGTGAATCACATCGAGCAAAAAATTGTCGCAACGCCTTCCGCTCGTTTTATCTACTTGGCTCGCCAAGTGAACCCTGAAATTAGTGATTATATTAGTAAACTAAAAATCACTGGGATTAATATGCGCCAAGAATCAAAACGCTATTATCCATCAGGCGAAGTAACTGCTCACATCATCGGTGTAACAAATATTGATGGTGATGGTATTGAAGGTGTTGAAAAAAGCTTTAACCAGTGGCTGACAGGTGCTCCTGGTGAGCGTGTTGTTCGTAAAGATGGTTTTAACCGTGTTATCGAGAATATCGCTCAAACAGACAGCCAAGCTGCTCATAACCTGATGTTAAGTATCGATGAACGTCTGCAATCTGTGGTTTATCGCGAATTAACCAATGCGGTTATTAAGAATAAAGCAGAGTCGGGAACCGCTGTTTTAGTTGATGTAAATACCGGTGAAGTGCTGGCGATGGCTAACAGCCCATCGTACAACCCAAATAATTTAACGGGAACGCCTAAAGATGCGATGCGTAATCGTGCTATCACCGATATTTTTGAACCAGGTTCTACCGTAAAACCGATGGTTGTGATGAGTGCGCTCCACAATCATATTATTAAAGAAAATAGTGTTATTAATACCGTTCCTTATCGTATTAGCGGGCATCAGATAAAAGATGTGGCGTTATATCATGAGCTTTCGATAACAGGAATATTACAGAAATCGAGTAACGTTGGTGTTTCAAGACTGGCGTTAGCGATGCCTGCATCTGAACTTGTGGATGTTTATTCACGATTTGGATTCGGGAAGCCAACTAACTTGGGGCTAGTTGGCGAAAGTAGTGGCATATTTCCAATAAAAAAACAACGGTGGTCCGATCTTGAAAGGGCCACCTTCTCTTTCGGATATGGGCTAATGGTAACGCCGTTACAGTTAGCGCGTGTCTACGCAACGATTGGTAGTTTTGGTATTTACCGTCCTCTTTCTATTACAAAAGTTGACCCTCCAGTACCGGGAACTCGCGTATTCCCCGAGCCTGTGATGAGAACCGTCGTTCATATGATGGAAAGCGTTGCATTGCCCGGTGGCGGCGGTGTGAGTGCTGCAATTAAAGGTTATCGTGTTGCGATTAAAACAGGGACAGCGAAGAAAGTAGGGCCAGACGGAAAATATATCAATCAATATATCTCTTATGCGGCGGGTGTTGCTCCAGCAAGTCGCCCTCGTTTTGCATTGGTTGTCGTAATCAATGAACCCAAAGCAGGGAAGTACTATGGTGGGGCAGTTTCTGCACCGGTGTTTGGCGCGATCATGGGCGCGGTTTTACGCACAATGAACGTAGAACCTGACGCATTGACGCCAGACGATAAAAATGAATTTGTAATTAAAAAAGAAGAGGATACAAGTGGCCGATCCTAACTTAAGTGACCTATTAGGGGCACTCGGGATACAAGCACCGTCATTGATGCTCAAAGACATGACACTCGATAGCCGAAAAGCGGCGAGCGGTGATCTTTTTATCGCCATCAAAGGTCATGAAACTGATGGTAGACGCTATATTCCTCAAGCAATTGCTCAAGGTGTTTCGGCGGTATTAGCGGAAGCACAAGATGTTGCAACGCATGGTGAAATCCGTGAAAGTCACGGTATTCCAGTTATTTACATTGATAATCTTAATGCAGAATTATCAAAGTTAGCGGGACATTTTTATCATCAACCTGCGGAAAAACTGAAACTGATTGGTGTTACTGGGACTAATGGAAAAACGACAACAACACAATTGTTAGCACAGTGGGCACAAGGTTTGGGTGAAACAAGTGCTGTGATGGGAACAGTAGGTAACGGACTTTTAGGTCATGTTGTTCCTGCGATGAACACCACAGGATCTGCGGTTGATATTCAATTAGAGTTACAGCAATTATTAAATCAAGGCGCGACATTGACCGCTATGGAAGTTTCTTCTCATGGTTTAGTTCAAGGTCGTGTGAGTGCATTGCCTTTTGTGGCGAGTGTATTTACGAATTTAAGTCGTGATCATCTTGATTATCATGGTGATATGGCTAACTACGAAGAAGCAAAATGGTTACTGTTTTCCACTCATTGCAGTGGTGAAAAAATCATCAATGCGGATGATGCCGTTGGTCAAAAATGGTTATCTCGTTTACCTGACGCTGTTGCCGTGACAATGGAAAATAAATTGCCACAAAATTGGCAAGGCCGTTTTGTTAAAACAACCCAGATTAATTATCATGATGCGGGTGCAACCATTCACTTTAGTTCTAGCTGGGGTGATGGTGAAATTGAAAGCCCATTAATGGGGGCATTTAATGTTAGTAATCTTTTATGCGCTTTAGCGACATTATTAGCACTTGAATATCCATTAGATGCGGTTATTAAAGCGTCATCTTCACTCACACCTGTTTGTGGCCGCATGGAAGTATTTAGTGCGGATAATCGCCCTACGGTTATTGTCGATTATGCTCATACTCCAGATGCTTTAGAGAAAGCACTTCAAGCTGCTCGTTTACACTGCACAGGTAAACTATGGTGTGTATTTGGTTGTGGCGGAGATAGAGACAAAGGTAAGCGCCCACTAATGGGAGCAGTCGCAGAAGAGCTGGCTGATAAAGTTGTTATCACCGATGACAACCCTCGTAGTGAAGAGCCTCAAGCAATTATCCAAGATATTCTTTCGGGTTTAATGGATCCTGGTCGTGCGATTGCTATTGAAGGTCGGGCTGAAGCGGTTACTAACGTGATTATGCAAGCAGATACCAATGATATGATTTTAGTCGCAGGTAAAGGGCATGAAGATTATCAGTTGGTTGGCTCGCGTCGTCTCGATTATTCAGACAGATTAACCGTTGCTCGGTTATTGGGGGTGATAGCGTGATCCCTCTGTCTTTAGGAAATATTGCACAAATTAGCAAAGGCACATTGAGCCATCTCGCTCAAAGCCAAGCGGATCAACTTATCATCAAATCGATTTCAACAGATAGTCGTAAAATTGATGAAGATTGCCTGTTTATTGCATTAGCGGGTGAGCGTTTTGATGCTCATGATTTTATTGCTGATGTAAAAGAAAAGGGCGCCGTTGCGGTTTTAGTTAATCGTGAGATTGATGTTGATTGTCCGCAAATCATTGTGAAAGATACCCATCTAGCAATGGGCGAAATTGCAGCACATATTCGTTCGCTAAGCCACGCCAAGATTGTTGCGTTGACAGGCTCTTCTGGAAAAACCTCCGTTAAAGAGATGACCGCTTCTATTTTGCGTCACAGTGGCGAAACCTTATATACCCATGGCAATTTAAATAACGATATTGGCGTACCTTTAACGCTTTTTCGTTTAACGCCAGAACACCGTTTTGCGGTTATCGAATTAGGTGCAAACCATATCGGTGAAATCGCTTATACCGTAAATATGGTAAAACCAGATAGTGCATTGGTAAATAATCTCTTTTCTGCACATATTGAAGGTTTCGGTTCACTGGAAGGGATTGCTCAGGCAAAAGGTGAAATCTTTACCCACTTAAAAGAGCAAGGTACAGCCATTATTAATCTGGATAGTAATGACTTACCTCTGTGGAAACACCATTTGAATGCGCGCCAAACGCAATGGTCATTCTCTTTATCAGCACAAGGTAAAGCCGATTTTTATCCATCAGATATCACGGTTAAGCAATTCATCACAAACTTCACCTTACACACACCAGAAGGTTGTGTAGAAGTCACTCTTCCATTACCGGGTCGTCATAACATTGCGAATGCTTTAGCGGCAAGTGCGCTTGCGCTATCTGCTGGGGCGACGCTTGAAGATATTCGCCTTGGTTTATCGACATTAAAAGCCGTACCAGGAAGATTGTACCCTGTTGAATTAACAGCAGGAAAAATGGTGTTAGATGATACTTACAATGCTAACGATGGTTCGATGATCGCAGGCTTACAGGTTTTGTCTCAATTACCGGGATATAAGATTTTTGTCGCAGGTGATATGGCTGAATTAGGTAAAGATTCAGAAAAATGTCACCGTGACGTGGGGCGTTTTGCACACGATGTAGGTATTGATAGCGTATTTACCGTAGGACATCACAGCCATTTTATTAGTGATGAAAATCAAGGTGGTCAGCATTTTGCATTTAAAGCCGACTTACTTGCTCAATTAATTCCATTATTACAGCAGCATGATGTTGTTTCAGTTTTAGTAAAAGGTTCACGAAGCTCCGCGATGGAAGATATCGTGAACGCATTAAAGGAGTGCTTTGAATGTTAGTTTGGCTAGCCGAATATTTGGTTAAATACCATACATTTTTTAATGTGTTTTCTTATCTGACATTCAGGGCGATTGTTGGCTTATTGACGGCATTAATTATTGCGTTGTGGATGGGACCTCATCTGATTGCATGGTTACAAAAAATGCAAATCGGGCAAGTGGTTCGTAGCGAAGGGCCAGAGTCTCACTTTAGCAAACGCGGTACGCCAACAATGGGCGGGATTATGATCCTGTTCTCTATATCCATCTCCACACTACTATGGGCAAGATTAGATAACCCCTATGTTTGGTGTGTATTACTGGTTTTAATTGGTTACGGCGTGATTGGTTTTGTTGATGATTATCGCAAAGTAGTTCGTAAAGACACAAAAGGCTTAATTGCTCGCTGGAAATATTTCTGGCAGTCCGTACTTGCACTTGTTGTGGCATTTAGTATGTACGCAATTGGTAAAGATACGCCAGCAACACAGCTAGTCGTTCCATTCTTTAAAGATGTTATGCCTCAATTAGGTATGCTCTACATTTTACTGGCTTACTTTGTGATTGTGGGTACCAGTAACGCTGTGAACTTGACAGATGGTTTAGATGGTTTAGCTATTATGCCAACAGTATTTGTTGCTGCGGGCTTTGCATTAGTTGCATGGGCAACAGGTAACGTTAATTTCGCCAGTTATTTGAAAATTCCTTACTTAATGCATGCGGGCGAATTGGTGATTGTCTGTACCGCGATAGTTGGCGCTGGTTTAGGTTTTCTTTGGTTTAACACTTACCCAGCACAGGTCTTTATGGGCGATGTTGGTTCACTTGCATTAGGTGGCGCATTAGGGACTATCGCAGTGTTATTACGCCAAGAGTTCTTATTAGTGATTATGGGGGGTGTGTTTGTTGTTGAAACACTCTCCGTTATTTTACAAGTCGGTTCATTTAAGTTGCGTGGTCAACGTATTTTCCGTATGGCTCCAATTCATCACCATTATGAATTAAAAGGCTGGCCTGAACCTCGTGTTATTGTCCGTTTCTGGATCATCTCACTGATGTTAGTGCTTATTGGTCTGGCGACATTAAAGGTGCGTTAAGATGGCAAATTATCAGGGAAAAAAAGTGGTTGTTGTTGGGCTTGGGATAACAGGCCTTTCTTGCGTTGACTTTTTTATCCGCCAAGGTGTTACACCTAAGGTTATTGATACACGCCAAAAACCAGGAGGCTTAGATAAGCTTCCTGTTGACGTTGAATATCATACAGGTAGTTTTCATCAAGCATGGCTTAACGATGCTGATTTAATTATCTCAAGTCCGGGTATTGCACTTTCGACACCGGAGCTTGTTGAAGCCGCAAATCATGGTGTTGAAATTGTTGGTGATATTGAACTGTTTTGCCGTGAAGCCAAAGCGCCTATTGTAGCGATTACGGGCTCTAACGGTAAAAGTACCGTGACAACGCTTGTGGGTGAAATGGCAAGCGCGGATGGTATTCGTGTTGGAGTCGGTGGCAATATTGGTGTTCCAGCTCTGACCTTATTAACCGAGCCTTATGATTTATATGTATTAGAGCTATCGAGTTTTCAACTAGAAACGACTTATAGCTTACAAGCCGCTGCTGCAACGGTATTAAATATTAGCGAAGATCATATGAATCGCTATCCGTTAGGATTAGAACAATATCGTGAAGCAAAACTGCGTATTTACGATAATGCTAAAACCTGTGTTTATAACGAAGATGATGCATTAACGCTACCTTTAGCGGGTAAAGATAATCGTTGTGTTAGTTTTGGTGTTGGACAAGGTGATTATCAGCTTGATAACACAAATCGCATTTTAAAAGTGAAAGGTGAAAAAGTCCTTTCAACGGCTGAAATGTACCTTTCAGGACAGCATAACTATACCAATGCATTAGCCGCATTAGCTCTTGCTGATGCTGTGGGTATTTCTCGTAAAGCTGCAACCGAGGTACTGAAAACGTATCACGGTCTTGCTCACCGTTTTCAATTAGTTTATTCACATCAAAATGTACGTTGGATAAATGACTCGAAAGCCACCAATGTGGGAAGCACTGAAGCGGCATTACGAGGACTTGAAGTTGAGGGCACACTACATCTTTTATTAGGTGGTGATGGGAAATCTGCTGACTTCACTTCTTTATTGCCTTATATCAGTGGAGATAATATTCGTCTGTACTGTTTTGGACAAGATGGACACGCATTGGCAAATCTACGACCAGATGTCTCTTTATTAACAGTGACAATGGAAGAAGCCATGCGGGCTTTAGCTCCTTCTGTAAAATCAGGGGATATGGTGTTGCTTTCTCCTGCATGTGCAAGCTTAGATCAGTTTAAATGTTTTGAGCAGCGTGGTGATGAATTTGCACGTTTAGCAAGGGAGCTTGGCTGATGAGCGTATTCGCAATGCGAAGATTAAAACAGTGGCTAGTGGGCAGTTATCAAACTGAGAATACGGCATTTGTACCGTATGATCGCACTTTGCTCTGGTTTACTTTCGGATTAGCGGTTGTCGGCTTTGTTATGGTGACATCAGCTTCAATGCCTGTTGGTCAACGTCTTGCAGAAGATCCTTTCTTATTTGCTAAACGTGATGGCATCTATATTGTTGTCGCATTTTGTATTGCGTTAGTCACCATGCGCATTCCAATGGCAATTTGGCAACGTTATAGCAGCTTAATGCTGTTTGGTTCGATATTACTTTTATTAGTGGTATTGGGGGTAGGGAGTTCCGTTAATGGTGCTTCACGCTGGATTGCTGTGGGACCATTAAATTTCCAGCCCGCTGAATTATCAAAACTTGCACTGTTTTGTTATTTATCGAGCTATTTAGTCCGAAAAGTTGAAGAAGTCAGAAATAACTTTTGGGGTTTCTGTAAGCCGATGGGCGTGATGTTAGTACTGGCTGTTTTATTGTTATTACAACCAGACTTAGGAACCGTTGTGGTTTTATTCGTAACAACATTAGCGCTGTTATTTTTAGCGGGTGCTAAAATTTGGCAGTTCTTAGCCATTATCGGTTCAGGAATTGCCGCTGTTGTTATGTTGATTATTGTTGAACCTTACCGTGTTCGACGTATCACTTCTTTCTTAGAACCTTGGGAAGATCCATTTGGAAGCGGTTATCAGCTTACACAATCTCTAATGGCATTTGGTCGTGGTGATTTGCTTGGACAAGGTTTAGGAAACTCAGTACAAAAACTAGAATATTTGCCAGAGGCACATACCGACTTTATTTTCTCCATTTTGGCTGAAGAACTTGGTTATATCGGTGTGGTTTTGGTGCTTTTAATGGTATTCTTCATCGCTTTTCGCGCGATGCAAATCGGACGGCGTGCGCTGATCCTCGATCAACGTTTTTCAGGCTTTTTAGCTTGCTCTATCGGGATCTGGTTTACATTCCAATCATTGGTGAATGTAGGCGCAGCAGCAGGCATGTTGCCGACAAAGGGATTAACCCTTCCTCTTATTAGTTACGGTGGTTCGAGTTTGATTATTATGTCAACTGCTATCGTGATGTTATTACGAATTGATTATGAAACACGTCTAGCACAAGCTCAGGCGTTTGTAAGGAGCCCGAAATGAGCGAGCGTAGACGCCGTTTAATGGTTATGGCTGGTGGCACTGGGGGACATGTATTCCCAGGGCTGGCTGTTGCTCATTATCTACAATCTCAAGGTTGGGAAATCCGATGGTTAGGAACGGCAGATAGAATGGAAGCCGATTTAGTCCCTAAGCACGGTATCGAAATTGAATTTATTCGTATCTCAGGTTTACGTGGTAAAGGTATTAAAGCATTAATCGCAGCACCTATTCGTATTATTAAAGCGATTTTCCAAGCTCGCGCCATTATGAAGCGCTATCAGCCAGATGCTGTACTTGGTATGGGTGGTTACGTTTCAGGCCCTGGTGGTGTTGCCGCTTGGATGTGCGGGATACCCGTTATTTTGCATGAGCAAAATGGTATCGCTGGATTAACCAATCGCTGGTTATCGAAAATGGCGAAACGTGTATTACAGGCTTTTCCGGGGGCATTTCCTAAAGCACCAGTTGTTGGAAATCCTGTTCGTGAAGATGTATTGGCACTTGAAGCGCCTTCAGTACGATTAAAAGAGAGAACAGGGCCTATTCGTGTACTGATCATTGGTGGTAGCCAAGGTGCTAGAATTTTAAATCACACCTTACCCGTAGTTGCAGGTTTACTAGGTGAACATGTTACAATCTGGCATCAAGCAGGAAAAGGTGGCGAAAGTGATACAAAAACACGCTACCAGAACGAATTAGCAAAAAATTCAGTTAAATCTGAATATAAAGTTACTGAATTTATTGATGATATAGCGCAAGCTTACCAATGGGCTGATGTTGTTGTGTGTCGTTCAGGTGCATTAACGGTCAGCGAAATTGCCGCAGCGGGATTACCCGCTATTTTTGTTCCTTTCCAGCACAAAGATAGACAGCAATATTGGAATGCACTGCCGTTAGAAAAAGCGGGTGCAGCGCGTATTATTGAGCAAAACGATTTAACTCCAGAAGTCATTGCACAAACCCTGAAAAATTGGGATAGAGAAACCTTGTTAGCAATGGCAGAGAAAGCAAAAAGTGTTGCGATTACGGATGCCACAGAGCGCGTAGCGAATGTGATAATCGAAGTGGCAAAAAAATAAACGTAACTTGTAACCATTAACGTAGAGTGAAGAAGTAAATAGTGAATACACAACAACTGGCAAAATTAAGATCATTTGTGCCTGAAATGAGAAAAGTTAGGCATATTCACTTTATTGGCATCGGTGGTGCTGGTATGGGGGGGATTGCCGAAGTGTTGGCTAACGAAGGTTATGAAATCAGCGGTTCTGATTTAGCACCAAACGTCGTCACACAACAGCTCGTTGCCTTAGGCGCGACAGTCTATTTTAATCATCGCCCTGAAAATATTCGTGGCGCAAGTGTTGTTGTGGTTTCGACAGCAATCAGTGCTGAAAATCCTGAGATTATTGCAGCAAGAGAAGCGCGTATCCCTGTTATTCGTCGTGCTGAAATGCTGGCCGAATTGATGCGTTATCGTCATGGTGTTGCGATTGCCGGAACACATGGCAAAACGACAACAACAGCGATGATTTCAAATATTTATGCGCAAGCGGGTTTAGATCCTACTTTTGTTAATGGTGGGCTTGTTAAATCGGCTGGCACTCATGCTCGCTTAGGTTGCAGTCGTTATTTAATTGCTGAAGCTGATGAAAGTGATGCATCGTTTTTACATTTACAACCCATGGTTGCTGTCGTTACGAATATCGAAGCAGACCATATGGACACATATCACGGTAATTTTGACAATCTAAAAGAGACGTTTATTACCTTTTTGCACAATTTACCATTCTATGGTCGTGCAGTGATGTGTCTGGATGACGATGTCATTCGCTCTATTATTCCTAAAGTGGGTCGCTATATTACGACTTATGGCTTTAGTGAAGATGCTGACGTTCGTATTACACATTATGAACAAAAAGGTGCCCAGGGCTTTTTCACTATTTCTCGTGAAGGTATGCCAGATTTACAAGTTGTATTAAATGCACCTGGTCGCCATAACGCACTGAATGCGACAGCTGCGGTTGCTGTCGCCACAGAAGAAGGCATTGCTGACGAACATATTTTAGCCGCATTACTTAACTTCCAAGGTACTGGACGTCGTTTTGATTTCTTAGGTAACTACGGTCTTGAGCATGTTAATGGTCAAGAAGGTGAAGTGATGCTAGTGGATGATTATGGTCATCATCCAACAGAAGTTGATGCAACGATTAAAGCGGCGAGAGCGGGATGGCCAGATAAACGCCTAGTGATGATTTTCCAACCTCATCGCTATACACGTACTCGCGATTTATATGAAGACTTTGCCACTGTTCTCAATCAGGTTGATATTTTATTATTAACAGATGTTTATTCTGCTGGGGAAGCGCCTATTGCAGGTGCCGATAGTCGCTCACTTTGTCGAACAATTCGCCAACGTGGGAAGCTAGATCCTATCTGGGTTTCTGATGTGACTAATATTTCATCAATATTGGCAGGTGTATTAACAGATAATGATCTTGTTTTAGTTCAAGGTGCTGGAAATATTGGTAAAATAGCGCGTCGCTTAGCAGATACGAAATTACAACCATCTTTCAGCGAGGATTAAGACGGATGTTTGAGCAAGTGAACATCATTTATGGTGAAATGGTCAATAAAGTAACTGTAATGATGGCGTGTTATGAGGAAAATAACACTGTATTAGCGAAAAAAATGATCGAGAATTCGCTTGCTCAAATCTGTGTTGAGAAAAAATTTCAGTTAAAAAGTAAGAAAAACGCAGAAAAATTCGCAATTTCTTCTTTTAAAGTAAATAATTCTCAACAGATTGAACAATTTAGTGATTTAATTATCAAACCTAAAAGTGTTCATAAAGTATATATATGTAGGAAAAGTATTAATCGCTGGAATATCGGACAAAAGAATGGGCGATTCTCTTGTTTAAACGTTGCTCAGGAGTTAGTGGGTTAATATGTCACAAGCAGCGCTAAATATAAAAGAACACAAAGAGAAGCAACATTCTGACAGACCGAGTAATGGTACTTATTTATCAGGATTAATCTTTTTCTTATGTGTGATTGCCACCATCATTTGGGGTGGAATACAAGTGGTTAACTGGATGAAAGACGCAAATCGTCTGCCAATCTCAAAACTTGTATTAACGGGTGAGCGACATTACACAACGAATGATGATGTACGTCAGGCCATTTTGTCTTTAGGACAGCCGGGTACATTTATGACACAGGATGTGAATATTATTCAGCAACAAATTGAACGTATGCCATGGATTAGGCAAGTCACTGTTCGTAAACAGTGGCCTGATGAACTTAAAATCCATCTGGTAGAGTATGTTCCCTTTACCCGTTGGAATGACACTTACTTTCTTGATAAAGAAGGACGTGTTTTCAGTCTGCCAACGCAGTTGGAAACCAAAGGAAGTTATCCTTTGTTATATGGTCCTCAAGGAAGCGAAAAAATGGTGTTGTCAGGTTATGTGGCAATGAGAGATCAGCTTCTTGCAAGTAACCTGAATTTAAAAGCAGCGTCAATGTCTGCCCGTCAAGGATGGCAATTAGTTTTAGACAATGATGTCCGATTGGAGTTAGGTCGTAAGGATAACGAAAAACGGATCGCTCGCTTTATTGAGTTGTATCCGATACTGCAACAACAAACAGATAAACGAGTTGATTACGTGGATCTGCGTTATGACAGTGGTGGTGCAGTCGGATGGGCTCCTTTATTACTTGATAATGAATAAACAAGACGTGGCAGATGACACGATGAAGGCGAAGGCAGAACAATAATGATCAAAGCGACGGACAGAAAATTAGTAGTTGGTCTTGAGATTGGTACGGCCAAAGTAGCCACCCTTGTCGGTGAGATCCTGCCTGATGGTGTAGTGAATATTATCGGGGTGGGAAGTTGTCCATCTCGGGGCATGGATAAAGGTGGCGTTAATGATCTCGAATCCGTCGTAAAATGTGTACAACGGGCGGTAGATCAGGCTGAGCTAATGGCTGACTGCCAAATATCTTCAGTATATTTGGCGTTATCAGGCAAGCATATCAGTTGCCAAAATGAGATTGGTATGGTGCCAATTTCGGAAGAAGAAGTGACTCAAGATGATGTTGATAGCGTGGTTCATACCGCGAAATCCGTCAAAGTAAAAGATGAACATCGTGTTTTACACGTTATACCGCAAGAGTATGCCATTGATTATCAAGAAGGGATCAAAAACCCAGTTGGATTATCGGGTGTGCGTATGCAGGCTAAAGTTCATTTAATTACCTGCCATAACGATATGGCAAAGAATATTGTAAAAGCAGTTGAACGCTGTGGGTTAAAAGTGGATCAACTGATTTTTGCGGGACTGGCTTCAAGTTTTGCTGTATTGACCGAAGATGAACGTGAATTAGGTGTGTGTGTTGTTGATATTGGTGGCGGTACAATGGATATCGCAATTTATACCGGTGGAGCATTAAGGCATACTCGCGTTATTCCTTATGCTGGCAATGTAGTAACAAGTGATATCGCTTACGCGTTTGGCACTCCGCCAAATGATGCCGAAGCTATCAAGGTTCGTCATGGTTGTGCATTAGGCTCTTTAGTTGGTAAAGATGAAAATGTCGAAGTTCCAAGTGTCGGAGGCAGACCACCAAGAAGTCTGCAACGACAAACTCTTGCTGAGGTGATTGAGCCTCGTTATACCGAACTGCTCAATCTTGTTAATGAAGAGATTTTAAAAGTTCAAGAACAGTTACGCCAGCAAGGGATTAAGCATCATTTAGCCGCAGGTATTGTGCTAACAGGTGGTGCTGCACAGATTGATGGACTTGTTGAATGTGCTCAACGTGTTTTCCACACGCAAGTACGGATCGGTAAACCGTTAAATATTACCGGGCTAACAGATTATGCGCAGGATCCCTACTACTCAACAGCGGTTGGGCTCTTGCATTACGGTAAAGAATCTCACTTTGGTGAGGAAACTGAAACCGAGAAACGCTCTGCTGTCAGTGGTTTATTTAAAAAACTCACTGGTTGGCTAAAAAGAGAGTTTTAATAATCAGACAAATTTAAAAAGAGGTCGTTTGAGCAAGCGGCCCTGAGAAGGCACAAAACGGAGAGAAATTATGTTTGAACCTATGGAATTAACCAACGATGCGGTGATCAAAGTCATCGGCGTTGGTGGCGGCGGCGGTAATGCGGTTGAGCACATGGTTCGTGAACGTATTGAAGGCGTAGATTTCTTTGCAGTCAATACGGATGCTCAAGCGCTACGTAAAACAGCGGTCGGACAGACTATCCAAATCGGTAATGCCATTACGAAAGGCTTAGGTGCAGGTGCAAATCCTGAAGTAGGCCGTAATGCAGCAGAGGAAGACCGCGAAGGGTTACGTGCAGCACTTGAAGGTGCCGATATGGTCTTTATCGCAGCAGGTATGGGCGGTGGTACTGGTACTGGTGCTGCGCCTGTTGTTGCAGAAGTGGCTAAAGAATTAGGCATTTTGACCGTTGCTGTAGTGACTAAGCCTTTTAATTTTGAAGGCAAAAAACGTATGGCATTTGCGGAACAAGGTATTACTGAGTTATCAAAACATGTTGACTCATTAATCACTATTCCAAATGACAAGTTATTAAAAGTACTTGGTCGTGGAATTTCATTATTAGATGCATTCGGCGCAGCTAATGATGTATTAAAAGGCGCAGTTCAAGGTATCGCTGAGCTAATCACTCGCCCAGGTTTAATGAACGTTGACTTTGCTGACGTAAGAACTGTGATGTCTGAAATGGGTTATGCCATGATGGGATCGGGTGCTGCGAAAGGCGAAGATCGTGCTGAAGAAGCAGCAGAAATGGCGATTTCAAGTCCATTATTGGAAGACATCGACTTATCTGGCGCGCGTGGTGTGTTAGTCAACATCACAGCAGGTTTTGACTTACGTCTTGATGAATTTGAAACAGTGGGTAATACCATTCGTGCATTTGCATCAGATAATGCGACAGTGGTTATCGGTACATCCCTTGACCCAGAAATGAATGATGAATTGCGTGTGACTGTGGTTGCAACAGGTATTGGTATGGACAAACGTCCAGAAATTACGCTGGTAACTAATAAACAGAATCAGCAAAGCGCAATGGAGAATCGTTACCAGCAAATGCAAAATAGCATGTCTTCTTTCTCTGCTGTAGAAGAAAGCAAGCCTGCCGCAAAAGCCGTTAACGAACAATCTACTCAGGCAAACAAAGAACCAGATTATTTAGATATCCCTGCGTTCCTGAGAAAACAGGCTGATTAATCGCCAAAAAGATTGGCATCTCCGCTTTTTGTGCTAAACTGTCCTGCCAATTATAAGTATAATGATTGGTAGGACGGATAACATTGCGAGATAAAATGATGATCAAACAACGGACATTAAAACGAATTGTACAAGCAACCGGTGTGGGACTTCACACGGGTAAAAAAGTTACGCTTACAATGCGTCCGGCGCCAGCAAATACTGGGGTCATCTACCGTCGTACTGACTTAAATCCACCGGTGGATTTTCCAGCAGACGCAAAATCAGTTCGTGACACTATGTTATGTACTTGCTTAGTCAACGAAGACGATGTGCGTATATCAACCGTTGAGCATTTAAATGCAGCACTGGCTGGTTTAGGCATTGATAATATCGTAATTGAAGTGAATGCACCTGAAATTCCAATTATGGATGGAAGTGCGGCACCTTTTGTTTTCTTGTTACTTGATGCAGGTATCGAAGAGCTTCGTACTGCGAAGAAATTCATTCGCATCAAAGAAACAGTACGTGTAGAAGATGGCGATAAATGGGCAGAGATGCGTCCATACAACGGGTTTAAATTAGATTTTACTATCGATTTTAATCATCCAGCCATTGATGCAAGTACACAGCGTTATAAATTAGATTTTTCCGCTGAATCTTTTATGAGCCAAATTAGCCGTGCTCGTACATTTGGATTTATGCGTGATATCGAATATCTACAATCTAAAGGATTGTGTTTAGGCGGAAGCTTCGATTGTGCAATCGTAGTTGATGACTATCGTGTTCTCAACGACGATGGCTTACGTTTTGAAGATGAATTTGTTCGTCACAAAATGTTGGATGCAATCGGTGATTTATTTATGTGTGGCTATAACATTATCGGTGAATTCACCGCGTTTAAATCAGGTCATGCACTGAACAATAAATTGCTCCAAGCTGTATTAGCGAAAGAATCTGCGTGGGAATTCGTCACATTTGAAGACGAAGCGCAAATGCCAGTGGCATTCAAAGCCCCCTCAATGGTCTTTGCTTAATTCCTGCGAAGGAAAGCGCGTTAATTATCTCTAATTAACGTTCATCTTTGGCTGTACTTGTACTCTCTCCGGCAAGTGCAGCCAACCGTTCTAATCTCTCTCTTAATTTCTTTGGACTTTTCTCAGCTAAATACTTCAATGATTGCGCACTTTCTAAACTTAAGTGACGTTTCTTTTTAGGCTCTTGTTCTTTTAATGATGATATTAAAGATCTTTTTTCCTGTTTTACGCCTAAAGACGGATTTATTTTGATGTCTATTGAGGATAAGGATGGTAAAATTTCTTGTCTCAATGCGGAAAGTAATGACGGGGTTTCATAACGTAAACGAGTTAACCAACTTGCGTTTGCAACTTCAATAATTAAAATAGCATTACGATAATTTGCGACACGGCACTTATCTCGTAAAGGAACGGGTAAAAGAGCCATGACGGCACGATTTAATTTTAGTAAAATCGTTGCGCGCTGTTGTATAAGTTGTAGTGTACTCTTGTTGGAACCTTCAAGTTCAATGAAGATTTTTTCCAATGATTGTGGGTAACTATCCCGCATAGATTTTGACTCCACAAAATAAAGATTAATGAGCAACGAAGGTTAATGAGTATTATAAGTTTTTGGCGACAGTTTGGCAGGCGATATTTTTGGTCGCATCTGCTTTTAGGGATGGTAGCAGCAGGTATCGGAATACCTTCGCTGTTGTCTGCTCATGCCGAAAATCCACAGCAAACAGATACTCCTTCTTCTCAAAACCGTCAAAGCCAGGCAATTATTGCGTTTGATAACTTATTCTTACGTCAAAGTGTACAGAATCCTGCCTCATCCTTCACCTTTAATTACTGGCAACAGCATGCAGTAAAAAATGTGATCAAACAGCTCTCTTTTGCATTCACCATTAATTCACCCGAATTGATGGTTAAAGCCAAAGATGAACCGTTACCTGCTTCTAATGTTGCAGCGGTTATGCTTGATACGCTGTATGCCTTATTAACAGAGACTCCATCATCGGCACTAAGCCTCCTCCCTCTTTCTGGCTATGTTTTAGTACAGAATAAAATTTCCTATCATACCGGATTATGGCTTGCACAAATCCGTGGTATTCGCGCAGGGCCTTACCTAACAGCTTAATTGAGTCACTTAATCTAATAAGATTATGATTATCTCTGTTTATCAATAAAAACAGAGGCTGTTTTCGGCGTTTCACGCCATAAATGAGAATAAAGATTTATGTTAGGTAAAATTGTAACCAAAATTTTTGGTAGTCGTAATGATCGTTCAATCCGCCGTATGCGCAAGGTTGTTGCTGAAATTAATAAACTAGAGCCAGAATTTGAAAAGCTGACAGATGATGAGCTAAAAGCGAAAACGGATGAATTCCGTGAGCGCTTAAAAAATGGTGAGAAAGAAGAAGATATTTTACCAGAAGCGTTTGCAACAGTGCGTGAAGCCAGTAAACGTGTTTTTGGTATGCGTCACTTCGACGTACAGTTAATCGGTGGTATGGTTCTGAATGAACGTTGTATTGCAGAAATGCGTACGGGTGAAGGTAAAACATTAACCGCAACATTACCTGCGTACTTAAATGCGCTATCAGGTAAAGGCGTTCACGTTGTTACCGTCAATGACTACTTGGCACAGCGTGATGCCGAAAACAACCGTCCTTTGTTTGAATTCTTAGGATTAAGCGTTGGTATCAACTTACCAAATATGGCGCCACCAGTAAAACGTGAAGCTTATAATGCTGATATCACTTATGGTACGAACAATGAATTTGGTTTCGACTACCTACGTGACAACATGGCATTTAGTCCACAAGAACGTGTTCAACGCAAATTACACTATGCATTAGTGGATGAGGTTGACTCAATCTTGATCGATGAAGCACGTACACCACTGATCATTTCAGGTCCAGCAGAAGACAGTTCTGAGCTTTATATCCAGATGAATAAAATCATTCCTCATTTGGTTTCTCAAGAAAAAGAAGACTCAGATACATTCCAAGGTGAAGGCGATTACTCTGTTGATGAAAAAACACGTCAAGTGAATATCACAGAACGCGGTCTGGTTAAAATTGAAGGTTTATTAGCAGATGCTGGCATGATGAAAGAAGGGGAGTCTTTATATTCACCGGCTAATATTATGTTAATGCACCATGTAACAGCGGCATTGCGTGCTCATGCGCTGTTTACCAAAGATGTTGATTATATTGTTAAAGATGGCGAAGTTATCATTGTTGACGAACATACAGGTCGTACAATGCAAGGTCGTCGTTGGTCTGATGGTTTACACCAAGCTGTTGAAGCAAAAGAAGGTGTGAAGATCCAAAATGAAAACCAGACATTAGCGTCAATCACATTCCAAAATTATTTCCGTTTATACGAAAAATTAGCAGGGATGACGGGTACTGCGGATACAGAAGCGTTTGAATTTAACTCTATCTATCGCTTAGAAACAATTGTTATCCCAACTAACCGCCCAATGGTACGTAAAGATCTGCCTGACTTAGTCTATATGAATGAGCAAGGTAAATTTGCAGCCATTATTGAAGATATTCGTGAACGTACTCAAAATGGTCAGCCTGTTCTTGTCGGTACCATTTCAATTGAAAAATCAGAAGAGATTTCTAAAGCGCTGACTAAAGCGAATGTTCACCATAACGTGCTGAATGCGAAATTCCACGCAATGGAAGCAGATATTATTGCTAACGCAGGTTTACCTTCCGCGGTAACTATCGCAACTAACATGGCAGGTCGTGGTACCGATATCGTGTTAGGGGGTAGCTGGCAAACTGAAGTGGCTAAACTGGAAGAGCCAACAGAAGAAAAAATTGAAGAAATCAAAGCTAAATGGAAAGAGCGCCATGATGCAGTATTAGCATCAGGTGGTTTACATATCATAGGTACTGAGCGTCACGAATCTCGCCGTATTGATAACCAGTTACGTGGTCGTGCGGGTCGTCAAGGGGATGAAGGTTCTTCTCGTTTCTATTTGTCTATGGAAGACTCCTTAATGCGTATTTTTGCTTCAGACAAAGTGTCTGGCATGATGCGTAAATTAGGGATGAATGAAACCGAAGCGATTGAGCACCCTTGGGTAACCAAAGCAATTGCAAACGCACAGCGTAAAGTAGAAAACCGCAACTTTGATATTCGTAAGCAACTGCTTGAATATGATGATGTGGCAAATGATCAGCGTCGTGCAATCTATACTCAGCGTAATGAATTACTGGATGTGGTAGACGTAAGTGAAACTATCGATAGTATTCGCCAAGACGTTTTCACTTCGATGATTGATAACTATATTCCACCTCAATCACTAGAAGAAATGTGGGATATTGACGGCTTAACGGCATGTTTACAAAAAGACTTTGATTTAAATTTACCAATCAAAGAGTGGTTAGATAAAGAACCAGAATTACACGAAGAAACATTACGTGAGCGTATTTTAGAAAAATCTATCGAAGTCTATAAAGCGAAAGAAGAGATCGTTAGTGCTGAAATGATGCGTAACTTTGAAAAAGGCGTGATGTTACAAACGCTAGACTCACTGTGGAAAGAGCACTTGGCAGCAATGGATTATTTACGTCAAGGTATCCACTTACGTGGTTATGCACAAAAAGATCCAAAACAAGAGTACAAACGTGAATCGTTCGCTATGTTTGCTAACATGTTGGAATCACTGAAATATGAAGTGATCAGCACATTAAGCAAAGTACAAGTTCGTTTACCTGAAGAAGTTGAAGAGTTAGAACGTCGTCGTCGTGAAGAAGCCGAGCGTTTAGCTAAACAACAACAATTAAGCCATGAAGTGACAAAAGAATCTCAAATGTCAGCAATCGATGGTCAAGTTGCTGCAGGTAAAAAAGTGGGTCGTAATGAGCCATGCCCTTGTGGATCAGGTAAGAAATATAAGCATTGTCATGGCCAATTAGGTTAATTTATTTTTCATAATAATAGCTGTGTAATGTACTGATTAGAAAAAGATCCACTTAGTCATAAGTGGATCTTTTTTATCGATTACTGATCGTACTTTACGTTCTATTTTGAAACGAACACATAAAAAACCCCACTTTATTATCCTAATAAGTGGGGTTTGGTTTACAAAAGAATAGGCATTACTCTTTTATAGGGTGTCTATTATTTTTCAGAAATAGACGATTTTGTGTTTACCGTTTCATTCACTTTAATAGGTGATTTTAATGATAAGTCACCACCTGCAAGTTGTTTCACTAAATCAACAGCAGATGATTTCAGATCAAGATCTGCACCTGCTTCATATTGATGACCTTCAATATTGTTTAATTGAACGTTGCTACCGCCTAAATCAACCTGACCTTGCTCACTTTTAATTTCAGCACCTGTAAGTTTAGTTGTACCACTTACATTTAATGAAATGTCATTTTTGCTTGTTAAGGTTGTGGTTTGGGTAACGGCATCATTATCAATATGAGAAACTTTGATATCCGCATTCGCCGTATGGCCTTCAGCACCTGTTACGATATTTTTGATGCCATTGCCCACTGTACCAACACCTTTATCAATTTTGGCTTTTGTTTCGCCACTGATACCGGTTTTATCTGCGATAGTTGAAGAGAGTGAGTTGTATTTATCAGAGATAACATCAGTTGCAGATTTAATACCTGAATCAATAGTCTCTTTGATCGTATTTTCTAATAGTGATCCACCTGCTTTAGCTGTTTTATCAACTTGGCTAGATTTAGGATCATTATTGTGGTTGTAACCGACATTTACACCAACAGTAACGTGACGATCGCTGTCTTTTTGGCTTGTCACTGTAAAGTCACCGCCCACATTACCTGTCACATTATCCGCAGAAACATTGGCACCAGAAAGAGCAAGGTTTTTGTCGCTATTTACAGTTAATGTGCCTGTTTCTACTGAAACATTTTGGTGTGTGGATTTTTGTTGATCTTCAACGTTTACTAAGACTTTGCCACCAATATTATGGATAGAGGTTGCTGGGTTTTCTTCAGTCACTTCTTTTGGCGTCGTATTAGTTTGTTTGCCATTTAAAGAGATATCAGTACCCCAATTATTTTTGTAATCAGTGGATTGTGCTGAAGTCAGGGTAGTATCACCAGATTGAGAGGTTAATTGCGTATCTTTGCTATTAACTTTAGTACCTTGAAGATTAACGGAACTACCGTTAACGGTTAAATTGCCTTGGTTAGCAATTATTCCACCTTCACGAGAGACCGTTTTCTCATCTTGCTTACCAATAGCAAATTCAGCGCCACCCAAGCCATTGACAGAAGATGATTTCTCTCCTGTTTTTTGACCGAAGCCCGCTTGTAATCCACCAGATAAGTTTTTACCTGTTTCAGTACGTTGAGATTCTGTTGCTTGGAAATCAACTTTGTTAGTTGCTGTCAGAGCAACATCATTTTCGCTGGTTAAATGAGTACCTTGTAAAGTCAGATTATGACCTGAATTTAACTCAATACCTTGAGAGCCATTCACTGAACCTGCTTTCGCTGTTGTCTGATCTTTTTGATGAGTAGCACCACCTGCGTTAAAACCGCCACCGTAATCTTTGCTGTCTGGTGTTGTACCTACTTTAAGGTTTGCGCTACCATTCACGTTATGTTGGCTTTCAGAGTGAGTATCTGTTGCTTGTGCCAGTGTTAAATCACCGCCAGCATTGATCACCGTTTTGCCATCTTGAGCATCAAACTTAGCGCCTTCATAATGTGCATCTTCACGTACATTAATATTGATATTACCGGCTGAATTAAACTGGCTACCATTAGCTTTCGTTGTGGTTAAGCTTGTATCTGTGGTTTTACCTTCGCCTTTAATGGCAACGGTAATATCACTCCCTGTTTTCGTGCTGACACCAACTTGACCACCACCTGCTGTTTCATGGAAAGACTCTTGGTGTTTGTTTTGAGCCGCTTCACTGGTGTGAGTATTTGCGGTTAGTGATACATCACCTTGTGTTGATTGGTAATGAGTACCTTGGTCACGTAAGTTGTTATTACTGTCAGAATTGATTTTACCCGCAGTAATTGATGTTGAAACCGCTTGGCTATCGCTTTGTGATTTCTGGCTACCGCCACCTTTAATACCGACTTCAACACCGACATTAGGTGCTTCTAGGTTACTTAAGTTAGCAAGATTACTAATGGCATCTTTAAAAGTAACTTTTTTATCCATATCGGTATTGTTACCTGGTTTTGTGGTATCAATTCCATCTTCTACTGCTTTTTTAATCGGTTTAGTCACACCACTGTAATCAAGATTAACACCCACATCGACACCGATATTTAAGGTATCTGTTTTAGATGTTGCACTGTCATTTGCCGCAAGATGATTAATATTTTCGCCTGATTCTTTATATGAACCGTCAACTTTGTGTGATGCACCTTGATGCGTTACATTATTGTTCGCAGTAATGGTTAAATCACCTGTAACTTGAGTTTCGCTACCTTTATTTTTGGTGATCTCAGTTGTTGTATGCTGTTTATCATATTGAAAATCAGCTTTAGAGCCCACTTTATCAACACCACCTGTGTAGCTAAAGCCACCTGAAATGGTTCTATCTGTGCTGTCTGTTTCTTTTTTGTTTTCTGTTGAAACAAAAGCAACATTGTCACCAGAAACAGAGGCATTACCTGCGGTTGTTTTTAAATCAGAACCTGCAAAAGTGACATCTTTATCCGCTTGAACTTTAACACTGCCACCACTAATAGTAGATCCTACTTGTTCGGTTTCAGTGCTATTGTTTTTATTGGATGTATGAGTAATATGAAAACCTGCGCTATATTGCTTGTCTTCAACTTCTTTAGCATGACCAGTGATCTCTAATGATGTTTTTTCATCATTAATTTTTGTGGTCTGCTGTGCAGATTTAACGTTGATATCACCTAAAGATTCAATGCCTAACTCATCAGCACTTTTAATCAAGCTACCAATAACATTGACATCTTTCCCACTGATCACGGTTAATTGTGCATCAGAAACTAATTCACTACCGGTTGAAACTTGTTGATTAGTTTCATTTTTATGGGAATTCTTAGTAATATTAAAGGCTGTGCCTGTACGCTCATTAGTTTTAGTGATGGTTTCGCTAATCGCATTATCAATAACAACATCACCTTGGGTTGTGTTAACAAAAGCCCCTTGGTTGCCTTTCACTTGGCTACCCGTGATTTTGACATTGTTATCTGCCGTAAGTAACAGTTGTCCGTCAGCCGTTAATTGTGTTGAATGGCTAACTTCTTGTTTGTTGTTATTATTCTTATTATTACCACCGCCGATACCCCCCCAAACAACATGATTGTTGGTTACTGTTTTATCATTGTTGGTATTTTGAACATTAAGATTGATGTTCTCTTTAGCGTTAACGACAACATTCTCATTAGAATGTAATTTTGCACCTTGAGCGGTAATAGAGCCTTCAGCATTTAAGCCCAGCGTTTTACCTGCGGTCAGTTCACTCGCTTTTAAGGTTTCTGTTTGATGGCTATTGCTCCAGCTACCTGTTTCTAAACGAGAAGTATGGTTACGTTTATAGCCGTTTTCACTGCGACTTTCTTTTTCAATTAATCCATTGATATTAATATCTTTGTTGGCATTAATTGCCAGCGTGTTACCTGCATTAACTTTGGCACCTTCAAGTGTTACATCACCTTTAGTTGCTGTTAATGTTGCACTATTTTTGGCATCAATATGGCTACCAACTTGCTGTACTAGCTCTTTTTCTTTAGTGACATCATATTGCCAAGAATAGAACCAACGATTGTCAGTATCTGTGTCTTTTTGTTGTAACTGTTTGCCATCAACAGTTAAATGAGCCCCTTGTAATAAAATATCATCACCCATTAAATCAGAGGCTTTGATTTGGTTTTTATTATCAGCGACTAAAGTGATGTTTTTACCTTTTAACTCTGTTTTTGTCAGAGTCTGGCTTGAACCACTGTTATTAACCGCGATACCACCACGGTAATTTTGATAGTTTTCACTACCATCTTTGTCGTAACTGTCATAACGAACTTGGCTATCCGTTTGAATATTGTCTGCTCTGACACTTAATTCGTTATCAGCAACAAATTTACCTGTTAATTTAACACCACTTCCTTCTGCGGTATTAATGATGCGGATACGACCCGATTGCATACTTCCAAAGAAATAGCTATCTAAGGCAGAAGCGGGTTTTTGTGATGAAAGAATATCAAAACGTTGAGAGAAGGTATTTTGACCCGTTAATGCAGAAATCTCTGCTGCTGTTATTTTACCTCGGCTATCAATGCGAGGTGCAATTAAATCTAAAAGGCCGGGCGCATATAATCCGTTTTTACCAATAGAAAGTAAATTTGTATTACTAAGCGTGCTATAACCTTTTAACTCACCGTTTTCAAACAGTGGGTTACCTACAACTAAAGAAGAGCGGCTGGTATTGATAAAACCACAACCATCACAGGTGATACCATTTGGATTAGAAAGTACATATTCCGCAGCGATACCAAAAACTTCTTGCTGGCCTAATAAGAACGAAGGATTACGACTAACAACTTCATTTAAAATTAAAGAAGCGGCTTGTCCATTTAAGTTACTGTTGGCATTTAGCTGTCCAGCAAGCTGTGATTGTCCTGCCTCTAAAGAGTTGTTAAAAACAGCTCCTGGTTTACCTACATTAAAATCTTGATATTGGTTATGAGAGATACCTTCGTTATTTGGTGTAACGATATTAATGACTTGAGTGCCACCATTAACTGATGAAACATTCGGTCCTTGATTGCCCGCATCAGGAACAATACCGCCAGCATATGCATTTAGTGATACGAAAATAATCGCTAAAGATGCAGCAAGCCTACCCGAAGGAGAGAGCTTGAAGTTTTTTGATTTCATAGAGTTTTCTCCGTTTATTGCTATGAGTGTGAATCAAAATAAGTATGAAAATCTAACTAACACTTGAGTAGGGTCTTTGGTTTTATTGGAATTCGTTGGGTTGTAAAGCAAATGCCCCTTGGCAACTTCAATATCGAACTGTGCTTTTTGATATTGGAGGTTTAAGCCCGAACTTAGCCCATAGCCACTACGCCATCCTTCATAGTTACCATGTTGTTGAACACGACCAGCATCAAGACCAATTCGAGGGGTGATTGAAAATGTGTTTATCCGATAAGGATAAGAAAGCGCATTGCGCAAATAGCCGCCGTTATCGCCAGAAAGTGTGCTTTGATCAAAGCCACGGATTGCGTTTTTATCCGTTAAACTAAGCCATTCCACACCCGGTAAGGTGTCGGGGCTATATTGACCAAAGAAGGCGCTATTGAATAAAAATGTAGAATTCGATATAGAAAAACGATGTTGCCAATTGGCAAAAAGCTTAACTTTTGTAAAGCGATAGTCATTACTATTGCCATTAGCAATACGAGGTGACTCATCTGCACCAAACCAACCAATGGCTTTCTCAGCACTTAAATTAACGCTGATAACACCACTTGGAACAATGTGTAAATGGTTGATGCCTAGCTCTACCGTTGTAAGTGCAGGGCTACTTAGATCAAGGCGGATTTGGCTGAAATAGTTACGTATTCGTTTATGTGTTACCTGTATATTTAAGGTATCAATCTGTTTTTGACTACGATAAAAAGCGTAATCGCCCCTTAAACCAACTTGTGTGGTATCACCAGATAAACGTACGGTACGTGTTTGTAATGCTTGATGAAATTCATACTCGGAATAGCTACCAAAAGTACTGAATGTCAATGCACCATAAGGTAAAGAATAGAGTAGGGTGTAAGCACGATTAAAACGTGTATTGGGATTATCAGTGGTAATGCTGGCATTTAAGCTAACAAAATCAGATAACCCTAATGGGCTATCTAAGCTTGCATTCGTTCTAACTAACCAGCGCCCTGAGTTTTTTTGCCCATAATTATCACTTGAAATATTTAGGTGCCACGGTGCTTGTCGCTGATTGGTGAGCTGAATAATAGAGCCACCTAATTGCGTACCAGGCAATATATCTAGTTTAACTTTATTCGATTGTAAGCGATTTGCTTGATCGAGCCCTTGATCCAATTTTGAAAGTTTAAGAGGCTCTCCTTCAATATGAGGGAAAAGTAATGCGGTATTAACGCCTCTATCGCCACCTTCTATTTTTTCAATAAAACCTTCAATAACATACAACCCAAGTTGTTGCTCTTGATTCGGACGTAAAAATTGGACTCTGGCTGTGATATAACCATATTGAAGATAGCTTTGGGTTAACTCTTTAATTAAACGGTTAACGTCAGCACTTTTTATACATTGCTCTGGTAATGATGTTAAGGAATCAAGATCTTTTTCATTAAGTAAAGTAATTCCTTGAACATAAACCCCATTAATAGGCAAACAATGTTCTGATTCAGTAATAAGTGTGGGGGTAGGTGAAACCTCTAATACATTTTCTTGAAGTTGTTGATAGCGATTTTGTTCAATAAGTTGATTTATTTCACGTTGGCTATCTTGTAATGCGCGCCGCGATTCTCCCATCGAGCCTAAATAACCGGCGTCATTTGCTGTTAATCCACTGGTTGAAAAACCACTTAATAGTGTTAATAAAATAACTTTTTTTCTCATTTTACCTCAATATAAAGGTATTAATTCAAATATAAATAATATTGCTTAAATATAGAAAGATAATAATTAATGTTTTTATATTATCGTTAATTTTAGAATAATAAATACCGGCTACTCTCAATATGAAAAGAAATTAAAAATCGACGAAATAAAGATAAATTTTTATTTCTTTCGCTATTAAATAGCGACATAACTAAAATGATTGATATCTCAAATAGCATTACTTAAACAAATGATTCATTTAAATGGTGTCTAGTGTATTGATTTTCATGGTTATAATCTTTCATGTTATTTTTTCTTCTTGCCTAAACTACCATCGATTCAGCTATGTTAATTACAATTTTTTCATTTTTTATAAAGAGAAAACAAATAATGAGAGGAGATTCGAAGATATAAAAAAAGCAGAATGCTAATTAGCTTTTCATTTGTTGTTTGGAAGTTTATTAATGTTTTATTCTGGAATAAATATTTCATGAATTATTATTTCATTTTAATGAATAAAATGATTAGCAAGAAAGTAAAAAGATTAGGATTTTATTGTTAAATCATTAATCATGATAAAAAGTATGGTTATTTAAATGCAACTTTCATTCTGTGAAAATGCAATGTAAATACATGTATTACCACTTAATATTATCAATAAAAATTTAAGTTATAAAAAATAGTTTATTAAATAATAAAGTAAGTGATAGTGATCACGTTAATGTATCATTAATTATAAATAGTGTGATTTTTATCCAAAATATACTATTGTTATATTACTAATTGTGTTTAACTGTTATATAAATTAGCGTGTAAATTGTACTATTTCCTGACGATAAGGGTTAAAGTATGTTCTCATCATTTAATGTTTTGATAATATTAAGAGGTTTCTTCAGATTGAAGAAATGGTTTAATATTGATTCTGAACTCGCCTTCTTCTTCCCTGAAAAATAATCCTTTTTTATATCTATTCAAAATAATTTAATACTCTTTTCCATTTAATTTAAATGGGAAGGCTATTTTATTTATTTTTAATTTTATTATTTAATTTATATTAAAGGTATTATCATGGCTAAAAGAATCGTAGAACCATTCCGTATTAAAATGGTAGAGAAAATCCGTGTTCCTTCAAGAGAAGAACGTGAAGCTGCATTAAAAGAAGCAGGATATAACCCATTCTTATTACCAAGTCATGCTGTCTATATTGATTTATTAACTGACTCTGGTACTAACGCAATGAGTGATCACCAGTGGGCAGCAATGATAACAGGTGATGAAGCTTATGCAGGCTCGAGAAACTATTATGATTTAAAAGATAAAGCCAAAGAGTTGTTTAACTACGATTATATTATTCCTGCTCACCAAGGACGTGGTGCTGAAAATATTCTTTTTCCAGTATTATTAAAATATAAACAAAAAGATGGAAAAGCGAAAAATCCTGTATTTATTTCTAACTTCCATTTTGACACAACAGCAGCGCACGTTGAATTAAATGGCTGTAAAGCAATTAATATTGTGACTGAAAAAGCCTTTGATTCAGAAACCTATGATGATTGGAAAGGCAATTTTGATATTGCTAAATTAAAAGAAAATATTGCTAAACATGGTGCTGATAACGTTGTTGCCATTGTTTCAACAGTGACCTGTAATAGTGCTGGTGGTCAGCCTGTTTCAATGGATAATTTAAGAGAAGTTTACGAAATTGCAAAACAACACGGTATTTTTGTTGTTATGGACTCAGCGCGTTATTGTGAAAATGCGTATTTCATTAAACAGCGTGATCCTAAATATAAAAATGCGACCATCAAAGAAGTTATTTTAGATATGTATAAATATGCTGACGCATTAACAATGTCAGCGAAGAAAGATCCTCTGTTAAATATCGGTGGTTTAGTCTCAATTCGTGATAATGAAGAAGTATTCACATTAGCAAGACAGCGCTGTGTACCAATGGAAGGCTTTGTGACTTATGGTGGTTTAGCGGGTCGTGATATGGCAGCAATGGTACAAGGTTTAGAGGAAGGTACTGAAGAAGAGTATCTACACTATCGTATTGGTCAGGTTCAATATCTGGGTGATCGTCTACGTGAAGCGGGTATTCCAATTCAATATCCTACTGGCGGACATGCTGTTTTCGTTGACTGTAAAAAACTAGTACCGCATATCCCAGGTGATCAATTCCCAGCTCAAGCTGTGATTAACGCACTTTACTTAGAATCTGGTGTTCGTGCTGTTGAAATTGGTTCGTTCTTATTGGGGCGTGATCCTGCAACGGGAGAACAAAAACACGCAGATATGGAATTTATGCGTTTAACCATTGCGCGTCGTGTCTATACCAACGACCATATGGATTATATTGCTGACGCACTTATCGGTTTAAAAGAGAAGTTTAAAACGCTTAAAGGTCTTGAGTTCGAATATGAACCACCTGTATTAAGACACTTTACTGCTAGATTAAAACCTATCAAATAAATAATACTCCACAATAATAATGGCTCTCGTGCAATGCGAGAGCCCTATCCTTATTTCAGTAAGGACTAAAAAATGGAAAATAAGTCGGGAAATAAAGAACCCTCAATTATTGTAGGGGGATTTGTGTTGGGCGGCGCCATGATCGGTGCGGGAATGTTTAGCCTACCAACAATAATGTCTGGTGCTTGGTTTATTAACTCACTCTTTATATTATTTATTGTCTGTTTCTTTATGTTTCATTCGGGAATTTATATTCTTGAATGTATATCGAAATATGGCGCAGGAACAAACTACTTTCATATATCGAAAGAGTTATTACCTAAATGGGCGTGTTATCTCGCGAATGCCTCCTTGATATTTGTATTGTATATATTAATTTATGCTTATATCTCTGCCGCGGGTTCAATCATTTATGAAGCTTCATCATTATATGGCTTTAGTCTAAACCTTAGAGTGATATTCTTTGTATTTACCATAGTTCTTGGAGCAACAATATGGTGGGGAGGCGCTTGTGCCAGCCGTTTAACCTCAATATTTTTATTTATTAAGATTGTTCTATTCGTATTAGCATTCTCGGGCTTATTCTTCAAAGCGAGAGGCGATTTATTATTTACTGCTACCTTTGAAGGCAAAAGTCAATTATATCTTTATCCTTTTATTTTTATCATCATTCCTTATGCTATAACCTCTTTTGGTTATCATGGTAATGTTTGTAGCCTTTATAAGCTTTATCATGAAAATGAAAGAAAGGTCGTGAAAAGCTGTATTATTGGTTGTGTGTTAGCACTGGTGATTTATTTGCTCTGGATGATTGGTACTATGGGGAATTTACCTCGTGAGCAATTTATTACTATTATCCAAAAGGGCGGTAACTTAGATGCCTTTATTGATTCGTTATACACTGTATTAAATAGTAAATATATTGAAGGCTTTTTATTATGGTTTTCTATTAGTGCCGTATTCTGTTCATTTTTAGGGGTTGCGATTGGTTTATTCGACTATATTTTGGCATCACTAAAATTTGAAGATAACAAAACAGGGCGCTTAAAATCTGGCGTTTTATGCTTCACTCCGCCTTTACTATTATGTTTACTTTTCCCTAATGGTTTCTTAATTGCAATTGCTTATGCAGGAACCGCGGCATGTGTATGGGCAATTATTTGTCCTGCGGTTATGGCGCTAAAAGCACGCGAGAAATTCCCAAACTCAGGCTTTAAAGTGTGGGGCGGCAAAGGATTAATTTATGCCGTTATCGCTTTTGGTGCAGTGGGAATTATTTGTCAAACATTAGCACAGTTCGGTTTATTACCTATATATCGCTAATCAACCAAGATAATCAGGGAAAGAAAACCAGAGTAGCGCTATTGGATATACGTTATAATAACGTTAAGTTGTTATAATAACTGGACTATTCAATAGGTTGTCTATAATGGATAAAAAAAAGCTACATATTGCAGCGGGTATTATTTGTGATCAACACAATAATGTCTTTATCACCCAACGTCCTCTAAAATCGCATATGGGGGGATTTTGGGAATTTCCGGGGGGAAAATTAGAAGATAAAGAAACCCCAGAGCAGGCGCTAGTCCGTGAGTTGCAAGAAGAAATCGGTATTGATGTAACACAATGCTCCCTTTTTGAAACGGTAGAGCATGATTTTCCAGATAGACACATTACGTTATCCTTTTTCTTAGTCACACAATGGGATAATGAGCCCTATGGTAAAGAGGGGCAAAAATTCAAGTGGATATCTATTGGATCGTTAAATGCTGATGATTTTCCGCCTGCTAACCGCACTATTGTGGCGTTATTGCAGAAGTAAGTAAAAGTAGAATCGTGTTAAATAAGCGTTTATAAATAAAATAGCCACTCGATTGAGTGGCTATTTTTATGTTATTAATCAGAGTATTAAAAGTCTTTAGGCTCTTGTTTCGGAGCCTCGCTCCAATCATCACTGTCATTAATATCACTTTGGCTGGGAATGCGTTTTGATTCATCCGCCCATTCGCCTAAATCAATAAGTTGGCAACGTTTACTACAAAAAGGACGATAAGGGCTGCTTTCATTCCAAACAACTTCTGTTTGACAGGTTGGGCATTTTACAATTAATTCTTCGCTCATTATCTCTCCTAGATTTCGTTGGTGCGATTTATGCTCATATCAATAAGCATAATGTTAGCAACAAGCAATCTCAAAAGGTAGTTCTAGAGGTACTGTTCCATTTTCACTATCAAGTGGTAAAAAGCGGATCGCATAGCGATTTTTATGCCCAGAGACTTGAGGATAGATTTGGTGATCAATGGCTATCTTAAGACGTAGCAATTCACCTTCTTCAGCGCTGTCTTGATAAAAACCACGGTGACTGAGCGCGGGCTTAAATGTATCTGATTGGCGAATAAGCATGAGCAAACTATTTAATGCATTTTGTAATGGCAATAAACCCGTCAACCAGCTTTGTAATCTTTCATCACGGGTTGCTTGAGGTAAGCTTAACCACAAATGTAATGCTGGCACATCAAAGTTACAGCATCCGCCAGGAATACTTAGGCGCTGTTTAACTAAACTGATGACTTTATCTTGTTTTAAATGCTGACCAATGCGAGGTGCTTGACTTAATACGGCAGCATTTTCAGCTAATTCATCAATAATTTGAGTGACAATCGCTTTATCAACATTAGGAAATGAAAGCCATTGCTGTAATTTTTTTTGTCTTTTTTCTAATTCTTTAAGTAATTCAGCGCGGATTTCGCCACGATCAAGTACTTCAATAAATTCTGATATCGCACGGAAAAACGAGAGTGCCGTGGGTAATGAATCAATTGCACTAAAACTGTTAATCTGAATCAATGAGTTTTCAATTCTAAGCCATGAACGCATTTTTTCATTGAGGGGATGTTCGAAGATGATTGTTGTGATGTCATCACTCATGGCAATTGTCCTGTAACGCTTGTTGAGCTAATTCTAAGTAATGCTGATGGAGTTGCTTAACTTTTCCAATCATATTTTGGCTATTATCGTGATTTTCAATAATATCATCAGCGACGGCTAATCGTTCCTGTCTTTGAGCTTGAGCTTTTAAAATATTGAGAACTTGCTCTCGACTTACGCCATCTCGTTTCATGGTTCTTTCTATTTGCTCTTCCTGTGTAACATCAACAACAAGAACGCGAGAGGCGAGATGCGTTAATTTATTTTCAATTAATAATGGAACAACCCAAATAAAGTAGGGCGCTGTAATTTGCTGTATCTGTTTTTGAGTCTCTTGCTGTATCAATGGGTGAAGAAGATTGTTAACCCAAGTTTTTTCTTCATTATTTTCAAAAATAATCTGGCGCAGCTGTGCTCGGTTTAATGAGCCATCGGGTAGCAAAATGCAACCACCAAAATGCTGATGCAATGCATTTAGTCCTAAGGAGTTAGGCTCTACCACTAATCGAGCAATAATATCAGCATCAACAAGAGGTACACCTAATGAGGCAAAAGCATTAGCAACGGTAGTTTTACCACTGCCTATTCCGCCTGTAAGAGCAACCGTATAAGCCATTTGTGTTTATCTGTTTTTAATGAATTAAAATTTACTATTAGTCCAAGTATTCTAAAGCCTAATTTTGTTTTTATCACAAGATAATAACTGCAATATTTGGGTTTTATTCGGTTATTATGATAGATGATTTTCTGCTACCCTGACACCCTACCTCATAATATGTAATAGAATTACCATCAATCAATAAGTTAGTGCAATACAGAGTAACAGCATGTTACTCATAAAACTTGTGATTCACTGTATAGTATCACCTAACTGTAATATAGGAAGATACATAGCAATGATTAATGTGCCAATAATCAATGCAATGACCGTCATCAGCATTGGTTCTAACCAAGCACTAATTGTCTTTAATTGCTCATCGAGTTGATGATAAAACCAATCACTCAATTGCTGGCAAAAATAGAGTAACTGCCCTGAGCTTTCTGCACAAATAATAAACTGATAACAAATAGGTGTAAAAAGAGGCTCATTCTTCATAAATAAGCTCAACGATTTACCTTGCATAATGTGATCACTCATTTGAGAAAGGATTCGCTTATAAATAGGGTGTGTAAGTTGTTCTGTTCCTATTTTTAAGCTTTGTAATAAAGGTAATCCTGCTTGTTGTGTAATACTGATTATCTGAAAAATAAGATGTTGCTGCTGATATTTTAAAAGTTTACCTAAATAGGGAAGATGAAGAAAGAGAGCTTGTTCAGCAAAATAAAAGGGTGATAAAGAGTAACGAATCAAACGATAAATAAATATTAACCCGATAAAGATAAACACTATCATGCAGATATAATCAGTAAGCCATTGTGAAAAATCAATAAGGGCGAGTGTTAAAAGAGGAAGTTCTGTATTAAAAGCGCTGTATAAAGATTGATATTCAGGTAAAACATAGAGCAACATAATACTGGTAATAAAAACTAATACAGTCAGTAAAAAAATAGGATATTTAAAAGCTTTTTTGATTCTTTTTACAATCTCTCGGTGTTTTTTTAACTGTATTATTTGCAGAGTAATCACTTCATCTAACTTCCCACTTTCTTCACCAATAAAAACAAAACGACTTAGTGAGGTTGGAAAATAAAGTGGATAGCGATTTAATTGTTTAGAAAGTGAGCCTCCTTGCATTAAGTTAAAAATAATATCTTCTAATACACATTGCCAATGTGAGTAACGACATTCATTTTTTAATAGTGTTAATGCAGGAAGAAGTGCTAAACCAGAACGAAGTAATAAAGCTAATTGTTCGAATAATTGAATTCGATATTGTTTATCAGCATCTTGAAATAAAACGATTTTATATAAACGGATTTTTATGGGAACTTTTTGTTGTTGAGTTAAGTTAATAAATGCTTCATTATTAGAGGAGGCAAGTATTTTTCCAGTGCACCATTCTCCTTGATAATTTAATGCATCATAGCGATAAATTAGCTGTAATCTCATTCAATATCTCCTAGCGTTTGATAAACCTCCTCAAGTGTTGTTATGCCTTGTTTAATTAATGAAAAACCTGAATAGAGTAGATGATAAAGGGATGAGTGTGTTTGTTTTGATGGTTCAAAGCATTCATAGATAGCCGTTCTTCCGCTATAGCCTGAACAGCATTGCTGGCAACCAACAGCTTGCCAATTTGGTAATTCGACCTCTTCTTTATTTATACTAATATGCTGTTTATTGGATAAGCATATTTTACAGTGAGGGCACAAACAACGAACTAATCGTTGTGAAATAATTAAACTAACACAGGAATGAATAAGATCTTTTTCAATCCCTAAGTTATATAGACGCATTAATGTGGATGAAGCCGAATTAGTATGTAAGGTTGATAATACAAGGTGCCCTGTTTGCGCTGATTTTATTGCCATTTCAGCAGTCGATTGGTCACGTATCTCACCTACCATTATAATGTCAGGATCTTGGCGTAGTAATGCTCGTAATATTGTCGTAAATGAGATCCCTGATTTTTCAGAAATTTGAATTTGATTAATACCTTTTAGAGGTAATTCAATCGGATCTTCAACACTATTTATATTTAGGTTCTCTTTATTTAAATAGTGTAAACAACTATACAAAGTGAGTGTTTTCCCGCTTCCCGTTGGCCCTGTGACTAAAATCATTCCTTGCGGTAAATTTAAATATTTCTTTAATAGCGTTAAATGCGAGGGTTGAAAACCTAGATGATTTAATTCTGGTTGTTGTAAATTATTTATAAGTCGTAAAACAACTTTTTCACCATACAGCGTGGGGAGTGTCGCTATTCGTATTGAATAGTTTTTTTCATTATAAGACCAACTAAATTGCCCATCTTGAGGTAACCGCTTTTCTGCAATATTTAAGTTAGCAAGTACCTTTAATCGAGTGACTATTCCTTCAGAGAATTCATCTGGAGGAGATGATAATAGATATAAGTGATTATCTATTCTGGCTCGAATTCTTACACTGGTTTGTTGAGGCTCTATATGTAAATCAGAGACGCGTTTTAAAATACTTTCACGTAATAGATGTTCAATAAATTCTGTTGCAGAGTGTGTGATATCCATTCTTCACCTCTTTATACTTTTTGATTTATCTGTGTTGTCTTCAATGTTTAATGTGCGTAATAGGAACACTCAATATGAGTGCTCCTTTATATCTAAAGCACTAATATGATTTTAAAATCTCACTACACTGTTTTTGCAACGTAAGATTTGCTGTTGAACATTGTGTTTTCCATATCGGAAGAAGATCGTTAATTCCTTTCTCTGGCGACATTGTGATCGTCAGACCATCAAGCTGTGATTTTCCGATTGCACTAATCACACCGTTTAACACATTAATATCGGACAAATATCGACTACGGAATTGTTGCGGTATAAAGGTTGAATCAGAATTACAGTGTTGAGGCTCGTTTTCATAGCGACATAATTCTATTGCAGAACGATAGGGAGACAGTGTTTGCAATACATCGGTTAATGCGGCTTTTTGGATATAACCTTGATAAGCCGGAATAGCAACAGAGCTTAAAATCGAGATGATAGCAATTACAATCATAAGCTCCATAAGGGTAAAACCATTTTCATTAGAGTGATAATTAAGTACATTCATCTAGCGTCCTCCTTGAGTAATAGACACTAGAAGTATGAAAAAAAAGGACTTTATTGGCGAATAGATAAAATAAAGTTTGAGTAAAATATCGAAAAGAAAAAGGAGATATACATATTTAGCCTTTATTATTGAGGGAAAGTTCGCATTTATTGATGAGTATGCGTTAATAACATTATTGATAATGGCTAAAACAAAATAAAAGAGGGTTGATGTGGAAATTAAACAAGGTTGGCTAATCGATGCTAGACAAGTTCCTTCACCTAATCATGATAAGAGACCCGAAGGTGAGCAGCCTTCTTTATTAATTGTTCATAATATCAGTTTGCCTCCTGGCCAATTTGGTGGACCTTATATTGACCAGCTTTTCACCAATACATTATCAGAGCAAGACCATCCTTTTTTTAGTGAGATTGTTAGCTTAAGAGTATCGGCTCATTGCCTTATTCGTCGTGATGGAGAAATTGTGCAATATGTGCCTTTTACTGAGAGAGCGTGGCATGCTGGTGTTTCTTTATATAAAGGCAGAGAAAAATGTAATGATTTCTCTATTGGTATTGAGCTTGAAGGTACTGATGAATGCGATTTTACCCAGCAGCAATATCAACAATTAGTGAAGATAACTCAATCGCTTATTGCTCTTTATCCTGCTATTGAAGAAAACATTACTGGGCATAGTGATGTTGCACCAAATAGAAAAACTGATCCAGGACCTCACTTTGATTGGGCTTATTACCGCAGTTTGTTAACAAAATAACCACCTAAATCGAATTTAAAATTATAAATTATGAATTTAAATTCAAAATAATATTGCTGTCACGCTTCAGTTTGATTGTTTATGTGTTTAAAAAACGTTAAAAAATTTATTTTTAGCGTTTCTGTGTAATGCGATCTAGTTATCAATTTTGATGAATTTTTAAAATAATTTGTTAAAATTTGCAGGTTTTTATGATTTCGCTCAACAACTGTATGGACAGTTAGTGAATACTTTGTTACTTTATTATCCGTTATATTAAATTGGTATTACCAATTGACAACTCAATCACTAAGGTAATAGTTATCCAATAATGGCTTCCAGCAATATGGCTTATACAAAAATCCGCCAACCTAAGCTTTCTGATGTTATTGAGCAACAGCTTGAACATCTGATTTTAGAAGGTACTCTGCGTCCGGGAGAGAAACTCTTACCTGAGCGTGAACTGGCAAAACAATTTGATGTATCTCGGCCTTCATTGCGTGAAGCAATCCAAAAGTTAGAAGCTAAAGGGTTTTTACTCCGTCGCCAAGGCGGTGGTACTTTTGTTCAGCATAATCTCTGGCAAAGTTTTAGTGATCCTTTAGCTCAACTGCTTAGCGGGCATCCCGAATCTCAATTTGATCTTTTAGAAACTCGTCATGCACTTGAAGGTATTGCTGCATATTACGCTGCATTACGTGGTACTGATGAAGATCTTGAACGTATCAAAGCTAGCCATGATTGCATTTTGAAAGCCCATGAAGAGGGTGATTTAATCGCTGAGTCTGAAGCTGTATTGCAATATCAATTAATTGTCACGGAAGCTGCTCATAATGTCGTTTTATTGCATCTATTACGATGCATGGTGCCAATGCTTGAGCAAAATATCCGCCAGAATTTTGAGTTTCTTTACACTCGTAAAGAGATGTTAACAGCAGTAAGTGAGCATCGTAGTCAGATTTATCAGGCTATTATTAATAGAGAGTCAGAAGCTGCGCGTGAAGCATCACATCGCCATTTAGCCTTTATTGAAGATGTTTTGTTGGATATGAGTCGTGAACATACTCGCCGTGAGCGCTCTTTGCGCCGGCTACAACAACATCCGGATTTATTTTAGTAGCACAGATCCTGACCGCTGAGTCTGTACTATCTATCGCCCTGTGATTTTCAGGGGAAGCGGTAATAACAGCAGGGCCTATCTTCCCGTCATATCAGATGGGTAGAACGGGAAGATAGGCTCCCATAACCATTAAAAACAGATAACAGATAAGGAATACACCATGTCAGATATGCTGAAAAATGACGTGGATCCGATCGAAACTCGCGACTGGTTACAAGCGATCGACTCGGTCATCCGTGAAGAAGGTGTTGAACGTGCACAGTTCCTGATTGATCAGGTATTAAAACAAGCCCGTAATGGTGGTCTTAATATCGCTTTAGGCGGTTCTGTACACAGTGATTATATCAATACCATTCCTGCTGAAGATGAACCCGCTTACCCTGGCAATCTGGAATTAGAGCGTCGTATTCGTTCTGCTATTCGCTGGAACGCAGTAATGATGGTTCTGCGTGCATCCAAAAAAGATTTGGAACTCGGCGGACACATGGCGTCATTCCAATCTTCTGCAACTTTATATGAAGTGTGCTTTAACCATTTCTTCCGTGCGCAAAATGAAACTGATGGCGGCGACTTGGTTTATTTCCAAGGTCATATCTCCCCAGGTATCTATGCACGTGCATTCTTAGAAGGTCGTTTAACAGAAGATCAATTAAACAACTTCCGTCAAGAAATTGGTGGTAAAGGTTTATCTTCTTATCCGCACCCTAAATTAATGCCTGAATTCTGGCAGTTCCCAACAGTTTCTATGGGTCTGGGACCACTATCTGCAATTTATCAGGCTAAGTTCCTGAAATATTTAAATCATCGTGGCTTGAAGAACACCACTGCACAAACTGTGTATGCGTTCTTAGGTGATGGTGAAATGGACGAACCAGAATCTAAAGGTGCTATCACTATCGCTGTTCGCGAAAAATTAGATAACCTGTGCTTCGTTGTTAACTGTAACTTACAGCGCCTTGATGGCCCAGTGACAGGTAACGGTAAAATTGTTAACGAACTAGAAGGTATCTTCGCAGGTGCTGGCTGGAACGTTATCAAAGTGATGTGGGGCGACCGTTGGGACGAACTGCTGCGTAAAGACACTTCTGGTAAACTCGTTCAATTAATGAATGAAACACTGGATGGTGACTACCAAACGTTTAAATCTCGTGACGGTGCTTACGTTCGTGAACACTTCTTCAATCGCTACCCAGAAACTGCTGCATTAGTTAAAGACATGACTGATGATGAGATTTGGGCATTAAACCGCGGTGGTCACGATCCGAAGAAAGTCTTTGCTGCATTCCAAAAAGCAAAAGAGACTCAAGGTAAACCAACTGTTATTTTAGCTCAAACCATCAAAGGTTATGGTATGGGTGAAACGGCAGAAGGTAAAAACATCGCTCACCAAGTTAAGAAAATGAACATGGATGGCGTTCATCATTTCCGTGATCGTTTCAATATTCCTGTTGCTGATGAGCAAATCAAAGACCTGCCTTATATTACTTTTGACAAAGAGTCAGAAGAGTACAAATACCTGCACGCACGTCGTCAGGATTTAGGCGGTTACTTACCAGCTCGTCGTCCACGTTTTGAAGAAAAACTGGATATCCCAACACTGGAAGATTTCAGCCAATTACTGGAAGAACAATCTAAAGAGATTTCAACAACTATCGCATTCGTTCGTGCTCTGAACGTGATGTTGAAAAACAAATCTATCAAAGATCGTTTAGTTCCAATTATTGCTGACGAAGCACGTACTTTCGGTATGGAAGGTCTGTTCCGTCAAATCGGTATTTATAGCCCGAATGGCCAACAATATACGCCTCAAGACCGTGAGCAAGTTGCTTACTATAAAGAAGACGTTAAAGGTCAGATTCTGCAAGAAGGTATCAATGAACTGGGTGCTGGCGCATCTTGGTTAGCGGCTGCAACATCTTACAGCACTAACAATCTGCCAATGATCCCATTCTATATCTACTACTCAATGTTTGGTTTCCAACGTATTGGCGACTTATGCTGGGCAGCAGGCGACCAACAAGCACGTGGTTTCTTAGTAGGTGGTACTTCAGGTCGTACAACACTTAACGGTGAAGGCTTACAGCACGAAGATGGTCATAGCCATATTCAATCGCTGACTATCCCTAACTGTATCTCTTATGATCCAGCATTCGCTTATGAAGTTGCTGTTATCATGCAAGACGGTTTAGAGCGTATGTATGGTGATAAACAAGAAAACGTTTATTACTACATCACTACACTGAACGAAAACTACCATATGCCAGCAATGCCAGCCGGTGTTGAAGAAGGTATCCGTAAAGGTATCTACAAACTGAAATCACACGAAGGTGCGAAAGGTAAAGTTCAGTTACTGGGTTCAGGTTCTATCCTGCGTCACGTTCGTGAAGCCGCAGAAATCCTGTCTGCTGAATACGGTATTGGTTCTGATGTTTATAGCGTAACTTCATTCACTGAATTGGCTCGTGATGGTCAAGATTGTGAACGTTGGAACATGCTGCACCCATCAGAAACACCACGCGTACCTTACATCGCTCAAATTATGAATGATGCACCAGCTGTTGCGTCTACTGACTACATGAAATTGTTTGCTGAACAAGTTCGTACTTATGTACCAGCAGATGATTACCGCGTATTAGGTACTGATGGTTTCGGTCGTTCTGATAGCCGTGAAAACCTGCGTCACCACTTTGAAGTTGATACTTCTTATGTGATTGTTGCTGCATTAGGTGAATTAGCTAAACGTGGTGAGATTGATGTGAAGGTTGTTGAAGAAGCAATCAAAAAATACAACATCAACCCTGAAAAAGTAAACCCACGTCTGGCGTAAGAGGTAAAGTGAATGTCTATTGAAATTAAAGTCCCAGATATCGGTGCTGATGAAGTTGAAGTCACCGAAGTGATGGTGAAAGTGGGTGACCGTATTGAGGAAGAACAATCCTTAATCACCGTAGAAGGCGATAAAGCGTCTATGGAAGTCCCATCACCACAAGCGGGTATTGTTAAAGAGATCAAAATTGCCGTAGGCGATAAAGTCCAAACGGGTTCTCTTATCATGATTTTTGAAGCAGAAGGTGCCGCGCAAGCAGCACCAGCTCAAGCAACTGCACCAGCACCAGCCGCAGCACCCGCAACAGCTGCGCTGAAAGAAGTTCACGTTCCAGATATCGGTGGTGACGAAGTTGAAGTCACTGAAGTGATGGTAAAAGTGGGCGATAGCGTTGCTGAAGAACAATCACTGATTACTGTTGAAGGCGACAAAGCTTCAATGGAAGTACCAGCACCATTTGCTGGCGTAGTGAAAGAAATTAAAATTGCAACAGGTGATAAAGTGAGCACAGGCTCTCTTATCATGGTATTTGAAGTTGCAGGTAGCGCACCTGTTGCTCAAGCAGCACCAGTACAAGCTCCAACGGCATCTGCACCAGCAGCATCTGCTGTGAAAGAAGTGAATGTTCCAGATATCGGCGGTGATGAAGTTGAAGTTACTGAAGTGATGGTGAAAGTAGGTGATTCCATCTCTGAAGAACAATCTCTGATCACAGTTGAAGGTGACAAAGCTTCAATGGAAGTGCCAGCACCATTTGCAGGTGTGGTTAAAGAGATCAAAATTGCAGTGGGTGACAAAGTGAAAACTGGCTCACTGATCATGACTTTCGAAGTTGCCGGTGCAGCGCCTGTCGCTCAAGCACCAGCAGCAACCGCGCCAGCGCCAGCAAGTTCTGCACCAGCAGCACCAGCTAAAGCACAAGCGACTGCGCCAGCTGCGAAAGAAGAGTTTGTTGAAAATGATGCTTATGTTCATGCAACACCAGTTATTCGTCGCTTAGCGCGCGAATTCGGTGTGAATTTAGCGAAAGTAAAAGGTACTGGTCGTAAAGGTCGTATCTTACGTGAAGACGTTCAGTCTTACGTGAAAGAATTAATTAAACGTGCTGAATCAGCGCCAGCTAATGCAGGTGGCGGATTACCTGGCATGTTACCTTGGCCGAAAGTTGACTTCAGCAAGTTTGGTGAAATTGAAGAAGTTGAATTAAGCCGTATCCAGAAGATCTCTGGTGCTAACTTAAGCCGTAACTGGGTGATGATCCCTCACGTAAATCTGTTTGATGAAGCAGATATTACTGAGGTTGAAGAATTCCGTAAGCAGCAAAATAAAGAAGCAGAGAAGAAAAAACTGGATGTTAAGATCACGCCATTAGTCTTCGTAATGAAAGCAGCAGCGAAAGCGCTGGCAGATATGCCTCGTTTTAACAGCTCTATCTCTGAAGATGGACAGAAACTGATCCTGAAAAAATACATCAATATCGGTATCGCAGTAGATACACCTAACGGTCTTGTTGTTCCTGTTTTCAAAGATGTTAACAAAAAAGGCATTATCGAACTGTCTTATGAGTTAGCTGAAGTTTCTAAGAAAGCGCGTGCAGGTAAACTGACAGCAGCAGATATGCAAGGCGGATGTTTCACTATTTCTAGCCTTGGTGGTATCGGTACTACCGGTTTTGCACCAATCGTTAACGCACCAGAAGTTGCGATTATGGGACTTTCCCGTTCTTCTATGAAACCTGTATGGAATGGTAAAGAATTCGTACCACGCTTGATTTTACCAATGTCACTATCTTTCGATCACCGTGTGATCGATGGTGCTGATGGTGCTCGATTCATCACTCTGATTAATCAGTACATGAGTGATTTACGTCGTTTGGTAATGTAATTTTAAAACCGGTGCTTAGCGCCGGTTTCTCTGATTACAGTGATGGGTTTTACAGTCATACATCTTAGGTTGTGAGATCCGTCATGTTAGAGCGCTTTTCAGTTTATTAACATTTCTGTAAACTGCATGCGGTATGTAAGTCTCGGTGTTAAATATGGATTATCGTCTGACTCGCCGGACAAATAAATAATGAGGTCACGATGAGTACTGAAATTAAAGCACAGGTAGTGGTTCTCGGTGCAGGCCCTGCGGGTTATTCCGCGGCGTTCCGTTGCGCTGACTTAGGTTTAGAAACAGTTTTAGTTGAACGTCACTCTACTTTAGGTGGTGTTTGTCTGAACGTGGGTTGTATCCCTTCTAAAGCGTTACTCCACGTTGCTAAAGTTATCGAAGAAGCGAAAGCATTGTCTGAACACGGTGTTGTATTTGACGCACCAAAAACAGATATCGACAAAATTCGCATCTGGAAAGATAAAGTTATCTCTCAGTTAACGGGTGGCTTAGCTGGCATGGCTAAAGGCCGTAAAGTTACTGTCGTTAATGGCGAAGCACGATTCACTGGTTCTCACACATTGTCTGTTGAAGGTGCTGAAGGTACAACTACCATCACTTTTGACAATGCAATCGTTGCTGCCGGCTCACGTCCAATCGAATTACCATTCATTCCACATGAAGATCCTCGTGTATGGGACTCAACAGATGCACTGCAACTGAAAACCGTACCAGAGCGTTTACTGGTTATGGGTGGTGGTATCATCGGTCTGGAAATGGGAACGGTTTATCACTCTCTGGGTTCTCAGATTGACGTAGTTGAAATGTTTGATCAGGTTATTCCTGCTGCTGATAAAGACGTGGTTAAAGTATTTACCAAACGTATCAGCAAGAAATTTAACCTGATGCTAGAAACCAAAGTAACTGCGGTTGAAGCAAAAGAAGATGGCATCTACGTAACAATGGAAGGCAAAAAAGCCCCAGCAGAACCACAACGTTACGATGCAGTATTAGTTGCTATCGGTCGTGTACCTAACGGTAAACTGTTAGACGCGGGTAAAGCAGGTATCGAAGTTGATGATCGTGGCTTTATCCATGTTGATAAACAAATGCGTACTAACGTACCTCACATCTTTGCTATCGGTGACATCGTTGGTCAACCAATGCTGGCTCACAAAGGTGTCCATGAAGGTCACGTTGCAGCAGAAGTTATCTCTGGTAAGAAACATTACTTCGATCCTAAAGTTATTCCATCAATCGCTTATACTGAACCAGAAGTTGCATGGGTTGGTATGACTGAAAAAGAAGCGAAAGAGAAAGGTGTTAGCTATGAAGTGGCTTCTTTCCCTTGGGCGGCATCAGGCCGTGCAATCGCATCAGATTGTGCTGATGGTATGACTAAACTGATTTTCGACAAAGAAACTAACCGTGTTATCGGTGGTGCAATTGTTGGTTCTAACGGTGGTGAACTGTTAGGTGAAATCGGTCTGGCAATTGAAATGGGTTGTGATGCTGAAGATATCGCATTAACTATCCATGCTCACCCAACGTTATACGAATCAATTGGTATGGCTGCGGAAGTATTTGAAGGTAGCATCACTGACCTGCCAAATCCAAAAGCGAAAAAGAAAAAATAAGCGACTCGTTTACTGAAAACAGTTTACTAAAGTTGTTTAAATGATAAGGGCTAAGTTCTTTATAGAACTTGGCTCTTTTTTTATGGTTTCTATTTAGAATATGACTGTTTTGTGAAGACTCATATCGATTATTATGTGCATTAGTCGTTTATTTAACCGTTAATTTCACTTTAGTGCTAATTTGGGTATTAAAAAAACTATAAAAAGTGTGGTTATTAACCCAAATCTTGGTTAAAAGTCTCTGTTATATATTTTGTTTAAGTGTTTTAATCTGAATAAGTGGATATTTGAATCTGATTAATGTTACTTTTATGTGAACGAATTAACATCGTGTTGAAGATTTGCTATGCTGATAGCCCTTAGCTGGGCATAATTTTACAACCTCTTATGTTTTATGCGAGCAAAAGATCCTCTGACCTGGCATCCTTCAACAGACAGGGTGCAGACAGCCGGGTTATACAAAATGACAAAGAAGCGAGGAGACAGTCGTGCTAGAAGAATACCGTAAGCACGTAGCAGAGCGTGCAGCTGAAGGTGTCGTTCCAAAACCTCTCGATGCCACACAAACAGCCGCACTTGTTGAGCTATTAAAAAATCCCCCTAAAGGTGAAGAAGAATTTCTTCTTGATTTAATTGTTAACCGCGTTCCACCCGGAGTTGATGAAGCTGCCTATGTTAAGGCGGGCTTTTTAACTGCCCTCGCGAAAGGCGAAACCACATCACCTCTTATCACACCAGAAAAAGCTGTTGAATTATTAGGCACCATGCAAGGTGGCTATAATATCCATGCATTAATTGAGTCTCTGGAAAATGATAAGTTAGCACCAATTGCAGCCAAAGCGCTTTCTCACACATTACTGATGTTTGATAACTTCTATGATGTTGAGGAAAAAGCGAAAGCAGGCAACGTTTATGCTAAGCAAATTATGCAATCTTGGGCTGATGCACAGTGGTTTACTGAGCGCCCTGCACTAGCGGAAAAAATTACTGTTACCGTATTTAAAGTCACTGGTGAAACTAATACCGATGACTTATCTCCAGCACCTGATGCTTGGTCCCGCCCTGATATCCCATTACATGCTTTAGCAATGCTGAAAAATGCGCGCGAAGGCATTGAGCCTGACCAGCCGGGTAGCGTAGGCCCAATTAAACAAATCGAAGCATTAAATAAGAAAGGCTTCCCACTGGCTTATGTTGGTGATGTTGTTGGGACTGGCTCATCACGTAAATCAGCAACTAACTCTGTACTCTGGTTTATGGGAGACGACATTCCGTTCGTTCCTAATAAACGAGGTGGTGGTGTTGTTCTTGGCGGCAAAATCGCGCCTATCTTCTTTAATACTATGGAAGATGCGGGAGCACTCCCAATCGAAGTCGATGTTTCTAAATTAAATATGGGTGATGTTATTGATATTTACCCATACAAAGGTGAAATTCGTAACCATGAAACAAATGAGTTACTGGAAACCTTTGAGCTGAAAACAGAAGTATTAATTGATGAAGTGCGTGCTGGTGGTCGTATTCCATTGATCATTGGTCGTGGATTAACGTCAAAAGCGCGTGAATCGCTAGGTTTACCGGTTAGCACATTGTTCCGTCATGCTAAACCTGTTGAAGAAAGCAACCGTGGATTCTCTTTAGCACAGAAAATGGTTGGTCGTGCTTGTGGTCGTACAGGTATTCGCCCTGGCGAATATTGCGAACCAAAAATGACCTCTGTGGGTTCACAAGATACCACAGGTCCAATGACCCGTGATGAGCTAAAAGACTTGGCGTGTCTTGGTTTCTCTGCTAATTTAGTGATGCAATCATTCTGTCATACCGCGGCCTATCCAAAACCAGTAGATGTTACAACACATCACACCTTACCTGATTTTATTATGAACCGTGGCGGAGTTTCACTGCGTCCTGGTGACGGTATTATCCACTCATGGTTAAACCGCATGTTACTGCCCGATACTGTTGGTACAGGCGGTGACTCACATACTCGTTTCCCTATTGGTATCTCATTCCCAGCAGGTTCAGGCTTAGTGGCTTTTGCTGCGGCAACAGGAGTAATGCCATTAGATATGCCAGAATCTGTTCTGGTACGTTTTAAAGGTGAAATGCAACCGGGTGTGACACTGCGTGATTTAGTTCATGCTATTCCTTATTACGCGATCCAAGACGGTTTACTGACAGTTGAGAAAAAAGGTAAGAAAAATATTTTCTCTGGTCGTATTCTTGAGATTGAAGGCTTACCAGAGCTTAAAGTAGAACAGGCATTTGAGCTTGCTGACGCATCAGCAGAGCGCTCAGCAGCAGGTTGTACGATTAAACTGGATAAAGCGCCTATCATTGAATATCTGCAATCTAATATCATCTTACTGAAATGGATGATTGCTGAAGGTTATGGCGACCGCCGTACTATCGAACGTCGTATTACATCAATGGAAAACTGGCTGAAAGATCCTCAATTACTTGAAGCTGATGCAGATGCAGAATATGCGGCTGTTATCGAAATCGATTTAAATGAGATCAAAGAGCCAATTTTATGTGCGCCGAATGATCCTGATGATGCACGTCTGCTCTCAGAAGTGGCAAACAGCAAAATTGATGAAGTGTTTATTGGTTCTTGTATGACCAATATTGGTCACTTCCGTGCTGCGGGCAAACTGCTTGATCAGCATAAAGGTCAATTACCAACACGTTTATGGGTTGCACCACCAACAAAAATGGATGCGGCACAATTAACGGAAGAAGGCTATTACAGCGTCTTTGGTAAGAGTGGTGCACGTATCGAAGTGCCGGGTTGTTCATTGTGTATGGGTAACCAAGCACGCGTTGCTGATGGTGCAACAGTGGTTTCAACATCGACACGTAACTTCCCTAATCGTTTAGGTACAGGTGCGAATGTGTATCTTGCTTCTGCGGAGCTTGCCGCAGTTGCGTCATTATTAGGTCGTTTACCTGAGCCACAAGAGTATCTGGACTTTATGAGTAAAGTGGATGAAACCGCAGAAGATACTTATCGCTATTTAAACTTTGACCAACTAGAGCAATATACAGACAAAGCAGACCAAGTTATTTTCCAAACAACGGTATAACGATTAATTTATTGCTTTAAAGTATTTTATATGAACAAACGGGAGGCAAATGCCTCCCGTTTTTTGTTATTTTTGTCATAATAAGAATAAGATATTTTTTATCAAAAAGTAGCAGCTTAATAAGGGGCGTACACCATGGATTATGAATTTCAGCGAGATCTCACTGGCGGTATACTAGCCCGTTTTTCGATGGATCATGAAGCAATAGGCTATTGGCTGAATGATGAAATTCAGGGCGATATTAGTCTGATAGATCAAATTCTTGAAGAAATGGAAGGTATTAAAGGTAGTGAAAGACAGTGGGAATTAATCGGTAAAGAATACAGCCTTTCTATTGATGACGAAGAAGTGATGATAAGAGCGAATACATTACATTTTGAAACAGATGAAATGGAAGAGGGCATGAGTTATTACGATAACGAGAGTATTGCTTTTTGTGGGCTAGATGATTTCGCTACTATGCTACAAAAATACCGGTTATTTATTCTGGAAAATAGAAAAAATTAACAAATCCTATATATTTTTGGAATAAATCTGCCACAATATACTATTGAATTACTCTTCTTTTTATTACGTTTTTAAGTTTAAAAGGTGGTCTAATGAATGAATTACCTGCTAGTTTAGATGAAGCAACAGGTTGGTTTGTCGCCAATCAAGATCTCTTTATTCAGTATGCAGTCAATATTGTTGCCGCATTTTTGATCCTATTTATAGGTTTATTCGTGGCAAAAATGATTGGAAAAGGTGTTGCTAGAGTTTTAACGTTACGTCATATTGATGCTACTGTCGTGACATTCTTATCTGTTTTAGTGCGTTACACTGTTGTCGCTTTCACTTTAATTGCAGTATTAGGCCGATTAGGTGTACAAACGGCTTCTGTTATTGCTGTATTAGGTGCGGCTGGTTTAGCGGTTGGTTTAGCTTTACAAGGCTCACTTTCAAACTTTGCTGCTGGTGTGCTTATTGTTATTTTCCGCCCAATTCGTGCAGGCGAATATGTGATTATAGGGGCTGTGGAAGGTACCGTTAGAGATGTCCAAATTTTCTCAACGACTTTGCGCTCAGCAGATGACAGAATTATTGTTATCCCAAATAGTAAGATAATCAGTAGCGAAGTGATTAACTTAACGCGAGAGCCTGATCGCCGTACTCAAATCATTGTTGGTGTAGCGTATGATGCTGACATTGATACGGTAAAAAAAGTATTAGGTGATGTCGTTGCTAAAGACAAACGTATTCAACATGATAAAGGCGTGACTATCCGTTTACATGAAATGGCACCGTCTTCATTAAATTTTGTGGTACGAGTGTGGACAAAAAATGATGATGCGTGGCCTGTCTATTGGGACTTAATGGAAGACTTTAAACGCACATTGGATGCGAATAAAATTGGTATTCCATTCCCACAAATGGATGTCTATATGCATCAAATACAAAGTGCGACGACTAAAGCAGAATAGTCACACTAAAATAGATGATTTAGAGCCACGTTAATAACGTGGCTTTTTTGTATTTATTGCCATTAGTTTTTCTTATTATCAATAAGAATGATTCATTTCCTCTAATATCAAAACCCCTCTATTATTCATCCAATATTAAACGAATAATTATTAGGATATTTTGCATGTTCACAACTTTTTTTCAGGGATTCTTATTAAGTGCAGCAATGATTTTACCAATAGGGGCTCAGAATGCCTTTGTTTTACAACAAGGAAGTAAAAAACAGTTTCATTTGATGAGTGCATTTTTATGCGCTTTAAGTGATGTTATTTTGATCTCGGCAGGTGTCTTTGGTGGAAGTGCCCTACTTAGCCAATCAGAAATACTTTTATTACTGATCACTTGGGGTGGAGTCGCGTTCTTATTATGGTATGGCTGGAATGCATTTAAAACTGCTTTTTCAAAAGATATTGAATTGTCACAAAGCGAAAATCAGGTAAAAAGCCGTTGGCGTGTGATCGTAACATTAGTTGCCGTAACATGGCTTAATCCTCATGTTTATTTAGATACTTTTGTTGTGATAGGTAGTATTGGCGGGCAATTAACGTCAGAACTTCGTCCTTGGTTTACATTTGGTGCGGTATTTGCCTCTATAAGCTGGTTTTTTGCGTTATCGCTCTTAGCAGCTTGGTTTTCTCCAATATTAAGCAAAGCGCGCGCTCAACGTGTTATTAATCTGTTTGTAGGATGTATAATGTGGTTTATTGCTATTCAATTAGCTGCACAAGGATGGAAAACACTCTTTTAATCTTAAAGAATTTTACATCAGATATGCTAAGGTTCTTCTTAGCCATAAAAGATGGTCTTAAATTTTATTATGTCGGGGGTTTTTGTGAAATTAAAAGCAATTGTATTAGCATCCGTGTTTACGCTGGGATTACCTTCTTTTGCATTAGCGGCGTCTGAGCCAGAAGGGCCTCATATCACAACATCGGGTAATGCGACAATTAAAGCCGCTCCTGATATGGCAACATTAAATATTCAGGTTAACGAAAGAGCAAAAGATGCAGCTCAGGCTAAGAAACAAGTTGATGAGCGTGTTGCAAAATATTTTGCCTTCTTAAAAGAAAATGGTGTTGTTAAAGAAGATATTGATGCTGCTAATATCCGTACTCAACCAAATTATGAGTACGATAAAAAAGCAGAGCGTTCAGTGATTAATGGTTATACCGCAACACGTACTGTTAATGTTAAAATTAAGAAATTAGAACAGCTTAATACGTTGCTTGATGGCGCATTAGCAGCTGGTTTAAATGAGATTAATAACGTTGAATTTGGTGTCAATAATCCAGAACAATACAAAACAAAAGCACGAGAAGTTGCGATTAAAAATGCAATTGATCAAGCAACGTCAGTAGCAAAAGGTTTCGGTGCAGATTTAGGTGCTGTTTATAGCGTGAGTTATCGTGCGCCAGAAGCCACACCTTATCCAATCGCACAAGTGCGTATGGATGCAATGGCATTAAAAGCACAAGCACCTGCTGCTGTGCAAGAAACCTATGAACAGCAAAGCATCGAGTTTAAAGATTATGTTGATGTGGTTTTTGAATTAAAACGCACTAAATAATCATGTGGTGATAAAAATAAATAGGCTTCAATATGAAGCCTATTTTTTGTGTTAATAAGATGAAATAGCGTATTACTCTTCATCCTGTTTTAAAACTTTACGGCCAAAATCAATGAGTGCGTCTGTCACTTTTCTCATAGTTCTACTTTCTGGCGCAAATCGGTGCCAATAAAGCATACGTCGCTGGCAAAGCCCAGGAGTTAAATCAACCAACTCTCCGCTTTTTAGTTCATTAGCAATTTGCAGATGAGGGATCATACAACAGGTTGAACCTTGTTTAGCTAATTGCACAAAGGCTTCAGATGAGTTCACGATATGACACGGCACACTACCAGGTGATAAGCCGAAATTTTGTTGTAAAAATGCCTGATGCATATCATCAAGATGGTCAAATGCGACTGCTGGCGCTTTTAATAACGAAGATTTTGTTACGCCATTGGAAAAGTAGCGTTGAGCAAAGTCAGGAGAAGCAACGAATAGGTAATCGAGAGCGCCTAATTGATCGACAAGGCAACTTGGTAGTGCTTGTGGCTGAATACTGATTGCACCAACCACTTCGCCTCGTCTTAATCGTTCTTGAGTACGAGTTTCATCTTCTACTTGAATATTGAGACGAATAGGCAGTTGCGTTAAGACGGGATGTAAAGCAGGCAATAACCATGTTGCTAAACTGTCAGCATTCACCGCCAAAGAGAGTAAAAGAGGCGTAGAACCGCTATTTTCATCACCTAACCATTGTTCTTCAAGTAATTCTACTTGATGCAATAGCGCTAATAATTTTTGTCCTTGCTCAGTGGGTTGAGGTGGAACAGTTCTGACTAATAGCGGTTGCCCGAATAAGTTTTCTAATTGTTTGATACGCTGTGAAACGGCAGATTGTGTAATACATAACTTTTGCGCGGCTCTTTCAAAGCCACGTTCTCGAATGACGGCATCAAGGGCTTGTAATGCTCGATAATCAGGGCGTTTCATTAACAGACTCTCTTCGATTTTATATTCTATTGCTTACTATGCCATATTTTTCGTTGTAATGAGTTAAAATGTTGCTTCTCAGTTTTTGATGTGTCTCGTGCTAGTTTTGAATGCAATATGCTATTCTTAGTCCATTAACGTGATAAATAAGGTTTTTTAAATGACTCAGGATGAATTGAAAAAAGCAGTAGGTTGGGCGGCGCTTGAATATGTAAAACCAGGCACGATTGTGGGTGTCGGTACTGGCTCTACGGCTTCTCACTTTATTGATGCATTAGCAACAATGAAAGGTCAAATCGAAGGCACAGTTTCAAGTTCAGAAGCATCAACTGCAAAATTAAAAAGTTACGGCATTCCTGTTTTTGATTGTAATGAAGTTGACTCTTTAGACATTTATGTTGATGGTGCTGATGAAATTAACCATCACATGCAAATGATCAAAGGTGGCGGAGCAGCATTAACCCGTGAAAAAATTATCGCAGGTGTAGCGAAAACATTTATCTGTATTGTTGATGAATCTAAACAAGTTGACGTATTAGGTAAATTCCCACTACCAGTAGAAGTCATTCCAATGGCGCGCTCTTATGTTGCTCGTGAATTGGTCAAACTGGGTGGTTTACCTGAATATCGTGAAAATGTGGTAACGGATAACGGTAACGTTATTTTAGACGTTCATAACTTAACTATTCTTAATCCTATTGAACTGGAAAACAAAATTAACAGTATTCCAGGTGTTGTAACCGTAGGATTATTTGCTAACCGTGGTGCGAATGTTGTTTTAATGGGTACCTCTGAAGGTGTGAAAACCATTAAGTAATTCTTTTTAAGATAGGTAGCGATGGCTACCTATTTTTTAAATTATTTTAGAAACTGCAAATTCAGTGATATATATCACACGACAGTTATATCTCTCTTTAAAATCCTGCCATTTTCAAAGTCAAAATCATTTTACTCGGTAGAAAATCGCTTTCTTTACCGCTTATTCTGTCATCACAGCAATCGGTTGTATTGCCACAAAATCTATTTTTGTTATGTTGTTGAGACAGGATTTTGTTTTTCATTAAATGTAATAACGATAGGGCAGGGTAAATGGTCAAAGTATCTTTGGAAAAAGAAAAAATAAAGTTTCTACTCCTCGAAGGTGTGCACCAAAGTGCAGTAGAAAATTTAAGAGCTGCGGGTTATACCAATATTGAATATCACAAAGGCGCATTATCGGACGAAGAATTAAAAGAAGCTATCCGTGATGCACGTTTTGTTGGTCTTCGTTCCCGCACTCATTTAACAGAAGAGATTTTTGCTGCGGCTGAAAAATTAGTTGCAGTGGGATGCTTTTGTATTGGTACCAATCAGGTTGATTTAGAGGCTGCTGCCCGTCGTGGTATTCCTGTTTTCAACGCACCTTTCTCAAACACCCGTTCCGTGGCTGAGATGGTGCTTGGCGAATTACTGTTATTACTGCGTCGTATTCCTGAAGCCAATGCGAAAGCTCATCGTGGTGTTTGGGATAAACAAGCCAAAGGCTGTTTTGAAGCACGAGGTAAAAAACTGGGTATTATTGGTTATGGTCACATTGGCACACAATTAGGTATTTTAGCCGAAAGTGTGGGTTTAGATGTTTATTTCTATGATATTGAAAACAAACTGCCATTAGGTAATGCAACGCAAATTCGTCATCTCTCTGAACTGTTGAATATGTGTGACATTGTCAGCTTACATGTGCCAGAAACACCATCAACCAAGAATATGATTGGACATGAAGAAATTCAGCGTATGAAGCCGGGAGCAATTCTTGTCAACGCTTCTCGTGGTACGGTGGTTGATATTCCTGCATTGGCTCAAGCGTTAGAATCAAAACATTTATCTGGTGCTGCGGTTGACGTATTCCCATCAGAGCCGGGTGCAAATAACGATCCTAACGATCCGTTTGTTTCTGAACTTATCAAGTTCGACAATGTGATATTAACACCACATATCGGTGGTTCAACTCAAGAAGCGCAAGAAAACATTGGCTATGAAGTTGCGGGTAAATTAGCGAAATATTCAGATAACGGCTCTACATTATCTGCTGTTAATTTCCCAGAAGTATCACTGCCAAGCCACGGCGACGATGTAAACCGTTTACTGCATATTCATGAAAACCGCCCAGGTATGATGAATAGCATCAATAAAGTGTTTACTGAAGAAAATATCAACGTAGCCGCGCAATATTTACGTACGTCAGGTAACGTAGGTTATGTTGTGATCGATATTACAACACAAACGAAAGCTCAAGCTGAGTTAGTGTTACAAAAACTCAAAGCATTACCGGGAACAATCCGCGCTCGTATGCTTTACTAATTATTAATAAATTATTCGTAATATATTGAAGGCTCGAAATATCGAGCCTTTTTTGTATCTTTTAATCTTTATTTATTGAATTTGTTGCTGCCATAATTGGTAATAGAGTGCTTGGTTTTCTAATAAATGAGAGTGAGAGCCTTCTTCTAATACCTGCCCTTTATCTATTACATAAATATAATCTGAATGCGCTAATGTATTAAGACGGTGCGCAATACTAATTACGGTTCTGTTTTTACAAATCTGAGGTAAATTCGCTAAAATTTGTGCTTCAGACTCATAGTCTAATGCAGATGTTGCTTCATCTAAAATAAGAATACGTGGATTAGTTAATAAGGCTCTAGCAAGTGCAATACGCTGGCGTTGCCCGCCTGATAAATTAGAACCTCTTTCTCCTACTTGTGTATTAAATCCTAAAGGAAGTTGATTAATAAAATCTAAAGCGCCAGCAAGTCGAGCCGCTTCTGTTATTTCCTCTTCACTCGCATTCGGTTTTGATAAACGAATATTTTCAAAAATAGAGCCACTAAATAAAAAGCTCTCTTGTAAAACGATACTCATACTTTGGCGTAGAGATAAAGGATCAGCGATAGCTAAATCCATGCCATCAATATAAATTTTTCCTTGTTGGGGCGTATAGAAACGTTGAATTAAGCGAGTAAGAGTACTTTTTCCTGAGCCAGAACGCCCTGTAATACCAATAAATTTCCCTGCTGGAATAGATAAAGAAAGTGACTCAATAACATCAGGTGTCTTGTCTGTGTAACGAAAATAGACATTTGAAAAAGTAATGCTCCCTGTTATTTTAGGAACGGTAGCTAATCCTTGGTATTGGTGTTCTGTGGGATTACTTAAAATATCACCAATACGGCGCAAAGAAATGGATGTTTGTTGAAAATCTTGCCAACATTGCGCTAAACGTAAAATAGGTTGTGTAATATGGGCGGCAAATAAATTAAACGCGATAAGTTCACCTACGGTCATTTGTGCATTAATAATGAAATTGACGCCTTGCCATAAAATAATTGCAGTAGTGATCTTATGAATAATAAAAATAAATTGCTGAGCGAATAACGCTTTTTTAGCACCTGAAAAACGTTTATTAATATGATCGGTCAACTTGTATTGCCACTTTTCTATAAAATGACTTGCTGTCGCCGTCACTTTAATGGTTTCTATGCCATTTATCGCTTCTGTCAGTAGACTAATATTATCTGCGTTGGTTTGATATTCTTGCTTTACCCAATAACGAATGATAGGTCCTAGAATAAGCCAAAATATAAAATAAAGAACTAAAGAACTTAATGTTATCCACGTTAAGGTTGATGAATAAATAAACATCACAAAGATAAACACAGCAATAAAAATAAGATCAAGGACCATCATCAATGCTGAACCAGTAATAAATTGTCTGATATGTGAAAGCTCTTGTATACGAGCAATGATTTGTCCAGATGGGCGTTGAGTAAAAAAATGACTCGGTAAGCGGATGAGATGTTGATACGCTTTTCCTGAAAATTCAGCACTTAATTGACAAGATATAAATGCATATAACTTATCTCGCAAAAAAAGATATATGGGTTCCGTGATAGCAATTAAGACGAATAGACAGCCAAATAGATGTAAATTAGATAAATTTCTCCCCGTTAAAACGGTATCGATAAATTTTTCAAAAATAATGGGATTCACTAAAGCAAAGAGTTGAATGCAACAAGATAAAATAAAAAACAGGAATAATGATTTTTTCTGCTTTAGTATAGAAGGAATAAACCAATTTAGATTAAATTTTGATAATGATGAAGAGGGCTCTTTAGCAATAAGTTGTAATGTATTAAGCTTTTTTTCTTTATCAATGACATGTTCGGTTTTTATATTATTTGTAGGATTTATAATAATTAATGTTTTTTCTTTTGTTTTTTTTAAAATATACCAAGAATCATTTATTTCTATAAGGGTATCGATAATAAGATGCTCATTATAATCGAATAAGGAGAAATCACCTTTTAATTCCAAAAGTTGAATGGCTTCAAGAATATCCCACTTATTAAGATGATCTTCTTTACCCAGGAAATGAATAACTTGCTCTTTTTTTATCTTTCCACTTTGTGTTTTTGAAAAATAAATTAGTCCATCAATAATTGATGAGTGATATTTTTTTTCTTTCTCTAAATTAATATTGTTCATGATATTAAGCACCTTATTATTTTTCTGTTAGTGCGTTATGGCGGTAAACTTCTATTGGGCTTAAGAAATAGTCAATAACACGACGTCTATCGATAATAATTTCAGCGACTAAAGACATCCCAGGAGCAAGGTTATATTGTTGATTATTGCTTTCTATCATTTGCGTATTTAGTTCAATTTTTGCGGGATAAACTAAACCTAGCTGCTCATGTTGAACGGAATCTCTGGCGATATTGGTTATATTTCCTTCTAAGGTGCCATAACGAGTGTAAGGAAAAGCATCTATTTTTATCATTGCTTTTTGCCCTACATGAATAAAACCAATATCTTTATTGAGAATATTAACTTCTGCTATATTGTGCTGATTATCAGGAATTATCGTCATCACTTGTTGTGATGGCTGTAAGATACTGCCAAGTGTGTAATTTGTGATTTGTTGTACAGTACCTGTAACGGGAGAACGGACGATTTTTAGCTGTTGTCGTTTTTGGGCATGATTAAGATTTTGGCTATAAATTAATAGTTCACTTTCATACTGTTTATATTTATCATGCCATTCTAATTTTTTCTGTTTCTCCAATTGATCTAAATTTTCATTTAGTTTTTTCTCTTGACTCTTAATAAGTTGATATTCAGCATTCTTAATTGTAATGACTCGGTTTATTTCTAATAACTCTTTTTCATTTTCTAAATATTCCATTTGGCTAATTATTTTTTTTATAAAGAGCTTTTCCTTAAGAATAAAACGTTGTTTAATATTTTCTTTTAATATATTTAATGATAATAGTTCATTATGGATCATGGTTTGATTTTTATTATTCACCTCGATTTCGGCATCAATTAAATTTATATTACTTTCAAATTCATCTTTTTCTTTTTGGTAACTGATAAGAATAGATTTTTTTGTTTTTTCATCTAATTTATTAAAATGATAAAGTTTTTGTGGAGATGTTTCTTGGCTTAATGCTTGATAACGAAGTTTAAGTAACAGCAGGCTATCTATTTTTTTCTGTATTCCCTTAACTTCCTCATCAACACCCAGTATATCGAGTGTTAATAATGCATCACCTTGATTTACTTTTTGTCCCTCTTTTACATGAAGGACAGCAAGGCGGCTATGCTCATAAATTTGAATAACTTGAGAATGCCCTGCAACAATAAGTTTACCTGTTGCAGATGATTGCACATTTAATTTACCTAAATAAGCCCACATAAGAAAAGCGATAACACTGAATGAAATAATTGACGCAATATAACGACTATATGGCGTTAAAGGTTTTTCAATAAGTGCAATATGATTAGGGTAGAAATCATAATTAATATTCTTTTTCTTACGCTGAAATACTTTAGAAAGTGCAGATTTTATATTTAGGTTCATACTCAACATCCTTGTTGACGTTGCCAAAGTTTTTTGTAGTGGCTATTTTTTGCAATTAATTCCTTATGTGTTCCTTCTTCAATAAGGTTGCCTTTTTCCAACACAATAATACGATGGCAAGTTCTCACCGTTGAAAGTCGATGAGCAATAATGATAACGGTTCTCTCTTTTGCAATAAGAGGAAGGTGCTCTTGGATAATAGCCTGAGATTCATCATCTAATGCGCTGGTGGCTTCATCAAAGATTAAAATTTTAGGCGAAGATAATAAGGCTCTTGCAATCGCAATACGTTGGCGTTGTCCTCCTGATAAGGATTGTCCTCCCTCTGCAATAATAGTGTCATAACCTAATGGTAGTTTTAAAATAAATTCATGAGCGCCCGTTAGTTTTGCTACGTAAATAACGTCTTCTAAAGAGGCATTTTGTCGAGTGAGTCGGATATTATCAAACACACTGAGATTAAATAAAAAATTTTGTTGTAGAATAATACCTATTTGCTGGCGTACTCTATTTAAATTAAGTTGTGAAAGAGGAATATTATCAAGTGCGACATGACCTGATTGTGGAATATAAAGACCTGAGATCATGCGTGCTAAAGTACTTTTCCCTGATCCTGATGTTCCAACAACACCAATAATTTCATGTCTTTTTATATGTAATGAAATATTATTTAAAATAGCAGGCGTATGATTTTGATAATGAAAACTGACATTATCAAAGGTAATTTCCCCCTTAATATTTGTTTCTAATATTGAACTATTTTGTTCTTTAGGAAGGTTAAGTATATCTTGTAAGTTGTAGATTGCTGTTTTTGTTTTGATATATTTTCCCCAAACATCAATAGCTATCGCTAAAGGTTGTAAGCAATAGCCAAGTAGCATCGTAAAAGCAATAAGCTGACCTATTGTCATTGAGAGCGAAATAACTTCACAAGCCCCTACCCATAAGAGTAGTGCAACTGTTGTTTTATTTATGAATGACACAATAAAGCGAGATAAATTATCAATATTTTGAAGTTTTTCGTTTTCACCTGTTAGTTTATGAATTTGTGTATACCATTGTTGTGTAAACCTTGGTTCAAGAGAAAGGCTTTTAATTGTCTCAATACCACCTAAGCTTTCAGTAAGAAAGGCAGTATTGACTGCAACTTTTTGATAAAGATGCTGAACTGCAAATTCTATTTTTGGGGCAAGTAATTTAGCTAAAATAAGATAAAGAGGAATTGTCGAAATAAATATTAATGTTAGCTTTAGCGATAATATTGCCATTGCAAATATAAATAAGAAAATAAAAGAAGAATCAACAAATAACAGTAACAGCGTTTTTGTTATAAATTCTCGAATAATATCTAATTCTTTTATTCGAGCCACAATGGCACCTGTTTGACGTGATTTAAAATAGCCGATAGGAAGTCTAAATAAATGTTGGGCGAGTTTTAGACTTAACGTTATATCAATTTTATTTGCTGTATGCTGATAAATATATTCTCGAATTCCTTTTAGTGTTCCTTCTAGAATAGCAATAAAAATCAATCCAATAATTAAAACATCTAGTGTTGATAGAGCCTGATGGATAATCACTTTATCCATAATAATTTGTATTATAAAAGGTGATGTGAGCATTAATAATTGGAGAATGAGTGAGTAAAATAAAATGTTTATAAAGATAAGTTTGTATTTCTTTATTACTGTAAAAAACCATGAGAGACTAAAAAATGGATTTTCTTTAAAACAGAGATAATAGCATTGTGAGATGTTTAATGAATTGAATTGGCTTTGACTTAGGTTTTCTGTTTTATCTGTTTGTATATTATAAATAAGATATGTATTTTTATTTTTTTTTAATAATATAAATGTATTGTTTTTATTATCTAAAAAAATAATGTGATGTTCTATTTTTTTTAAAATAAATGATTTTTTTGTTTTTTTTAGTTTAAATTGATATTCAGTTTCTAATGAGTTTATAGTAGAATCTTTTTTTATTTCTATTTTTCTCTTTTTAGTTAGATTGATAATAATACTAATACTTTTTATTATGTGACTTTTTGTTTTATTATCCATGACAATAAAATACCTTTTGTATAGCTGAAAATATAAAAAGGTATTTAATATTATTTTTTTTATCAAAAATATAAAAAAACACAGATGATAATCATTAATTTTAATCTAGCACTAATAAAAAACTAAAAATGCCAGATCTTTTCTGGTGTAATAATTTCAGGTAATGGTACATCCCAATTCTCACTAGGAAGGTGAGCAACTTGTTGGCAAGTATGCGCTAATCCCATTGGATAAAATGATTTTTGTTGCCAGTTTTCTAGTGTTCTATCGTAAAAACCACCCCCCATACCTAATCGTTGACCTTGTTCATCAAATGCGACAAGTGGGGTAAAAATAATATCGATATTAGAAAGAGGGATCACCGCATTCACATTTAAAGGCGGCTCTGAAATATTAAAGCGATTTTTTACTAATGTAGTAGAAGGTGTGTAGCGTAAAAAAAGGAGGTGATGGCGATGAAAGGGATGCAATACAGGTAAGCAAACTTGTTTATTTAATGCCCATAGCTGGGAGATCAAAGGTGATGTATCAATTTCACCATCAAAAGAAAGAAACAGTGCAATCGTCTGCGCTTGTTTGATTTTAGGGTGAGTAAGAACTTGTTCGCATAGTTTTAGCGCAGCGTCCTGCTGTTGCTCTTGAGTGAGTAAACGTCTCTTTTGGCGGATAGACTTGCGTATTTCATCTCTTTGCTGAAAAAGTGAGGCTTCTATCATTCATCAACCCATCAGTAAGTCGTTAGTGTTAATGATGAAGTATCATTAACATCAATTTATTACACTTTAGAGGTAAAAAAGAGAAAAGCCAAGATTGGGTAAGGGAAAAGGGTATAAAAAAAGTTCTAAACATTAAGCATTTATAAAATACTCAGTGTTTAGAACTTAAATGGAGGTCTCCAAGATGCCGCCGCAAGCTGTAACCCTTGAACCCATGGTCCAAGGTGAACATAGTGTTGCTGCCATTAGGCTGCCTGAACGAATCGGGTATGCTCACAAGCAACAGATCACCACGTTCTATGTGTTTCGAATATCGGCTCAGGGGACTGGCCCGCTGGCAAACATCTCAGAGAAATTTGGTGGGTGCGTTAAGCACCTTATCTATGAACTATTGTATTATTTTAATTGTAGAAAGCAACCTATTATCTGTGAATTTCGTGGTGTACGCGTGCTTTCTGAACAAATCTACTTCGCAGTTGAAAAAGTGCGATCATGATGCTTGCCTTGATCGTGTAAAGCTTGTTCAATGGATTGTTGTAGCATTTTTATCTTCTCTTCCATGTTGTAGGCATAGTCTCTGGTTTTTAACTTTTCTTCTGCCAACTCATGACTCATATTTAATGCCACGATAAAAATTAAGTGCTCTGTGTTGGAAACACCACTGCGTTCTTTGAGATCTTGTAATCGTTGTTCCAGTTCAGCAGCAGAAGCCAGTAAAGCATCTCTTTGTTCTGGTGGGCAATTGACACGTAATGAGCGCCCAAAAATTTGAAGATCAACGGGTTGTGCGGACATGATTCCTTCCTGACATAAAATCTGTGCTACGTGTTTAGTAGTGTATACGGTTATAACGCTGTATTAAACGCTATTACTGCAAAAATTCCAATGATTAACATGGCTTAACTGGTACAGCGACTTCTATTGATGGTAGCATATCTTGAACTATTCCCCTAAATGCGACGTTTATTCTTATGTCAAAACAGAACACATTACCGAATTATCAAACTATTGATGCATTATTACAGCAACATACAGTACCTTTAACCGCGGCTGAAATGCATGGTTTGATTACAGGATTTATTTGCGGTGCAGTGCGCGATAACAGTTGGAAAACCTTATTACACGATTTGACTAATGAGGGTTTAGCTTTTCCTAAAACGTTATCAGAGCCACTTGAAGAGCTTTATCACATCACCTATGAACAGCTCGATGACAGTGTGTTCAACTTCTCTATGTTAGTGCCTGACGAATCTGAATCTGTTTTTCTAAGAGCCGATGCCCTTGCGGGATGGGTTAATCATTTTCTTTTAGGTCTGGGTGTTGCTCAACCTAAGTTGTCTGATCATAAAGAATTGACCGAAGTGATTACTGATTTGCGTAATATTGGTGCGCTAGGTTATGAAGAAGACGAAAACCAAGAAGAACTTGAAGATGCACTTGAAGAAGTCAGTGAATATGTAAAAGTATCCGTTCAACTTTGTTATATCACTTTTGTCGCTCCAAAAGACAAAGGAAATGACAAACAAAATGAGCAACGTGTACTACATTAATTTCATCATTAATTAGATAACCATAAAGATAAATGAAAGACAGGAGTGGGTATGAATAAGCAAGAATTTTTATCCCGTCGTCAGGCATTATTAGCTCAAATGAAGCCTGCGAGTGCAGCTATCTTTTTTGCCGCACCACCAGCGCAACGTAATGCCGATAGTGAGTATCCTTATCGCCAACATAGTGATTTCCTTTATCTAACTGGTTTCAGCGAGCCTGAAGTTATTCTTGTGCTGATTAAAAGTGATGAAACACATAATCACAGTGTGCTTTTTAATCGCGTTAGAGATTTAACCGCTGAAATTTGGTTTGGTCGTCGCCTTGGACAAGAAGCTGCACCTGAAAAATTAGGTGTTGATAAGGCGCTACCTTATGAAGATGTTGGTGAGCAACTGTACCAATTATTAAACGGGTTAGATGTTGTTTATCATGCTCAAGGTGAATATGCGTTTGCTGATGAGATAGTCTTTGGTGCATTAGAAACCTTAAGAAAAGGTTCTCGCCGTAACTTAAAAGCACCACAAACTATCATTGATTGGCGTCCAATTGTTCATGAGCAACGCCTATTTAAATCTGATTTTGAACTTGAATTACTGCGTAAAGCTGGAAAAATTACCGCATTAGCACATACGCGTGCGATGCAAAAATGTCAGCCGGGTATGTATGAATATCAACTTCAAGGTGAGATTGAACATGAGTTTACCTCTCATGGTGCGCGTTTCCCTTCGTATAATAGTATTGTCGGCAGTGGTGAAAATGGTTGTATTTTGCACTACACCGAAAACGAAACCAAAATGCGTGATGGGGATTTAGTTCTTATTGATGCAGGCTGTGAATATGAAGGTTATGCCGGTGATATCACCCGTACTTTCCCTGTTAATGGTAAATTTAGCCGTCAACAACGTGAAATTTATGACATAGTCTTAAAATCCATCAATGTTTCTTTGGAATTGTACAAACCTGGTACAAGTATCAAAGAAGTCACTGAGCATGTCGTGTATATCATGGTCGAAGGACTGGTTAAACTGGGCATTATGCACGGTGAAATCGAGCATCTTATTGAGACAAAAGCCTATCAGCGTTTCTTTATGCATAGCTTAAGCCATTGGCTAGGTCTTGATGTTCATGATGTTGGACATTATGGCACGGAGCGTGACCGCATTTTAGAACCTGGCATGGTACTGACCATTGAACCGGGACTTTACATTGCGCCAGATGCAGATGTGCCACAAGAGTATCGTGGCATTGGTATTCGCATTGAAGATGACATTGTTATCACGGAAACAGGCAATGAGAATTTAACGGCATCTGTCGTTAAAGATCCTGATGAAATTGAAGCTCTGATGGCAGGAAAAATTTAAGGCTAAAATCAGCATGAATGTGATTATTGTGGGTGGTGGAATGGCAGGTGCGACATTAGCACTTGCACTCTCTGCATTAAATAAAGGTAAGATTTCAATTTCGTTAATTGAAGCAAGAGAGCCTGACAATGGGCACCCTGGGTTTGATGCAAGAGCGATCGCATTAGCACATGGAACAGCGAAACGGTTAGAGCAAATCGGGCTTTGGTCAACATTAAAACCTTTTGTCACTCCCATTAATCATGTTCATGTCTCTGATAAAGGTCATTGTGGTTTTGTTAATATTCATGCACAAGACTATGATATCTTAGCACTGGGTTATGTTATTGAATTGCATGATGCTGGGAGTCAGCTTTTTGCTAAGTTAAAAAAACAATCTAATATCACGCTTTATTGCCCCGCTAAAGTTGAACAAGTTCAACGTAATATCGATTCTGTTGAGGTAACACTTGATGATGGTACGCAATTATCGGGTGATTTACTGATTGCTGCTGATGGTACTCATTCACCTATTGGTCACCAGTGCCATATTCAATGGCAACGAGAGCCTTATCATCAAGTGGCTGTGATCGCTAATGTCAAAACAGAAATTGATCCTCAAGGCAAAGCTTTTGAGCGTTTTACGGAGTTTGGTCCATTAGCCATGTTACCAATGAGTGAAGGGCGTAGCTCATTAGTATGGTGTCATCCTATTGAAAAATTGGATGAAGTTTCACAGTGGGATGATGAAACAACTATCGCGCATTTACAGCGTGACTTTGGCTGGCGTTTAGGAAAGATAGAGCATATTGGTAAGCGAAATTGCTACCCTTTAGCGCTACAAAAAGCCAATCAAATTATTGGTCATCGTTTAGCGTTAGTTGGAAATGCCTCGCAAACACTTCATCCTATTGCAGGACAAGGTTTTAACCTTGGTTTACGTGATGTTATGGCACTTGCCAATACGATCACCCAAGCGATTAATGCCAATACTGATATTGGTAGTTATCGAGTACTCTCTCAATATCAACAACTTCGCCAACAAGATAGAGAAAAAACAATCTCTATTACTGATGGGTTGGTGAAAGTGTTTGCAAATCGTTGTGTGCCACTGATTGTTTCTCGCAACTTAGGGCTAATGACGATGGAATTACTCCCAATGATGAGAGATAAATTGGCGCATCAAACACTTGGCTGGACAGACTAGAGCGTGTTGATCTTTGATGGTCAATTTTTATTCGAATTAAATATAGTCGCTTTTTAGGATACTTTTATTATGAAATCATTTGATGTTGTTATTGCTGGTGGTGGAATGGTTGGGCTTGCATTAGCCAGCGGATTACACGGGTGTGGATTACGTATAGCGATAATAGAAAATCACCCAGTAACGACGCTTTTTCACCCACAAGATGATTTTTCATTACGCGTATCTGCTATTAATACAGCCAGTGAAATGCTGCTGAAAAAATTAGGTGTTTGGGAAAATTTGCAAGCATTACGAACAGCACCTTATCAAGGTATGGAAGTTTGGGATCAAGATAGCTTTGGCCGTATTGAGTTTTCAGCACAAAAAGAAGGATTCAGCCACTTAGGCTCTATTATCGAAAATAACCTTATTCGTGAAGTGCTTTGGCAAAAATGTGAAAGCCATAGTGATATTACCTTCTATTCATCAACGCAAATTGAGCGTGTGGTATGGGGGGAAAACGATGCTTTCATTACCCTTAATGATGGTGAAATGTTAACCGCAAGACTTGTTGTGGGCGCTGATGGTGCTAATTCATGGCTACGTAAACATGCTGATATTCCACTGACGTTTTGGGACTATGAACATCACGCATTAGTTGCCACTATTCGTACCGAACAACCTCATGAAAATGTTGCGCGCCAAGTTTTTCATGGCGAAGGTATTTTGGCATTTCTGCCTCTTTCTGATCCTCATACTTGTTCTATTGTTTGGTCTTTACCAAGCAACCTTGCTGAACGTTATAAAAGCGCAGAAAAAAGCTTATTTGAGCGCACATTGGGTGTGACCTTTGATATGCGTTTAGGTCAATGTGAATTAATAAGTGATCGCATGACCATACCATTAACAGGTCGTTATGCTCGCCAATTTGCCGCTCCTCGCTTAGCGTTATTAGGCGATGCTGCTCATACTATCCACCCTTTAGCTGGACAAGGTGTTAACCTTGGTTTTATGGATGTTGCAGAGTTAATTGGTGAAATTCGCCGTTTAAAAGCTGAAGGTAAAGATTTTGGTGAATATCTCTATTTGAGACGATTTGAACGTCGCCGCAAACATGCAGCCGCGGTGATGTTGGCAAGTATGCAAGGATTTCGTGAACTTTTTGCTGGCAATAACCCCGTTAAAAAACTGGTTCGAGATATCGGTCTTTCGTTAGCGGATAGTTTACCGGGGGTAAAACCTAAGTTACTTGAGCAAGCAATGGGACTTTCTGATTTACCTGAGTGGTTAAGTAATAAAAATTTCACTTCAGTTGAAAAAATCTAATTTCTCTCTTATTTCACATTACTTTTATTTATATCTGACTGAAGAAATAGAACTAAAAAAATCTATTTTTTCAGTCTATTCTTTGCACTAATTCCCTTTTTTCAGTAATTCCTCGCTAAAAATGAGCGCTGATACGCATAATTGCAATCATTAGTTCTGCATACCCATATGTCTACATTATGATTAAGAGACACAATACCCTATTTTAACTTATGGTTTATTTTTTCTCACAATGCTAAGTTCAAGGGGATGGTATCGTTTGCGTTGTACGTTAATTGCTCGTATTTGTTAAATCTATGTTTAAAAATAAACTTAAGTTTGAGATTAACACTATGATTTCAAATCAAGTTTAATTTTATATTTAACAAATTACGTTCTCTGAATAATCTAAAGTAAAAGTAGAAAGAGGGAAGAATGGCAAAACAGACTCCGTTGTATGATGAGCACGTAGCCTGCGGTGCTCGTATGGTCGATTTTCATGGTTGGATGATGCCTTTGCATTATGGCTCCCAAATAGATGAACATCATATTGTACGTCGTGATGCAGGTATGTTTGATGTTTCTCATATGACCATTGTTGACTTACATGGCTCACAAGTTAAAGATTTTCTACGTTATTTATTAGCGAATGATATCGCTAAACTCACCGAAAAAGGTAAGGCGCTTTATACCGGTATGCTAAATGCATCAGGTGGTGTAATTGATGATCTTATCGTCTATTACTTTGATGACTCTTTCTATCGTCTCGTTGTGAATTCTGCCACTCGTGAAAAAGATCTCGCGTGGATTGAACAACATGCTTCAGATTATGTGGTTGATATCACTGTTCGTGACGACTTAGCATTAATCGCTGTTCAAGGTCCTCATGCACAAGAGAAAGTACAAAGCTTATTAAGCGAAGCGCAACGCCAAGTCGTTTCTGCTATGAAGCCTTTCTATGGTGTAGAGCTTGGAGACTTGTTTATTGCGACAACGGGCTATACCGGTGAAGCTGGCTATGAAATCGCAATGCCAAAAGAGCAAGCAGTCGATTTTTGGAAAAAATTATTAGCTGTGGGAGTTAAACCCGCAGGATTAGGTGCAAGAGACACATTACGCCTAGAAGCGGGAATGAACCTCTATAGCCAAGAGATGGATGAAACGATTAATCCACTTGAAGCAAATATGGGATGGACGATTGCATGGGCACCAGAAGATCGTCAATTTATTGGTAGAGAAGCATTAGAAAAATTACGCGCAACAGGCACAGATAAACTTGTTGGTCTTGTAATGCGAGAGAAAGGTGTGTTACGTGCTGGCACTGCCGTACACTTTACTGATGATTTAGGCGAGTTAAGAGAAGGTATTATTACAAGTGGTACTTTTTCGCCTACATTAGGCTTTAGTATTGCATTAGCAAGAGTTCCAGCAGGTATAAAAGATAGCGCAATTGTATTAATGCGTAATCGTGAGATGCCAGTAGAAGTGGTAAAACCTGGTTTTGTTCGTTCAGGTAAAGCATTGGTATAACACGTACAATTATTTTAAATGGAGAGTAAGGTCAATGAGTCAAATACCTAGTGAATTAAAATACGCACAATCTCATGAGTGGATCCGTTCAGAAGGCAATGGTGAATACACTATCGGTATTACTGAACATGCACAGGAATTATTAGGTGACATGGTGTTTGTTGATCTACCAGAAGTGGGTAGAGAAGTCGCAGCTGGTGATGATTGTGCGGTAGCGGAATCAGTAAAAGCAGCATCAGATATTTACGCACCATTATCGGGTGAAATTATCGCAGTAAATGAAGAGTTAGATGGTTCTCCAGAACTGGTGAACAGTGCGCCTTACGGAGAAGGTTGGTTATTTCGCATTAAAGCAAATAATGAAAGCGAATTAGATAACTTACTTGATGCCACCGGTTATCAAGAGCTGGTAGATAGCGAAGAGTAAAACGAAGCGCCCCGTCAAATCAATGTCGGGGCGTTTTTATTTGTTAGCTTGTTATCGTAATGCTATATCAACGCGCTTTAAGCCTTGAGCTATTTACCTATCCATTCATAGTGAATTCAGGAAATTACTTGCAATGACACAGACTTTAAATCAGTTAGAGTATCGCGATGAATTTATTCGTCGCCATATTGGCTCATCACCAGAACAGATTAAAGAGATGCTCAGTGCTGTTGGCGTCTCCTCATTAAATGAATTAACTCAAAAAATTGTTCCAGATAATATTCAATTAGAAACACCACCGAATGTGGGTGCAGGGGCAACAGAGCAAGAAGCCTTGGCTGAATTAAAAGCGATCGCCAGCCAAAATAAACGTTTTACTTCTTACATTGGAATGGGTTACGCACCTTCTGTATTGCCTCCTGTGATTTTGCGTAATTTATTAGAAAATCCAGGTTGGTATACCGCTTATACACCTTATCAGCCAGAAGTTTCTCAAGGTCGTCTAGAATCACTATTGAATTTCCAACAGGTTACAATTGATTACACGGGAATGGATCTCGCTTCCGCATCGTTGCTAGATGAAGCAACGGCCGCAGCTGAAGCAATGGCAATGGCAAAACGTGTAAGCAAATTGAAAAATGCGGATCGTTTCTTTGTCGCTGATGATATTCACCCTCAAACCTTAGATGTTGTCAGAACGCGTGCAGATACTTTTGGTTTTGAGGTTGTTGTTGATAAAGCTGAAAAAGTATTAGAGCTTGAAGGTGTCTTTGGTGTGCTATTACAACAAGTCGGCACAACGGGCGAAGTTCATGATCACAGCAAGTTATTAGCCGCACTAAAAGAGCGCAAAATAATTACCAGTGTTGCCGCTGATTTAATGGCGCTGGTGGTTCTCACTGCGCCAGGTCATCAAGGTGCTGATATCGTATTAGGTTCAGCGCAACGTTTTGGTGTCCCTATGGGTTACGGTGGCCCACATGCGGCATTCTTTGCTTGCCGTGATGAATATAAACGTGCGATGCCGGGTCGTATTATTGGTGTCTCTCGCGATGCTGCGGGTAATCGTGCATTACGTATGGCGATGCAAACGCGTGAACAGCATATTCGTCGTGAAAAAGCGAACTCGAATATTTGTACATCCCAAGTTTTACTTGCCAATATCGCGGCTATGTATGCGGTTTATCATGGGCCAGAGGGGTTAAAAACCATCGCTCAACGTATTCATCGTTTAACGGATATTTTAGCTGCGGGTTTACAACAAAACGGTATGGTATTACGCCATAAAACTTGGTTTGATACATTAACGATTGATACCGCAGATAAAGCCGCTGTATTACAACGTGCTAAAGATGCCGAAATTAACTTACGTACCGATATTGTGGGTGCTGTAGGTGTAACACTAAGCGAAATTACAACGCGTGAAGATGTATTAAAGCTTGTTGAAATTATCAGTGGTAAAGCATTCACTGGTGATATTGATGCACTTGATAAACAAGTTGCCTCCTCATCAGTATCAATTCCTGCTTCTATGCAACGTAAAGACACTGTGCTGACACATGAAAACTTTCATCAGTATCACAGTGAAACAGAAATGATGCGCTATATGCATCGTTTAGAAAATAAAGACTTAGCATTGAATCAAGCGATGATCCCATTAGGATCATGTACGATGAAACTTAATGCTGCTGCTGAAATGATCCCTATTACATGGCCTGAATTTACAGAGCTACATCCATTCTGCCCAGCCTATCAAGCGAAAGGCTATCAAGTGATGATTGGACAACTGTCCAATTGGCTTGCTGCATTAACGGGTTATGATGCGATGTGTATGCAACCAAACTCGGGTGCGCAAGGTGAATATGCGGGCTTATTAGCGATTCGTCGTTATCACCAAAGCCGTGGTGAAGGTGCGCGACATATCTGCTTGATCCCAAGTTCAGCACACGGTACTAACCCAGCTTCTGCTCATATGGCAGGCATGACAGTGGTGGTGGTCGGTTGTGATGATAACGGCAATATCGATATTGCAGACTTAAAAGCCAAAGCAGAAAAACATCAAGCTGAACTCTCTTGTGTGATGGTGACATACCCATCAACGCATGGTGTTTATGAAGAAGGTATTCGTGAAGTTTGTGAAATCATTCATCAATATGGCGGACAAGTTTATCTTGATGGTGCCAATATGAATGCGCAAGTGGGGATCACAACACCGGGCTTTATTGGTTCTGATGTTTCTCACTTAAACTTACATAAAACCTTCTGTATTCCTCATGGTGGTGGTGGTCCAGGAATGGGGCCTATTGGCGTGAAATCACACTTAGCGCCATTTGTACCAGGTCATTCTGTTGTTGAAATGGAAAATGTCACTACACAAGGTGCTGTTTCTGCGGCTCAATTTGGTAGCGCTTCAATACTACCGATTAGTTGGATGTATATTCGTATGATGGGCGCACAAGGGCTTAAACAAGCAAGCCAAGTGGCAATCTTAAATGCGAACTATATCGCACAACGTTTGAAAAATGATTATGACATTCTTTATGCTGGCGCTGATGGTTATGTCGCACATGAATGTATTATCGATATTCGCCCATTAAAAGTGAATTACGGTATCAGTGAAATGGATGTGGCTAAGCGTTTAATTGACTATGGATTCCACGCTCCAACTATGTCATTCCCAGTTGCGGGCACATTAATGATTGAGCCAACAGAGTCTGAAAGTAAAGTTGAAATTGATCGCTTTATTGAAGCTTTGCTTTCTATTCGTGCTGAAATTGCACAAGTAGATAAAGGCGTATGGCCAATTGATGACAATCCATTAGTTAATGCACCTCACACACAATATGAATTAGTGCAAGAGTGGTCACATAGTTATAGTCGTGAATGTGCGGTGTTCCCAAGTGAAGCAACGAAACAAAGCAAGTATTGGCCAGCGGTTAAACGTCTGGATGATGTATATGGCGACCGCCATTTACATTGTTCATGTGCGCCAATTAGTGACTATGAATAAGCTTTAATCTAGCTATATTCTTAAATTTAAATACCGATGGTTAAGTTAGCCATCGGTATTTTTTATTTAACAAATTCAGCATTGAATAGATTACTTCAGCCAGCCTTTTTTCTGTGCCTCTAATAATTGAGGGTAGAGATATTGCCAAAATTCAGGCCACTGTTTTTCAATAAACAGATTACGTGCTAATACTTGCTCTAAGCGGATATTATTTTCGACCCAGCTTTGACCTTTATTATGTAAATTCATCAGCATCGGCATGGTGCGATCAAGAATATTAGCAAACTGAGATTCAGGTGTTTCAGCCGCATCATATTCCAGCCATAAATTGAGGAAATATTCACTTTGTGGGGAAGGCAATAAAGAGAAAATACGTTTTGCGGCTTTTTGCTCGTGCTCTTTAATCGCTTCGCGAGCGGCAACGTCATAAACCATCACATCGCCAGCATCTATTTCGACGATATCGTGAACAAGGGCTAATTGAATAGCTCGTCCCATATCAATGTCACCCGCGTAAGGCTGAAAACTCATTGCTGCAACGGCAAAGTGCCAACTATGTTCTGCGGTATTTTCGGAACGACTATTGTCTAATACATTATTTTTACGATAAACACGTTTTAGTTTATCTAACTCCATAATAAAGTTAATAGTATCAGAGAAGGGGCCAAATGCCCCTTTTGGTAATTGTGTCATAAAAGTCCGTATTGGTTATGATAAATAAGAATTACTCTTCTTCTAAAGAATAAGGCAGTGGTTTAATGGATAAACGACTGATGTTATCGTCTTGAACTCGAAATACACTATCTGGCTCCATATCGTTATTCATAACAACTTCAGCCAAAATAGTATTATCAGCCATACGTACAGCGCTTAATACCGTTCCTGTTTTACGCCATTTATCTTCGCCTAATTGCCATTCAACGCTACCACCAATCTCTGGCAATTCAGTACCACCACCTGATAACAAATACATAGCACGTTTATTTGCGCCTCTGAATTTCGCACGAGATACCATCTCTTGCCCAGTATAACAGCCTTTTTTAAAGCAGATACTCAGCGGTAATGCTTGCAGATTTGTTGCTTGAGGTAAGAATTGCTCAATATTTGGAGTATCAATAATAGGATATCCAGCCTCAATATCTAAGGCTAACCATTGCTCACTATTACTGGTTTCTGCTTTTAATGTTGTTGCAAGATTTTTTGCTGTTTCTTCGTCTGTTACGATTAAAAAGCGTTCAGTAGGTAAAGGTAATTGCAGAATATAAGTATTATCGTGATTAACCACTTCGTTTGCTTTACGAGGAATATTTGGAAAGTAATCTGCTAATGCAAGAGCAGCACCTTGCCCTGCTAATCCTAATAAAACGCTATCTGTATTTTCAGCTAAGGTTACTTTTGAAAATACAGCATATTTTTTTAATTCAGCAAGTTGTTTTTGTGCGACATTTTTACGCAAAATATAAGCAAAACCCTCTTGCTGGTGGAATAAGCGAAGTGTACTCCACATTTTACCTTTTGCTTCACAGTGTGCAGACAATGTATGTGTTGTTGTTGGAAGTGCTGCAATATCCGTTGTTAGTTGACCTTGTAGATATTTTTCACTGTCAGCACCTGTTGCTGTTATCAGTGACCATTCATCTAAAGAAACCAGTGTTAATGGTAAATTGATTGCTGCATGAGGGCGTTTAGCCTGAGTAGAATTTTGAGTCATGATGTCACCAGCTATTAAATTAATCAGATACATCAGTTATGGTAAAAGAGTGGCAAGACAATGCAAGTCATTATTATTTTTAACGCACGGAAAATGAACTTGATAAATAACAAATGAAAGCATGTTCAATAGGTTGTCTATGAGACTAAACCTGCAAACTGTGATCATTTTGATGTTAAAAATTTTGCGATAAGACTATTATCAATGCTAGGAAGAAATAGTGGTATTTCTTGATTTGAACAATGTAAAGAGCAGAGTATGACTATCGATATAGAGAATAAAGCACGAATTAACTGGGCATGTCGTCGTGGAATGCGTGAACTGGATATTTCTATCATGCCTTTTTTCGAGAATGAGTACGATACGCTATCTGATAACGATAAAGCACTTTTTGTTCGTTTACTAGAGTGTGCAGATCCTGATTTATTTAACTGGTTAATGAATCATGGGCGCCCTGATGATGATGCGCTCTATTATATGGTGAAATTAATCCAAGATCGCAATAAAGCTAGAATGGCGGAGATCGTTGATAAATATTAATAAAATAGATTATCAAATCAACGATAGGATTAAATAGTAATTAAGATTGATTAAAAATGACGCCTTTATTTTCTCATCAAATAAAGGCGTTTTCATTTTTTATGTAAAAATTTAATAATATTAAGGATACTCTAAAATTTACTGAAATAAAAAATGTAGTTGCGTTAAATTTGCGCACTACCTCTAAAAATGATCGCTTAAATCGTCTTTTTTTGATGTTTTTCGCTTTATACTTAATAAATCAGGTATGCTGACTTTATTAAAACAGCGATTAAGAAAGAATAGAAATTTCGTACTTATTATTAAGTTATATTTTTTTAATACATATTAAATCGAAAAAGTAACAATAAATAATTAAGCTAAAATATAAGATAAACTATTTGCAAGGTTAAGGAAGAAGTTACATTATAAATAGATTGGTCTTTATTATCTTTAACTTATTTATATTCGTATAGAATTATAGCAGGAGTTAATATAACTCGTGATTTTATGGAAGTCGCACCTCACAGTATCATGGTTTACTCAACTCTTCTCAACAGTTGCTTATGTTGCCTTTGAGATCGGTTTACTGTTGTATCCATGGCCTCCTGATTTTATTTATGTTTGGGTTCCATTGTTACTTTTCTTGATAGGTGGTTGGTATTTCACACAAAAGAATATTAGTCGTATCAAAGGGGATTTTATTTTACTGAATGGCAACCGAATTCAATGGAAACTGCATGAATGGCAAATAACAAAACGCCCTTGGATCAGCCGTTTTGGTGCTCGAATAACGTTAACCTCTATTCTAAATAAAAAGCAAATCACGTTATGGGTTGCTTTTGATAGTATGACTGAAAATGAGTGGCGTAACTTTTCTCAGTTATTGATGCAATATCCAGATATTTAATATCTGGATATTAAATTTATAAATTTTCTTCTACTTCACGTAGAATTTGCATACACCATTGTGATAAACGTTCATCAGTTTCTTCAAATTGGTTTACGTCATCTAATGCAAGACCAACAAAATGTTTACCATCATCAGATAAAGGTTTTGGGCTGACAAATTCATACCCATCAACAGGCCAGAACCCAATAAACTTAACACCACTTGGTAATAAATGATGGTAGAGCATACCCAGCGCATCAAGGAACCATTCGCTGTAATCAACCTGATCACCCATTCCATACATTGCAATAAGCTTATTTTTTAAATTTAATGTCGGCAATGTATCCCAAATATTGAGCCAATCTTCTTGGATCTCACCAAAATCCCAAGTTGGAATACCTAAAATAAGGATGTCATATTGTTCCATAAGCGTGATATCACACTCTTGAACATTATGAAGATCAACGAACTCTTCACCGAGAATATCACGAATTTTTTCTGCTGCCATTTCGGTGTAACAAGTGCTGGAACCGTAAAATAGACCAATTTTCATAAAGGTTTTTAGGATATTTTTGCCAATAAAGGTCACTATTGTACCAGAAAAATTTTTTTATAAGGCATAATGTAAAGGCGATAAGCTAAAGAGAGGGAGAGTAAGACTGTGTCACAAACCAAATTATCGACAAAAAAGGCAACTCATATCAATGAAGATACTGATATTATCATTGAACAATTTCTCGACAATATTTGGTTAGAGCAAGGCTTATCTGCAAATACGCTCAGCTCTTATCGCTTAGACTTACAAGCATTAGGGCAATGGCTTGCACATCACGAATTAGACTGGTTATCAGTCACTACTTTGGATTTGCAATCCTTTCTCGCAACGCGTTTAGATGAAGGCTATAAAGCCAGTAGTGCCGCGCGTCTACTCAGCACAATGCGTCGATTATTCCAGTATCTGTATCGTGAAAAATTACGTTTAGATGACCCAAGCTCATTACTGTCAACACCTAAGCTTCCTAAGCGTTTACCAAAAGATTTAAGTGAGCGACAAGTTGATGATTTACTCAATGCCCCTTGTATTGATGAGCCACTTGAATTGCGCGATAAAGCAATGCTTGAAGTCCTTTATGCATGTGGGCTTCGTGTTTCTGAATTAGTGGGATTATCCCTCTCTGATATCAGCTTACGACAAGGCGTGCTACGTGTTATTGGTAAGGGCGATAAAGAACGATTAGTTCCTTTAGGTGAAGAAGCTATTTACTGGCTGGAGCAATATCTGCAATATGGAAGACCCACTTTAATGCAAGGAAAAACAGACGATATTGTTTTTCCTAGCTTAAGAGGGCAAAAAATGACACGCCAAACATTTTGGCATCGGATAAAACATTATGCAGTGATAGCAGGGATCGATACGGAAAAACTATCACCTCATGTGTTGCGTCATGCATTTGCGACACATCTCTTAAATCATGGAGCAGACTTGCGTGTTGTACAGATGTTATTGGGGCACAGTGACCTCTCTACAACACAGATTTATACCCATGTTGCAACAGAACGCTTGAAAGCGCTTCATCAGCAACATCATCCAAGGGGATAGCCGCTAAAGAGCAGGCGTTAAATAGGAATTCAAATGAAAAAGAAATTATTCTGGTTGCCAATATTATTAAGCATGGTGTCAATGCCTGTGCTTGCTGACAATGCCTCAATTGAAGCGCAACTGGCTAAAATGCAAATTAAAGCAGAAAGTATCCAACCTACACCGATTGTTGGGTTAAATGCGGTGTTATCAGACAAAGGTATTTTTTATATTACGGATGATGGTAAGTATCTAACAGCGGGTCCTATTTATAATATCAGTAATGGTGAGCCAGTCAGTATTGCCAATCAAATTATTATGAAAAAAGTAGATTCACTTAAAAATGAAATGATTGTCTATAAAGCACAAAATGAACGCCATGTGATCACTATTTTTACTGATATTAGTTGCCCCTATTGCCAAAAACTTCATCAAGAAGTACCCGAATTGAATAAACAAGGAGTGACAGTACGCTATTTAGCGTTTCCTCGTAATGGCATTAGCAACAATATTGTGAGCAAAGAAATGAATGCTGTGTGGTGTAGTGGCTTCCCTAATAAATCATTAGACAGTGCATTTAAAGGTGACAAAATTATTGCGATTGATGATTGCAAAAAAATCAATATCAATGAACATTTTAAATTAGGCACTATGATGGGGATCCAAGGCACACCTGCTATTGTATTACCTAATGCTAGTATTTATGGTGGATATATTTCTGCACAAAACCTTGTTGAATTATTAGATAAAAAAGAGAAGTAATTACGTTTTATGGTCACTATTGAACCGACATTGCGTCGTCGAATTGCACAGGCAACTCAATTACCAGATAACTTAGATCCCTTATTACGACAAATTTATGCTAATCGTGGAATAACCTCTGAAGTTCAACTAGAACGATCGTTAAAAGGCTTACTTCATTATCAAGCATTAACAGGAATAGAAACGGCAATTTCATTACTGATTGATGCATTACAGCAACAATCTCGTATTGTTATTGTTGGCGATTTTGATGCTGATGGTGCAACAAGTACCGCACTTGCGATTAAAGCATTACGCCAAATGGGATTTAAGCAGGTTAGCTATCATATCCCTAATCGCTTTGATGATGGTTATGGTTTAAGCCCTCAAGTTGTTCATGACGTTGCTAAAAAAGGGGTTGATCTCATTATCACTGTAGATAATGGAATTTCCTCTTTTGAAGGTGTAGATGCGGCTCATGAATATGGTATTCGTGTCCTCGTTACCGATCACCATCTACCGGGACAAACCTTACCTGCCGCTGATGCGATTATTAATCCTAATCTGACAGATTGTTCTTTTTTATCTAAATCATTAGCAGGTGTTGGCGTTACTTTTTATTTAATGACGGCATTAAGAGCTGAATTAGAAAAACAAGGCTGGTTCGAGCAACAAAACTTAACTCGCCCAAATATGGCGGATTTTCTCGATTTAGTTGCACTAGGCACAGTGGCAGACGTTGTTCCTCTTGATGAAAATAACCGTATTTTTGTTTATGAAGGATTACGCCGAATTAGAGCTGGACGTTGTTGTGTGGGTATTAAAGCGTTAACAGAAGTGTCTCGTAAAGAACTATCTCAATTGGTTAGTAGTGACTTAGGTTTTTCTTTAGGGCCTCGCTTAAATGCAGCAGGGCGTCTAGATGATATGTCGGTGGGGGTTGCTTTACTCTTAACTGACAATATTGGTACTGCTCGTGAAATTGCCAATGAACTTGATGGATTAAATCAAACTCGGCGTGAAATTGAAGCGGGAATGCAAGAAGAAGCCTCAACCATTTTTCGCCAGTTTATGGGCACTCAACATGATTTACCTAATGGTTTAGCGATATATCATCCCGAATGGCATCAAGGCGTTGTGGGTATTTTAGCCTCTCGTATTAAAGAGAAATTGCATCGTCCTGTTATTGCGTTCGCACCTAGTGGTGATGGTCTGTTAAAAGGCTCTGGTCGTTCAATTAGTGGCGTACATTTGCGAGATGCCTTAGAGCGATTAAATACATTAAATCCGGGGTTGATGGTGAAATTCGGTGGGCATGCAATGGCAGCCGGGCTTTCACTTGAAGAAGATAAATTCCCTTTATTTCAGCGTCATTTTTCGTCTTTAATGGCAGAGTTGGTTTCTGACGAGCAATTGCAAGGCGTTATTTTATCTGATGGTGAGCTAACAGAAAACCAGCTATCACTACCAATTGCGGAAATGCTAAGAGAAGCAGGTCCGTGGGGACAAGCTTTTCCAGAGCCTTTATTTGACGGTAAATTCACGTTATTACAGCAACGTATTGTGGGTAGTAAGCATTTAAAAATGATGCTTCAGCCCGTAAATAGCCATCTTATGATTGATGCTATTGCCTTTAATGTTGATATTAATATGTGGCCTGATAACAGCATTAAAATGGTTGAGCTAGCGTATCGATTAGATGTGAATGAATTTAGAGGGCAACGTAATGCTCAATTGCTTGTTGAGCATATTTGGCCTTGTTAATGCGAATAAATTAAACAATTTACCGTGATATAGAGAGTCACGTTGTTATGGTAACAACTATCTGATAGACAGTTGTATATAAATGCTATAAACCCGCTGATATATCCGTTACAATATGCGGTTCAAAATTTATTCCAATTGTTTTTGAAAACAACATAAAGACGAAAAAATATGTTTGAAATCAACCCCGTAAAACACCAAATTGAAGAAGTCTCTGAAAGAACGAATGTTCTCAGGGGGTATCTTTGACTATGATGCCAAGAAAGAGCGTTTAGAAGAAGTTAACGCTGAATTAGAACAACCTGATGTATGGAACGAGCCAGAAAGGGCACAAGCATTAGGCAAAGAGCGTTCATCTCTTGAGGCTATCGTAGAAACAATCGATCAGTTAGAGCAAGGACTAGAAGATGTTTCTGGTTTACTTGAATTAGCGGTTGAAGCTGATGACGAAGAAACATTTAACGAGGCTATTGCTGAGTTAGATGGTTTAAATAAAAAGCTTGAGCAATTAGAATTCCGTCGCATGTTCTCTGGTGAATATGACAGTGCGGATTGCTACCTTGATTTACAAGCGGGCTCTGGTGGTACAGAAGCGCAAGATTGGGCAAGTATGCTGATGCGCATGTACTTACGTTGGGCTGAATCAAGAGGCTTTAAAACAGAAATTATTGAAGAATCTGACGGTGATGTTGCAGGATTAAAATCAGCGACTATCAAAATTATTGGTGAGTACGCTTATGGTTGGTTACGTACAGAAACAGGTGTTCATCGCCTAGTTCGTAAAAGCCCATTTGACTCAGGCGGCCGTCGCCATACCTCATTTAGTTCTGCCTTTATTTACCCTGAAGTTGATGACAATATTGATATTGAAATCAATCCAGCTGATTTACGTATTGACGTTTATCGCGCTTCGGGTGCGGGTGGACAGCACGTTAACAAAACAGAATCTGCGGTTCGTATTACCCACGTTCCAACAGGTCTTGTTACTCAATGCCAAAACGATCGCTCTCAGCATAAGAACAAAGATCAGGCAATGAAGCAGATGAAAGCGAAGTTATACGAGCTGGAAATGCAGAAGAAAAATGCAGATAAGCAAGTAATGGAAGATAACAAGTCCGATATTGGCTGGGGTAGTCAAATTCGTTCTTATGTTCTTGATGATTCACGTATTAAAGATTTACGTACTGGTGTGGAAACGCGTAATACACAAGCAGTATTAGACGGTGATCTTGATAAATTTATTGAAGCTAGCTTAAAAGCGGGCCTGTGAGGAAAAACATGTCGCAACAGCAACAAGGTGCGGAGCAGGCACCTGATTTAAATAACGAACTGCAAACACGCCGCGAAAAATTATCCGCTTTACGTGATAATGGTAACGCATTCCCAAATGATTTCCGCAGAGATGCGCTGTCTGACGAATTACATCAAAAGTATGATGCAATGAGTGCAGAAGAGTTAGAAGCAGCAAATGTGGAAGTTTCTATTGCAGGTCGTATGATGACTCGCCGTATTATGGGCAAGGCATCTTTCGCTACATTGCAAGACATGGGTGGTCGTATTCAGCTTTATGTTTCTCGTGATGATTTACCAGAAGGTATCTATAACGAGCAATTTAAAAAATGGGATCTCGGCGATATCTTAGGTGCTCGCGGTCGTGTTTTCAAAACGAAAACGGGTGAATTAAGTGTTCACTGTACAGAAGTGCGTTTATTAACGAAAGCACTACGCCCATTACCAGATAAATTCCACGGTTTAGCTGACCAAGAAATGCGTTATCGTCAGCGTTATTTAGATCTGATTTCTAATGAAGAATCGCGTAAAACTTTCCAAATTCGTTCACAAGTCATGGCGGGTATCCGTCAATTTATGGTGAACAAAGGCTTTATGGAAGTTGAAACGCCAATGATGCAAACCATTCCTGGTGGAGCAAGTGCGCGTCCGTTCATTACCCATCATAATGCGTTAGATATCGATATGTATCTACGTATTGCACCTGAATTATATTTAAAACGTTTAGTTGTGGGTGGTTTTGATCGTGTATTCGAAATCAACCGTAACTTCCGTAACGAAGGTGTATCACCACGTCATAACCCAGAGTTCACAATGATGGAACTCTATATGGCGTATGCAGATTACCGCGACTTGATTGAATTAACTGAAGAATTATTCCGTACATTAACTGAAAATGTACTTGGTTCTTCATTAGTGAAATATGGTGATCAAGAGTTTGACTTTGGTAAACCTTTTGCCAAATTAACCATGAAAGAAGCTATCTGCAAATATCGCCCAGAAACCGTAATGGCTGATCTTGATGATATGGATAAAGCGGTTGCTATTGCTCAATCTATTGGTATTAAGATTGAGAAAAGCTGGGGCTTAGGCCGTGTTCAGTGTGAAATTTTTGAAGAAGTTGCAGAAAGCCACTTAATTCAACCAACATTCATTATTGAATACCCAGCAGAAGTTTCTCCACTGGCTCGTCGTAACGATGATAATCCATTTATTACTGACCGCTTCGAATTCTTTATTGGTGGTCGTGAAATTGGTAATGGTTTCTCAGAACTCAATGATGCACAAGACCAAGCAGAGCGTTTTGAAGATCAAGTTCGCCAAAAAGAAGCGGGTGATGCAGAAGCAATGTTCTTCGACCATGACTATATCACGGCATTAGAACACGGCTTACCGCCAACTGCAGGTTTAGGTATTGGTATTGACCGTATGGTGATGTTATTTACTAACAGTCATACTATTCGTGATGTTATTTTATTCCCAGCAATGCGCCCTAATAAATAATTGTTATTTTAAATAACTGTTATTTTAAATAAATGGTTAATTAACGAATAGCATTAACGAATATCAATATAGTTATAAAGCCACCGAAAGGTGGCTTTATTGTTTTTTAAAACAAATGGTTATCTTTTTTTCGATGATTAAATAATCATTTAAATAAAAAGGGGATTGTCGTTCAATCAAGGAGGCGTATAATCAAAAAAATCTAATGCGGGCGTAGTTCAATGGTAGAACGAGAGCTTCCCAAGCTCTATACGAGGGTTCGATTCCCTTCGCCCGCTCCAATTTTTCATCGTGAATTTTCTTGGCTCCATAAATTTGATTGCGTAATCTGTATACAACATTAAGTTGATATTTTACATATCTAATATACTAATCTTAACGCAGGAGGTTAAAATGGCTATTACAAGTAGTACGTTCGGTCGCACCATCCTGACGGGAAAAGATGCAGAACAAATGCTTAAGCAAATAAAGAACTCTAAGCCTAATGCTAATGCTAAACGTTCTTTAGAAAATGCACGTCAGAATCGCCAAAAAACAGTAAAAAATGCATAGTTTAAATTTAGGGTAGGTTGTTGAACTAAAATGGAATTATTATAACCTAACCTAATCATCCTTCCTTTAAATCAATATCATAAACATAAAAATTTTAGTGGTGGTTCAAAAGAATATCAACCGCTAAAATCTTTCATTCAAAAAGATGCCTTATTATTCCAAGATGGTTGTATCGCTCAAACATATATTGTAGCTGATGACAATATGCGAGAAGACAAAAATAAGCCTATCGACACTTTTCCTTTTAAAATACTAGGCTACATTACATTAACTTGTAGTCAGGTTAACCTTAAAGAATATGATTTAGGTGATTGTGTTCGTGCTAGTTCATATGAATTTTTACCAGCTGTTAAAATCGCACGTTTAGCTGTTGATTCTAATAATCGGACTTCAGGAATTGGTTCAATGCTTTTTGAATATGCATTGTTAATGTCACTGGATGATATTCGTCCTATGGTTGGATGTAGGTTTTTGATAACAGATGCTAAAAAAAGTGCTATGGAATTTTATTCTAAAAAGGGAATGGAATTGCTTGATACTGAAGAAAATAAGAGTGCAGATCACCCAATTATGTTTATTGATTTGTTTACGTTGATTGAAAGTTAATTGCGTCATTCTATCCTTGCTCTACTTTTAGCTAATTTAAGAATATTCCAAACCTTATTTTCCCCTTCAATTATCCTTTTATCTCTTTAATACTTCTTATTTATTTTTCAAGTCACTAATTTTATAGTTTGTTGATTTTAAATGAATTTGTTATTCTCATGTCAAATTATAAAAAATGATAGATAAGTAACATTTTTGCTTCCTCCATCTAACTCTTTTTATGTATAGAAAATAAAAAACCAATTTATAAAAAACTTTAGTAAAAAATTAAAATAAATTGAAAAAGTGTCGATAAAAGTACATTACGCCCTATTGGGCTTACTTTATCTTGTTAGTTGAGAAATTCGATGCGGAAACTTCGTAACATTACTATTCGTCTGATGATGTTAGTCATACTGGGGACTTTATGTGTGCTATTTGGCGGTGTCAGTCTTTATAGCGCATGGGCGCTAGAGCAAATATCCAAAGGTAATCAATCTGATAATCAAATAATAAAACAAATGGCTGCGCTCAGTCAGGGAAATGATCAGTATTTTCGATTCACTTCTCGATTAAATCGTCTCGTTGAGGAAAAAGCAGAAGGCAAAGACGTCGATTTTACACAAGTACAATTGGCGATGGAAAATATGGAAAAACAGATCACGTATATGAAATCTGTTTCTCCAGGGCCGATGGATGAAAAAGTATCAAAAGAACTAATGGACGTATGGCAAGCACTTTTTGAACAAGGCGTAAAAAAGCAGATGGAATTAGCGCTCAATGGCACTATCGAGCAATATGTACATCATGCAAAAAATGTAACACCTGCGTTGAGTCGCGAATTAGGTAATGTAAGTGAAAACTTTAATAATGCCGCAAATATAAAAATTGATAGTACGATTGAAGAAGTGGATAACCTTATTGAGGTGACACAAATTGTTATTATTATTAGTGTCATTTTAGGGGGAATTATTCTGCTCCTCACTGATCGTTATTTAGTCGCTATGTTACAAAAACCACTCGAAAATATTCGCCAACATTTTGTGAAAATTACAGAAGGTGATCTGAGTCAGTCACTAGAACCTTTTGGTAATAACTGTGCTGGGCGATTAATACCGTTATTAAATGATATGCAAAATAGTTTGCATGAAGCGGTAAGTACGATCCGAATGGGAAGTGATAGTATTTATCGTGGCGCATCTGAAATAGCCAAAGGGAATAACGATTTAGCTTCTCGTACAGAAGAGCAAGCAACAGCATTAGAGCAAACAGCAGCAAGTATGGAAGAGATAACAGCTGCCGTTAACCAGAATATGGAACACGCTTATCAAGCGAGAGAGTTGGCTGAAGTTGCATCAGTGACTGTTGAAAAAGGCAATGAATTAGCTGAATCTGTTGTGACAACAATGGACGGGATATCTAATAGTTCAAGTAAGATTGCAGATATCATCAATGTCATTAACAACATTGCGTTTCAAACAAATATACTCGCCTTAAATGCGTCAGTGGAAGCGGCAAGAGCAGGGGCTCATGGTCGAGGATTTATGGTTGTCGCTAATGAAGTGCGTAATTTAGCAGGAGATAGTGCCAAAGCAGCTAAAGAGATTGAAGTCCTTATTGCTGATTCCACTGCGCGTGTAAAAAAAGGTGCAAAATTAGTGAGTGATATGGAAAACACGATGGAAGACATTTTGATGGGAGTTAAGCAGGTAACGTCAATAATGAAAGAAATCACTATTGCATCTGAAGAGCAAAGTAAAGGTATTGGTCAAGTGAGTGTAGCTATTACTCAAATGGATGGTGTAACACAACAGAATGCTTCTTTAGTTGAACAAGTTTCAGCGGCAGCTATTTCATTAGAAAGACAAACCGAAGAATTACAGTTATCGGTACAAAAATTCAATCTTGCTCATCGTTGATATAGAGAATATTCATAAAGTGTGTCTAAGGTGGTAAGTTTTTACTCTTTAGACGCATAAACATAATAAATCTAAAGTTTAAATTCTTATTATTCGTGCTTTTATTTAAAATTAGAAATAAGTTTAACTTAATCATTGATCGAGTATTGAAACAGTAATGGTTTATAATTTTTTTCATAAGGAACAGAAAATCATTATTCAAATTAAGTGAGCCATAAATAATAATATTATTTCGTTTATACTCAATCAATTAAAAAGTACTTTTTATTTCAACTTTCATAATCAATCAGTGATTATGTTAAAGTTTAAATCGATTTGATTTTTAAAGATATAGATATAAATCCTCTCTAATATAAATAATAATAGAGAGGGCGATGAAGAATGTAGCTTTAATGTTTAGAGTATTTTTTTTATATACTGTTCGGTCTTGCTTATAATATTTTGGTATTGAGGATGATCGATATAAGCATCATTGATGGTCTTATTTATATCGTGGATCACTATTTCTTTTTGTTTATCTGTCAAAGTCAATAACAAGGCTTTTAGAACTACTTTTACTGCTGCAATTTCATACTCTATATTGACAACTTTTTTTTCCATAAGATCCTCAAAAGAACGACAATTTATTGCTGTGTGATAAATTATTTTTATATTAATTAATTGTTTATTTAAATCCAAGAAAAAATTAAATTGATAAAAGAATATACAACTTTATCGCATTTTTCGTTAGAACAGTAACTGTGAGGATATTTGAGATGTAGGAAATAGACACTCAGTAAATTTAACTTAGCGCTGTGTGAATGAAAGAAAAATCACAGTATATCCTATACAAAATAATCAATAGGATACTATTAGTACCCTATAAGAATTAGGGGATAAATTTAATAGCAATAGAAAATATCGTTTTCATTAGGTTTGAATAAGCTTTTTCACATATTGCTCAGTTAAGTTAATAACTTCATTAAGCTGAGGGTATTTGTTAGATGTATCCTCAAGCACTATAGATATATTGCCCAACATATCTCTTCGTTGTTTATCATTTAGCGTGGAAAGTAAAGATTTGATAACAATTTTTAGAGCAGCGATTTCACATTCAATTTCTTTTAAATTTTTATCCATGACTTACCTGCCAGTATTTAATGGATGAATAATATAGATAATTTTTTTGTTTATCACAATTATAGAAGCATATTATTTAGATATGTATCGCACATTATGGCTAACGTTCTTACCTAATATAAATTATTAAAAATAATTATCAAATTTTAAGTTTTATATGTGGTAGTAGATTGAAGTCTATTGATATTTTCTGACTTTAGAACGAATAAGATAAATGATTAAATTTGATCTCAAGCCCGATTCTATTTAAATCACTTTATTTTTGGTTATATAACAAACAGTTTTTAATTGTAATAATAAAGTATATCTCTTAAAGATAATCTATTTTTGTCTTTTGTTATTAAATGTTGAAGTGAGCAAGATTATTATCACTTTTTATCTATAAAATGTTAAAACTTTTATTTGTCAGTAGAGATATTATAACCAAATAAATTAAATTAACTTTGATGTTCAAAAAAAGAGCTTATGTTTTTCACATAAAGCTCTTTTTAGTCTATTTGATTATTGATTATTTTGCTTCACAAAAGCCACGTAGGCATCAACCCAGTTTTGCATAAAAGTTGCTGTTTTCTCTGAAAACTGCCCATTCTCAACCATTCCGTCATACCATTTTAGATAACATTCAGGTTGATTTAGCGTCGGCATATTTAAGAAGGCTAATGAATTACGTAAATGCTGTTGAGCTATTGCCGTACTAATATTACCAATTGAAACACCAATAATACCGGCTGGAATTTCATTCCAAGCATTCGTTCCATAAGGGCGAGAAGCTTGGTCAATCGCATTTTTAAGTACACCAGGTATTGAGCGGTTATATTCTGGTGTGACAAAGATGATGCCTTGGCACGCTTTTATTTGTTGTTTGAAATCGATAACAGAAGAAGGGGTATGACTGTCATCATCTTGGTTATAGAGAGGAAGAGCACTAATATCGATAAACTGACAGGTAAATTCTTGAGGAAATAACTTAATTAAAGCATGTGCTGTTTGTCTATTAAACGAATCTTTTCTTAAACTACCGACAACGATACCAATTTTAAAATGACTCATCTTAGTTCTCCTATTTGGAAGGATAAAATGAATATCAATACCGATATTAGATATTCATTTTTTGATTTTATCTCGGTATTAAAAAACAGCAACAAAATATAAGGGTATTTTTTACACGTAAATTACGTAAATAAATGATAAAATTAGTATTATTATTTTTATTATTATCTGGTATTATTCCATCAATATAAAAAACGATCAGTTTATATGACAACATTTTTACTAAATAAATCCGATATTCAATATTTGATGTATTTAGTGTGATGTAAGTAGTGTTTTAAGAAAAAATAAATGAAATGATAGGAACACTCATTGCAACCAAGGGTGTTAGCCTATTTATTTAGTATGCAGTAGGTAATAGAAAATTATAATAAAATGGCTTAAAATGCGACAACTCATATGCTCTTATTTAAGTCTGATCGGAATTAAGGAAAAATGATGTCCTTATTACAAAATAAAAAGAATGTCCTCGCTGTATTTATGGCAACCAGCGTCCTCGCCCTATCTGGGTGTGCGTGGACTGATCACACTCGTCCAATTGAAACGCCAGCGCCAACACAAACCACACAGCCTGTAGCAACTACTCAACCAGTGGCTGTTGCACAACCGCTTTCTATGGCACCTGCAGCAGAGCCTGCTGATAGTGGCGTAGATGCAAGAAAATTGGGGCTAGCACCACAAAGTGCTTGCATCAAACAACTTGATTCTTTGAAAACTTTTTCTCCATCTGACTATCAATCCATGATGAGTTCATTTAAAGAAATTAGCGAAATCAATGCGATGTACCGTAGTGTTCAAGGTACAGCAAGTAAAGATAGCTTAGATTTATTGAAAATGAGTATTGAATCAAAAACAGAAGTTTTATGTGCAAAAGTTCGCTATTTGTCGATTATGTCAGTTAATTCGACATTAAAAAAATTAGGTGAATAATTACTATGAAATTAAAGCAGAGTGTTTGTCTCGCTTTTATGCTGTTTCCAACACTATCGTTTGCCAATAATGAGTTTAATTCTGTTATTGAAGATTTTGACCGTTATTTTGAAACGCAAGAGCCAATTAAAATTGAGCCTAAAACATCTGCTACAATTTCATCGTCAACGAGAGCTGGTCAGGCTAATCGTGGAGTAAACCGCACCACAACAGCGACTCAACAAACAAAACCAGAGCAACGAGTTAAACCTTCTACGCCAGCTAAAATAGATAATCAGGCAGTCGAACCTGTTAAGACTCCTGATATCACGCTGGCAGAAAATTGCCCTGTGTTACCCGCCAGTTATTCAAAATTAAAGAGTGATTACACTCGTTATTTAACGCCGTTGCTTTCATTTGTTCCGATTAAACCACAATTTACACCAGAGGATCTTAATCGTTATAGCTACCGAAATAATGTAACGGTTTATAACCCGTTAGCTCTTTATTCAAAAGAGAGTTATACAAGGCCTCAACGTAATGACAACTTCTTGTTAGATATTATTCCAGGAACATTTTATTCTGTTACGGCCATCCCTTTTCACTTTGCATATCAGTTCAATCGCTCTGTACTCGATCATAAACAACCTCTTTTTAATAAAGAGCTATTAAATCGTTTAGCTGATACGAGAAATAAATACCAAACGTTGTATCAAAAATACACTGAACAGGCAGCTATAACAAAAGAGCATTTGGAAAAACTTCAAAATGCCAATAACCAAATTAAACAACTCGAATTGACGCTGGCTGAAACAGAAGAAAAATTAGCTACGGCGAATAACTTACTTACTGATGACACGTTAAAACAAGCTGTTTCCAAGCTACAAAGTGATTTGGAAACAATAAAAAAAGAGCGTGACTTATTAGTTAAGCAATTAGCTGAAAAAGAGAACGTATTACAGGCTACAACAGTAAAAAATACAGAATTAGCAAAACAGCAACAAGATTTTGAAAAACAAGCAGGGATACTTAAAAGCTTAGAGGCGAAATATACTCAGCTTGAGCAAGACAAAGAGCAATTAGAATCTCAGTATCAACAGGCTCAGGCTCTGTTAAAAGATGATAGCGCCAAAAAAGAGATTGATAAATTACAAAGTTCACTTGAAAGCATAAAATTAGAGCAAGAGAAGTTAATTAGCCAATTAAATGAAAAGCAGACACTACTCGCTAAAATTGAACAAGAAAAAGAAGCTATACAAGCTCAGTATGTCGAATCTCAGCAATTGCTAAATAGTAACAATGAGCAAAAAGAACAAGAATTAGCTAATTTAGAAGCAGCAAAAAATAAAGAGATAGCAACATTAGAAAATTCGTTATCAACAATAACGACTGAGCAAGATAAATTAACGAAACAACTCACAGATGTACAAAATCAATTAGCAACAATAAAGAAAGAGAAAGAAGATGTGCAGACTCAATTTGCACAGGCTCAACTTTTGCTAAAAGATGACTCTGCGAAAAAAGAGATAGATAAATTACAAAGCACATTATTGAAGATCACGTCAGAACGTGAAGATTTATCTAAAGAACTTGCATTAAAAGTGGCAGAAGCAGAAAAGCAACAAGATGCTAATAGCAAACTTGTTGAGGAACAACGTAAAGAAATAGCACAATTACAAACACAGGTTGAAAAAAATAATCAGGAACAAACTCAACTTAATAAAACGCTTTTAGCTGTCCAGCAACAAAAAGAGCAGGCAGATGAAAAACTAAAAGCAATTCCAGAATTAAAATTACAGTTAGATAATAAAATAACTGAATTAGCTGATCTGAAAAAGAGCTTATCTGCGGGTGAAAAAGCCGTTGATAGTTTAATTACTGATAAAAATAATCTGATAGCTAAGTTAGAGAAAGCGCAAAGTGAGCTATCGAATAAATATCAAACATTAGATACACAATTTAAAGAGAATAATATCGCATTAGCTCAAGTCACCACGAGCAAAACAGAAAGTGAGAAAACGTTAGCATTGCTAGAAAAACAACTCTCTGAAAAGCAAAATACGACAGATAAATTGAGCGCTCAATTAGCTGAAGCGAAAGTACAATTAGAAAAACAAAATACAGAAAGTACACAGCAAATTAGTACATTAAAGCAACAGCAAACAGAATCTATTGCTAAATTAAATGAGCAAATTAAAGCAAAAGATGCTGAATTAGCGAAAGTTAATACAGATACTAGTAATATTTTAAAAGAAAATAAAACGCTAAAAGAGCAGCTTGAGAAAATGGCGGGCGAAGGGCAAATGATTGCAGGACAACTTGCTTATGCTTATTCGATTATTGGAAAAGATAATGCCCAGCGTAATAAATCCATTTTATCTGAGATCCAAAAACAGAATTACGTACAATATGACGACAATACCTATTTTAAAATTTTAAAACAGGGTAAACCCGTTACATCAATTGCGGGCAAAACAGTTGTATTTACTATGCATGAAGAGCTAACGGATGGTACTGTGACGCTTAATTATGATAAAGCTAAGCCTCTTATTTTACCTTATCGCCAATTACCACTACCATTGAATACCTTTATTGCCAAAGCAGGTATCAATGGTAAAGCTAAAATTTATATAAAACCAGGTGGTGGTTATGGGAAAAATGGTGTTCCAGGGCAAGTGCCTCCAGAGTCCATGTCTATCGTTACAATTGAGATCTTAGATATTAAATAGAATAATTAAAAGTTAACATCAGCTCTTCTCTTTTTATTTAGAGAAGAGCTGAAATTTTATTATCGCCATAAAAATTCATCGTTCTTTAAGCAAAGATCTCTTTCTAATAACCAAATTTTTAAATTTTGACAATTTTCAGGATTTTTTGGAATACTGTTTAAAATCTTCCATAGCGGTTTTATCAATTCTGAACGTGGTGTTACACCTTGGATGTAATCTAGTGTGTTATTTATTTCAAAATTAAATACTGGTTCATTTTTCCAATTCTCTAAAAGTAACTTAATATCTTTTTGTAGTAGATCATTAATCACAATGAGTCGGACTTTATCTGAATTTAGTTTGATATTAATGTCATCTAAAGATAAAAAAGAATCACTTGTATTTGATAGCTGTTTTCTTTCGAATGACTTAATATTTTCACACTGCTTAATTTGAGACTCTAGCTCTCTTTTAGTTTTATAAAGTGTGAATAGTTGAGGGGCAAGATGCTGAACCCACCAAATAAATAGAGGCTTTATAACAGCTTGAATTAAGCGCATATGTTCATTGATATTGACAGTAGCTCTCAATGATTTATCCCAATCCATTGGGGTTAACGTAGAATTTGCTTGTTGCGTATGAAATGAACTTGCTAAGCCAACAACATCACGAATTTCTTCTTTAGTGATATCAACAAAACAGTATTTTTTTCGTAAAAACCAAGTGGATTGCAATAAATTGTCTAAGCTTTCACGACATAATACTCGAGATAATATTTTTATCTGATGTGCATTAACATCACATTCAGTGTCGCCGTTTTTATTAGACTGCAAAGAAAACTGTAGATCAAACAAATCATCTACAGTTTTTTTATCACTGGTTGCCATCATTTTTTTTAGTAAAGCTAAATAGTCATAATAATGGGCTTGTGGGGTATGTTTATTTTCTTTGATCACGATATAGAACTCACTCATAAGAATAAATTTCAAGTATTCTAACTATGAATGACTTTTAGATATTATGATATTCGGTCGGATTTTTTATAATTTTAATCTGATGTTTCTCGCTTTACTTGGTGTCATATTAAAACGACGATGGTAACTTTGTGTAAAGTAAGATTGGCTTGAAAAGCCTGACTCCATTGAAATATCAACAATACTCATTTCAGTAGTCAGCAATAGTTGATGTGCGTAAATAATTCTTCTTTCGCAGATCCATGTTCTTGGTGATGTGCCATAGACGTGGTTAAAAAGCTCTTTAAATGTTGTTAACCCCATACCAAATTCACGGGCAAATTGTTTTAGCTTCCAACTTTTTAAATGGTTTTTTTCCATAAATATTTTCAAGCGATCAACTTGGCGATGACTGAGTTGACGCAATAATGCCATTAAATCTGAACCTTGTTCCGTTGACAGTAACAGAATTAAAAGCTCTTCAATTCGTAACCGTGTGAACGCTTCAGGGCAGGATTGGGCGGTGAGATATTCAAAACCATTGCTACAAAAGTGAATAAGAGGAGAGTTTTGAAAACAAATAAAGGCACTAGAAAATTCTTCATCCCTTTCTATATTACACAAAATATCGTTGTATTTTGACATGAAATCTCTTAAGAAATCATCTGAAAGGGGTATCGCAATAATCTCTACAGGATCGGCGCCTTGTGTTTTTAATGTGTAATTGCCCTGTTGTAAAAAAAGAACTTGATCTTGGTTTGCTGTGATTGTATCCGTACAGTTTTGCAAAATAAGTGCATTTTTCCGAATAAGGAAGAGAGCTTTTTGTTCATTTTCTAGTATTTGATATTGTGGATAGAAAAAAGATTTTTTTTGAATCGCACAATTGTTTTGATTATTTTTGTCACATTGCATTGTATTCATAATTCGCCCAAAAATTATTATATGAGTATCACTGTATTTTTATAATGATAAATATAAGTACATTTATAAAAACACTTCTTTATTATTGAGTGCTATTAAAAATAAAAAGGAGACTATTTTCTTTAATTTGATGATGTTTTTTTTTTAGATATTAGACACTGCATTTTGTTTTGCTAATTTAAGATAAGTCATTTTGTTAATTTAATGGGGTTTGGTATAAATTGCAAAAGAAAATTAAATAAGAAAAAATTTTTATTTGAGACCATAAAGAATGGTAAGTGCATTTGTGTAATCAATAATTTACACTTATTTTTTAAAGTGTTAAAGTTTATATATAACATTGAGTTATTCTTACTTGGTTTTCTTTACAGTGTAAATAAATAATAGATGCATTTAAAAGATAGGTATAATCATTGTTTTTTTATTGTGGTTGTTTTGTTATTTTATTGTTGTGTTTTATTTGAAAAGATAAAGTTCATAAAATGAAAGTTAAAACTAAAAAAGAAAACTAGTTTTCCCTGTTATATTAACATAAGTTATAAAAATAGATAAATAAAGATTAGTTTTAACAAAAAATAAACACAAATCTCACATTTAAATCTAATTTTTTCTTGGTGATTTTTCATTTCTATTTTTACTGTGACTGATGTCTCATATTTTTATTTTTGAAAAATTAGATTGTTCTGCGGTTTTAAAATAAATATTTTTGAACAATATTTTTATAAAAAAGAATATAAGTATAAAATGTTAATTTTTAATGCGAAATATTTGTCTAGATAAGTGTTTGCTACTCATAATTTATTTACATTAAAGTTTGGTGATTAAAATAGATAATCTTTGTGTTTAATTAAATATTTTTTAGCCTAAGGAACAAATCAAAAAACTAAAAGGTAATAATAGGCTTATTGCTGGCATTATGCTTGCCATCTGTTTATTAGAATGGTGAATGCATAAGTGTATTTATTGTCAGGGAGGTAAGGATATAGCTAATTATGGAGAATAAGCGAACACTGCGAAATATTATATTCAGCGGGATATGGATAATTTGGACTCTTGCCTTAATTGCTTTTTGGCGTTATCAGATGGCAGGCGAATTTTTGATTATTCTAATCCTAATTTTTAGCATTATTATTTATTATATGACGTTGAGGTTAAAAAAAGCCGCTATGTTTAGTCGTAAAACTGAAACACCAAAAGCAGCAGAGCCTGTTGCACCAGTAATAACAGAAGAGAAAAAACCGATGCCAGAGCAAAAACTATACACGATTATTGCAAAAGGAACGGTATTCCAAGGCGATATTAATGTTGAAGGCGATATCCAAATTTGGGGGAAAGTAGCTGGTAATATTAATGTCAAAGATGGCGTTATTCGTGTTATGCATGCGGGGCAAGTTGAAGGCGAATTAACAGCACCAGATATTATTATTGACGGTTTTGTAAAAGGAATTTGTGCTGCTAATAACCTAGATATCTTAGAGCATGGTGAATTACGTGGTACGAGCCGTTGTGGCAGTATGTCTATTAAGCGTGGCGGTATATTTACTGGGCAATCAGAGCAAGTTGAACATCAAGCAAAATCAGTTGCTCAACAACGCGTTGTTTCAATAAAAGAAAGCGCTAATGCAAATAAAGATAAAGTTGTTGCTCCAGTAGAAAACCAACTAAAAGAAAACAAAAAATAAAGTACCATTTTTCTTTTCATTGTTCGTTGTTTATCCTATTTTATCGCTATTGTCTTAATTTTATATAAACAGAGAATAACGATGAATTTAGATACTCCCAGACTACACCTAAGAGAATGGCGTGAGAGTGATAAAGCGCCATTTTTTTCTGAAATCAACTCTTCACCTGAAGTGATGCGCTATTTTCCTTGCACTTTATCTCAATTAGAAAGTGATAATATGGTTGAGGTTATCCGTGAAAAATTTGTTCAACAAAATGGATGGGGAATGTGGGCAGTTGAATTAAAAGAGACTCAAGAGTTTATTGGTTTTGTTGGATTAAATATTCCAGCCGCGCCTTTGCCATTTAATCCCTGCATAGAGATTGGTTGGCGTATTGCGAAAAAGTTTTGGCGAAAAGGTTATACTTATGAAGCGGCTTTAGCTGTATTTAAATTTGCTTTTGAGACTTTGGAGTTAGAGGAAGTTGTTGCTTTTACCGCAGTTTCAAACCTTCCATCTCAAGGTGTAATGCAAAAACTAGGTATGCATCAGTCTGATAATTTCTTTCATCCAGCATTAGATAAAACCCATCCTCTCGCTGAGCATGTTTTATACCGCTTGAAGAAATCCGACTTTACTTTTCAGTCGAACGAATAGTGCGTTTTTTTTCAGGAAGTGGAGGAACAGGTTTTTTATCGTCAATAAGATGGCGTATTGCTAAGATTGGATGATAAATTAACATTCGTGGACCAGCCCAACGCATGATTTGTTTCATCGTTTCTCGTTTTGCTGGTTGGTAACAATGGATAGGGCATTGTTTACAAGCGGGTTTATCTTCACCATAACGACATTTATCTAATCGGTTATAGGAATAATTGATTAATTGTTGATAATAATCTGAGTCAGCTTCAGGATGTGAATGAGCATAAAGGTGAACCATTTTTTGAATGGTTTTTTTTTCACGATTTATTCTTTTTCCTGACATACCTTTCTCTCTTAGTTGTATGTTGCATTTATTATGCATCTTATCATTAAGCAGATAGAGACGCTAAAATATTATTTAATGCGTAATAATAAAAATTTTACTAAAAAGACTTTTCTTTTTTCTTAGAATATACTACTGTATTTATATACAGTTTATTTACCTTTAAATGGTGAAACCAATGCGTGTGGAAATTTTATTTAATAAACAATCTAAGATAACCGACTCATTATTTCCGCTCTTAGAACACGAACTGAGAAAAAAGATCATTCCAGAATATCCAGATATGCAGTTTCGTATCGCCTTTAGTAGCATGAATTCGATTCAAGTTACAGGCATAAAAGATGAAACTAAGCATGAACACATAATGGAACTTATTCAAAGTGTTTGGGAAGATGATGGCTGGTTGCAAACAGACGATGAATAAAATGTAGTAAATAAAGTAATTACGATTGTCAGAACGAATTGGCTTTTTATTTGTTTATATAAAAAGCCAATGACATAGAAAAGGAAATCACTGGCAATCGAGCTTTAAAACTGTATATCTATCAATGATGACAAATCTTATTTTCACTCGTTGTAAATCCACCTTCTGCTGGAATAAATTTACCTTTCCTTTCTAAGAAATCAACTAATTCAGTCGCTGTCATATTTTCAGCTGAACAAGTATGAAAACGTGAGTCATTGCCGAATTGTTTATGGATAGCATCAATTAGCGATGTTTTAGTAAATGCAGTCTCTGAAGAAAGGATCATTTGCAAAACTTCATGACCATGTATTGATGACATATTGAGCCCCTAAAAAATAAAAGATACATTAATTATGCATCTTTATGGGGTAGTATCTTTGTTTTTAATCATAAAAAGCGATGACAGATTATCATCGCTTAAAAAGAGCCTTATTTTTCACTTCGTTGAAGTATTTTTTGCATTTCATCTTTAAGATGAAGCTTTTCTTTTTTTAGTTTGGCAACTTCATCGTTATAGCCAGCTCCGTTAGGGCCTTCTAATTTAGCAATTTCTTGATCGAGTCGATGATGTTTATCGTAGAGAGCTTCAAAGCGGGGATCACTATTTCTTAATTGAGAAACAAGGGCTTGTTGATCTGAGAACATATAACCTCCTATGAAAAGAAATTGGGTCTCTATTTCAGTATAATCATAGATAGCTTATCTGCACGGTGATGTATCACAAATTTACATTTCATGAAAAAACGTGATTTTTCTTTTTAAAACATTCAGAATTATCCACTCATAGTACTATTTACTAAGATGTTAGCATTCAATCACTAAAAATATTAGTATTCAGATAATGAGCAATAAAAACATCTGACTAATTTTGTTAACGGCGAAGTGTTCGCTGTAAAAATGGAGAGAGTGATGAACAAAGTAATATTATCTTTAGTAGCAGCAATGTCTTTATCTGCGTGTGCACAAGCTACTGACAGTTTAGATAAAGTTGCACCTTATCCTAAGGCTCAAGAAAATCAAGTTCGTCATGTTATCGAATTAGAGAAAAAAGATAATGAAAGCAATTACCAAGTTGAATTAATTATTGGTAAAGAACTTAAAGTAGATTGCAACCATCAGTGGTTTGGTGCGGATTTAGATGAAAAGAATTTAGAAGGTTGGGGTTATAGCTATTATGTTGTTGGCGATTTAAATGGTCCAATGTCAACAATGATGGGATGTGCTGACAATACGAAAAAAGATGCCTTTGTACAGGCAAATATAGGATCAGATGCCTTTATCCGCTATAACAGCAAATTACCTATCGTTGTTTATGCACCAAAAGATGTTGATGTGAAATATCGTATTTGGTCAGCGGCTGAGACTACTCAAGATTCAGTTAAAAAATAACAGTCAACCTGATTTAAAATAAACCATCATTTGCTAAAAAGCCCTTTGTTGTTGAGACAAAGGGCTTTGTTGTTATTTAAGCTAAATATTAGCGTATAACTAAAACTGACATTTTGGCATGGCGTACAATTGATGATGCTGTTGAGCCTAATAAATAAGAGGAAACATTAGGTCTATGTGACGCAATCGCAATTAAATCAGCATCAATGTGGCGGGCATATTCTAAAATTTCATCTTTTGCGTTACCAACACCAACATTACATATAATTTGCTCATCAGGAATTTTTGCATCTTTAATCATGTCTTGTAGTGCAACAAAAGCAAGACGAGTACGTTCTGACGAGTCTTTGAATTTTTCAGGAATAGCAGCAAACTCGATACCAAAGAAAAGTTCAGCATTAGGAATAACGGTGAGGAAGTGGATCTCAGGTTTACCCACCTTTGCTATTTGTTCAATGTGAGCGATTAGTTCCTGAGAAAGTTCATCTTCTAAAATATCAATGGGAACTAGGATTTTCTTATACATTACAAACCTCACTTAGCGTTAGTTTAAAATATTTACCATTATCGCCTAATAGTAAAAAATAGCTGTGATCTGTGTTTTAAATAAGAGTGAGAATGATTATTTACTACTTTACATTATTAAGCATTAAAAATTAAAAACAGGCTGAAATAATATTAACAATATAATGAAAATAAGTTATATACCTTAACTCGTTGACAGGGAAGCAATTAATAATGTCATGTTAAAAATAAATTTCTCTTTTTCTCATTAAAAATAGAAAATGCATAAAAGAATGATTATCAATTATATTATTGTTCTGTATCTATAAGATTTTATTGATAAAAATAAGAGACAGAAAGATTTAAATATGGCATATTAATAGACAATGACATCTCAATATGATGTCTGGACAGCAATCTTAGTCCCTAAACTGGATTGTTATTCAGAGTCGTCCTTTATCCTCACCAATGAGTTATGGAACCTGAAATAACCTATGGAACTCTATTTATTTATGGCAATAGAGTAGGCTATTTAAAACCAAATAAGATTATTATTATGACACATAATCACATTGATGATATTGAGTTGGATCGGGCTGATAATAAGCAGTCTGAAAAATTTAAGGCAGCTAAGAAAAGCACGTTAGTGAGTGTTTTTGTCAATATCATTTTATCCATTTGGCAAATTACAGTGGGCTTTTTTTCACACTCTCAAGGTTTAATTGCCGATGGCATTCACTCACTCTCTGATCTTATTGCTGACTTTGTTGTTTTAATTGCCAATAAAGGTAGTCAGAAACAACCTGATGCTGATCATCCTTATGGGCATTTTCGTTATGAAAATGCGGCATCACTTATTCTTGGGACGATTTTATTAATTGTTGGTTTAGGAATGGTGTTTTCAGCCATTCATAAAATTTTAGATCCCTCTACTATTCCTGAAGTTCATAGTGTTGCTTTATATGTGGCTTTACTTGCATTAGCTGCTAAAGAAGGATTATTTCGCTATATGCTTGCTGTTGCAAAAAAAGTGGACTCAAATATGTTAGTCGCAAATGCTTGGCATGCGCGTTCTGATGCAGCTTCTTCATTAGTTGTTGCAATTGGTATTATCGGAAGTTTGGCTGGATTTAAATTTTTTGACCCATTAGCAGCATTAATTGTCGGATTATTTGTCGGTCGTATGGGATGGCGTTTTACTTATCAAGCTCTACAGGATTTAATGGACAGAGGGGCTGATAAAGAGACGCTGGAAGAGATTAAACAGATGCTGGTTTCAACACCAGGCGTGCAAGGCGTTCATGATTTAAAGACGCGTCGTTCAGGTGATTATTTACTCGTAGATGTACATCTTGAAATTAAAGGTGATCTCACCGTTAATGAAAGTCACGAGATTGTTGTTAATGCACGTAATAAGGTTTTGCAAAATAAACAGATCTTGAGTGTGATGGCTCACGTTGATCCTGCTTAAACTGATTTGCACATCTAATAAAAAAGGTAATGATAGATTTTCATTACCTTTTTTTGTATCTAAAAAAACGCTATTTACTATTTTAGAAATTGACGCAGTTTTCTTTTACGTGATCACTTAGCGCCGCAATCAGATTATCTACTGCACATTCAGCCATCGCATAGCGAGTCTCTTTTGTTGCAGAGCCTATATGTGGAACAGCAACGACATTCTTCATCGTTAATAAAGGTGAAGATGAAGATAGAGGTTCTTTTTCAAAAACATCAAGTCCAGCACCTGCGATCTCTTTTTGTTCTAATGCATGGATTAGTGCCAATTCGTCCACCACAGCTCCGCGCCCTGCATTAATTAAATAAGCGTCAGGTTTCATCATCGAAAATTGTTTCTGTCCCATTAAATGATGCGTTTCTGGTGTTAATGGTAACGTGATACAGACGAAATCAGATTGCTGTAATAAGGTCTCTAAAGTGCAATGCTTTGCAGTAAATTTATCATTTACTTCTGTATATTCTGTACGTGAGTGATAAAGAATATTCATATTAAAACCAAAGTGTGCGCGCTGTGCTAAAGCTTTTCCTATTCGCCCCATTCCAATAATACCCATGGTTTTATGATGAACATCAGTACCATACCAATCAGGTGTGATACCTTTAATCCATAAGCCTTGTTTAATATTATCAGCAAGTTCAGGAATGCGTCTTGCTACGGCAAGTACTAATCCCATCATGGTATCTGCGACGGTGTCTGTTAATACGGTTGGAGTATGCATTAGTTTAATATTACGTTTAGTGAGTGCATTAACGTCAACATTGTCATAGCCAACAGAAACCGTTGAAACGGCTTTTAAATGAGGTGCTTGGTTAATAAAATTTTCATCGATGTTGCCACCAGCACCTAGTAATCCAGAGGCATTGGCAAGTGCTGAACGAAAATCATTAGAGTCTAAAGAGAGCGTTTTAAATTGTTTGATATCAGCAAAATTAGCTAATTTTTTGTACAGTTTTTCAGGAAGATCTTGATATAGCACGACAATCGGTTTCATTATATTTTCCTTATATACTCGTCATACTTCAAACCACAGCGTTGTTGACTTGGTTCACTCGCATTAGTCACATACTTCAATACTCGTCATACTTCAAACCACAGCGTTGTTGACTGCGTTCATTCGCACTAGTCACATACTAATGTATGCTCCTAGCGACTCATTTACTTGTCGCCTAGCTGTGCCTTGAATTATTTAGAGTATCTATTTAATCATTAGAATATCTATTTAATCATTAGAATATCTATTTAATCATTAGAATATCTATTTAATCATTAGAATATCTATTTAATCATTAGAATATCTATTTAATAAGATGTTTATAGCATTTACTCAAGTAGATGTAGTGTAGGCTCACTTTTCGTAGAATTATTGAGAGTGTTCTTACTACGCTTAAACATATTAGCGAGGAAGTTAATAAGGTATGATAAAACCCATTGAATGTCAGTTTTATCATATAATTAGCGCATTAAATGAGATGTAATCGTTTACTTTTAATGTGTGTTATTTTTAGTGTTAAGGCGAGATATAGTGTTACTTATTCTATTGAATTACTGTAATACAATTCTAAATTAGGATGTTGTATAAAAATTTAAAGCGCACAAAAAGAGTGTAAACGTTTACACTAAATGTCGGTTTGATCACGAAATGATTTTGTTGATCTTGCTAAACTCTGTGTCAGTGAACAGAAACCGTCTTGCGCTTTTCCTTTGAATCAAAAGAGGTGAATGTGGAAATATTAGTGACAGGTGGTATGGGATATATCGGTAGTCATACTTGCGTACAAATGATTGAAGCAGGCATGACACCGATTATTTACGATAATCTTAGCAATGCGAATGAAGAAGTACTTAATCGTGTTGAAGCCCTAACAGGTAAACGCCCTCTGTTTTATAACGGTGATATTCGTGATGAGCAGCTATTAGCATCAATTTTTGCTAAGCATTCTATTCAGTCTGTTATTCATTTCGCGGGATTAAAAGCGGTTGGTGAATCCGTCCAGAAGCCAATTGAATATTATGACAACAATGTTAATGGCACATTGGTGCTCGTACGTTGTATGCGTGATGCGGGCGTAAAAAGCATTATTTTTAGCTCATCTGCAACTGTTTATGGTGATCCGCAAGCGGTTCCTATCACTGAAGATTCGCCAGTAGGGGGCACGACTAACCCTTATGGCACCAGTAAATATATGGTTGAGCGCATTTTATCTGACTTATTTATTGCTGATGAAAGTTGGTCTATTAGTTTGTTGCGTTATTTTAACCCAGTAGGGGCGCATCCATCAGGTACGATGGGGGAAGATCCTAAAGGTATTCCAAATAACTTAACCCCTTATATTGCTCAAGTGGCAATTGGTCGTCGTGAACAAGTGGCTGTTTTTGGCGATGATTACCCAACAAAAGACGGTACCGGTGTTCGTGATTATATCCATGTTATGGATCTGGCAGATGGTCATATCGCAGCATTAAATGCATTAGGTAAAAAAGCGGGCTTACATATTTATAATTTGGGAACAGGTAACGGTACTAGCGTGATTGAAATGATTGAAGCATTTCGTAAAGCTAGCGGTAAACCTATTCCTTATCAATTACAAGCTCGTCGTCCTGGTGATATTGCAGAATGTTGGTCAAGCCCTGCAAAAGCAGAGAAAGATTTACACTGGAAAGCCATTCGTTCAATTGATGATATGGCTGCGGATGCTTGGCGTTGGCAGTTACAAAACCCAAATGGTTATCTGAAATAAGACGTAAAGTATTCAGATAATCTTGAATAAATAAGAGAGAAGGCTATGTCGAAACTGATTTTTGATCCTGTTGAACATCCTCATCGTCGTTATAATCCGTTAACTGGCCAGTGGATTTTAGTTTCACCACATAGAGCGAAACGACCTTGGAATGGCAAAGATGAAAAGCCTCAGATTGCGACACTTCCCTCTTATGATCCTCACTGTTATTTGTGTCCAAATAACACCCGTGTCTCTGGCGATAAAAATCCAGATTACACAGGAACATATGTCTTTAATAATGACCATTCTGCGTTGTTGCAAGACGAATATCATATTGAGCCTTCATCAAATCCTTTATTTCAAACTCAAGCAGTAAGAGGAATTAGTCGAGTTGTCTGTTTCTCACCTGATCATGGAAAAACTATTCCTGAATTATCCGTCAGTAGCTTACGTAAAATCGTTGATACTTGGGATAATCAAATAGAAGAACTCAGCAAAGAATATCTTTGGGTTCAAGTATTTGAGAATAAAGGCGAAACGATGGGATGTTCTCAACCTCATCCTCATGGGCAAATTTGGGCGAGTGATTTTTTACCTAATGAATTAGCGCGAAAAGATGCGCAATTAAAAGCTTATTTTGAAAAATACGGGCGCAATCTATTAATCGATTATGTCGATGCTGAATGTAAAGATGCAAGTCGTACCGTAGTTGAAACTGAGCATTGGCTGGCGGTAGTACCTTATTGGGCTTCTTGGCCTTATGAAACGATGTTATTACCTAAAGCGCATATTCGAAGAATGAGTGAATTAAATAGTGCTCAGCGAGATGATCTTGCTATTGCAATGAAAAAATTAACAAGTCGTTATGATAATTTATTCCACTGTTCTTTCCCTTATTCAATGGGATGGCATTTTGCGCCTTCTTTTAAAGATGATAGAAATATCGATCATTGGCAATTACATGCGCTTTATTATCCGCCATTATTACGTTCAGCCACTGTGCGTAAATTTATGGTGGGATATGAAATGCTGGCAGAATCGCAAAGAGATCTAACGCCAGAACAAGCCGCGAATAATTTACGTCAAGTAAGTGACATTCATTATAAAGAGCAACGTTAATGACCATGCAATATAGCAAGGTATTTTAATTAATCTGCTTTTTGCGCACGAAATAAATTAAATCAAGCATCTTATTATTTACATAATGATGTGGTGGGTTTTTTATACTCCTCATCCTTCAAGTTGCAGAGGTGTTGGCTACGCTCAGCTACCCGAATCATATATATGAGTATGCTCATCGGGATATCTTTGCTTGCCGCCTACCTGCAACTCAAATGATTTAGAATATATTACTTAATTTTAAGCTAAGGATTTATTATGCAGGCACTTATTAATAATGTGACTCGTTCATTTTCATCTATTTTTGGTTACGCACCTACACATTTTATTCAAGCGCCTGGTAGGGTAAATCTTATTGGCGAACACACTGATTATAATGATGGGTTTGTTTTACCTTGTGCAATTAACTATCAAATGGTCGTTGCCGCAGCAAAACGAGAAGATAATATTATTCGTGTCATTGCTGTTGATTACCAAAATGAAGTTGATGAATTTAGCCTCGATAATACCATTGAGTTTTTACCTAATAAAATGTGGGCTAACTACGTTCGGGGTGTTATTCATTTTCTACAACAAGATAACTATTCTTTTCATGGTATGGATATTGCGATATCCGGAAATGTCCCTCAAGGCGCAGGGTTAAGTTCTTCTGCTGCGTTAGAAGTCGCCATTGGTCAAACGCTTAAAACACTTTATCAATTACCTATTAGCCAAAAAGAGATTGCATTAAATGGTCAAAAAGCAGAAAACCAATTTGTTGGTTGTAACTGCGGCATTATGGATCAGCTTATTTCGGCTTGTGGTGAAGAGAATCATGCACTATTAATTGATTGTCGTTCATTAGAAACGTCGGCAGTGACAATGCCCGAAAATATGGTTGTGATGATTATCAATACTAATAAAAAGCGTGGGTTAGTTGATAGTGAGTACAATACTCGTCGCCAACAGTGTGAAGAAGCCGCTCAGATTTTAAATGTGACTGCATTAAGAGATGCCACATTAGAGGATCTACTTGCAAAAAAAGCATTAATGAGCGACGTGGTTTATCGTCGGGCACGCCATGTTATTACTGAAAATAGCCGTACATTAGAAGCGGCTGACGCCTTGCGTGAAGGGGATTTAACAACATTAAGTCAACTGATGATGCAATCACATCACTCAATGCGTGATGATTTTGAAATTACAGTCAAGGAGGTTGATTCATTGGTTGAAATTGTTAAATCGGTGATTGGTGATCGTGGTGGTGTAAGAATGACTGGTGGTGGATTTGGCGGTTGTGTCGTAGCATTAGTGACACCAGATTTAGTTGATAAAGTCATTGACTCTGTTAAGGCGCAATACGAAGCTAAAACGGGATTAAAAGAAACTATCTATGTCTGCTCTGCAAGCCAAGGAGCGGGCTATTCGGAGGCAAAATAATGGCGACTAATGAGCTTCGTTTTCTTGAACCTGAACAAATGACAGCACAACCCGCATCAGATGGAAAACCTGCGCAAATAGTAGTGCTTAAAAATCGTTTTGGTATGTCTATCTCTTTAATGGATATTGGTGCGACTTGGTTAACCTGTATTGTACCAGTTAATGGATATCGTCGAGATGTGTTATTAGGCTCGGCGGATATGAATGCCCATAAACAACAAACCGCATATTTAGGTGCAACGGTTGGGCGTTTTGCTAATCGCATTGCCGGGGCAAAGTTTGTATTAGAGGGGCAAGAATATAAAATTAGCGCGAATGAAGGTAAAAATACCTTACATGGTGGTAAGCAAAACTTTAGCCATCTTCGCTGGGGGATCACCGCGCAATCTTCTCAATCTGTCACTTTTTCACTAATTTCAAATGATGGTGACCAAGGTTTTCCCGGTACTGTAAAAGTAAGCGTGACCTATACACTGACAGATAATAATGAAGTGTGTATCGATTATCAGGCGATGAGTGATAAAACGACACCATTAAGTTTAACTAATCATGCTTATTTCAATCTTGCGGGTGAACATACTGCGCGCACTGCACTTGAGCATGATTTAAAAATCTGTGCGACTCATTATTTAAAAAATGGTAAAGGCAATATTCCTACAGGTGAGTTTGCAAGCGTCATAGGGACAGGGTTTGATTTTCGTAAATTAAAGCGTGTTGGCCTTGATTTTATGGCAGATGAGTGCCAAAAAGCCGCAAATGGTTACGATCATGCGTTTATTTTAGATAAGAAAGCGATTGATGATAAAACCCCTGTTGCGACGGTGATTGCTCCTGAAGGCGAACTTAAAATGGATGTTTTTACAACCATGCCTTCTGTGCAGTTCTATACAGGTAACTTTCTGGTAGGAACAAGAGGAAAGAGTCGTCATTACGGCAATTACTCAGGGTTGGCATTAGAAACACAATATTTCCCAGATGGCCCTAATCATCCAGAATGGCATGAAAACCAAGGTATTTTACCTGCAAATACCGCGTGGAATAGCCAAACAATCTATAAGTTTTATTCGTAACAACAAAAGGAAAGTGTAAACGCTTTCCTTTTCACTATTTATTTGATCTTTTTACTTTTTAAATTTCCCTTCTTCGCTGATAATCAAGCCACTTAAATTCTATTACTCTCTTTTTTCTTTGTTTGTAGATTAACGGTTCGTTATTTCTTAACCATGAATAAAGGTGATCCATAAGGGGTGGATATGGCGACTATCAAAGATGTAGCGAAAGAAGCGGGTGTTTCTGTCGCGACTGTATCTAGAGTCATTAATAACTCGCCGAAAGCAAGTCAGACATCTATTGAAACCGTTAATGCTGCGATGCAAAAGCTAGGCTATCGACCTAATGCAGCAGCAAGGGCTTTGGTTAGCCAAAGTACGCAAACTTTGGGTGTTTTAGTGCATGACGTTTCTGATCCCTTTTTTGGTACACTCGTTAAAGCGGTTGATAACGTTGCAAGACAATCAGGGAAACACATCTTGGTCTGTAATGGTTATCATGATGCTCAAGATGAGCGACAATCTATCGAGTTATTGATTAATAGTCGCTGTGATGGTCTGGTGATCCATTCAAAAGCACTCTCTGATGAAGAGTTGCTGGCTTATGCTCAAGAAGTTAAAAGCATGGTATTGATTAACCGTTTTATTCCTGAAATTGCCGAACGTTGTGTCGCTTTAGATAATTATAAAGGGGCATGGATGGCAACAGAGCATCTTATTCGCCAAGGTCATACTAAAATCGCATATATTTCATCTACCCATCATATTGAAGATACAACTCAGCGTCTTGCTGGTTATAAAGCTGCTTTAGAAGCTAATAATATCTCATTGCCAGAAAGCTATATTGAGTATGGTGAGCCTGAAGGTGAAGGCGGTGAAAAAGCAATGATGCATCTACTAACGAAATCTATCGATTTTACAGCCGTAGTGACTTACAACGATTTTATGGCCGCTGGGGCTTTATCTGTTCTTGATGAAAATGAAATCCCTGTGCCTGAAAAAATCTCAGTTATTGGCTTTGATGACGTATTAATTGCACGCTATATTCACCCTCGTTTAACCACGGTGCGTTATCCCGTACAAATGATGGCAGAACAAGCCGCAACACTCGCTATCAGGCTTTCTAAAGGTGAAGTGCTTGAACAAAAACAACGTATTTTTTCGCCAACATTAGTTCAACGTAATTCCGTTTTTAATCTTAGTCACCTCTCTTAATTACCTCATTTGCTTTTTAATTTAATCGATCCTCTTAATGGTTTTTACATTAAGAGGTCATACTTAATTAATTTGTGTAATCGTTATCATTTGTAGGGTTTTTTCAACGATTATTTTAATATCTGAAATTTATAAAATAAAACTATCATCGTATTTTAAGCTTAAATTTTGCTTTGCTCGTTATGCTAATTGTTCGTTTTCCTGTTTTATGATCCATTTACGTAACATAAGCGATAAATTTGTGAACAGAGTAACGGAAAAAGATTGTGAAAACGTTTACATTAAAATCCTATTCTCTCTATGGGTCTGAAAGGAAAATATTATGCATACAGAAGGTGTTGGGTTAAGCACAATAGACTATGCAATTTTTGCCCTCTATGTCGTCATCATTATTAGTCTAGGATTATGGGTTTCTCGTTCAAAGGATGGTGAGAAAAAAGGAACAAAGGACTATTTCTTAGCAGGTAAAACCCTTCCTTGGTGGGCAATTGGTTCTTCGCTTATTGCTGCTAATATTTCAGCAGAACAATTCATTGGTATGTCTGGTTCTGGTTTTTCCATTGGTCTTGCTATCGCTTCTTATGAATGGATGGCTGCACTGACATTAATTATTGTTGCTAAATACTTTTTACCTGTTTTTATCGAAAAAGGTATTTATACCATTCCAGAATTTGTCGAGAATCGTTTTAAAAGCCGTAACTTAAAAACCATTCTTGCCGTATTCTGGCTGGCATTATTTATCTTTGTTAACTTAACATCGGTACTATATTTAGGTTCATTGGCATTAGAAACCATCCTTGGTGTACCAATGATGTATGCCATTATTGGTTTAGCATTATTTGCTGTTGTCTATTCACTCTATGGCGGACTCTCTGCTGTTGCGTGGACAGACGTGGTACAAGTATTTTTCCTTATCCTTGGTGGCTTATTTACCACTGTATTAGCAGTCAGCTATATCGGTGGAGATGGCGGGATTATGGAAGGTTTGAGCAAAATGACACAAGCCGCACCTGATCACTTTAAAATGATCTTAGAAAAAGATAATCCGCAGTTTATGAACTTGCCGGGTATCGCGGTGCTGATTGGTGGCTTATGGGTGGCTAACCTTTATTATTGGGGCTTTAACCAATACATTATTCAGCGTGCTTTAGCAGCTAAATCCATTAATGAAGCACAAAAAGGGTTAGTGTTTGCTGCATTCTTAAAACTGATAGTGCCTGTTCTTGTGGTTGTGCCGGGTATTGCTGCATTTGTTATTACGACTAACCCTGAATTAATGGCAGGTTTAGGTACAATGGCACAACAGCATATTCCAACGTTATCACAAGCAGATAAAGCTTATCCTTGGTTAACTCAGTTCTTACCAGTAGGTGCAAAAGGTGTTGTTTTTGCTGCACTTGCCGCTGCAATAGTTTCATCTTTGGCATCTATGCTTAACTCTATCGCGACTATTTTCACGATGGATATCTATAAAGAGTATATTGGGCCAAAAGCTTCTGAAACCCGTTTAGTGAACGTGGGTCGTATTAGTGCAGTTGTTGCTTTAATTATTGCTTGCTTTATTGCACCATTATTAGGTGGTATCGATCAGGCATTCCAATATATTCAAGAATATACAGGCTTAGTCAGCCCAGGAATTTTAGCGGTATTCCTGTTAGGTTTGTTCTGGAAAAAAACGAATGCAAAAGGCGCAATCATTGGTGTGGTTTTATCTATACCGTTTGCATTATTTCTAAAATTAATGCCATTAGGTATGCCATTCCTTGATCAAATGATGTACACCTTTATGTTTACTACTGTTGTGATTGGTTTAGTGAGTTTAACCTCGACTAAAACTGATGACAGTGTAGGGGCGATTGCATTAACAGATAAAACCTTTAAAACACAAAGCGGATTCAATATTGCTTCTTACGCCATTATGGTCATTTTGTGTGTGCTTTACGCCGTATTCTGGTAATAGCAAGAGTGTAATTTGTTAATTTTCTAAATCTAAAAATACCCTACAAAACGATACAAAGCAGATGGTTATGCCATCTGCTTTTTTTGTGCTCAAGATCCGCTATTTCTGTACTTAATCGGAATAGCACTAATTTGCTTTGATGCAGATTAAAAAAAAACACTAAATATGAAAAGAAAATCATTCTCATGAATATTTGATTAAGATAATATTAATCATTCTCATTACCATAACCGTTATTAATTCAGGGAACTGCTATGAACTTTAAAATGGGTGTTTTAACAGCCTGTATTTTATCTGCCTCTTATCCGCTGTATGCACAAGAAAACAAAGAAGAAAAACTTGTAGTATCAGCATCAGGGTTTGCTCAACAAATTACAGATGCACCAGCAAGTATCACCGTGATCAGCAAAGAACAACTCGCTAAAAAACCCGTTCATGATTTAGCCGACGCCGTAAAAGGTGTTGAAGGTGTTAGCATTAATGGTAATGCTAATAAACAAGAAATCACCATGCGTGGTTTACCGGGTGACTACACCCTTATTCTTGTTGATGGTCGTCGCCAAAATAGCCGTGAGTCACGTCCTAATGGGAGTGGTGGTTATGAAGGTGGTTTTATTCCACCAGCAGAGGCGATTGAACGTATAGAAGTTATTCGTGGACCAATGTCATCTCTGTATGGTTCAGATGCAATGGGTGGTGTTATCAATATCATCACGAAACCAGTAACAAAAGAGTGGCATGGCTCTGTTGCACTTGGCGGTACATTGCAACATAACCGTGATGCAGGCGATTCCATTAATGGTGATTTTTATCTTTCAGGACCTTTAATTGAAGATAAATTAGGCTTACAGCTTTATGGCAGTAGCTATTTACGTGCTGAAGATAAAATCACTTATGGCCAAGGTCGTAATGACAATAAAAATATTACGGCAAAATTGGCTTTCACACCGACTGATAATCAAACCATTTTATTAGAAGCGGGTCGCAATACGTTACAACGTACAACGACACCAGGTAAATCCATGAGTGAATTTACTATCCGTGGTGGAAAAGCGGATGAAAATAAAATGCTGGAAACCAATAATGACCGTAATCACTGGGCATTAACCTATAAAAATCAGTTTGATATTCTGCATTCAGAATTAAGTGTTTATCAAGAACAGACTAAACGCATCACCAAAACAGAAATGATTGATAAGGTGACAAAAGAGCGCGAGAAGTATTATGAAGATCGCCGCCCTGAAATTACCAATACTGTTTTTGATGCGAAATTTACTGCATTCTTGCCTGATAACGTGATGACTTTTGGTGGTCAATATCAATATTCACGTTTAAAAGATGAATCATCCACTGGCTCTGGTATTAAACAATCCACCATTACCGCAGATCAAAAAGCGTTATTCCTTGAAGATGAATATAGCGTAACAGACAACCTCGCATTAACTGGCGGTGTGCGTCTTGATGATCACGAATATTACGGTAATCACTGGAGCCCAAGAGCGTACGCCGTTTATCATTTAACGGATGAATTCACCTTAAAAGGTGGTGTAGCTAAAGCCTTTAAAGCACCAAGCTTACGTGAAATTAGCCCAGAATATGGCACTTCAACAGAGAAAGGTCGCGCGATTATGTACGGTAATCGTGATTTAAAACCTGAAACGTCTGTTAGCCAAGAAATTGGTATTGGCTATGATAATGGAGATGGTGTTACTGCAAGTGTGACGTTCTTTAATACTGATTTTAAAGATAAGCTAACTAACTACGATACAGGCGAAATAGACCCAATTACGGGTTTAAAACTGTATCAATACGATAATGTCGGTAAAGCGAATATTAAAGGGATTGAAACCGCGGTTGGTTTCCCAATTACAGAAAGTTGGCATGTCAATGCAAACTACACTTATATCGATTCAGAACGTAAAAGTGATGATGAAAAATTAGCATCAGGTGAATCCTTAAAAGGCTATCCATTAGATTTAACACCAAAACACAGCGCCAATGCACGAGTTGATTGGCAGTTTGACGAAGCAACCAGTTTTTATGCCAATACCGCTTATACTGGTAAGCAAGTTTGGGCGGCACAACGTAATGGTTACACTGGGGCACGTTATCGTAGTGGGTACACAACCTTTGATTTAGGAATGACCTACAACTTTAATAAAAACACGATGTTTAATTTTGCAGTATTAAATATTACAGATGAAACAGGTCCTGCTGTAAATGATAAAGGTGGCAACTGGGTTGTCGATGAAGGTCGTCGTTATTGGGCAAATATTAAATATAGCTTCTAATCGAGCCTAAATTTAAATAAACCCCGTTAAGTATGGGGTTTATTTTTTTATGCCTCTCTATTATTTTCATCTTAATGGCTCACTTTTTAAATTACCGACAGAGTATCTGATTTATGCGAATACTAATGTTATGTGGAATGCTTATGTTATCTGCGGTGGCTCAAGCTAGACCTAACCAAGAAGTTCCTGAAATTGAGTCTCAGGCTCACTCTTATTATCAAATTACAAATAAAGAAGTGGCATATGAAGGAAAACAATATCGCCTCTTTCTTGCTATTCCTAAAAACACCACTAAGACAACGCTAATTTATAGTGTTGATGGAAATGCCCAGTTTCCGTTGATGATAAACGAAGCCATAAAGCAGAAAAACAAACCGTTGCCTGCGATTATCAGTGTGGGGTATGTGGGGGATAGAGCTTATTTTATTACAGAGAGAACGCATGACTACACGCCGAGTGTAAAAGGAGAAGCATTTAGCCGAGGTGGAAATGCAGAAAATTTTTATCAGTTCTTCTTAACGCAAGTAAGGCCTTATGCGTTAGAGCAACTCGCTAAAGAACACGTTTCGATCACTCAGCAATCTTTGTTTGGTCACTCCTTTGGTGGCGTGTTTACCCTCTATGTTTTATTCAATCATCCAGAAACATTTCAACGTTATATCGCAGCAAGCCCATCATTATGGTGGGGAAAAGGCGAATGGGTGAAACAAGAGCAATGGCAAGCTATTCCTAATGATATTTCTATTGCAATAACCTTGGGGGAAAAAGAAGAAAAACCAGATTTAAGCCAATTAAGTGAAGAACAACAGAAAAATTATCAAAAGCGTAGTAGCTGGTTAACGCAACGTCAGTTATGTCAATATTTATCGGAAGCGGGAAAACAGTGTGAGTTTTATCTGTTTGAGGGCAAAGGTCACGGTGGTTCAATTCCTGATGCCATTAAAATTGCTTTAGAGAAAAGTGTGGAATAAACAAAAGTATCTCTTCATTTTTAGCTATCCTATCGAGTAACGATAGGATAGTAATGAATGTTTATTATTTTTATTTTATTTAGCACGTATTTACTCATAGTCTTCTTAATAAAAAATACTTATCATTTAATAAAAATAAATATTAGATTAGCGCTATTTCTTTTTGGTGGAAAAAGACGATAATCATGATTGATATAAATAAAATTGTTTTCTGACATTAGATTTTATAATTTTATTTATCATCATTTAAACGCTATATTCGCGTCTCCTGAATTTAGGAACGCCATCCACTGTTTTCACCTTTGTTTCTTTTATCTTTCCTAGATAAAAGAACCGCCTCTATCAGGCATCGAGAAAACAGCGCATCATCAACCGTTTTGACTGTGGAGACGAGGGTAGTGAAACAGAACACTACTTTGGTACGCAAAGGCGACAGTACATTAGTACCTGTGGCTGGGTTAACGGTATTTGCTATCGCGTCAGGCTATTTAATGAGTTTAATTCCACTGTCTATGAGCAGTTTTGGAATGGATACGCTCTATGCCAGTTGGTTAGCAAGTATTTATTTTATTGGATTATTAATAGGTTCAGTCATGATAGAACCTATTATTGCAAGAATAGGGCACAGTCTTTCTTTCGTTGTATTTTTATTATTGTTGGCAGTGACTGTCGGTGTGTTGCCTTTAATGCCTTATTTATCAGCATGGATGGTTTTCCGTTTTATTGGTGGTATGGCGGTTGCAGGTATATTTGTTGTTGTCGAGTCATGGTTATTAATTGGCGATAATCCTAAAGAGCGAGCTAAACGCTTAGGTTTTTATATGACCTCGCTTTATGGCGGCACAACATTAGGACAATTGGCGATTGGTGCAATTGGTACGCAAGGCGCTATCCCGTTTATGGCGATATTAGTTTTATTACTCATTGCCGTATTACCGCCTCTACTTTTTAAACAAGGGCAACCACAAGGGCACTCTCATAAAAGTTTATCACTCAAGCAGATGAGCCGATTAAATAAAGCCGCTTTAGTGGGCTGTATGGTATCTGGCGTTGTGATGGGTAGTATTTATGGCATGATGCCATTGGCTTTAAATCAAGGGCAATTTACAACAGACCAAATAGGTGTGTTGATGGCAGCAATTATTTTAGGCGGAATGGTGATCCAGCCTATTATTAGCAAATTGTCTGTGATGATCAGCAAGACACTGTTATTAGCGATGATGTGTTTAGTGGGCGTTTTTGCCATGGGACTGACTTATCTTTCTAGCGATTATATGGTGCTTATTATTGCACTAGCGCTATTGGGAATGTCTTCTTTTGCACTTTATCCTATCGCTATTACATTGGCATGCGATCATGTGAACGCGAGTTACATTGTCGCTATTACACAAGTGATGCTATTAAGTTATAGCATTGGCTCCGCTATTGGGCCTTTAGGGGCGGGAATGTTTATGGCGCAAGCCAATAACGGCATTATGAATTTCTTCTTTGTGGTGTTATTAGTGACGGCAGTTTACATGCTGTTTGCAAGTTTACGCCGTAAAAGTCATATTGTGTTGAACTAAACTGTATTCTCTTACTTTTTCTCTTTCTTATTTTTTTCCCTTATTTATCAGCCGAGCTTACCCTAAAGGTGGCTCGGTTTTTTTATCTCTACTCTAAAAACGGCTCTAAAAACGAATTAAGACTTCCCTGATATTTTTATGCTGTGCTTTATCAGTATAAACAGATAATGTTATTTCTTTCTTAAATAATGGATTTAACTTTTTCATGGAGAACATACAGTGAAAATAATGGGAATTACTGTTTTACTCTTACTCATTACTCCCTTTTCAAGTGCACAAGCGCTAACTTCAGAACAAAATAAAAAGCTGGTGGAGTATGCGGCTAACTTACCAAGAGCCGTATTTTACGACTCTGATTATCGTAAAATAGACTACCCAATGGGGGACGTGCCTGCTTATAAAGGAGTCTGTAGTGATGTGATTATTCGTAGTTATCGTGGGATTGATATCGATTTACAAAAATTATTACATGAAGATATTAAAGCAAATTTTTCTGCTTACCCAAGTAAACGAATGTGGGGATTGAATAAACCCGATACGAATATTGATCACCGTAGAGTTCCCAATTTAGAGGTCTTTTTCACACGAAAAGGAAAAGTAAAACCGATTACAAAAAATGCCGAAGATTATGTGCCAGGCGATATTGTTAGCTGGCGTTTAGATAATGGGCGGCCTCATATTGGAATTGTAGTAAATAAGAAAAGCGGGGATAACCAACGCTATCTAGTTATGCATAATATTGGGTTTGGACAAGTCGCAGAGGATGTCTTATTTTCATGGAAAATAACGGGGCATTTTACTTACTAAATAGATAAACGAGGAAAGTTTGGGTATCTGGTTTTTTATAAAAAATAGAATAAAAATAATAACAGGAAAAATAAATCTAGAATTTAAACGACAAGTAAAATAATGCCCATACTGATTTTATGTAAAGTATGGGCATTATTTCTGGGGAAGAATATTTTCATCAGAAATATTCATAATCATTCCTCTAAGCCACCGAGTAACATGCTAACGACAGCAGTAGAACAGATAAAAGAAAGGAAAAGGATAAAAAAAGAGCTACTGATCATAATACCCTCCAAATATATCGCTATTTTTAAATAAAAAACCTCGCTAAACACACGTTATTAACTCATTACCTTATATACTAGGTTATTTAAAAATAAAGTCAAACTAACGTATTATTTAATAACAATTTTTTGCACTGTTATTTTATTTTTTATAAAAAAGCGTGTTGGGTATTACTAAATAATCAGGAGGGGCTTAACCCCTCTGATGTCTTACGCGCTGTGAGGTAAGGTGATATGAGTTAATGGCGGTAAACCATAAGCCGCTCTCGCACGATCACAAGCTTCATTAGGAATGCCATTTACCCAAGATTGTTGAAACTCACGACAAGGAGAAGGACGTTGTTCGTAGATAGAACAGCTTACACACTCTCCAACTTCACCAATCAGTTTGTCACAGCGTGGTTTTTTAGAATTTGTTCCTTTCATGCAAGAGAGAAAAGGCGTTAATGGTTCTGTTAATTCATCTGGAACCACACCGCCACCACTTACCATTTCAGCCCAATAGAACGAAACTCTAAAATAGGCGCAACAAGCACCACAATGCATACAGGGATTATCCTGCATATAAATAAAATCGTTAGAATGTTTGCTCATACCAGATACCATTTTATCTGACGTTAAAGTGACAAAACGCACGTTTTAAGGGTGCGGTAGTTTAAGAGAGGCAAAAAAAGACAGAGAAACGATGCTTCTCTTAGAGCAATCATTATGCGCCGAATGAAAAATATTTTTCAAGAGAAATGTTTCTATATATAGAATATTTTTATTACAAAACAGACTATTATTTTGGAAAAAAAATCTGAGTAGACTATATAACTTAATGGTAAGTGATGATGTTATTTAATCCTCCGTAAAAACCACACTATAAATAGTATTAAAAGTAATCAGAAAATGAGATTTCGAATAAAAAAAGCCTTATCAGTTTTGATAAGGCGATAACAAAATAAGCGTAGATAACATGCTGTAAAAATGAGCTAATGATATCTACTAATCGGTTTTTCTAAAAAGGGCCTTTAAAAATAAATAAAGCACCTGCACCAATTAAAAGAAAACCAATAAAATGATTTAATGTAAAATTTTCTCCCAAGTAAGTGACAGAAAAAATAGCGAAAATAGTTAATGTGATCACTTCTTGTATGGTTTTTAATTCTGCTGCACTGTAATAATTATGACCAATGCGATTTGCGGGTACAGCAAAGCAGTATTCAACAAATGCAATCAACCAGCTTAAAATAATGACAACAATAAGGGGTTTATTGCCATATTTTAGATGTCCATACCAAGCAAATGTCATAAAAACGTTGGAAATTATAAGAAGAATAATAGGGGTAAATTTGTAGAACATATTAGTGGTACCACTGGTCGTTTTTAGGTAAAAATTGCCAATAAGAATAGTATGAGATTACTGCAAAAAAAGAGGGTTTTCTATTGCTATGCTAAGAAAAAAATAGTGAAAACTAAAATGGCAGACTTTTTTCGATATAAGAAAGTTTGTTATTTTATCAATTCAATGCAAAGTTAAAGTAGTAAATGGCTATTTTTAAAATTATTGGCTGAATTTCAATCTATTGATATTGTGTTAAATAATATTTTCTTATTATTAATCGATTGAAATTTAAATTTATCAAGTAAGATGCGATATGTCCTAAAATGAAGTTATTCGCACTAATAGATATGATATTAGTTATTTTATACATTATGTTAAACATAAATTTTATTATAAATATCTATAAGGAATTCGCGTGAAGATAAGTTTATTTCTGATCTCTTGTAGTTTACTTACAGTGAGCTTTTTTTCTTCAGCACAAGGTAAATACGATCCTTTAGCGAAATGTTATGAAGTGACCGCAAACGAGCCAAGAACCGCTGTGCAAGCTTGTTTATTGGATGAGTTAAAACTGACAGAACAGCAAATGAATGTCATTTATGACAAAAGTAAGAGTGATCTTGAAGATACTGATTCTGTTGCAGCGAAAAGTGCCATTGATGCATTAGCCAGTTCTCAGCAGCATTTTATTCAATTTAGAAGCGCTGAATGTCAACGACAATCCGCATTATTAATGGGCGGTTCTGGGGCAGGAGATGTTTTACTCGCATGTGAAATAAAATTAAATCAATGGAGAGCAAAAGTTTTATTAAATAATTAATTGGTAAATAATAGAGAAAAACCCAAAAGCCATTAACTTATCTTTTGGGTTTGATTTAGGCGTCGATGATCGACTCTGACTGTTAGCTATTTTGTTATCGTTTTAACGTTATTTTATCTTGAATTAGCAATCTTCAATAATAAGATAAGCTGCATGAACAGGGCCATGAACCCCCCATACTTTAATCAATTCAATGTCAGCAGTGGAACTTGCACCACCAATTAAATTGATACAAGACGGCATTCTCACACCTTCTTGAGCCATCTTATGTAAACGCTCAGCAATTTGAGCCACACGAGGCAAAATATCGCTTTTACGTAGGATCACAATTGAGGTTTCAGGTAATAAACTCACGGCACGTCCTTTCTCTGGAGACGAAAATAAAACAATTCCACCAGATTCCGTTAATCCCGCTTCAGCAAAAACAATTCCGATTTGAGAGCGTTCAGCATGAACAATATTTTCACGCTCAAGTGTAGGATCCCAAATATAAGTTTCGTATTTTTCGCTAACCGCTTTTGTGATGCCAAGTGCATCTAAACGCTCATCACCACTTATTACCACCGAGCCTTTACAATCATAACTTTCACATAGCTCAATTAGGCTATTAATAACTTCATTCGGTTTGCTAACAACACATTTCACCATTTGAGTCTGTGCAAAGTCCGTAAACTCTTTGCACAGTTCATCTTGAGTTAAATTAGTTAAGCGTGTTTTCGCCAAATCATTCACTGGTGTAGGCTGCGGCTGTGGCTTATGCGCAATAGGACGTCCTAATTTTTCAGCAATAGTTTGCAGAAATTCATTACGATTTTGTTCGTTTAACATATTATTTTTTTCCTTCTGCTTTATGGCGTTTAAACCAACTACGGAAGCTATAACCATCTGGTTTAGGGAGATCACGTGATTCCATCCAATCATTAAGAACACTAATTTTGATTGGTGTAGAACCATTTTTGATCATTAATCCCGCCATTTTTGCACCGACATTCATACCCACTTTCCAAAGGGCAGGGTGTGAATTGAGGTAGTTAAACATACCTGTCACTCGACGTTCTGCTTTTGGTGTAAGGCCTGTTTCTGCCATCACACGGCGATGTTTTAAAATCAGTTGTGCTAAAGGAATTTTGACTGGGCAAACTACATTACAAGCGTTACATAGCGAACATGCATAAGGGAGATCGTGGAAATCTTTATAACCCCCTAATAATGGTGAAATTACCGCACCAATTGGACCAGGATAAATTGATCCATAAGCATGACCACCAATATTACGATAAGCAGGGCATGTATTTAGGCAAGCACCACAACGAATACAACGTAAAATATCTTTAAATTGTGAGCCTAAAATTTCAGAACGACCATTATCGACAATTACTAAATGGAACTCTTCAGGGCCATCAACATTGCCTGCTTCACGTGGACCTGTCACCCAAGTGTTATAACTGGTTAAACGTGAGCCAACGGCACTACGACATAACATGGTTATCAACGGATCAACTTCTTCAAAGGTAGGAGCCACACGTTCCATACCCATAACCGCTATATGGGTTTTAGGTAGTGTTGTGGTCATTCTTGCATTACCTTCATTGGTGACTAAACAGACAGTACCTGTTTCAGCCACGGCAAAGTTACAGCCAGTGATACCAATATCAGCAGAAAGGAAATCTTGTCTTATACGTTGTCTAATGAAAAGCGTCATATCTTCTGGCGTTTCACTGCCTTCATAATTGAGTTTTTCATTTAAGACTTTGCGAATTTGATAACGATCTTTGTGGATCGCTGGAACCACGATATGAGACGGTGGATCATTATCTAATTGAAGAATATATTCACCAAGGTCAGTTTCGATGATTTCAATGCCTTCATTTTGTAAGGCTTTATTCATCCCAATTTCTTCGGTGACCATCGATTTAGATTTTACAATCTTCTTCGCATTTTTCTTTTTGGCAACTTCACAAATATAACGAGAGGCATCTTCTGCTGTTTTAGCAAAATAAACATGGCCTCCGTTTTCAGTCACTTTTTCGGATAATTGATAGAGATAAGCATCTAAGTTTTCAAGAACATGGTTACGGATTTGTTCAGCGCGATCACGCCACTCTTCCCAATTACCTAGCTCCTTCACCATGATTTGACGGTTAGCCCCAATGCGTTCTTGCGCCATAACAACCGCATTACGCATGATTGTGTCTTTCATTTCATGTTCTAGACGAGGTCTGAAATCTATATCACTGGTTTTGATAGACATAAGCAGGCTCCCTTATTGGCTCATTAAAACTTGTGCAATATGCAACACTTTTACAGGACGTTTTTCACGACTTAAACGACCTTGAATGTTGATTAAGCAGCTTGTATCGGCACCAATGACATAATCAGGACTCACATCCATAATATGTTTGACTTTTTCAGTCACCATTTCGCCTGAAATTTCAGACATCTTCACGGAGAAAGTTCCCCCAAAGCCACAGCAGGTTTCTGAGTTTGCAAAAGGTAACATTTCAAGACCTTCAACATGTTTTAACAGCGTTAAAGGCTCACTTACGACACCTAATTTTCTGGTTAAACTGCAAGATGGGTGATAAACCGCTTTACCTGGCAGACGAGCCCCAACATCGACAACACCAAGGGTGTTAACAATAAAGCTGGTTAAATCAATAAGGCGATCGGCAACACCTTGTGCCCGTAATGCCCATTGTGGTTCATCAGCAAGATAAGTTGGGTAACCTTTAATGGCATAAGTACAGGAGCCTGCGGGTGAAATAATGGGATAGTCGTTCACTTCCAATGTTTCAATTAACGATTTCATGGCGGGTTTTGCGTTATTAACATAACCGCTATTAAGCGCAGGCTGACCACAGCAACCTTGGCGTTCCTGAAATAAGACTTCGCAGCCTAATTTTTCAAGTAACAAGACGGTGTCTCGGGCTGAATCTGCTTTCAGCACATCACCAAGACAGGTCGCATAAAAATTAACTTTCATTAATCGAACTCCAAAACATCGCTCAGATGTTATTATTTTTACTAAAGATAAAATTCTTTTATTGCTTCGTTATAAGAGGAGAAGTGAATGGAATAAACACGCTCACTTCTCCTTATTAATTAGTTCATTAGATGATAAATAATACCGATCTTCGCCCCGAGAATAACAATGTAGGCAATACAGTATTTTAAGGTTTCACGCATAATGGCACTGCTTTGGCCATCCATTTTTGTCGCTGAAACAGCAATGGCGATACTTTGAGGTGAAATCATTTTACCGCCCGTTGCACCAGAGGTATTGGCAGCGGCCAGAATGAATGGGTCAATATTAAGTTTAGCGGCTGCACTGGTTTGTAACTTACCAAACAGTACGTTAGAGTTGGTGTCACTACCTGTTACGAACGTTCCTAACGCACCGATCACTGGGGCAATAAAGATAAATCCTGCACCTGTGAAATCGACTAAGGTTTCAGCGATACTGCCAATCATGCCACTGAAATCCATGACAGTTGCCATCGCTACGATTGCTGTGATGGCAATAATTGAGTTTTTCAGTTGGATAGTCGTTTTAACCAGAACAGAGATAAGTGTTGAAACACTTGCGCCTTGAATGGTTCCCCCCACAAAGCTGGCGAGAATAATTAATACCCCCGGTGTACTTAACCAAGCAATGGTTTGATATTCCGTTTGTGTTTCACTTAATACAAATGGGATCTTTGTGGAAATCGCACTTGCCATGCTTTGGAGCGTAGGGAATAAAGGTGAACACGCTAAAATAAAGATAAAAGTAAACAGATAAATAGAACTTGCTACTAACAACTCTTTGCCAGTATGTTTTTTGACATTTTTCTGTTTATCACCACTATTTTTCATGCGTTTAGCAAGGAAAATAACCACAATTAAGCTGACTAAGCTACCTGCAAACGCTGGTAATTCAGCACCTAAATTAGCTGCAACGATATATTGAGGGATCAGTGTACTGATACCACACATTAAGGTAATAAATCCGACACCTTTAATCGCTTTAATTCCGCCACCAGCAATGGCAACGATGACAAAAGGCAATACGATATTAAATAATCCCAACTGAATAATAATCGTTTTACTCAGTACTAATACATCAAGCCCAGTATTTTGCGCCAAAATTGAAACTGGAATACCGACTGCACCAAAAGCAGTAGGAACTGTATTGGCAACTAAAGAGGCAACTGCTGCTTTAAAAGGATCAAATCCAAGTGCAATTAAAATACCGATAGGAATGGCAACCGCAGTACCATAACCCGCAACAGCTTCAAGAAAGCCACCAAAACACCATGAGATAAGCAGAACTTGCACTCGCTTATCATCACTTATGCCAGCCAGTACATCTTTAAGGACATCCATGCCACCTGTTTTTAGCATTAAGTTATAGCTATAAATAGCAGCAAGAATAACGATGATGATTGGCCACAATCCTTTAACTGCACCATAAAGGACAGAGACTGAAGCAAATTGAATGGTGTTGTTCCAATGGAAAATAGCAAGTGCAACAGTTATCACTAAAGATACAAGCACGGCATGGTGAACGGCTGATTTCATTTTTAAAATCATAAAAATCAAAACCGCTAAAGGCACAATGCCTAATAAGAATGATAGATAGTCTGACATGATTATTTTTATCCTTAAGTTTGCAATTGTTATCGTTTATAACTGCGTTGGCAAACCTATAAGTTGGTCATTATATAATTGTGTAGGGTACTAGGTTTTATTAATGCTCTACTTTGCTGAAACGATAAATCATAAATAAAAAAAGATAGTTACTAACCTAAACAATGAAAGATATCATCACTTAGGAAATTGTCAGGTTAGATTAGTTGGCTATTGTAGGGAATATTTATTGATATGTAATAGAATAAAATCAATTGTGTGACAAATATAAAAAAATTCCTTTTTTCTCATTATTTGCTTGTTAATTGTCGTATTTTTTGACACTCATCAATGTAATTGCATTGCTAATGTTGTTGCAAAATTGGTTTTTGATGAAAAAAAGAACGATATTGATGGTTTTAGCTATGTAATAAAAAGATAAATTGAAGTCTAAAATGCCATTTTTAGGGTAAAAAAAGACCATCAACTCCCAAAATAAACATAAATTAAATTAACGAATTGCTTTTTTACCTATTTTATTAACAAATAAACTAAAAATTTTTTATTTCGATATTTTATTGTTATAAATTTTGTTGTCTTAATAATTTAAATTATCGTTTTTTTTATTTTTATAATACTTTCTTTCATTATCGATAATATTTTACTTTGTATTTTTAATATTTTATTTTGTTTTTTCTATCTTGTTTTAATGTTTAGTGTTTTCTTTATTTTGTTTTTTTTATTTCTTGCCTATTCTTTACGTGTTTTTCATTTATTAAAATATATTTATTTTTTTTATTTCTAATTTATATCTATTTTTATCTAGTGTGAAAATAAATTGTTATCATTGATTTGTTTTTATTTATTCTTAATATAATAATTTTAATTATACAAAATTAATATATATTATATTAACTGTTTAAATGGACTTTAATATGATTTTCTCATCAATGATTAACTTCTTTTTGTATCCAGAGGCGCACAATTACTCGCTTTCAAACTAGATTTAATTGTAATACAAATCAGTGGGATAATGGAACCATGATAAGAAAAGTAAATAATAAATGAGAATGGTTCTTCCTAATGTTCCTCAATTAAAGATATGATTGAAGTGATCTTGATCGTATTGATAAAAGTAAAAAGTCTATTTTTTTTATTCTTTATAAATAAGAAAACGTGAAATAAATTCTATTTAATAATAGGAAAATATTTATTTAAGGGGATTTCTTACCTTTTTAAAAGTGTTTAAGTTGACTGTTATAGAACAAAGATAAGATATGAAATATTTTTGAAGTAATAGTCTCATTTTTAGGTGAAATATTAATTTCATCTAGATAATTGTCATACAAATATTCAAAGTAAAAAAGGTGATTGAAAAGTGAGTTTACAGATAATTATTTTCGATTCAGCTACGTAATAATCTCTAACGGAATATTTTCTTTAGTGTGTAAATGTGTTGCTGCCTGTTTTAGCTCTATAAGCTTATCTCACAATAAGTGACATTATCCTGAGATTATTATGGGAGTATTAATAGTGAAAAGATTATTTTCATCATTAAATAGCTCTGTTTTGATAATGGAAATCAGCGATTATGTTAGCGATGTTTTAGGATTTAACATTTAACGCCATCCATAAACGTTGAAATAAGTTGGCAAAAACAAACAGTTTGTCTGATATTGGTAAAATTGTTTACATTTTATTGTCGACGTTGTTACACATGAAAAAAAAGAACCAAAGTGTGAACTAGGTTCATTTTTTAGTGAGTATGAATAGGGCGTTAAAGACTAAGCCAAGCTTCTTTGTGGTTCTCTTTTCACTTTATATTGAGCAAAAACCAGTAATAAACCAATGATCCCAACTAAGGCCGCACTTAAAGGGACAATGTTGTAACTGTATTTTAAAGCAACTCCGCCAATAACGGCTCCAATAGCGTTGCCTAAATTAAATGCACCGATATTTACTGATGAAACTAAACCCGGCGCATCATGGGCTATCTGCATTGTTTTTATTTGCAGTGGTGGAACAAGGGCGAAGCTCGCCACACTCCAAATAAAAAGAGTGATAATCGTTAAGAACAAATGATTTGAAACTAAGGGTAAAAGGATCATTGATAAAATCAGTAATATAAAAAACATCACTAATGTTCTATCAATTCCTTTTGCCGATAACTTACCCCCTAAGTAATTACCTACGGTAAATCCTAATCCAATCACAACAAGTAGCATTGCGACATCGCTTTCGCTGATATGAACAATATTAATAAGGAAAGGGGCGATGTATGTATAAAGAGCAAAAAGAGCAGAGGCGCCAAATACGGTAGTCAGTAGTGCTAACACAACAGGTAAACGAGTGAGTACTTTTAATTCATACTTGATATTAGGCTTGTTTCCTTTAGGGATCGCAGGGAGCAGCATTAATAAACCCATCAGTGTCACAACACCTAATCCAGAAATAAGGACAAAGGCTAAACGCCAGCCATAAACTTGACCAATCCAAGTAATAAAAGGAACACCGATCAAGTTTGAAAGAGTTAATCCCATAAACATAGCGGCAACGGCAGCAGCTTGTTTATGTTTTTCAACAAGACTTGCGGCTACTACTGATCCAATACCAAAAAAAGCACCATGATTAAGACTCGTTATTAGCCTTGCAACCATTAATCCCCAATAGCTATCAGATTGTGAGGCGAATAAATTGCCTGCAATAAAGAGCAATAATAGGAAAATTAAAGCATGTCGTTTTGTTAATCGACCTAAGCCCAATGTCATAATAGGAGCGCCAACCATAACACCGACAGCATAACCTGTAATGAGGCCACCTGCTGTTGTGATCGAGATATCTAGCCCTGAAGCAATATTAGGTAGTAATCCCATTGGTGTAAATTCAGAGGCTCCTATTGCAAATGCCCCAGTAGCCAGAGCTAATAAAGGGAGAAAGGTTTTCATAGCGCATCCTAATAAGGTGAATAATAAATTTGAAATTTAATAGGGTGCTAGTGTAATGAAGTAAAAAAATGCAATAAATAATGAAAAAAACAATAGACTATTGCTTTAATGGCAATAATGATTGTGGTGTTTATATTATTGAATTGCTTTTTAATAAAAATAATAATCATTATGATAATAACAATATCAGCAACTTATTTTTGCCTAAATGTAAATAATGAAATAAAAAATTATGCTAGAGTAATTTCAGGTTGTTATTTATTTGTCATTTACACTTATGTTGGAATATAGGATTTCATATGAATAATGTCAGATTAATTGCCACAATTGTGTCAAAAGAAAATCATGAAAATGAAGTGTTATCTGCTTGCAAAGCAATGATAAAACCAAGCCATAAAGATGAAGGATGTATCCAGTATGAACTTCATAAGGATACCACTCAACCAAGAACCTTTATTTTCTTTGAAATATGGGAAAACCAGAGCGCTATCGATAAACACAATGAAACGGCACATATGAAAGCGTTTGTTGAAAACCTAAAAGATAAAATTGAATTATTAGATATCAAATTTATTGAAAAATTAGCCTGATTTTATTTACCCTCCGTTAATGTGTCTTATTATTTTAAATAAAAATTTTATGTTTAAACCATGATTTAAGCAGATGTACATTATGTATATCTGCTTATTTTTTAAGTAGTAACGCTTATTTATACCATTCACACTATTTACAATAACTCACTATTCTCCCCTGATTATTAACTTAATTGCAATAATAAAAAAATGTCCGTATCCTTAAATCCCAATATACTACCTAATAGCACTGGAACTTATTGTATGAAAGCAACGTCAGAAGAAGCGAGAGTATTCGTTGAAGTTGTTGAACATAAAAGCTTTACAAAAGCAGCTGATAAACTGAATCTGGCTAATTCAGCCGTCAGCCGAACAGTGAAGAAATTAGAAGATAAATTAGGTGTTAATTTACTGAATAGAACGACCCGCCAAATTGATCTTACCATAGAAGGTGAACTTTATTTTCAGCGAATGAAAGTTATTTTGCAGGAAATGCAAGCCGCTGAAAATGAGTTATATGGCACACAAAATTCACCTAAAGGTTTACTGCGTATCGATGCGGCAACTCCTGTTGTATTACATTTGTTGATCCCTTTTATTTCTATTTTTCGCCAACAATACCCTGATATTATTTTGTCATTAGTCTCATCAGAAACTTTTGTGAATTTAATTGAGCGTAAAGTGGATGTGGCCATACGAGTTGGCCATTTAACAGACTCAAGTTTACGTGCTCGCCCTTTATTTAATAGCTATCGTAAAATTATTGCTTCGCCAAAATATATAGAGCGAAAAGGAATTCCGACAACAGCGCAAGCATTGAGCGAACATACTTGTTTAACATTTACTGAGCCAGTTTCATTAAATACATGGCCTTTAGAAATCGAAAAAAATGCATTAATTACGGTAACAGAAGGGATATCTTCAAACAGTGGCGAAACATTAAGGCAATTATGCGTGAGTGGTGAAGGGATTGCTTGTTTATCTGATTTTATGGTGAATAAAGATATTCAAGAAGGCAAACTAGTTGAGCTATTTAGCGATAAATTACAATCTATACCATTACCTTTTCATGCTGTTTATTATAGTGATCGCGTGGTGAGCCAACGTATCCGCGTTTTTATTGATAGTTTAACTCAATATTTATCTGACACATTAAAGCTGTAACTTTTAGCACACTAATATCCTTAATTTCTTACAGTTTATCTTGGTGTGATAGTAAGACGATCCTATCAGATTAGAAGATATTCTTATTAATGTTATAACAGCCAACGGTTTAACAAAATAGCCTGAACAACAATAGACTTTTGCCTAAAAAGCAATAATCTCTATTATTAATATACCCAATCGTAAAAGTGGTCTATTTTGGTTTTTTATTCTTAATTATCTTTGTTAATTTTTAATAATAAGAAAATAATCCTGAATTTTAATTTTCTATAGATTTTGATGTTGTGTGCGAATTTTTTTATTTCCTGTTAAATTAACTCTATTAAACGTATCGCAAGAGAAAATTTAGGAGTTGGCATGAATATTTTATTGATTAATGGTGGTCAAAACTTCGGTCATTCTGCTGGTCAATTAAACCGTACACTACATGATGTTGCTGCTGAGCATTTAGTTACATTAGGTCATAGCGTTAAAGAAACCCAAATAGAAGATGGCTATGATATTGACGACGAAATCGAGAAATTTCTATGGGCAGACACCATTATTTATCAAATGCCTGGCTGGTGGATGATGATGCCGTGGAAAGTAAAAAAATATATGGATGATGTGTATACATTTGGTCATGGCAAGTTATATGAGAACGATGGGCGTACGCGTCGTGATCCTAAAAAGCAATACGGTACAGGGGGGCTGTTACAAGGTAAGAAATACATGATCTCTGTAACGTGGAATGCGCCTGTTGAAGCCTTTAATGAATTTGGTAATTTTTTTGATGGCAGAGGTGTTGATGGTGTTTATTTCGCTTTCCACAAGTCACAACAATTTTTAGGATTATCTCAATTACCGACTTTTATGGTCAATGATGTTATTAAAGAGCCAACGGTTGAGAATGATATTGCTGAATATAAAGCACATTTAACTCACGTCTTTGGTTGAGTTTATTTATTCGTATAGCCGTTTGGAACATACATAAAACACGTTTAAAGGTCACTATGATAGAAGACTAGTGACCTTTATTTTTTCAATAAACTTATTCAACTAAATATTAGATACTTTTAATCTGAAAGTAATTCACTAATTTATTCAGATTAAGTGCTTGTTCATTAAGTGAACTTGCAGCAGCTACCGATTCCTCAACTAATCCCGCATTCTGTTGAGTTGTTGAATCAAGCTGACTTATAGCGTTATTGATTTGCGATATACCATCACTTTGTTCATTACTTGCCTGCCCAATTTCACGCAATAGCGCACTGATCTCTTCGACATCAGCGATCATTTTTTGGATTTGTGAGCCAGCTTGTTCAACTAATTCCATTCCTTCTTGTGTTTGAGTTGATGAATTATCGATAAGAGTGCGTATATCATTAGCGGAGTCTGCACTTTTTTGTGCCAGTAGTCTGACTTCACCAGCAACAACTGCAAAACCTTTACCATGTTCACCCGCTCTAGCGGCTTCAACAGCGGCATTTAGTGCAAGAATATTAGTTTGGAATGCAATGGCATTAATTAAGTTAATAATATCTGTCATTTGAGATGATGAGCTATTAATGGCTCTCATTTTTTCAGTTAGCTGAAGCATTATTTCGCCATTATGATGTACGGCGATTTCAGTTTTTTCAGCAACATTAATCGCATCATGAGTATGATCTGCGGTGTTTTTAACAGTTGATGTCATTTGCTTCATTGAGCTTGCCGTTTCTTCTACTGATGTTGCTTGTTCTTCTGTTCTTGCTGCTAAATTTTGGCTACCAGCTGTAATTTGCTCTGCTGCTGACGAAATATTTTCAGCGCTGTTTTGTACATTTTGCACAACTTCTAATAGGTGCGTTTTCATTTCAGCAAGGGCTTGTAATAATATTCCTGCTTCATCATGATAATCAATATTCACTTCTTGTGTTAAATCACCATTGGCAATCGCTTTAGCAAAATTTATTGCTTTCTCTAATGGAAGAGTAATGCCTTTAGTAATAAACCATCCTAAAATACTACCCACAATAATACTGATGAGGGTTAATAAGACTAAAAAGATCCTTTTCTCAATAAAATCACGTTCAACAGCGTCACCTGCCTCTTCCATTTTTTTGTCTTGTAATTTGATAAACTCTAATATTTTATCGCGATACTTTAACTGAATAGCGGAAGTTTTTGTGATCAGTTCATTGACAGCGGCGTGTTTGTTATTTTCATTAAATGCCTTCACCACAAAGTTTTGAGAGTTTATATATTGCTGACGGATCTCATAAACCTCAGCTAAGATTTTTTTTGATTCAGCATCGTGTGTGGTTTCGTCTAATTCTTTCAGTAATTGCGCAACTTTAGCGGTGATCTCTGCTTTTTTGCTCTCTTGCTCAGCCGCTAAACTTCCTTGCTCATCAAGCATAGTAAGTTGCTGAAATATAATAAATTCATTGAAATTATTAATCAGTAAGTTGGCTCTGACTGTGGCTGGATAGATATCATCAACGACATCATGAATATCTTGATTCGCACTATTTAAACCCATTAATGCGAAACTGGAACCCAACATAATTAGCATCACAAAAGTTGTAAATGCGATGGTTAACTTTGTACGAATTTTAAAGTTTTTAAAGAACATGCTTAACCCTGGATAAATAATAATTAATAAGTATTGGTAACTTATTTAAGAACAAACAGTATCGGTAAGCAGAGGAAGAACTTTAGTCATTAAACTAAATAAAGGGAGATAAAAAGGCTTGTATTGATTTTTAACACATTATTTTTTCTATTAAAAAGAGATCTCTTCCATTTTTTATCTAAATGTACTGAGTATTTAAGTTTCATTTAGCTTTATAAAATTGGGTGTAAAGTAATAAAAAATTAAAAAAAATCCTTTATTTTTTGTTAACAATTGTTTGATTGATTTTAATATTTGTTAATTAGTTTTGAGGCGTTTAGAAGGTAGAATAAAGGTCAATAGAGTATAAAAGTGGCTAAATATGCGCTATCTAAGATTTGCTCACCGCTGAAACACTTTTGGCTATGATAGACTGAGTGACTTAAACTCAGTGAGTTTATGGTTAATATTAGATGTGTTTTAATTTCCCATATTTCTTATACTCAATTGACTTAAAGGTAACGCTGTATGCGCAGTGTATTTATATTTTTGAGCGTATTTATTCTAGGATTTAGTCATATGGCGTATTCCGATCAAACACTGGTTTTTATAAGACATGGTGAAAAACCTGATAATGATAGTGGGCAACTGACCTGTAAAGGGTTAAATAGAGCATTAGCCCTACCCGATGTGCTTATAAATCAATTTGGCAAACCTGATGCATTATTCGCCGCGGCACCTAAACAGAGTAAGTTAGGGAATTCATTGCGTTCACTCCAAACGATTTCACCTATCGCTATTAAAACCTCATTGCCTATTCATCTTCAATATCACGCTAAAGAGATAAAAGCATTACGAGAGGAACTGTTAAGTCGACAGTATGAAAACTCGGTTATTTTTATTGCCTGGGAGCATGATAATTTAACCAAGGTTGCGCGAGATATTATGAAACAAGAGGGAGGCGATCCTAAATTAATTCCTAAATGGAAAAGTAGTGATTTTGATAGTATTTATATCTTAAAAATTATCCGAGAAGGGGATAAAAAAAACGTCGTATTTGAACAAAGACAACAAGGGCTAGATGGCGTGTCAGAAGTTTGCCCTAATTAATGCGTATTTTATAACACTCTATTTTTACACACAGATTTAATGCTATTCGAAGCAATGCGGGAAATATATGCAAAATGAAGCTATACGCTCAGTAGAGCACGAGATCAAAGTACACCTTATAAACTCATTTACTCGAAATAATAAAGGTGGCAATCCTGCTGGCGTGGTACTTAATCCTCCTAAATTAAGTGATGAACAGAAAATTACCATCGCTAAAGAAGTCGGATTTTCTGAAACAGCTTTTGTTTATCAAGGTGAAGAGACGGATTTTAAGGTTGATTTTTTCACTCCTGAAGGTGAGGTCGATTTTTGCGGTCATGCGACATTAGCGGTATTTTTCACTTTATCTTCACTCAACTTATTGGCTTCTGGTCATTACACACAAAAAACGAAAGCAGGTATTCTAAGTGTCGCAATTAATGCTGAAAATATCGTTATGGAGCAAACACTACCTGTTTCACGTCAAGCTCCAAATATCGATGCAGTGGCTGCAGCACTGGGAATAAATTGCGAAACTATTTCAGAAACAGGCTTACCCATTGAGATATTTTCAACGGGACTACCTGATATTTTGATCCCTGTACAATTTGGGAAATTAGATACGCTAAAACCTAATTTTGAAGCGATTGCAAACTTAAGCCGTGAATTTAATACTATCGGTTTTCATGTTTTTGAACTTAGTCAAGATAAAGAAATTACTGCTCATTGCCGTAATTTTGCACCTTTATATGGCATCAATGAAGAATCTGCGACAGGGAGTTCTAGTGGCGCTTTAGGCTGCTATCTTGTTAAGCATGTTTTCCCTCATCAAACACATTTTTTATTAGAGCAAGGGCGTGCAATGCAATGTTCCTCTCTTATTCACGTTATTATTGATTCAACAGAAAATACGATTAGTCGAGTGAGAGTAGGTGGAAAAGCGACAATGATAGGCACGAAGATTATTACTCTTTAGAGAAAATAAAAGATTTTTAATTTCGAAAACTTATTTAAAATTGAAATCCGATTTGATCCTAGCTATAAAATAAATCCAGTGTATCTATCCTAAAATAGGAAGAAGCACTGGAAAATTATTTTTATAGTCGAGAATAGATATATAATTAATTAGTTAATTTTTATATAAAAACAATACATCCATTATTTCTTAATTTTTTTATTATTGATGGTTCTTTGGTGAAGTTGTTCCAACGTAAATCTAGTTTGGTGAGTTGTGTTAAATTAATCATACTAAATTAAACTCGTTTGGGGAAAAAATTGCCCGAGTATTACTTCCTGTGACATTAGCTTTAGATGTCGTTACATTACCTTTGCAGTACCTATTTTTCTGCCATAAAGAAATACCATTGTGGGTATTTTGATATTCAAACTGAATATGAGATCACATCGCCGGGCTTTAGCACTAACCAATTTGGCCGATGTGACTACGGTATATGGATAAAAGAAATTTCTACAGAACGGTGGAAATTACTTTGTATTAGCAATTCAAAATCGAAAACCAAGGAACAGTATGGGTAACAGTAAAAACAGGGTCTATGGGGGTATATATTGTTGATTACCAGTTCTCTCCTTTTCGCAAGTAATGAGATTGATGGTTTCAATGATGGTGATAGAGTGTTGTTCGATGATAAGCCCGTTTATCAGACATATCTTGACGTTTGTAATAGGCTTACCAGTGATTTTCATAAAACAACATAAACAGATAGTTAAAAGTAATGGCGATATATAATGGCTACGCCATATGAGTTGGAGTGAATTAGCTGATTTAATTATTAAAGGTATGGAAGAGGCAATTGAGGTTAAGACTGCAACTTATGATTTTGTGCTTTTTTATTCTTAAAGAATGCATTTAAATTAATATATGTAAACATAAATATAATTAATTTGTTATTAATTAGATAAAACAACTAAATTTTCAATTGTATTACAATTCCTTTTATTGAATTGAATGATAATGATTATAATTATCATTCAATACATTAATTAAGGAGTGTTTATGAAAAAAACGTTACTCTATCTAGTTGTTACCTCGATAGTTTTTTTTAATAATAAAGCTATATCTGAAGATGTTCTTTATGTGATTGAAAAAAAAGAAGAAAAAATTAATGAAAAAACATTAAATTCAGAACAATTGGAAAAAAATTTAATATTTAGCATGGAAGATATTGTTCGCCATCTTCCTGGTGTCGGTGTCTCATCCGAAGGACGTTTTGGTAATAATGGATATGCAATAAGAGGTGTTGATAAAGATCGTGTTGCTATACAGGTTGATGATATCCCTCAAGCAGAAACCTTCGATAATACCATTTATAAAGGTTATGGTTATTTTAATGGAAGTATGAATGATATCGAAACAGAACATTTAAAGTCTGTAATTATATCTAAGGGTGCTGATTCTATATTTTCAGGTAGTGGAGCATTAGGAGGGGCTGTAAAATACGTTACTAAAGATCCTGCTGATTTGATTAGTGAAGGTAATTGGGGATTTGTTTCTCGTAGTGTTTATACTTCTAAAAATAATGAAAAAATGCAAACGATAGGTATTGCAACTTCCCAACAAGATGTAGAAGGGATGCTCTTATATGTTTATCGTAATGGGCATGAAACTAATAATTATAAACATGAAAATGATATATTCGGTTCTGCTAGGGGAACACCAGATCCTCAAGAAAAAACGCGTCATTCTTTACTATCAAAAATTAATCTATTAGGTATTCAAAACCATAAAATAGGTGCTACTTTTGAATACAGTGAGGGTAAAACATATACAGATGAAAAATCTTGGTACTTATTTTCTTCCTATTATCGTACTGGTGATGATTTATCAAAAAGAATTAGATATACACTCTCTGATACGTGGACTCCAGAAAGATATATTGACAGTATGACGACAAGCTTTAATTGGCAAAAAATAGAACAAAAAGCATTTAGCTCTACGTTTGATGAACATTATAATGGTCATTATTATGATATTTTTGAAGAAAATAGTAGGAATATCATTCAATATGGTAGGTTTATTAATAATGAAATAGTATTAATGCCATTATCTTTATTTAATACAACGCACTCATTAGCACTACGAACTTCATATTCTACAAAAACACTTAACAATAAAAATATAGATACTAAATATCTAGGAAAGCCTAAAGTTCCTTATCAATCTAATTATAGCATCATCAGACCTGTATATACTCAAGATATTAGTATTGCTTTTGTTGATGAAATAAAAATGTTTGATGACAAATTAAATGTAGTTTTAGGCAGTAGATATGATAATGTTTCTCATCATACAGATAATGCTAAATTATCTTTAGCGAAAGATAGCGATCTCACTGATAATCATTATCAGGCTTTATCTTTGGCATTATCAACCAGTTATAACATAACACCAAATTATACTTTCCAATATAAAATTGGGCAGGGTTTTCGTATTCCAACAGCTCAAGAGCTTTATTTTGATTATGGAGGTAATGATGCTCGTAATCGCTTAGAGCCTAACCCTAATTTAAAGCAAGAAAAAGGATTAAGTAATGAAATATCATTAAGTTATAATAATGATAAATTATTTAATAAAGTAAATGTATATTATACTAAATACAATAACTTTATTGATCTTAAGCAGAGCGAAAAACAAGTTCCTAATCCGTGGTATGATCCTAATATGGGCGATAGTTATTGGAATAAGCCAACATTACCACAAAATCATCTTCAATATAGTAATGTTGCCTCAGCATACGTTTATGGTTTTGAGCTAACGAATGAAATTCGGCTTTCTAAAATATTCGGCTTAGATAATACATATATATTGCGTAATACATTTAATTATACACGCGGAAAAGATGCTTCTGGAGATTCATTACTTTCTGTACAACCTTTTAAATGGGTTTCTTCCTTATCTTATGATAATGCGGATAAAAAATATGGTGCAGGGATATTTATGACTTATTCAGCACGAAAAGAAGGTAATCAAGCAATACGGAATGGTCGTGAATGGCCATATCTTAGTGATTCTTATACTATATTTGACACAACAGCTTACTATAATGTAAATAAAAATATTGTATTACGTGCTGGGGTTTTTAATTTATTTAATAGAAAATATAGTACTTGGGATGCATTAAGAAGTCTGCCAGAATTTGGTACAACAAATCAAATAGATCGTGATCGTCTTGGTTTACAACGTTTTACTGCTCCTGGGCGTAATTTTTCTATGGATATATCATTGTATTTCTAATACTGAATTGATAGGCAACTATTTAGTTTATTACAATTTGTTAAAGCCTCTTAAATGAGGCTTTAACAAGATCATTTATATAATATTAGAATTAAATTGGTGGGTAGGCTATTTTATATATTAGTTGATTTGTTTTTTTTCTGTTGCCAAAAGCGAAAAAGGTAAGTTAATCCAATAATAATTAGATAAATAATAGGCTCTGGTGTTGGCGATTTTAATGATAAAAAATAATGAATACAGACTAATAATAAGAGTGGATAAAACAGACTATGTATTCTTTTCCATTCTTGATTAAATTTATTTTTTAACCAATCAAATGAACTTATAGCCATCAATAATAAAATTATCCAACATAAAGCGCCTATAATAAGATAAATACGGGAAAAAACTTCGCTAAAAAAGAAAGTAATATTTTCCCAACCTATTTCAAGTAGCAGATAACTTGCTAAATGTAAATTAGCCCAAAAAAAACACCATAATCCTAATAGTTTTCTTACTTGAAATAATGTGTTTAATTTTAAGTAAAAGGCAACCATAGGGATCAGAGCTAATATAATTAATAAACGTAACGTTGTAATTCCAGTAAAATGCTGAATATCTTTTGAAGGATCTGCGCTGAAATTTTGCGTATAAATTGTATAAATAAGCCAAGTGAAAGCCAATAAACCAATAAGATGGAATATGGTTTTTAATAACTTAACTTTTATTCCATATATTGGTTGCATTAAAAATTTCTCCGCAAATCTAAATCTTTATATAAATGTGCGACTTGGTCGCCATAGCCATTGAACAATAATGTTGGTTGTCTTGTAACTTGACCTAATCCACCTGTGCCTATAAAGCGTTCTGTTGCTTGTGACCAACGAGGATGGCTAACATCTGGATTAACATTTGCATAAAAACCATATTCATGCGGTGCTGAAAGATTCCACGTTGTTGGTGGGATTGACTCAGTTAAACGAATTTTGACAATGGATTTGATCCCCTTAAATCCATATTTCCACGGAACAACAAGGCGAATAGGTGCACCATTTTGGTTTGGCAAGGATTTTCCATATACCCCTGTCGCCAATAATGTGAGTGGATTCATCGCTTCATCGAGTCTTAATCCCTCGACATACGGGTATTGTAAACCGCCGCCAATGAAGCGACTATCTTGTCCGCGCATCTCCTGTGGTGCATAACGCGTTTCAAAGGCAACATATTTTGCACGACTATTGGGCTCAACCAAAGAAAGTAAGCTCGCTAATGGAAAACCGACCCAGGGAATGACCATCGACCATGCTTCAACACAACGCATACGATAGATACGTTCTTCTAATTGAAATTTATGATTAATATCGTCTAAGTTTAAAGTAAGTGGGCGATTAACTTCACCATCAATAGTTAATGTCCATTCTTCTGTTTTCATTGTGTGTGCATACTTAGCAGGATCGGATTTATTAAGGCCAAATTCATAGAAATTGTTATATCCAATTACCTTATCTTCATGAGTTAATTGTAATGAAGATTGATATTCTTCAGGTTGAATAAATTGTAATTCTTTACGGGATGATTTTGGTATTGTTGGTTTGTTATCTTCAGTAAGCCATGAAAATAAATCGGCTTTTACAGTGGATGAAACCGCTATTCCAGCAGCGCCGATGCCTAATAATTTTAGTAAATTACGTCGTTTCATCATAAAAACAGATTCAGGTGTAATTTCTGATAGGTTGTTTTTCCTGTTTTTTTTCATGAAGTTACCTCTACATAATTAAGAAGATATTTGATTGATAAATTAATTATGCAGAGATGTTTTATAAAAAAGCTGACAAAAAGATGACAATTTTGTCATATCGCGTAATTAGCATGGAAAGGTTAAAATAAATACATTATGTTTTCCAATACGCTCGTAACTGACTTTACCCTCATGTAATGTCATAATCGCTTGCACAATTGATAAGCCTAAGCCATTTCCATCTGTTGTTCTTGCATTATCACCACGCCAAAAACGAGTAAATATTTGTTCATGTTGATTCAATTCATCACCAATATTACTGATACAAATCAGTAACTGATTTTTTTCTTTTTTACATTGAGTGACGACTTGTGTATTAGCGGGAGAATATTTAATTGCATTTGATATGAGGTTCATTAATATGCGAGTAAAAAGTAAGTGATCTGCACTAACTGTTAATGTTGTAGGCTCTTTTAATAAGGTAATCTGTTTTTCTTCTGCATAAAATGAAAATAGGTTATAAATTTCATCAATTAGATCCGATAAATCCAAGCTTTCTCTATTTAAAATGATATTTTTATTTTCAGCACGAGCGATAAATAAAATATTTTCAATTATTTTTGCAAGTTTATCCAGTTCTTCAATATTACTAATAATAATTGATTCATATTCTTCTACGCTACGAGAGCGTTGTAACATAATTTCATTTTGAACTTTTATAGCGTTAATGGGTGTTCTGAGTTCATGAGCCAAGTCATCGGCTAATTGAGTTAGCTTTACAAAATCATTTTTTAACCTTTTTCTCATTATATTTAATGAGTCACCTAAACTTTTCAGTTCATTGGGAAGTTGTGAGATATTTATGGTTTGGCTAAGAGTATGTCTGTCTGTTTTAGCCGTAATTTGGCTAAGAAAACGGATATCTCTCAATCCATGTTTAATTAACCAAAAACTTAATATTCCCATAAATAAAATAGAAGCTAATGAGATAATCAATATTTTACTTAAATATTCGCTTAGCATACTGATGCGCACAAAGGATGCTTTGGCGATCACTACATTTAGCACACCTATTGGTGATTCTATTGTAAAGTTAATAGCCGAAACAGGAACACCTGATTCTGTTTCCCAGGAGGTAATCATGTTTAAATCTATATTCTTTGTATCAGTGGTTTTTAGATGATCTGCAAATAAAATATCTGAATTAGTATCAACTAAAATTTTATTATTAGCATCCGTAATATAAATAATATCTTGTTGCATATCCATCATACGTTGAAAATAGATAGGTAATGTTTTGATATCAATTCCACTATTAATTAACTTTACTAATTGGTCTGCACGATTTACAAGTAAGTTATTATCACGAGATATTAATTCATTTTTAAGCGATTGATAAAGCGTTAAAGACATAAAACCTGCATTTGCAATCATCAATATGATAAATAAAAAGATAATTTTAAATCTCAGTGATTTTGTTTTCATTATTGACTCCATTTAACCTATATCCCATTCCTCTAACCGTTTCGATTAATTTGATTTCAAATCCATCATCAATTTTTTTTCGTAAACGACGGATAGCAACATCTACAATATTAGTATCACTATCAAAGTTAATTCCCCAAATCTCGCTTGCAATTAATGTCCTTGGTAATATTTCATTAATATGTAAAGCAAAAAAAAGTAATAAAGAATATTCTTGGCGAGTCATTGGGATCTGTATATTATTACGCTCCACTTCATGACGAGATAAATTGATTTTTAAGTCAGCAATTTCAATAATTGTTGAAATATTTTTTTGAACTCTTAATTGATTTTTGACCCTTGCCAATAATTCTGAAAATGAGAAAGGTTTTACTAAATAATCGTTTGCACCTAATTCTAATCCTTTAACTCGGTCATCTATAGCATCCCTTGCTGTTAAACAAATCACAGGGACTGACTTTGATGTGCGTAATATTTTTAAAATATTCCAACCGTTCATTCCGGGAAGCATGATATCAAGAATAATCAATTTGTAATCATTTTCTAATGCTAAATAGAGGCCATCACGACCATCATTCGTAATATCAATAGTATATCCAGCTTCTTCTAGCCCTTTTTTAACCCAATTGGCTGTTTTTTCGTGATCTTCAATTAAGAGTATTTTCATTATGATCCTCTTAAACTCTTTAGAATAGGTATTTTGTATTATTTTAAACCAGTCATATATAGGATTAATAGAGCTAATTAAATATGATAGTTTTTACTAAAAATGACCTTGTAATAATAGATTTTAGAGACTCATAACATTGTTATTAAATAGCTTTTATGTAAAAGAGTAAGTAACTAATTTTATTCCAGAAATTTTTTATGACAGTAGATTTACTCGTTTTTGTATTTTCATTCTTAAGAAAAAATTGTAAAACTTATATGTATGCGGCTAGGGTTTAGCAATAATTTATGATGAATATGCTATAAAAGTTGAAGAGGAAGAATGTATTTGCTTGGTCATTGAAACTAAAAAAGCCCACCGAAGTGAGCTTTTCTAAACTTTAAAATGCACGCGCATTGGGCGTGCACTTTAAAGTCTTTTTATTGTCAGTGTGTAGTTCTGTCGATTTCGCTAACTTATTGTTTTGAAACCGTTGTCCTATCACTGACCCACCAAATTTGGTGGAGCTGGCGGAGTCTGAATTAAGCTTGTAGTACATTGATTGTAAAATAATAAAATCCAATTCAACTTTTAATTTGGGCCTATTGTTAGGCCTAAAGTTTATTTTGCTGTTTTTTGATTTGGACTAAAAAGTTGTTTGCTACACTGGGCATACATCAATTAGTAGCCTTGAGCCCTATATACATTTTGCATTCGATGAAGTGGCAAATTTTGGAACCACTTTGGATTTAATTAAAGTAAGGCTAGCTGTTGAATCCTTGCAATCTAATCTCAAGGACGTTATTTTTGAACCCAGCCTTCTATTAAGCGATTGCGTTAATATGGCGTTAGAAGGATTGAGTAAAGCCTCAATTTCTATCGAACGGTGATGTACTATTTGTACGGGTACTTAATACGACGGTTAGTTTCAAACAGGTAACCGCAACTAACCGAGGGAGTACAGCCAAGAGCGCTGCAAGTACAGCGCTCTTGAAGTGGGCGAGCAAGAACGTTATAACCCAAGTCAATTTGAAAAAACTGCACAATACGATTTTGGGATACACGCTTGTGCTGGCCTATATTGTTCATGACTCTATTTCCGTTACAAAGCGAGATTTCCGCTGAAACTTTCTGTCGCCCCATGGCATCATTCGTTGCTTAGGATAAGATACGTAGAGCCATCGCTTTGCTCTTGTAACGGCAACAAACGCATTATTTCTCTCTTCATCAAGTTCCTTTGCAGTATTCGCTCTATAGTCTGGGAAAACTCCTTCACACATACCAATTAAAAATACGATATCCTTTTCTAGGCCTTTCATGGTGTGAACTGTGCTTAATGTTAAGCCATTCTCAAGGATATCGTGTGACAGTTGCCCAAGAGCTAATGCATTACGAAATGTAACCAGCGAATCTCCGATTCCTTTTCGCTTAAAGCGTGTCCAAGTCTGATTAAATTCTTCAAGCTCTTCAATACTCAGCTTAATATCTTCGATTTTATCATTTGATATACCGCTGTGATTTTCAACCAATGAGGTTAGTAGACTATTAAAATTCTTTACAAGCTTAGGGATTTTGGGGCTTTCAACATCCAATACATCTACAGCAGAAAGAAGCTTTGCGAATACATCAGAGTACTCGTCAGCTGATGATGAAATTTGAATTGCCATTTCCCGTAATACATTAGCTGTCCAATTTTTCGGCTCAGAAATATTCAATACTTGACATAACTTTCTTCCATCCACCCAATCTTTAGAGTTCAGTTTCACGCGAATAGCATAGTCTAATACCTTACCGAATCTAGTTGAAGGCTCTAGTTGTTTCTCACCTTTTCTCAAAGAGAATGGTATTGAGTTTTCTTTAAGACAACTTTCAAGCTTGCCAAAAACAAAACGATTACGACCAATTATCACCATATTGCTCAATGAAATTTCACCTTCAATTTCATCGTTCACTTTCAACTTCAAAAGTTTTTTAATAGTGGCAACAACCGCAGCAGCCTCATCCTCTTCCGTATCAAATTCTGAAATCCATACACCACCTTCTAAGGCATAATCAATTTCTGCTTGTGAGCCTGGCCGTAATTTGTTTGCTGCACGTATAACAGCTTTAGTACTACGATAATTTTCTTTAAGTTCAAATCGTTGTGGAGTAAAATCATCTACAAAGTTGGTGCAGAGATAATCTTTCGAGGACCCGTTAAACCCATAAATCATTTGATTAGGATCACCTACCATTAAAATACTTTTTATAGCATCACCGCAAAGAACCCTGATAAACTCATACTGCGCTTTATTAAGATCTTGAGCTTCATCAACGCAAATATGTTTATACTGGGCTCGGTATATTTTTGCGATCCAATCATGTGTTAAGAGGATTTTATGTGCATATACCAAAATATCGTCATAGTCGATACCGCCACTATTAAGCAACGCTGACTGATAGTCTTGATATATTTTCCAGATGTTATTATCTGGATATAGTTCGGCCACCTCAAGATCTGTAAGTAACTCTCGTTTGATTTTCGAGAATATATCCATAAAGGATTGCAGATTTTTCTCTCTGCTTTTTAATTCTCTTGAATCAGTGATATTTAGATACTCATCTATATTAATGCCATCTTCACGTAAAGATTGAATGAAGACCTCCATTCGGTCTTTGTCTCTATCATATATGTGTAACTCCGTGGGTAAACCAACGGTGTGTCCATATTTCTCCAAAATACGCTGTGCTACCGAATGTATTGTAGCGATCCAAACCCTATCTTCTACTTGTTCAAAGTCAGCTAAACGTGCACTCATTTCCTCCGCTGCTTTATTCGTGAAGGTAAGAGCTATGATGCCTTCTTTTTTAGTTTTATCCAAAATATGACGAACACGCTCTGTTAACACTCGTGTTTTACCTGAACCAGCTGATGCAAGCACCTGGACAGCTAAATTCATAGGAGCTTCAACAATCTGACGCTGAGCATTTGATAGGTTCATATCAGACTCCAGACTCAATTTTTTTGAATAATTCAATGATCTTCTCGGGAAAATTATCTGCTGACAATTTAATCAGGTTATCTGTAATTGCCTTAGCATAAAGCGGTTTGCTTGAATCAAGAATTTCAAGGATTGCGCGAACTCGCCCAGCATCACCTTTGTAATCTCGTAGCACATCCTTAAAAATAGGCTGATTACAGGTTTGACAACTTGGCTTATCAGTTTTGATTCGTTTTAAAAGCACTCCATCTTTTTTCTCGATCCACTTGTCTATGGTACCATCACCGTCAACTTTATTGATAGTTTCTTCTATCAAATCGCCAAAGCCCTGACTCAACAAATATCCCTCAAAATCAGTCCCATCGAGTATGGTGATATTATCGGCTTTCTCTATGTCAGTAGCTCCGAAAATTTTTTCATAATTTTTCTTGAGATCTTTAATCGTTTTAGGCTCTCCATCACTAAATATAAATACTGGTATGTTGAGGTCTTTCGCCAAAATGAGAAATGGGCGATACTTCGCTCCTGAGCCATTGACACCGACAAAATTAATTCCGAGTGAGAAGGGGTGTTTTTCTGCATAGGCACCAAACAGCTCAGGTAAGGCTTGCTCTTCAGTTTCTCCTTCAGAAAGAACTATTGCTTTGGAAAATAATAGTTCACCACGGGAGTGGACTACCTCTCTTTTCAATCTCCTCAGATCATCATCTTCAAACTCATCTCTCAACTGGTATACTTGAACTGAATTCTTCCGTTTGCTCAGAGATCTTATTTCATGTAACTCTGCTAGGCCAGCAATGTACGGCGAGTGAGTGCTGATAATCACTTGTCCTGGCATATCTACGAGTTGCCTATACAATGTTCTTTGTGCGTTCGGGTGCAGATGTGCTTCTGGTTCCTCAGCGGCCATAATTGGGAAAAATGGTTCGGCTTCCTCTTCGTGATTTTTGGCCAACAGTTCGGTAAATGCCTTTACTGTCAACATGGACGCCCAGCTACGTGTACCCATCCCGTGGTATTCCATAGAAAATGAGCTTCTATCATTTTCACCGAAATTCACACTAAACCGCTTTGACAGGTCACGAATTTTCTTCGGAAACGGAGTAAGCTCTGTTTGGCCTGAGCCTTCAAACGATTGGTTCATATTATCCAGATGAGTCTTCAATCGCTTAAGTGGCTCGCTTTTTTCTATGGCTTCTTTATTAACTTCAGCTACCATCCGCTCTAGTTCAGCTACATCTTTATCATCATATTCAACACTGGATAAAACACGACCCACAAAAGAAGATTTTTCTTTTAGTTCATTATGGATGTCTCTTTGGGCATCAATCGAAATGAACGGTACAGACTCCAATCGTTTGCCTAATCTATTCTTGTTGCTAACTCGAACATTTTGCCATCCACTAGGTTCTGGCCACTCATCTAAATGAAACCGGTCAACAATATAGCCGCCTTTCACTCGATCTGGTTTTGCAATAGTACGTATCGCTACGAATTGCTTCCCATCAGGCTCTGACTGAATTTTATCGCCAAATACCTGTTGCCAATTCTCTGAAAACTCTCTCGCTCTCGCATCATTATCAACAGCTATAAACCGAAGGTCGACTGTAATAGTTTCTTGGCGTTTTTCATCTTCGCCTATATGGAAATCTTCGTCAGCTAAATACCTTGAGTAGTCCCCCATGGCTAGTTGTAGAGCTTTTATAATCGATGTTTTACCAGCATTATTTTGCCCTAGCAATACGGTAACTCTTGGTAAGGCTAATTCGATATTAGATATGCCTCGAAAGCCACAGATACGAACAATATCTATTTGGATACTCATATTTCATCCTTTGAATTAATAGTAATCATCCAAGCTAGCAACTCATCGCTACTACCTATGAGGGAGGTGTAAAGAACAGCTTTTTTAATGACCATCGTTATTCCTTACTTACCGAGTGCTAGCCTGAGCTTGATACGTTTATATATGAATAGTTAAAGCTTAGCCGTATCAAGACCTGCAGCCTTCAAGCGCTGGGTCAAGTTGCGTATTTTGCTGAACTCAGTGCCAAAGCTGCTTCGTAAACTAACTCCTTCGCAAAACTTTTTTGAGGTGATGTTATCCAACTCATCAGCATATTTGATCATTTGTAGGTGCATCTCGGCGGTATATTGATTACGAGGAGTGTCGTCCAAGACCTGCTTAATACGCGTGTAAATCTCAATTTCGTTCATCTTTAGCCTGTACAAAGTAATTTGCTATATAATTTAGCTAAATTATCTAAAGAATCATACAAAGGCAAGTTAAGTCGTTTTGCCGTTCAAAGGCATTCTAAGCACCGTAAACATAGTTAAACTAATATGGTGATCAATCATGTATAGGGCCAATTGCGGTACTTTTGTGATAATCCGAAACAACTGAATTCCTATCAGGATTGACAAGACATGAGCAGAATTAGTTCATATGGGAATACAGCTGCTGATTTCGCTGAAACAAGTATTTCCTTTATAGGTTATTTATCAGCAAGCCTGCTGCGACTTACTTTACGCGAGTTGCGGCTCTCATTTTCGTGAAGGCTTTATACAAGGGGCCTTGCTAGTGGTCGACTCTTCGCTTTCTCCATGTGATGGTTCGCTGCTTGTGTGTACTATCGAAGGGGGAACTCAGGATAAAGCGTTATCGCCTATACCCAACTCAGCATCTGATCAACTTGGAAAATGGGCGAAGAAAAGAGCTACCTGAATATGAAGGAGGGTATACGGGACCGCATCCTGTTTTGAGGGGATTACGTACATCATCAATGATGCCAGAACGGGAGAGTTTGATGATTGCCCAGTGATGTAAAGCGTTGTTTTTTGCTGCTATAACGGTGTCAAAAAACGGGGGGGGATTCCCCAGTAATTCCCCATAGCTTCCCCCATAAGGAAAGCAGGCATAAAAAACCAGCCATAACAGGCTGGTTTATATAATCTTTTTGGTCGGCACGAGAGCATTTGAACTTCCTCTCCCCGACACCCCATGACGGTGTGTAATATAATATTAATTTAAGGCTTTTTTAAACTTGATGGGTAAGGGGGGCGCTGGCTAATATATTGAAAAATAAATACACATATCACGGAAAATCCCATAATACGCATCACCCATGGAGAACTACTATCTCTAACGGGGCGGGCTGTAGAAATAAAAGCTTCTGGAGATGCGAATGAGTAAATAATCATTAATAGGATCATTATTGGAAACAATAGTGACAACAATAAAAGAATTACATCTAATACTTTTTTACTAAAAGTTTTTTTGGGTTTTTTCTTTTTTATTGATAGTTTTTTCTGTTTACTAAAAATAGATTTTACACCTATTAGTTTTCCTTTCTCCTTAACATCGTTTTTATCTCCAGTATGGAGAATTTCTATTCTAGCACCTTCATTTTTTTCAATAAAATCGAAATCAATAAGAATACAATTAGGATATTCGCTGTCAGTCTTTAGCTCTATATTATTAATAGGATTATTTGATGTTACTACTTGATAACGCAATAATTGAATTTCCCTGCTAAATTCAATTCTTAGTGGTTCTTTAGTAGCTAATGCACTTTTTGTTATAACAGAGTTACCCGAATTCCAAATAACAAATTCAGAAGAAGATACACTCTCTACTAATGAGCCATCATACATTACACTTATTTGCTGTGGTAGGTTCGAGTGGTTTTTATTTATGAGGTTTGAAAATTCATGGCAGCTAGAGATTTTATAAACTTTACGAGTTAAAACATAAATAAAAATGGCTATAAGAATACCAATGATCCCAATCACTGTACCCAGCGCGGAATTTGATAAAATATTATTAACTGTATCCACTCTTGGTCTCCTATATGAAAAAGGCTCACCGAAGTGAGCCTTTTTGAACTCTAAATAATCCGCCTACGATTTGCGTATGATTTAGAGTCCTATCTGTGTCAGTGTGTAGTCTTGATGATTTCGCTAACTTCTTGTTTTTGAAACCGTCGTCCTACCACTGACCCACCAAATTTGGTGGAGCTGGCGGGAGTTGAACCCGCGTCCGAAATTTCTACATCCTCGGTACTACATGCTTAGTCTATCTTTAATTTCACTTACCCACTGCGGACAGACGCGCCATGAATAAGCTAGCTTGATTAAGTTTAACGCTTCAACCCCAAGCTAGGCATCCACGCGATCTCTTTTGGGTTTGACCTCTCTTTATCCCCGTCTTAAGAGCGGAAGCTAGGGAGAGAGGGCTCAAAGCAGGTTATTAAGCTGCTAGTGCTTTATATTGATTGTCGTTTGCGACTATCTTTTTTGCGGCTTTTTACGAGGCCAACCGCCCCTCGGCATGCACCTTGGGTTTCGCAAATCCCGTCGAATCCAGAATCAGCCCCAAGTTGTTGACAGCGAGTATATCAGAAAAATACTTGTCATTGCTAGTACTTAACGCAATTTAGCGGTTAGCATTTTTCATAATACGTGCTTTGTCTAATTTCCACTCACGATCTTTAATGGTTTCACGTTTATCGTGATCTTTTTTACCTTTTGCAACGCCAATTTTGATTTTGCACCAAGCGTTTTTCCAATAAAGAGAAAGTGCAACAACGGTATAACCATCACGGTTGATTTGACCATAAAGGTTATCAAGTTCACGCTGTTTTAATAATAGTTTACGGGTACGTGTCGGATCACAAACGACATGGCTTGATGCAACATTTAAAGGAGTAATAGTTGCACCAAAAAGATAAGCTTCGCCATCACGCATGATAACATAGCTATCACTGATGTTTGCTTTACCGGCTCGCAGTGATTTAACTTCCCAGCCTTGGAGCGCCAAGCCCGCTTCAATCTCATCTTCGATGAAATATTCATGGCGAGCACGTTTGTTTAACGCAATGGTCGCAGAACCAGGTTTGTGTGATTTTTTCTTTGTCATAATGTCCACATTATACTGTATGAGCAATAGAAAGAAATCATTTAACCGACTGTTTTCTTTTCAATTGCATAAAACTTAAGCTATATTCCATTAGATTTTAAATTAGTCACTGTTCAATGATATGATCCGCACAGTGTTGTCGTACAGGAATAACTATGCCTCAGATTAGTCGATCTGCTCTTGTCCCTTTTAGTACAGAGCAAATGTTTAAACTGGTTAATGATGTTCTTACTTATCCTGATTTTCTACCAGGATGCGTTGGAAGTAAACTGATCAAAAGCACACCAGAAGAAATGATTGCATCAATAAATGTCTCTAAAGCAGGGATCAGTAAAACATTTACTACCCATAATTTTTTAAAGACAAATGAACGTGTGGATATGCGTCTTGTTGATGGTCCCTTTCGTAAATTAACTGGGGGATGGGTGTTTACCGCACTTGATGATAATGCGTGTAAGATAGAGTTTCAGCTAGACTTTGAGTTTACCAATAAATTAATTGAGTTAGCCTTTGGTCGTATTTTTAAGGATTTAACGAACAATATGGTGCAGGCGTTTACTCACAGAGCGAAAGAGATCTATCGTGACTAAAATATGGGTAGAGGTAACCTATGCGTTACCTGACAAACAGTACCTTATCCCTGTGGAACTAACATTAGGGGATACTGTTGAACAAGCCATTATTGCTTCAAATATCTTAACGATTTGTAATGATATTGATTTGACTAAGAATAAAGTGGGTATTTATAGTCGACCAGCAAAGTTAAGCGATAATGTGCGAGACGGTGATAGAGTTGAAATTTATCGACCTTTAATTGCCGATCCTAAAGAAATGCGTCGTAAACGTGCTGAGAAAGCGCGACAAAAAGCGGATTAATATTATGCTTTTTGCCCAATAGGGGTGAGCATCATATATTGCATTGATAGGCCGTTTGATTACAGACAGACACAATACAAGACAACACTGTTATAAAGCAATTTCTCTTTATAAAAACACACCCCAACGTCAAATCTAACGTATGGGGTGCAATTCGTTTTTGCCAATCTATACAAAACTAAGCTTTCTTAGCGCTGTTATCGCATTACGATTTTGTTTCAGGTGCTGAGAAGTTAGGCATATTGCCTTGTTTATCAATCTTAGTCAGTATGCCATTGCTATCAAAAGTCAGGGTAAGAGTCTCTTGACGTACTTTCTGATGACCAGGCTCTTCACGGAAAACATAATACCAAGTCTGGCTTCCGAAAGGATCTTTTAGCATTGGCGTACCAAGGGCAAATTGAACTTGCTGCTGTGTCATTCCTTGCTGAACTTTTGCGACTTCGGCTGGCGTTAAATAATTTCCCTGATTGATATCTGGGTGATAAACCAGTCTCTCGAACATAGAGCAACCTGAAGTCATTACGACTAAAGATAAGGCGGCAACTTTTAACAGTTTAAAACGCATGATTATTACATTCCTTTTAGGGTCATAGTGACGATGATAATCGACAACGCAGCAATTGAAAACCTTTCACGCTCTGCCTATGACCCTAAATATCAATAAAAGTTTGTTAATCGTTATGCAGCCAACAAATCTTTCGCATTTGCTAAGGTATTTTTGGTGACTTCACTACCTGCTAATAAACGAGCGAGCTCTTGTAGACGTTCTTTTTTCGATAATAGTTTCATGGTTGTTTCAGTTTCTTCACCATTTGTCTCTTTATTGACAAAATAGTGTTGATGACCACAACCCGCGACTTGAGGTAAGTGAGTGACACACATTACTTGAGTTGATTCACCCAATTCGCGTAATAATTTACCCACAATAGCAGCAGTAGGACCACTGATACCAACATCAACTTCATCGAAAATAAGAGCAGGCGTATCCATTTTCTTCGCCGTGATCACTTGGATTGCAAGTGCAATACGTGATAATTCACCACCAGAAGCAACTTTAGAAAGGGCTTGATGCGGTTGTCCTGGGTTTGTAGTGACATTAAATTCAACTTTTGTGGCACCATCGATTTGCAGTGAGCTATCATCAAAATGAGTATCAACAGTAAAATAGCCATGAGGCATTGATAATTGATGCATACTGTTGGTGATAAGCTGGCTTAATTCATTCGCATACTGCTGGCGAACCTGATGTAACTGTTTTGCGACATCTAATGCAATTAAATGGTCAGCTTTAACTTGTTCTATTAAAGCGTCACAATCATCATTTTGACGAAGTAGGGCATTTTTTTCTTCAATTAATTGCTGATGAAGATCGTATAATTCTTCAGGTGCAACGCGATGTTTACGTGACAAACTAATGTACTTAGACATGCGTTTTTCAACTTCAAATAAGCGATTAGGATCCATCTCTAAGCGATCGCTATAATGACGAAGTTCATCACTCACTTCACTAATTTGAATAGTAGCTTCTTCCAGCATCTCTAATAGTGAATTGAACTGACTTTCCATAGAGGTCAGTTCAGCAATTTCATGTTTAGCCACATTGAGCATACTTAAAATATTTTGCTCTTCGTTATCGCTTAAAATTTGTAAGCTATTTTGGCTTAAAGTCAAAAATTGCCCGCAGTTAGAAAGACGTTTATATTCTTGATCTAATTCTGGGTATTCGCCTTGTACTGGTTGAAATTCATTGAGTTCTTTTAAATGGTAATCAACCAGTTGTTGCCTTGCTTCTCGTTCTAAAGAGAGTTGTTGAAAAGCGGCTAAAGTTTGGCAACTTTGATGCCATGTTTGATAAGCCGACTTCATGCTTTTTAATAAAGCCGGTTCATGGGCATAGATATCAAGCAGTTGTTTTTGATAGCGAGGCTCTAGAAGTTGTTGGTGAGCATGTTGTCCATGGATCTGGATAAGTAAAGAACCAAGCTCTCTTAATTGTGAAAGTGGTACGGAAGTGCCGTTGATAAAACCACGAGAACGCCCATCAGCAGAGATAGTTCTTCTTAATAGGCATTCATTATGATCATCAAGATGATGTTCTTCAAGCCAACGTTGTGCTGATGGCGTGTCAGAGAGTGAGAATCGTGCACATAAATCGGCTCTAGTTGCACCTGGGCGCACCATATTGGCATCACCACGGTTACCTAAACATAAACCTAGTGCATCAATTGCAATAGACTTACCTGCGCCAGTTTCGCCTGTAATGGTGGTCATGCCACCAGAAAAATCGATTTCAAGTTCACGGACTATGGCAAAATGACTAATGGTTAATTGAGTCAGCATAGTGCCTCTCCTGTGTATAAAAACATATCTGTAATTACATACAGTATAAACTGGTTTTTTATACAGTAAAGTAGTGAGGCACAAAAATTAAAACATTTTTTTCGACCAACCTAATTTTGAGCTGAGCGTATTAAAATAATTGTAATCAGTCGGATGAACTAAATTGAGTTTTTGACGACTTCTCTTAATAATAACTTCATCACCTTCTTTAATGGGTAACACTAATTGGCTATCGCAACTGACTTCATAATCGATATTTGTTTGTGAGAATTTTAAGCGAATTTGGCTATCACTGCTGATAACTAAAGGGCGTGCTGACAAGGTATGTGGAAACATAGGCACAAGCGCAATAGCATCAAGATTGGGTGTTAAAATAGGACCACCGGCAGAGAGTGAATAGGCCGTTGATCCTGTTGGTGTTGCGATAATTAAGCCATCAGAACGTTGAGAGAAAGCAAAACGATCATCAATGTAAACTTCAAACTCGATCATATGAGCAACTTTGCCAGGATGAAGCACGACTTCATTGATTGCTGTACCAATGCGATTTCTTTGACCTTCAGCATAGACGCGTGCTTCAAGTAAAAAACGCTTTTCTTCATGATAGTGCCCAGCTAACACATTGGTTAATTGCTGTAAGGCATTATCAGGGTCGAGATCGGTAAGAAAACCTAAATTACCTCGGTTAACGCCAATTACTTTAATGTTATAGCGAGATAAAACGCGCGCAGCGCCAAGCATATTGCCATCACCACCAACAACAATGACAAGATCAGCAACTTTGCCCACTTGTGTTAAATCACCTGTTTGTGCATTTTCTAGTTTTAGTTCTTGAGCAACTTGTGTATCAATAATAACGTCATAACCTTGAGCCAATAGCCAATGATAGAGCATTTCATGCGTTGAAATTGCTTCAGGATGACGGGGATGGCCGACAATGCCAATGCATTTAAAGTGTTTTTCTTCTGTTACGGTATTATCTGGCATTTTTTTACCCTCGTTTTGCGCCAATTCCTTGAAACCCGTTTATTGATCCCCATAATAAACTAAATATGAAGATGAATACCAAAACTACGCGGAGATGTTCATGAGTAGTAAAGAACAAAATGTACATGAAGAGCAAGCCTCAAAAGAAAAAGAAGGAATGGGATCTGCAATGAATGAGTCTCAAGAGCCAACAATGACCGAAGAAGCACAAGCGGACTTTAATGCTCAAGCTGAATTAGTGGAAGCATTAGCGCGTGTTGATTCTCTTGAAAAACAACTTGAGCAATCTCAAAAGACAGAGCGTGAAGCAATGATCCGCGCTCAAGCTGAAGTTGAGAACATTCGTCGCCGTACTCAACAAGATGTTGAGAAAGCACATAAATTTGCGCTTGAGAAATTTTCTAATGAGTTACTGCCTGTACTTGATAATTTAGAGCGTGCTTTATCTGCGGCTGATCATGAAAATGAATCGCTAAAACCTATGATTGAAGGGTTAGAGTTAACGCTGAAATCATTCTTAGATGCTGTTCATAAATTTGGCATTGAAGTGGTTGAAGAAAAAAATGTGGTATTTAACCCTGAAGTTCACCAAGCGATGACATTAATTGATAGCCCAGCACATGACTCTAATCATGTTGTTGATGTTATGCAAAAAGGATACACCTTAAACGGCCGTTTACTGCGCCCAGCTATGGTTATCGTTTCTAAATAACATTGATTAAAACATTCGTTATCACATGAGTTATTACATGTAGATAAAGTAAACCGCACAATACGAAGATTATTCAATATTCTTGTTATTGTGCGGTTTTATGTTTTATAGGGGAATTTTATTCAATGGGATCAAGATGCCAATTGATTGGTTTGCGGCCTTGCTGCTGTAAAATATCGTTGGCTTGTTTAAAATGACCACAACCTAAAAAGCCTCTATGAGCAGAAAGCGGGGATGGATGAGGTGCTTTTAAAATAACGTGTTTATTTGTATCAATAAAACGTCCTTTTTTCTGAGCATGAGCGCCCCAAAGTAAGAAAATAACCCCATCTCTACGCTGATTGATCTGTTCGATTACTGCGTCAGTAAAGATCTCCCAACCATAGTTAGCGTGAGAATGTGCTTGGCCTTTCTCTACCGTCAATACGGTATTAAGTAATAAAACACCTTGTTTTGCCCAGCTTTCTAAATAGCCGTGGTTAGGGCGTTTAAAATCAGGGTATTCTTTTTCTAGTTCTTTATACATATTGACTAATGAAGGTGGTGCTGGCACGCCTGGTCGTACTGAAAAAGAGAGTCCATGTGCTTGATTAGGGCCGTGATAAGGATCTTGCCCCAAAATAACTACATTCACATTATCAAAAGGCGTAAAACGAAAAGCATTAAAAATATCTTCTTGAGGAGGATAAACAATTTTACCAGCGGCTCTTTGTTGTGCGACTTGAAACATAATTTGATGAAAGTAAGGCTTTTCTTTTTCAGCGCCTATCACATCATGCCAAGTTAATGGTGTAGTCATAACCTAAAATCCTTGTTGATATCTTATAGTGTCTAAGCTTACCGATTTCATCAAGGGAATGAAAATATTACGGGCTAAAAATAAAAATTAATTGAGTCCTCAACTTTTATTTGAAAATTTACAAAAAAAATTGCAAATCAGTGATAAATGATTATTGATTTAAAACAACACTTTGCACCCTCTTGGATAAAGTGCTTATGAATTTTATTGATATTTATCAAAGAATGGCGCCATTTATACTGGTATATAAGTAGACAGAAACATTGGTTAGACCAAATACCCAAGTTCTGATATGAGATTGGAATTTGATTTTGTGCCCAAATTGGAGGTCGAAATGATTACTGGTATCCAAATTACTAAAGCTGATAACGACGATTTATTACACTCTTTCTGGTTATTAGATGATGAAAACGGCGAAGCTCGTTGCATCTGTGCTAAAAAAGGTTTTGAAGAAGGCCAAGTGATTAACCGTAAAGAGTTAGGCAATATCGAATATCGTGAAGTGCCTGTAGAATCTAAACCGGTTGTTCGTGTAGAAGGTGGTCAACACCTTAACGTTAACGTATTAAGCCGTGAAACACTGGAAGATGCTGTTAACAATCCTGAGAAATATCCTCAATTAACTATTCGTGTTTCTGGTTATGCTGTGCGTTTTAACTCACTGACTCCAGAACAACAACGTGATGTTATTACTCGTACTTTCACAGAAAGTCTGTAATTTTCACTAAAGTAATAAGTTAATAATAAGCTCGATATGAAAATATCGGGCTTTTTTTCTATACAAAAGAAAAAAATAAAAAACCGTAACTATATTATATAGCTACGGTTTTTTTATAGGTTCAGAAAGAGCACAGATTATTCGTTATCAGTATTCGTTTCTTTTACTGGTGCAGTAGGTGCAACATTTTTTTTCTGTATGTTCAGCAACTGCTTTGCGACGTTTACCAATATTTTTACGATCGCGAGTTCGCACTTTTTCTTTAACTGCTTTTTTCTCTTCTTCTTTTTTCGCTTTGCGTTTAGCAAGTACTTTTTTAGAAGGTTTGAATGTTGCTTTCAGGCTTGGTGCTTTGGTTTCTGGACGTAGTTCAGCAACAACACGATATTTAATTGGCTCTTGAACGTAACGGCCAATTTTCCCTAATAATGGGTGATCATGAGCTTCAACTAATGAAATTGCGATACCTTTACGGCCCGCACGTCCTGTTCGACCAATACGATGCAAGTAAACATCCGCAGTACGAGGTAAGTCAAAGTTGAAAACGTGTGTGATATCATCTAGATCAAGACCACGAGAAGCAACGTCTGTGGCAACAAGCACATTCATTTTGCCTGATTCTAAACGTTTGATTGCATCGTTACGCTGTGTTTGCGCCATTTCACCTTCAAGGTAGCTGCATTTAATACCTTGTTTTTCTAACGCAGTGACAAGCTCTCTTACACGCTCTCTTTTACGAACAAAGACAATCGATTTTTTAACATCGTCTTGCTTAAGTAATGCAGCAAGTAACGCTGTTTTATGTTCAAGATTATCAGCATGATAATAGAACTGCTGAATTTTTTTACGTTCACGGCGAGAAGGATCGGCATTAAGCTCAACAGGTTCGTTGAGGATGCGCTGTGCAAAATCAATAACCGCATTACCTTCCAGTGTTGCAGAGAACAGTAATGTCTGTTTGCGCCAGCGAGTTTCGCCTGCAATAGTTTCGATATCGTTAGCGAAACCCATATCTAACATACGGTCTGCTTCATCTAAAATCAGCATTTCCACTGCGCGGCAGTCAAAATTTTCTTCTTTGATGTACTGTAATAAACGACCTGTTGTCGCAACAACGATATCTTGGTTCTCACTGAAGACTTCAGCGTGATTCATATAAGCAACACCGCCCGTGATTGTGGCGATATCTAAATGTGTGTGCGCACATAATTCTTTTGCCTGCTCGGCAACTTGCATAGCAAGTTCGCGTGTTGGTGTCAGGATAAGAATACGCGGCGGGCCTGATTTTTTACGTGGATAATCAAGCAAGTGTTGAATTGCCGGAAGCAAAAAGGCCGCAGTTTTCCCTGTGCCTGTTGGCGCAGAGCCTAAAATATCGCGTCCATCCATTGCAGCAGGAATTGCATCTGCTTGAATAGCTGTAGGACGTTGATATCCTTTTTCTTCTAATGCGGTCAATAAACTTTCATCAAGTTCAAGACTGGAAAATGTCGTGGCTGTCATTGTATACCTCTGTTTAGGGCGCGGATTTTGACATTATCCCCCGCTAAAAGCCAGAGGATTTACCGCTATCACATTATATATTACCGATAGACGAAGGTATTCGTTGTTTTTAGGCTTAATCTAAATAAGCGTGCATCGTATACAAATAGTTTAATGTTAAGATAGGGGTTGTAGAAACGTTATCTTATCATATATCTCTTTTTCCGTGACATGATTGATAAGCAATAAAAAAGAGATTGCTGTACAAATCAATAGAGCCAATAGATGAATCAAAAGAAAGTGAAAAAAGCAGGATTACGCAAAGGTGGTTTTACATTTAAACAATTTTTTGTTGCTCATGATAAGTGTGAAATGAAAGTGGGTACAGATGGTGTTTTATTAGGGGCTTGGGCGCCTATCGATAATGTAAAAAGAGCACTTGATATTGGTACAGGAAGTGGACTAATTGCATTAATGCTAGCTCAACGAGCGACTAAAATTGAGTGTATTGATGGCATTGAACTTGATGAGAAAGCCGCATTACAAGCGACGGAAAATGCTCAGGAGTCACAATGGCATTCATTTATTCATATCCATCATAGTGATATTCATCATTATGCAGAGCAAACGCAAAATAAGTATGATTTGATTGTTAGTAATCCTCCTTATTTTGAGCCAGCAATTGCTTGTCGTAATGATGTTCGTGAGCAAGCGCGTTATACCAAAACTTTAACGCATGAGGGATTACTGGATAGTGCGCAATCACTTATCACCGAAGATGGTTTGTTCTGTGTTGTATTACCTTATTCTATTGGTGAGCAATTTATTGAAATTGCAGAAAAAAAAGAGTGGAATGTTGCGAAACGCGTTAATATTAAAGACAGTGCAGATAAGCCTTATCATCGAGTTTTGTTAGCATTTCAAAGACAAAATCAAGGCAGTGTTGCATGTAGTATAGATGAACTTATTATTCGTAATAATGAAGGGCATTATACCGACAAGTTCCAATCTTGGGTGACTGACTTTTATTTATATTATTAAATCTATATTTAATAATATCTTGTTTAAGATAATATATATTGTTGTAAGTAATCGTATATATTCAAATAATATCATTGTGTTATCGTTTTTTTATTGGCAGATTGCATTTTGGTTGGGTGATCATCATGATGATTTTTTTGTGATTCATCTCTTAAAATAATGATTGAATTGAACTTCATACTATTTTTGCGCTCTAAGTCTTGTAGCTCATAAAAACGAGAAGGAATAACGAGAGTAAATATGACGGAGTCATTTAAAAATAGTGCGAAGCTTGACTTCGGGAGAGTCCATCTCTAATGAGCGAGCAGTTAACGGACCAAATGTTGGTTGAAAAGGTACAAAATGGTGACCAGAAAGCCTTTAATTTGCTGGTTATCCGCTATCAACACAAGGTAGCAAGCCTGATTTCCCGTTATGTACCACAGGGCGATGTACCAGATGTTTCGCAAGAAGCCTTTATTAAAGCTTATCGTGCCATCGGTTCTTTCCGTGGAGATAGTGCTTTTTATACATGGCTTTATCGCATTGCTGTGAATACAGCAAAAAATTATCTGGTCGCACAGGGGCGACGTCCGCCTTCGAATGATTTAGATGCGAGTGATGTTGAAAATTTCGAATCACCCAATGCACTAAAAGAAATTTCGAACCCTGAGAATTTAATGTTGTCTGAAGAGTTACGGAGAGTGGTTTTTCACACCATAGAGTCATTACCTGAAGATTTAAGGGTTGCTATTACACTTCGGGAACTTGACGGGCTAAGCTATGAAGAGATAGCGGTCATTATGGATTGCCCTGTCGGAACAGTACGTTCACGTATTTTTAGGGCGCGAGAAGCTATTGATAATAAGGTTCAACCATTAATACAAGAGTTTTAATTGTGGGTGAACCATCATTGACTGAAGGGTACTTTTACATGCAAAAAGAAAAACTTTCTGCATTTATGGATGGCGAAGTTCTTGATAAAGAATTAATGGGTACAATTGCTCGTGATGACTCCATGAAAGAGACATGGCAACGCTACCATTTAATTCGTGACACAATGCGTGGTGATGTAGGTGAAGTAGTCCACTTCGATATCGCAAGTCGCGTTGCGCTCGCTTTAGAGAATGAACCTGTTCGCATAAGTCCTGAACAACAACAAGAGCAGCAACCTGCGCCATCACAATGGCGTCAGCACTCTTTCTTACAAACGTTACGTCCTTGGGCAAGTCAGTTAACTCAAATCGGTGTCGCGGCTTGTGTTTCATTAGCTGTTATTGTTGGTGTTCAGCAATATAATGGAAAAAGTGGTTCTGAAGATTTCCAAGTAGATACACCTGTATTTAATACTCAACCTATTATGGGTTCAGGTTCACCAGTAAGCTTAAATCTTCAAAATGATACTTTAGGTAAAGACCAGCAAACACGTTTACAAGAGCGTAATCAGCGCCTTGGATTAATGTTGCAACAGTATGAGTTAGATCGTCGCATTTATAATGCACCACAAAATGAAGCGCCAGTTAGCGCTCAAGGTGAAACTCAACCCGTAGCTGCACAGTAATAGATGTGAATGTATAAATAACGTGTGGGAATGAAATAGTCGTAATGAAAAAATCATGGTTATCCACCTTATTGCTGGTGGGCAGCCTGTCAATGCCGATACAAGCCTTGGCGCAACCTCAAACAGGTAGTGTCGAGGCTTTGTTGCAAAAGATGGGTCAGACAAGTCAAAGCTCTACCTATGAATTATCTTTTATCAATATCAATTCTCAAGGTATTGTTCCTATTCGCTACCGCCACACTCTTATCGATGGCAAACCGCTTGCACAATTAATGCAAATGGATAGTACTCGCCGTGAAATAGTTCAACGTGGTGATGAGATCAGCTATTTTGAGCCAGGCTTAGATGCTTTCAGCTTAAGAAATGATCATATCGTTGATTATATCCCTTCTATCATTTACCAAGATTTCAATGAATTATCAGGTTATTATAATTTTATTGATGCAGGTAGAACGCATATTGGTGATATTCCAAGCCGAGTTGTTCGCGTGCTATCAAAAAATAATGACCGTTATGATTATGTCTTGTTTATAGATGAAGAAAGATATCTACCTTTAAGAGTCGATCTACTAGATAAGAATAATGACATCATTGAACAATTTCGAGTGATTACAGTTAATGAAGGGAGTGAAGTCGGAGCAGAACTTAATTCGTTACGTACCGTCAATATGCCACCTTTATTACTTGTACCAAAAGCTAAGCCCTTGGTTTATAACTGGTCGGTTAGCCAATTGCCTGAAGGTTTTAAAGAGGTAAAACGCAGTAATCATCAAATTTCTGAGACTGAGTTTAGTCAGTCTATTTTATTTAGTGATGGATTATTTGACTTCTCTATTTATGTTAATAAAAGTGGTCAACACGTTAATTCGCCCGAACGCGATAAAATGTTGAGGTATGGTCGTAATACAATTTATACCTATGACAAAGAAGGTAATGAAATTACCTTTATTGGTCAGCTACCATTTCCTACGGCACAAGCAATAGTTAATAGTGTTGTATTTACGAAAAAGTAAAAGGGTATAAGTTATGGTTAAAGAGTGGGCAACAGTTATACATTGGCATGAAGGACGGGCGTTATTACGCTACGGATCTTCTTCTGGCTGTGGTAGTTGCCAAGCTCGCGCTGCGTGTGGCTCTTATTTATTAAATAAAATAGGGCCAGAGACAGTTCATCAACTCGAACTTCCCGTTGCACAACCTTTAGTTGAAGGGCAAAAAGTGGAAGTCGGTATTCCTGAAAATAATCTACTTCTTTCCGCAATGCTAGTGTATTTAACGCCACTTATTGGCTTATTTATTGTCGCAGGCATTGCGAGCCTTTGGCTTTCGAGTGAATTTGCTATTTTTTGCAGTGGACTTGTGGGTGGTGCTCTTGGTTTTTTATTTGCCAAAAAAGTGGCGACTTGGTGGAGCAAAGATGAAGGTTTTGAACCTATTGTATTGCAAATAGGGCTTCCTCCTCATGAACTTAAAGTTCAGTTTCAAGAATAATGAGTTGATTAAAATAATGGGGCATCAGCCCCATTATTCTTGTCATGCTACTTTTGTAATAATATCTATCTTAAATTAACACGTTTCTATATCTGGAAATTACCCGCAAAAAATTACAAATAAATGTAAGTCTTAGCATAAATGTTTGTGTTTGATGAACGTTTCTTTGAGTATAATGTCTCTAGTGTGTAGAATGCGTCATCAATAATAACTCCTGCAATATAGAGTTTTCGCTTTGTGTCCATGAATGACGCCAAAGCCAGATTTATAGAGCAAAGCAATAGAGAAAAATAATTTCAGAATGAAAAACATACGTAACTTTTCCATTATCGCACATATTGACCACGGTAAATCGACGTTATCAGATCGAATTATTCAAATTTGTGGTGGCTTATCAGATCGTGAAATGGCTGCGCAGGTTCTTGATTCTATGGATCTTGAGCGTGAACGTGGTATTACAATCAAAGCGCAAAGCGTAACCTTGAATTACACCGCTGATGACGGTGAAGTTTATCAGCTTAACTTTATCGATACCCCAGGACACGTTGACTTCTCTTATGAAGTATCTCGTTCACTCGCTGCGTGTGAAGGCGCGTTATTGGTCGTAGATGCTGGGCAAGGGGTTGAAGCGCAAACATTAGCAAACTGCTATACCGCGATGGATATGGATCTCACCGTCGTTCCTGTTTTAAATAAAATAGACTTACCAGCAGCAGAGCCTGAGCGTGTTGCTGAAGAGATTGAAGACATTGTGGGCATCGATGCCACAGATGCAGTGCGTTGCTCTGCAAAAACAGGTATTGGTGTTAAAGAAGTTATCGAACGTCTTGTTAAAGAAATTCCAGCACCTGAAGGTGATGCAGACGCTCCATTACAAGCACTGATTATTGACTCTTGGTTTGATAATTACCTTGGTGTTGTTTCACTGATCCGTGTTAAAAACGGTAAAGTCAGCAAAAACGATAAAATCAAGGTAATGAGTACGGGACAGGTTTATAACATTGACCGTATTGGTATTTTTACGCCAAAACAAATTGATACAACCACGCTTAATTGTGGTGAAGTAGGCTGGGTTGTTTGTGGTATTAAAGATATTTTAGGTGCACCTGTTGGGGATACTTTAACAGCAGCGCAAAAACCAGCAGATAAGCCATTGCCTGGCTTTAAAAAAGTTAAGCCACAAGTTTATGCAGGTTTATTCCCAATTAGCTCTGACGACTATGAATCATTCCGTGATGCATTAGGCAAATTAAGCCTGAACGATGCTTCATTATTCTATGAGCCAGAAAGCTCAACAGCGTTAGGTTTCGGTTTCCGTTGTGGTTTCTTGGGTCTTCTTCATATGGAGATTATTCAAGAACGTTTAGAACGTGAATATGACCTCGACCTGATCACAACAGCTCCAACCGTAGTTTATGAAGTTGAAATGACTAACGGTGATATTGTGTTAGTGGATAGCCCGTCTAAATTACCACCACTGAATAATATCGAAGAAATCAGAGAACCTATTGCTGAATGTCATATGTTATTACCGCAAGAATACTTAGGTAACGTAATTACTTTATGTATCGAAAAACGCGGCGTTCAAACCAATATGGTCTATCATGGTAATCAGGTTTCATTAACTTATGAAATTCCGATGGCTGAAGTAGTATTAGATTTCTTTGACCGTTTAAAATCAACATCACGCGGTTATGCTTCTTTAGACTATAACTTTATTCGTTTCCAAGGCTCTAACATGGTACGTGTCGATGTCTTGATTAATGGTGATCGCGTTGATGCTTTAGCATTGATTACACATAACGATAATGCACCTTATCGTGGTCGTGAGCTGGTGGAAAAAATGAAAGAATTTATTCCACGCCAACAGTTTGATATCGCTATCCAAGCGGCAATTGGTAACCATATTATTGCTCGTTCAACTGTTAAACAGTTACGTAAAAACGTATTAGCCAAATGTTATGGCGGTGACGTTAGCCGTAAGAAAAAACTGTTACAGAAACAGAAAGATGGTAAAAAACGTATGAAGCAAATTGGTAACGTAGAGCTACCACAAGAAGCGTTTTTAGCCATTCTTCATGTTGGTAAAGATAAATAATTTAAGGAGAAAACATGGCTAACACGTTTGCCTTGATCCTAACACTGGCAACGCTAATAACGGGAGTTTTTTGGGGAATTGAGCGCTTTAAGCTCAAGCCAGCCCGAAAAGCAAAACTAAAGCGTCTTCAAGAGATGACGCAAGGGACCGAGGATCAGCAAGAGTTAGCAAAATCAATTAATAAACCAAGCTGGGCAGAGACATTAGGCTCTTTATTCCCAGTTTTGATTATTGTTTTGGTTCTGCGTTCATTTGTGTATGAGCCGTTTCAAATACCTTCTCGCTCCATGATGCCAACTTTGTTGGTTGGTGATTTTATCTTGGTTGAAAAGTTTGCTTATGGATTAAAAGATCCAATTACACAAACCACGTTAATTAATACAGGGAAACCTAAACGAGGCGATATCGCTGTATTTAAATATCCTCGTGATCCTTCTACTGACTTTATTAAACGTGTTATTGGATTACCGGGCGATAAAATTGTTTATGATATGGTGTCGAAAAAACTTCATATCTATCCAAATTGTGATAAAGCCATTTGTAATGAGGAAATATCAGTAACTTATGGTACTGCTTATCCAAGTGAATGGACGTTATTATTACAAAATGTACCGGGTGGTCAGCGTATTAATGGTATGAAATCTATTCCAATTGAGGAGCCTATTTCAACAGCAACTCAATTACGTGAAGAAGAAAGAGTAGAAACTATTGATAAAGTCTCTCACCGTATTATGACAATACCTGGTGATATGACGATGCCTGAGTTTATCCAACCTGGATTACCTGTCGGTACGTGGATTGTTCCTGAAGGTCATTACTTTATGATGGGTGATAATCGAGACGGTAGTTCAGATAGTCGCTTCTGGGGCTTTGTTCCTGAGAAAAATTTAGTAGGTAAAGCGACAACAATTTGGATGAGCTTTGAAAAAGTAGAGAATGAATGGCCAACAGGCGTTCGTTTTAGCCGTATCGGTGGCATTAAGTAATTATTAACAAAATAGCGACAGCATTCCTTCTTATCTAAGTGTAGAATGTGTCGCTTCTTTAAATATGATTGGCTCCTGTTATTGACAGGAGCCAGTGCAAACGCAACAGTTCTGTTATCCAACTCGATAATTTCTCGTTGTCTTAAACAGATTTGTTGCGTGTGCTTCAAATTAAGTTATGGAAATTGATCGCACATGAATACTTTATTAATAAACCAGTTACAAAAGAAACTGGGCTATACTTTTACGCAAAATGAATTATTACTACAGGCTTTAACGCATCGCAGTGCCAGCAGTAAACATAATGAACGTTTAGAATTTTTAGGTGATTCAATTCTAAGCTATGTAATTGCTAACGCACTTTATCATCGCTTTCCTCGTGTTGATGAAGGTGATATGAGCCGAATGAGAGCAACACTTGTTCGTGGAAATACACTCGCTGAATTAGCGCGTGAATTTGAATTAGGTGAATGTCTGCGTTTAGGCCCAGGGGAATTAAAAAGCGGTGGCTTTCGTCGCGAATCAATTTTAGCGGATACGGTGGAAGCTTTAATTGGTGCAATTTTCCTCGATAGTGATATTCAAAATATCGAAAAAATTATTTTAAACTGGTATGAGAATCGTTTGGCTGAAATTAGTCCAGGCGATAAGCAAAAAGATCCTAAAACTCGTTTGCAAGAGTATCTGCAAGGCCGTCATTTACCATTACCTTCTTATATTGTGGTACAGGTTCGTGGCGAAGCCCATGATCAAGAGTTTACGATCCATTGTCAGATAAGCGGTATCGAACAACCTGTCAAAGGGATGGGTACAAGCCGTCGTAAAGCTGAACAGGCCGCTGCTGAACAGGCATTAATACAACTGGAGCTTGAATGAGCGAAGAACAAACCTATTGCGGATTTATTGCGATAGTCGGTCGCCCAAATGTGGGAAAATCAACACTACTGAACCAATTACTGGGGCAGAAAGTTTCTATTACATCACGTAAACCGCAAACTACGCGTCACCGTATCATGGGTATTGATACAGATGGTGCTTACCAAGCGATTTATGTGGATACACCGGGCTTGCATATCGAAGAAAAGCGAGCAATCAACAGACTAATGAATCGCGCAGCAAGCAGTTCAATTGGTGATGTTGAATTGGTTATTTTCGTTGTTGAAGGCACCAATTGGACGCCTGATGACGAAATGGTGTTAAATAAATTAAAATCATTACGTTGCCCTGTTTTATTAGCAATTAATAAAGTGGATAACGTGACTGATAAAACCAAGTTACTTCCACATATTGGCTTTTTAAGCCAACAAATGGATTTTCTTGATGTTGTGCCAATTAGTGCTGAAAAAGACATGAATATCGATACGATAGCGAAAATCGTACGTAAATGTTTACCAGAAGCGACTCATCATTTCCCTGAAGATTATATTACTGATCGCTCTCAGCGTTTTATGGCATCAGAAATTATTCGTGAAAAATTGATGCGCTTTTTAGGTGAAGAATTACCTTATTCTGTCACTGTTGAAATTGAGCAATTCGTTACCAATGAGCGTGGTGGCTATGATATCCACGGATTAATTCTGGTTGAACGTGAAGGCCAGAAGAAAATGGTTATTGGTAATAAAGGTGCGAAAATCAAGAAAATTGGTACTGAAGCCCGTATGGATATGGAAGACTTATTTGAAAACAAAGTTCACTTAGAACTTTGGGTGAAAGTCAAAGCGGGCTGGGCTGATGATGAACGTGCTTTACGTAGCCTTGGCTATGTGGACGATTTAAAGTAGGTAACTGAAGTGGATGGCTGGCAACGTGCATTCGTTATCCATGCTCGACCTTACAGTGAAACGAGTTTATTACTCGATTTTTTCACTGAAAATGAAGGGCGAGTACGCATATTGTCAAAAGGTGCGCGAGGCCGTCGTTCACCCTTAAAAGGGGCACTTCAACCTTTTACTCCTTTGCTCATTCGTTGGAGTGGGCGAGGAGAAGTTAAAACACTTCGTGATGCTGAACCTATCTCTTTAGCATTACCACTGACAGGCTCTGTACTATACAGTGGCTTGTATCTTAATGAGTTATTGTCTCGCGTTTTAGAAAATGGTACGTCTTATAGTGTACTTTTTTTTGAATACCTCTCCTGTTTGCAAATTCTTGCTGCTAGCGATACCACACCCGAAGCGGCACTAAGACGCTTTGAACTTGCGTTATTAACACAACTTGGCTATGGATTAGATTTTCTGCATTGTGCCGGAAGTGGAGAGCCTGTTTCAGATTCGATGACCTATCGTTATCGGGAAGAAAAAGGTTTTATTGCGAGTTTAGTGGTTGATCATAATAGTTTTACTGGATTTGAATTAAAATCCTTAGCCAGTCGCGAATTTCCTACTGTTGAAACATTAAAAGCGGCGAAAAGGTTTACTCGAATGGCATTGAAGCCCTATTTAGGCGGAAAACCATTAAAAAGTAGAGAACTTTTTAGACAATTTGCCATTAAAAAATCCCCAAAGAAAAGAGCATTGATGGCAGAACAGTAATATTGTCTTTTTCTTCTCTATGGAATGTGTAAACTAAGGTAATGCAACGTTATTTTTCAGGAGAAGAGCATGTCTGATATTCTACTTGGCGTTAATATTGACCATATCGCCACCCTTCGTAATGCCCGAGGCACAACGTATCCCGATCCTGTTCAAGCGGCTTTTATTGCAGAACAAGCTGGTGCTGATGGTATTACTATCCATTTACGTGAAGATAGACGTCATATCACTGATCGCGATTTAATGTTGATAAGCCAAACGGTTCAGACAAGATTAAATCTGGAAATGGCAGTTACTGAAGAGATGATTGAGATAGCTTGTCAAACTCAGCCTGATTTTTGCTGCTTAGTACCTGAAAAACGCCAAGAAGTGACAACGGAAGGTGGTTTAGACGTTGTTGGCAATGAAGCAAAAGTTGCTGATGCAATTAAACGCTTATCTTTAGCGGGTATCAAAGTTTCTCTGTTTATTGACCCTGACCATGAGCAAATTAACGCAGCCGATCGTGTTGGTGCACCTTTTATTGAGATCCACACTGGTGCTTATGCTGACGCTGAAGATGAAATGGCTCAAGAAAAAGAGTTTGTCCGTATTCGTGATGCAGTGACTTACGCCGCATCTAAAGGCTTAAAAGTGAATGCGGGACATGGTTTGCATTACCACAACGTACAACGTATTGCCGCATTACCTGAACTTTATGAACTGAATATTGGTCATGCAATTATTGGTAGAGCCGTATTTAGTGGATTAGCACCAGCGGTTGAAGAAATGAAACGCTTAATGCGAGAAGCGCGTCGCTAATGGCTATTGTTGGCTTAGGTATGGATATCGTCGAGATATCGCGTATCGAAGATATTATAGGGCGTTCTGGTGAACGCCTTGCTCGTCGCATTCTTACTGATACCGAATGGGAAATCTATCAATCCCATAAACAGCCAATACGCTTTTTAGCTAAACGGTTTGCAGTAAAAGAGGCGGCGGCAAAAGCATTAGGAACAGGGATCCGTTTAGGATTGGCTTTTAATCATTTTGAAGTGCGTAATGATGAGTTAGGCAAACCTACACTGCATTTTTTAGCGGTTGCAAAAGAGATGGCAGAGAAAGCGGGGATAAACTCTATTCACGTAACACTTGCTGATGAACAGCGTTATGCTTGTGCGACAGTTATTTTAGAAAAATAGTTCTCTTAGATTTATCACCCACAAAATCATTGACTAAGGTTTAGATCTTATCTGCATGGTGGATCAACACAAATTTTTCCCATAATTCATCTTGAGATTCAGTATGAGTAGGATCAGTGATGATCGTGTTAGTAATCGGACAAACCGATTGGCAAGTCGGTTTATCGTAATGTCCTACGCATTCAGTGCAAAGATCAGGATTAATTTCATAAATTTCATCCCCCATTGAAATAGCATCATTAGGACATTCGGGTTCACACATATCACAGTTGATGCATTTCTTCGTAATTAGTAAAGCCATATCAGTCACTTAATATATAAATTATTAAATTTCAGTAACTTATATCTTGCACTTATATGTTACCATCTATCAGTTTTATGTAGCTATATCCGATAAAATAGCGTTTTATCATTCAAATGGGGATATCGCCCAAATCTTCTTGCTCGATGAGAGATAAGCAAGGGAGGGTAAGATTACCATTTATATGACATTTCCTAAAGTAACATCACTCAAATGGCTTATCAGATTATATAAATAAAATATTAAGCGCTTGCCAATGAGGAGAAATGAAAACCAGTAGCATTAATGACATGGCGTAGTGTTTTTAATGTAGGGTTACCTGTTGGTGATAGTGTTCGGTAAAGTGTTTCACGTGAAACACCTGCTTTTTTTGCAATGGTTGCCATGCCTCCACGGGCTTCTACGACATGGCGTAACGCCATAAGAAAAGCTTCTTGCCCACCATCTTCATCTATATCAAGGAAGGCTTGATGTAAATAAGCTTTAGCAAAATCGGGGTCTTCACGTAAAATTTCGACCATTGCATCATCATGCAAACGAGAATTTGGCATAATCTACCTCTTCAAATAATCTTTTAGACATAGGATAGCTTTATTAATATCAGTATCCTGAGTTCGCTTATCTCCAGCTAGAAGTAGCAATATAATTTCGCCATCGATTAAACTATAGTAAACCCGATATCCAGCTCCTTGATCAATTCGTAATTCCCAAACACTATCACGGCAAGGTTTATGATCGCCAAAATGCTCACTTGCCATTCTATTTACTCTTGATGCAATTTTTGCTTTAGCAACAGGATCGCGTATTTTTTTGAAATAGTCAGCATATAAGTCTTTGCCATCTATTGTTAAGTAATGTTTGATCGTTTTCATTGGCAAAATGTAGCTTAAAAGCTACGAATCAACAACTATATTTGTAGCTTATAAGCTACGATAATTTATCAGTAATATATATAAAAATCAAAAATCCTAGGTAGAAGCGAGTAAATATTAATTATAAAGAGTATGTTTTGTGGTATTCCGCACACCTAATACTCTGTTATTGATGTTAAATAATGCAATAACATAAGGGGTATTCTATGCCAACACTGTTTAATATGTGGACGTTTGCGCTTTTATCTTTGGGATTAGTATTAACTCCAGGTCCTAATATGATTTACCTGATTTCACGTTCAATCTCTCAAGGGAAAAAAGCCGGATTTATTTCACTAATCGGTGTGGCTGTCGGCTATATTTTTTATATGTTATTAGCGGCATTTGGTATTACGGCCATTTTTATGGCTGTACCTTATGCTTATGATGCGTTGAAGATTTGTGGTGCGATTTACCTTTTTTATATAGCTTGGCAATCTATTAAACCCGGTGGGCGTTCTATCTTTCATCCCAAAAAATTGCTTTCAGGTAATACAACAAAGCTCTTTGTTATGGGGTTTGTTACCAATCTATTGAATCCTAAGATTGCATTGATGTATTTATCACTGTTGCCTCAATTTATTAGCATTCAAAATGGCAGCGTTTTAAATCAATCATTAGTGTTAGGGAGTATTCAAATTATTATTAGCATCGCAGTAAATGCATTGATTGTTGTTGCCGCTGGCTCTATTGCAGGATTCTTTATGCAAAGGCCTCGTTGGGCACTCATTCAACGTTGGTTTATGGCAACAATCTTAGGGGCTTTAGCTATCAAATTAGCCACAGAAGCGCGCGTAAACTAAAGTTTCATCTTGCTATCTTTGTCATAAACAATTCAAGACAATCTCTTTAGTTATCAATAGAAAACAGGGTACAATATCCCGCTATATGATCATGAAGAGATATCCTTGTGAATAAAGTTAAAGATGATATTTATTGGATGCATAAAGCGATTGAGCAAGCGCAAAAAGCACAAGAAATCGGTGAAATACCAGTGGGCGCAGTGTTAGTCGTTGATAATAAAATCATTGCTAAAGGATGGAATCATTCAATTATCGATAACGACCCCACTGCACATGCAGAAATTATGGCATTACGTAAAGGGGGAAAGCATTTACAAAATTATCGTCTACTCGATGCAACTCTTTATATTACCCTAGAACCTTGTGTGATGTGTGCAGGAGCGATTGTGCATAGTCGGGTAAAACGCGTAGTTTATGGCGCCTCAGATTTAAAAACAGGTGCAGCTGGTTCATTTATTGATATTTTACAGCACCCCGGAATGAACCATAAAGTTGAGATAACATCAGGTGTATTAGGTGAAGAGTGTTCACAGCTTTTAAGCCAATTTTTTAAAATGAGAAGGGCTGAAAAGAAACAACTTAAAAAGCAAAAAACCAGTCCAGTTATAATGAATACTGAACCAGCCATAAAAGAATAATACCTTTTTACTGATAATTAAGGGTATACGTTGCTTGTGCTTGGAATGGGCCAGTGAGCAATGTTTGATTTTTCAGTGCAGAGGGTGATGCCTCAACATATGTCATAAAATTAAACTGAATACGTTTATTATTAAGAAGTCGAGTTGAGCTCGGCTTTTTTAATTGAATAACATTGCGTTGAACATCTGTAAATACAATCCCGATACTTTTAGGATCTTCAGATCCTGTGCCAACAACAGCAAGGTGATCGGGCATTGTAGGATGCTCTTTCCCATCTAACGTAATCGTGACGCTTTTATAAATATCCTGACTGCAATTTTCTAAACTAATACTAAAAGCAACAGGTTCACTTTTTTGAAAAGTATAGAGATCTTTTGCTGATATCTGTTTGAAATCAATTACTTTATTTTCATCACCAGCAACAATAGTACAACCATGTGCAACCACAACACCTTTAAATTCCATATCACCACCAATAAGCTCGGTCACAGCAAAAGCGGAAGGTGAAAGTAATAATAAAAGAGAAATAGCAGATTTTGTTATTGGGTTTTCCATTACATAAACTCCGCAACTAATGTGGCATGTGCTGAAAATTCACCTTCTGTAATTTTGCTACCTGTTTTTGCGATAGGAGCTGCTGTGACTTCCCAGTTTCCTTTAAAATTATTCAGTTTCCCGACAGAAAAATATTGATTAGGTGGCACAATCGCTCCTGATTTGTCTCTTAAAACAATACCTAAATTAGTTCTATCTACAGGTCCTGTTGTGCCAAGATAATTAGGGTTAAAACTAGCGATACCTGAGCTCCCAGTTTGAATTTTGAACATAATTCTACTGTTAGGGTTAGTAAAACTACCACCTTCACACTTGATGGGAATATTGCGCGTGATCTTGTAGTTTTGACCATTTAAATAGTCAGAGGTATTACCGACATTGCCAAAATCAAAGGTAATTGGAGAGCCATTATTAAATGTACATCTATCTTCCGTGGTTAATATTCCTGAACTAATCACTAATTTTGAAATTGGCTCAGGGCCATATTCTTGATATAAGCCATTACCTACACGTGCATACATTTGAGCTACAGCTTGTCCTGTTAATGAAACCCCATTAATAATCGGTTTTTTCAAGCGAAAGACTAATACACCACTACTTCCTGATGACATGTTGGGTTTTGGTGATTCAGGGACACTGCAGCCTTGTTGCCCATTTCGATTGTTCGGTTTTTCAATAAAAGGAACAGTAGGAAGTGATTCAGGACCCCAAATAGAAAACTTGATCTGAACATCGACATATTCATTCAGTTCATAGTAATTATTGCCTAAATAGCGTAGGTCAGAATTTGCCATATAATAAGTGCGAGAATTCGGAACTAAAGGATCTTTAGGACAATAAACCGTTGCTAAATATCTGTCAGGCAAAGAAAAGTTTACTGTGGCCGTTTCGCCAGGTCGGTTATTAGGAAATGTTGCGTTATTTAATGCAACTCTAAAAATATTAGGGCCTCCAACAGTGCGAACTTCACCATGAATATAAGCAGATGCCACAACTGGAGTACATAACATTGCGCCAGTAAAAAGTAATTTTAGCGTATTGAAATAAAAATTTGCTGTTGTTAATTTCATTTTATTCCTACCGGCGTCAAGTTAATTAATATTTGGGTTGTTGTTCTTTAGGTGCTGCTTTACAGCTATTTTGTTGGCAAACAAATTTTAATTCTGGATGTCCGCCGTAATCATTTACATACATCATGTAAAATTGATTGACGTTACTGGTTTTAACTGGAATTTCCAGTGATGCTTTAGGCGCAACCATTAAACCAGGGAAGGTAGTTAACTTATCGCTATCCTCACCATTCAACTTATTAGAAAGCCCGATAATTGTGATGTAATAAGGTGTCGGATTTTCTGCAATAAATTGATTGCCTTGTTTTTTAAACACTAATTGATCTTGCCAAACCATGCCTGGCTTTTCAGGAATAATGGCTGTTGGGCGGTAGAATAATTTAATGCGAGACTGCATTGCCATTTGCAACACGTTAGCTTGTTTTGGTGCTGGTGGAATTTCACGCACATTTAAATAAAACAGTGATTCTCTATCTTGTGGCAAAAGACCAATTTCTGCTGTTTTGGTAATTCTAACCACGCCTTTTTGATCACCATCAAGACGCTGTAAAGGTGGCAATGCGACTAAAGGAGAAGCGATTTTTTGTCCGTGTTCATTTTCAACCCATGATTGTGCTAAGAAAGGAATATCAGGGCTAGTATTTTTTAGGTTTACGCTAGCTGAGTTTTCGTTGCCCATTAGTACAATGCGAGTTCTATCTAATGACACGCCCGCTTGAGTCGTACTCACAATGCTAAGTGCAATTAATGAGCCACAAAAAAGCGTTTTAAGTGTGTTGAATGAGTTCATACAATTATCTCTAGTAATTCATTTTATTCATTAAAATCCCTGACATAATAACAATTCATGTTTTAGTGGATCGTTAATTGCAGCTGGGATTGTAATCGTACACTGGGTTTTACCACCCCAGATCACGTTTAATGATTCATTAAGGTTAACACCGGCGATATAAACTAAACCATCTTCCATCACCATTCCCATATTTTCACCGTTTTTATTGGTGATTTCGGCACCAAATGGTGGGTGTTTTTGATCGACTGTTTGTAAGATGGCCATTAGGCGCTCACCTTGGCGAACAGGGAATTTATAGTAGCCAATTGCGCCTTCAGTTAATGTGGCAGAAGTAATGGCTTTGTGTGTTTCAATATCTGAATCCATTTTATCAACATCAATACGAGCATCAACATTGTTATAACTAGTTAAGTCAGTTAATACCCCAATACCGAATAGGTTTGTCGTTGTGCTTTGATTATTAAATGGTACGCCTGCAACACCATCAGTATCAACCATCATGCGAGCAGTACTTGATGTCATGCTACTGCTATGTAATGCAGCGCCGTGGCGTGTTGCAGTAAATCCGCCTTTAACTGTTGCACCTAGTGCAACATAATTATCTTGTTGATAGCTCGCATTGGCATTAATTTCTGCATATTGCGAACGGTGTTGATAATAACCATCAGTATTGGCTTTATTGTCTGAGCTTAAACCTGCACGGACACGCCATAGATTATTATAATTGCTATTATCAGAATAAGAGGCCATTTGGTTCACTTTTCCGTTACTGTCTTGCAAGCTATAACCAATGCTTTTACCACTTCCTAATGGAACTGAAATATTAAAAGAAATACTGTCATCAGTATTACCTTTATGCTGAGTACGGAAGGCAGATAAGTTAGTATTAATCTGCTCTATACCCATAATAGAAAAATTACGGCTTACCGTAACACCATACTGTTCTTGTGTCTTTTTATCCCAATAGTTTTGGTGTCGATAAGAGAGATAAAGTGTTGTCGATTTTTCAATATCATCAGCCCAAAAAGTTTTGTTACCTGTAATGGTATACATCTCTTTTTCATAACCATTGTTATTAATATCGTTGTAACGCTCATCCATATATTGAGAGAAAGATCGGAATGTTTTCTCTGAAAAGCGATAACCCGCAAAAGTAATCGTACTATGGTACTCATCAAAGGTTTTAGCGTAGTTCAGTTTGAATGATATCCCATTGATATTTTCATTATCATAGGTTTTGCTATAAGACTGAGTAATATCACCTGAAAGCGTACCTAAACGCCCTATATCGTGACCTAAACCTAATGACCACGCATTGTAATCTTTAGCCGTCAACAAAACCCCACCATACAGCGACCATGTGTTGTTCATACCCCATGAAAAATCGCCTTGATAAAAAACAGGACCTTGCATTTTATGGTTGTTGAGCGACGACTGACCCATTGATGTGTTATAACGCACTGAGCCTGGGCGAGTCATATAAGGTAGATTGGCTGTTTGTACTTGGAATTCGCTTACTTTACCGTTTTGCTCTTCGACTCTGACATTTAATTGGCCTTGTACTGTATCTTGTAAATGTTTAATAGCAAAAGGGCCAGCAGGTACCGTAGTTTCATAAATTAAGCGACCGTTTTGCGTTACAGTCACTTTGGCATTAGTGTTTGCGATGCCATGAATTTCAGGTGCATAACCTTGCAAAGAAGGGGGCAACATTCTTTCATCACTTTGTATATTGGCACCTGTAAAACGAAAACTATCAAAAACTTGAGAGTTTAAATAAGTTTCACCAAGCGTTAATTTTGCAGCTAGGCTAGGTAATGGTTTATAGGCGTATATCTGATTCCAATCAAAGCTATTATTTGATGAATATTCAGATGAATAGTTTCCTTGATATTCAGCACGTAGTCGCCATTCACCAAGGTTAATTCCAGCTTGCCCATATCCTGTTAATGAGTTGTTATTATTGCCTTGATTTGGGCGAGTTGATGTACCTGTTAAGGTATAGTCAACTAATAACCCAGATACACCTGGGTCCCACAATTCAGGTGGTGTCCAATCCGCATCTTCATATTTCATTAGTGAGCGAGGCATAACAATATCGAGAATACCGCCATCATTTTTGATAGAGATACCTGGTAATTGACTGATATTGAAACAATCTGGTGAGATTTCTTCGATAAATTTTTGATTTTCTTCGTTAACTGTTAACTTTTTTAGAAGAGTAGGGTCAATACAAGCGATGGAGTAATTGGGTTTCACTTCAACATAATTAATGTTTTGGCGAGGGAAGTCACGACCATTTATACGGATATCTAAGTAGTACATACCCGGAATAATGTAGTTAGAGGTTGCAAAACGAGATAAATCGACATTATCTCTGTCTTCGGCATCTAGCATATGAATGTTAAATTCCACAGAATCATCAGGCTCGGCTTGAGCGAAAAGCGCTAAGCACAATAGCAAAATGGCACAAATGTTTTTCCATATTGTGCTGTGAAAAAAAGAAATTAACATGAATAAACGCCTAATTATTAATAAAATAAAAAGTAATTAAATAATGAATATTTATTTTATTACTTTTTATTTTATTCTTATTAAATTGAAGTGTTTTATCAAATTTAACGCAGAGGAAGTCCCCTGCGTTAATGCAGTAATTAATTTATTATTTAATTAATTTAAATAAATAAAACGATTACTGATAATCAACTTGGAAGTTGATTACGGCTTGGAATTCACCTGGAGTTACAGTTGCGTCTGCTGATTCAGCTTGAACGTAAGCAACGAATGGGATCTTAGAAACACCATTAACTAATTGTACTGGTGTTGTTGCTGTGTTCCATTTTACTGATTTGCTGCCAGCATCCATTAAGCCGATACCTGCACCAGAAGCTGAGCCAGATACGAAAGATGCTAAGTCTTTATTTGTTGCATTAACAACACTTGGTGTATAGCTAACAGTAGCTGTTTTTGCTACGGTAGTATCACAGTCTTGTAATTCGATATCTTTTTTAACGTTACCTGCTTTCTGCATATTTGCTAATGCAGAAGTTGGGATTTCACTGAAATCAACAATAACAGGACTTGAAGAAGCTGCTAATCCACAAGCTGAATTAACAATTTCACCTTTTAATTGAATTTCGCCTTTAGTTGCGCCAACTTTTGGTGCAGAAGTTTCAGCAGTTGCAACAGAATTAATACCAAATACTAAAGCAGCAGCTAAAGCAATTTTACTCAGTTTCATTATAGATAATCCCTTGAAGATCGTGCGTATTATTATTTATAGAAAAATAATATTAGTGTCGGAATATAAAAATTGATTTGCATTATATTTCGAGTTGTTTCGAATAATGACTGGTTTATATGATATCAACAAAGGCATTCTATTTGATATAACATTTTGTTGATTTACTCAATTTTCATATTTAATCTTGCCTATTCCATATTAATAGAGTTTTATGTAGGTTTATTCTTTTTATTACTCAATTTATGGGTGAAAAAGTTTATCAGGCAGATAAATTTAATAGACAATGCAATTAACATTATTTTAACTTTACAAAAAGTAATGTTATTAACATTAGGTTAGAAAAATTAATAAAATCAATTATAGATTATCGCAATATATATAATTCAATAAGTTAGATGTTAATGATGACACCTTTAGGTTAATTTTTATCGTGAAAAAAGTTTCTCCAAAAATAACAATCATAAAATGAATAATAACACATGAGATAATTCCTACGTATTTAAGTTAATTTTTTCTTATGTTTCACCTATTCTGATAGTCTTAAAATGACTAATTGGATCATTTTAAACACAGTTTACTCATTGGGTGAGTGTTTTGGCTAATGAGTGTTACATTTTTTAACACATGAATTTTCCCTATTTTGGGTAAAAAATGGCATGACAAAATGTAACAATTTTTAATATTAAGAAAATATTAATTTAGGGATTGCTTTAATTGGTTGGAGTGATTTTTGAATAGTAGAAATGAAATAAATAAGCCTCTATAAAAGAGGCTATGTTGTTTAATAGGCTGTTTTTAAGTACAAAAATTATTGATAAGCCATATCTTGAGTCAATGATAATGATGAGCTTTCTTGCTCTTCATCGTTATCATTCTCTTTATCTTTAGATAATATTTTATTTTTGCTCTCTTTGGCTTGAAGGTAACCGACAAGGCTAAGTTGATATCGTCGAATGTTTTCAACGTAGCGATAAGCCTCATGGCCTCTGGCATAGCCATAAGGGAGGTCTGCATAATATTTCTTTTGGCTAAGTAGAGGTAATCTTGATTTTACATCTAGCCAACTATCAGGATCGGCATTTTGTTGCTCCGTAAGCCTTCTGGCATCAAGCATATGGCCAAATCCCATATTATATGCTGCCAATGCAAACCAAATTTTTTCATCTTCTGGAATAGAATCTGGTAAGCGCGAAAGGAGATGCTTAAGATATTGTGCTCCTCCTCGAACACTCTCTTCGGGATCAAGCCTGTCAGTAACGCCCATACTTGATGCAGTAGGGCGAGTTAACATCATCAATCCTCTAACTCCAGTTGGTGATGTAGCATGAGGGTCCCAATGTGATTCTTGCCATGCCATAGCTGCCAATAACCGCCAATCGAAAGTATCTGCATACTTTTCAAAAAGAGGCTGATAGTTTGGCAAAATAGAATCTATCGCCGTAATAAAAGAGATAGTATCGAAGTAATCAAATGTACCTACATGGCCAAAATATTTTTCTTCAAGTCTTGCTAACACATCTTCTTGAGATAATTGATTAAAGTAATCGAGCATCGCTGCATATAAGCTATTATCTTCACCATCTGGCAAATACCACGTTAGTGGACGGCTTTCAGTGACTTCAAACCCTACGGCAACATTAGGATGAATGCGTTGTTGTACTGCAACACTGATGGAATCTGCTAAAACATAGGTTATTTTACCTTCTGATAATGCTTCTAGCAGTTGCGAGGTCGTCTGATTATCTGATTCTTCCCATTCAAGCTCGGGGTATTGCGTCTCTTTTAATGTTCGCAATAAACTTGCATGAGCTGAGCCAGCAGTGACAACAAGCCGCCCATCTAACGAATCAAAACTACGTGGTCTTAATGTCCCTTTACGGTAAATCAGCTGTTGAGAAACTGAAAAATAAGCAGGGCCACTGCGTGTCGTATCTAATCTCTCTTTATTATAAAGTAATCCGGCGGCGATAAAGTCAGCTTTATTATTCTCCAGATCATCAAACATTTGGTTGATATTTGTCCGCATATTAACGACAAGTTTCACGCCTAGGTAATCTGCAAAGCGTTTCACTAATTCATAATCGAAACCTACGGGGTCCTTTTTATCGTTCATCGTTATCAATGGTGAAGGTATCGTACTAATTCTTAACTCACCACGAGATAAAATCTTATTTATCTGCGCTTTTTGCCTATCTGGCCATGTAATATTCAACGCGATAATAGCCGCTGAAAAGAGCGCTATGATAACGATAACGAAATAGTTTATCCTTATATTATTCAATAGGTTGGTTCTCGTTAACGTTGTTTATTGTTGTGTGTAAAATCGTCATTTTAACATGGATAAATTTCCAGTAATCGAGCATTTTGCTTAACATATTGGCAAGACGCAACTTGATTACACCAATTAATCATTAAAACACTCTAAGTTAAATGCCGTTATTTTGTTCACGCAAACGGTTTCGTCTGAACGGTTATTCTATTATACTAGGCGCGTTTCCCCTGAATGATTGGTCAGGTTAGCTGCTAAAAGAGAGAACTCAATACTATGGAAATCCTGCGTGGCTCCCCCGCTTTATCCGCGTTTCGTATTAATAAATTACTCACTCTATGTCAGGAAAATGATCTTCCTGTACAAGGTATATACGCGGAATTTGTCCATTTCGCGAAAGTGGAAGGGCAGTTATCTGAAGATGATCAAACTAAATTACGTCAACTACTGCATTATGGACCTTCATTAACAGAACATGAGCCTGTTGGGGAAATGCGAGTTGTTACACCTCGCCCGGGAACAATTTCACCTTGGTCTTCTAAAGCGACAGATATTGCACATAACTGTGGTTTAGCCAAGGTTGTCCGAATTGAACGTGGTATCGCCTACTTTATTGAGTGCGATACGATGACAGACAATCAGTGGCAACAGCTTTATGGTTTTATTCATGATCGAATGATGGAAACCATCTTCTTAAATTATCAAGATGTAAATGCACTTTTTGCCGAGCAAACGCCAGCACCACTAAAAACGATTGATGTGCTTGCAAAAGGCAAAGATGCACTAGTAAAAGCGAATATCGAAATGGGATTAGCGCTGGCAGACGATGAAGTTGATTACTTAGTCGATGCTTTTAACCGCTTACAGCGTAATCCAACAGATGTTGAGCTTTATATGTTTGCACAAGCTAACTCTGAACACTGTCGCCACAAAATATTTAATGCTGATTGGATAATTGATGGTAAAGCTCAAGATAAATCATTATTTAAAATGATTAAAAATACATTTGAGCAAACGCCTGATTATGTCATGTCAGCTTATAAAGATAATGCGGCAGTAATGGAAGGCTCTGTGGCGGGGCGTTTTTATCCTGATACAGAAAAAGGGCATTATCACTATCATCAAGAGCCCGTACATATCTTGATGAAAGTAGAAACACATAACCACCCAACAGCAATTTCACCTTGGCCAGGGGCTGCAACGGGTTCAGGCGGTGAAATTCGAGATGAAGGCGCAACGGGGCGCGGTGCAAAACCTAAAGCTGGTCTAGTTGGATTTTCGGTTTCTAACTTACGTATTCCGGGATTTGAACAGCCTTGGGAAGAAGATTTTGGCAAACCAGAGCGTATTGTTAATGCATTAGACATTATGACTGAAGGTCCACTAGGTGGTGCGGCATTTAATAATGAATTCGGTCGTCCGGCATTATTAGGTTATTTCAGAACCTATGAAGAACAAGTAAATAGCCACAATGGTGTTGAAATTCGCGGTTACCATAAACCCATCATGTTAGCTGGGGGTATCGGTAATATTCGTGAAGATCACGTACAAAAAGGCGAAATCACTGTTGGCGCTAAGTTAATTGTACTTGGTGGACCCTCTATGAACATCGGTCTTGGTGGTGGTGCCGCTTCTTCTATGACATCAGGTCAATCAGATGCTGATTTAGATTTCGCCTCTGTTCAGCGTGATAACCCAGAAATGGAACGTCGTTGCCAAGAAGTTATCGACCGTTGCTGGCAATTAGGTGACGATAACCCGATCTTATTTATTCATGATGTTGGTGCTGGTGGTCTTTCTAATGCAATGCCTGAATTAGTTAATGATGGTGGTCGTGGTGGTCGTTTTGAATTACGTGATGTTCTTAATGATGAACCGGGTATGAGCCCACTTGAGATCTGGTGTAATGAATCTCAAGAGCGTTATGTATTGGCGGTATCGCCTGAAAAAATGCCTCTTTTTGATGCGTTATGTCAGCGTGAAAGAGCACCTTATGCTGTGATCGGTGAAGCAACGCAAGAGCGTGAATTAGTGCTCAATGATACACACTTTGATAATAAGCCGATTGATATGCCATTAGACATATTATTAGGTAAAGCACCTAAAATGTTGCGTGATGTAAAATCACTTAAAACAGAAGGTGAGTATCTCTCCCGTAAAGATATCGATTTAAAAGATGCCGTCTATCGTGTTCTTCATTTACCAGCCGTTGCTGAAAAAACCTTCTTAATTACCATTGGTGACCGTACTGTAACGGGAATGGTTGCGCGTGATCAAATGGTCGGGCCTTGGCAAATTCCTGTTGCCAATTGTGCCGTTACCACAGCAACATTAGATAGCTATTATGGTGAAGCGATGTCTATTGGTGAACGAGCACCTATCGCACTGTTAGATTTTGCTGCATCTGCACGTATGGCTGTCGGTGAAGCACTAACAAATATGGCGGGTTGTGATGTAGAAGCACTTAATCGCATTAAGCTTTCGGCTAACTGGATGTCAGCAGCAGGTCATCCGGGTGAAGATGCAGGTTTATATGACGCAGTGAAAGCCATTGGTGAAGAGTTATGTCCAAAGCTAGGTATTACTATTCCTGTGGGCAAAGATTCGATGTCAATGAAGACGCGCTGGCAAGATAAAGATGGGAAAACCAAAGAGGTTACTTCTCCACTATCTTTAGTTATTACAGCATTCTCTCGTGTTGAAGATGTGCGTAAAACAGTGACGCCTGAATTATCAACACAAGCTGGAAACCGCTTGTATTTAATTGATTTGGGTAATGGTCATAATGCATTAGGTGCAACGGCACTAGCGCAAGTTTATCGCCAATTAGGTCAAAAAGCGGCTGATCTTCGAGATGTTGAACAGTTGAAACAGTTCTTCAATGTGATGCAACAATTGGTCAATGAAGGCAAATTGTTGGCCTATCACGATCGCTCTGATGGTGGGTTATTTGTCACTCTTGCAGAAATGGCATTTACAGGCCATTGTGGCTTACACGTTGATATCAGTGCTTATGATGAAGATATTTTAGCTGGACTCTTTAATGAAGAGCTCGGTGGTGTGATCCAAATTCGTGCTGAACATCAAGAAGTTGTCGAAGCATTATTTGCCGAATATGGTTTATCGGATTGTTTACATTATTTAGGTCAAGCAACAGAAAATGATGCCATTATTATCCAAAGCCGTGAAACGGAAGTTTACAACGAAAAACGCAGCACATTGCGTCTTTGGTGGGCAGAAACAACATGGCAAATGCAACGCTTACGTGATAATCCAGAGTGTGCGGATGAAGAGCATCAAGCAAAACAAGATCTCAACGATCCTGGGTTAAATGTGAAGTTAACCTTTGATCCAAATGAAGATATTGCTGCACCTTATATTGCAACAGGGAGTCGCCCTCGTATTGCAGTTTTAAGAGAGCAAGGTGTTAACTCTCATGTTGAAATGGCGGCTGCTTTTGACAGGGCTGGTTTTGATGCTATCGACGTTCATATGAGTGACTTACATTCATCACGACGTTCACTCAGTGATTTTGATGTGCTGGTGGCTTGTGGTGGATTCTCTTACGGTGACGTATTAGGTGCGGGGGAAGGCTGGGCGAAGTCCATCTTATTTAATTCTCGCTTACGCGATGAATTTGCTCAATTCTTTGAACGTCAAGATACCTTATCTCTCGGGGTCTGTAATGGTTGCCAAATGATGTCGACATTATCAGAACTTATTCCAGGTGCAGATTTGTGGCCTCGTTTTGTTCGCAATCGTTCTGAGCGTTTTGAAGCGCGCTTTAGTTTAGTGAAAGTGACAGAAAGCCCATCATTATTACTACAAGGTATGGTGGGTTCACAAATGCCTATCGCAGTTTCTCATGGTGAGGGTTTTGCTGAATTCCGTAATGCTGAGCAACTAGCACAACTAGAAGCACAAAATTTAGTGGGATTACGTTTTGTGGATCACTACGGTAATCCAACAGAACAATATCCATTAAATCCTAATGGCTCTGTAAAAGGGATCACGGCTGTCACTACAAAAGATGGTCGCTCAACCATTATGATGCCTCACCCAGAACGTGTGTTTAGAACAGTCAGTAATTCTTGGCATCCAGATAATTGGGGTGAAGACAGCCCTTGGATGCGTTTATTCCGCAATGCAAGAAAACAATTTGATTAATCAAATGTAATATTATCTTAGAGATAAATACATAAAGCCTCTACATTGTTAGAGGCTTTATTTTATTGATAATAAAAGAATTATTTTTTGTTGTGTAAAAACGGCGACACTTACTAGTTTGCTTGTCTCTTTTTGGCGACATTTAATTTATTGAAATATAAGTAATTATTAAATTTAGGGTAACTCTGTCTGGATATGGAGACAGCTTGGTTGTTTTATAACTAGATAAAAAAGAGTTATAAATAAAATATCAGAGAGGTATTTTTATTTTTTGTTTATTTTCAGTTTGTTAGAAGATTTTTTAAAAAGTTGGCACGCCTTGTGCATTATATAAATCAGTTGCTCATTCAACTTTTTATGTCGGTCCACAATATGGGTGGGAACATACCACATAAGCTAGGAATGACGCCAGAGTAAGGTGCCTACCGTCCAACATCATGATACTCGTCTTCGGACCTTATCAAACACAGGGCGACACGTGGAGTGAGGCACCACCTTCATTCTCTTTTAGAGAAAAAAGAGATGAAATATTGACGAGCGGAATATCTCAATAAGATATTCCGCTCTCCCACTTCTAGAGCCTGTCGCATTTCCTCGTTTGTGTTTGTTCTCTTACCTAATTTTCCCAATGTCGGACTTTTTTCTTGTTATCAAGTCATGTAGCATCGCATTACTCTAATAGGTGTTGAGATGATTTCATTGAAAAAGTGGCGTGTTTTCCCCCGTTCTTTAAGACAGCTCGTGATAATGGCATTTTGGATGGTGCTATTACCTTTACTTGTGCTTGCTTATCAGGCTTATCAAAGTCTCGATCAATTAAGTAATCAGGCTGCTATTACCAATAAAAATGCACTCGCAGATACTGAACGCAGTGAAGTAATGCGAAATCTTGCGATTGAAATGGAAGGAAACTATCGTCGGTATTGTGTTTTAAGAGATAAAACTGATGATGATATGTATCAGCAACGCTACCAGCAATACACCAAACTCTTCTCAACATTACAGCAAACCATTATTCCTCTTTCGGCATCTAAAGAAGCCGATGTACTTAATACCTCACTTGAAAAACTAAAATCGATTCAATGTGAAAGCAGTGAACCCACAAAAGAGATGCAACAAGCTTTAGAGCAATTCTCTTATGCCAATAACCGTATCGTTGTATTAACTAAAGAGATTATTTTTAGCCGTGGTGAACAACTTCAAATGGCAATCGCTGAGAAAGGGCGCTATTTTGGTTGGCAAAGTCTTATCGTTTTTGTTTTCAGTTTGATCCTCATTGCGCTATTTACTCGAATGATTATTGGCCCTGTTAAAGGGATTGAGAAGATGATCAATCGATTAGGTGAAGGTCGAACACTGAGTAATAATCTAGATACTTTTCAAGGGCCGCGAGAACTTCGTTCATTAGCACAACGTATTATTTGGTTAAGTGAGCGTTTAGCATGGCTTGAGTCACAACGACATGAATTTTTGCGTCATATTTCTCATGAGTTAAAAACACCGTTAGCGAGTATGCGAGAAGGTACGGAATTATTAGCTGATGAAGTTGCGGGCCCTTTAACTCTTGATCAAAAAGAAGTCGTTTCAATTCTCGATAATAGCAGTAAGCAGTTACAGTTATTAATTGAACAACTACTTGATTACAATCGCAAACTTTCTGAAGTTCCTCAACAAATCGAAGAAATTAACTTGACTGATTTAGTAAATGATGTGGTATTAGCCCACAGTTTACCCGCGAGAGCAAAAGATATTAAAACGATAATTTCACTTAATCTAACCACATGTCGAGCAGAAGCGACGTTATTATCGCGAGTTATCGACAATCTCTACTCGAATGCGGTGCACTATGGTGCTGAATCAGGTAATATCTGGATCTCTAGTTATCAAGTTGAACAGAAAATAGTTATTGATATAGCCAATAAAGGAACACCTATTCCTGAATCTGAACAAAAAATGATTTTTGAACCCTTTTTCCAAGGATCTTTGCTACGCAAAGGGGCTGTCAAAGGAAGTGGTTTAGGTTTAAGTATTGCTCATGACTGTATCAAAAGAATGGAAGGTGAACTAAGTGTTGTTCCTTCTGACTATGCCGATGTCTGTTTTCGTATTGAATTACCGCTACTTTCTGAGATTAAATAATGCAAATCAGGTCACAAAAACAAGCATCTCCTCATCATGAGTATAAAAAAATAAATAAGAAGATGCTTGGTATTGAATTGTTATCTATGGCCCCTGCATCAACTAGAAAAATTGCATTAAATTGGAAGCAGTGTTTCTTGTTTATTATGTTTCCACTGGTTCTTTCAGGGTGTACACCAAAGTCGCTCACTGAGACACAAGAGCCTGAGCCAGAAATCCCTGTTGTTAAGCAAAAAACGATTGATTATCGTTGGGCTGAATGTAAAACATTAAGCTCATTTTATGATGAAGGCATCAATAACGCGCTTTATTGGTTACGTGCTATTGAATGTACAAACCGCATAATGACGACCGAAGCACAACGCCAAGCCAGCAGTGTTGTCGTCACTGGTTGGGATGATGCATTTTATAAAAGTATTCTATTAGAGCGTGCTGGAATGACGATTGCCGATCGTCGAACACAATTAGTATTATTAGAAAGCTATCAATTACAATTTCCAAGTTCTATGCGAGTTCTATTATCAACATGGATTGAGAACCAAACGCTTATTCTCTCTTTAGCAGAAGAAAAGAGTCGTTATCGCCGTTTAATCACAGATACAGATAATAGAATTGATGCACTAAGAAAAGAGAATAATGCGTTACAGCATGAACTGAGTCTCACCCTGAAAAAGCTTGAAAGTCTTACCCAAATTGAACGGCAGTTATCGAATAGAAAACAGAGTGGCTCTGTTGATTCGCTATCGCAAAATGAAGATTTAGCTGAGAGCGTAACGGAAACAGAAAAAGTGAATGCAGAGAAACCTGCTGCTGAAAAACCAGCAGTTGAAAAAACGAATGAAAAACCCGTTTCGACGCAATCGATAACAGAGAAGTCAAAAGGTGAGGAAAAACAACCGCCTGCAATAGTGGTTAAACCAGAGCCTTCCAAACCAGAATCTACAAAAACCGAATCTACGAAAACTGAGGCGGTAAAACCAGAACCTGTCAAAACAGATACTGACACACAAGGCTCAAAACCGACTGAAACAGGTTCTAAATAAGGAGAATGTGCATGGCTGGCCATAAATCAGCAAATCTTTTACTTGTCGATGACGATCCTGGGTTATTAAAGTTACTTGGTATGCGATTAACAAGTGAGGGTTTTCATATCTTCACCGCTGAAAGTGGACAAGAAGCACTAAAACTTCTCTTAAAAGAAAAAATAGACCTTGTTATTAGTGATCTCCGAATGGATGAAATGGATGGTATGGCGCTGTTTGCTGAAATACAACGTCAGCAGCCGGGCATGCCCGTTATCATTCTTACGGCTCATGGCTCTATTCCTGATGCAGTGGCCGCAACACAGCAAGGCGTATTTAGCTTTTTAACCAAACCCGTTGATAGAGACGCACTTTATAAAGCGATTGATGAAGCACTTGAGCTTGTGACTATTGTTTCAGATGAAGAGTGGTCAAAAGATATCGTGACACGTAGCCCGCAAATGCTACGTTTATTAGAGCAAGCAAAGCTAGTCGCCCAATCTGATGTCAGTGTACTTATCAATGGCCAAAGTGGTACGGGTAAAGAAGTCCTTGCTCAAGCTATCCATCGCGCAAGCCCTAGAGCGAAAAAACCTTTTATTGCCATTAACTGTGGTGCTTTACCTGAGCAACTTCTAGAGTCTGAATTATTTGGCCATGCGAAAGGCGCTTTTACAGGCGCGGTGAGTAGCCGTGAAGGTCTATTTCAGGCAGCTGAAGGCGGCACATTATTTTTAGATGAAATTGGCGATATGCCAATGGCATTGCAAGTTAAGTTATTACGTGTTTTACAAGAGCGAAAAGTTCGCCCATTAGGCAGTAATCGCGATATTGATATTGATGTACGAATTCTTTCTGCAACGCATCGTGATTTACCTAAAGCGATGGAACGTAATGAATTTCGAGAAGATCTGTTCTATCGTTTAAATGTGGTTAACTTACGTATTCCGACATTAAGTGAGAGAGCAGAAGATATTCCTATTCTTGCTAATCACTTATTGAGAGAGTCTGCTAAACGCCATAAACCTTTTGTTCGAAGTTTTTCAACCGATGCGATGAAATGCTTAATGACAGCAAGTTGGCCGGGTAATGTGCGTCAATTGGTTAACGTTATTGAGCAATGTGTTGCGTTAACAACAGCACCTGTGATCAGTGAAGCGCTTGTAACACAGGCATTACAAGGTGAAAATACGGCACTGCCCACATTTGCAGAAGCGAGAGGGCATTTTGAAATGACCTATTTGAGAAAGCTTTTGCAAATGACAAAAGGCAATGTGACCCAAGCCGCACGTATGGCTGGGCGCAATCGAACTGAGTTTTATAAATTGTTATCTCGTCATGAGCTAGATGCGAATGATTTTAAAGAATAACCTTTTCAGATAACGAATATATTTTTAAACTAACTTTCCTTTTATGCGGAAGATAGCGGAGAGACTAATTTTTATGAGTCGTAAACTAAAACTCACCATGGCTCAACTTAATTGGGTTGTTGGCGATATTGAAGGTAACTGCGAACGCATGTTATCTACCGTAAAAGCACAAGAAGATACCGATTTGGTCATGTTTTCTGAGTTGGCTTTATGCGGTTACTCTCCTGAAGATCTGCTATTTCGTCCTGATTTCCAACAGCGTTGTGAAACACAACTTACGCGTTTAGAACAAGCAAGTAAAAAAACGGCGATTGTTGTTGGGCATCCTTGGTGGCAAAACGGCAAAATTTACAACGCACTTTCATTTTTCTATAAAGGTGAATTACAAGCGCGTTATTTCAAACAGCAATTGCCTAATTATGGTGTGTTTGATGAAAAGCGTTATTTCCAACAAGGAAATGAGCGCTGTGTGGTGCCATTTAAAGGTTACCACTTAGGCTTGTTAATTTGTGAAGATATCTGGATCAATGAACCTATCGATGCATTAAAACAAGCGGGTGCTGATCTTGTTCTATCTATTAATGCATCACCTTATAACCGTGAAAAACCTCATGTTCGTACACAGCTAATTAAAGAACATTGCCAAAGAACACATCTTCCCGTGATTTATCTTAACCAAATTGGTGGCCAAGATGAGTTGGTATTTGATGGTTGTTCAAAAGTATTTGATGAACGCGGTACTATTACGCATCGTCTAGCTGCATTTGATGAACAAACCACTATCGTTGAGTTCGATGAATTAAATATTATTCCGATGGCAGATCCTGCTCCGGAACTTTCGCCTTTAGCGCAAGTTTATCAAGCGTTAGTGCTTGCAACGCGTGATTATGTAATTAAAAACGGCTTTAAAGGGGCAATTCTAGGGTTATCTGGTGGTATTGACTCTGGACTAACAGTTGCTATCGCAGCTGATGCCTTAGGCAAAGAGAGTGTTCAGGCTGTTATGATGCCATTTCGTTATACTTCAGAAATGAGCATTCATGACGCAAAAGAACAGGCTGATTTATTAGGTGTTGAGTTTGATACGGTTTCTATTGAACCTATGTTTGATGCTTTTATGGCTCAGCTTGCGCCTATGTTTAAAGATACTGCCGCAGATACCACAGAAGAAAATCTACAAGCACGTTGCCGCGCTGTTATTTTGATGGCAATGTCGAATAAACGCCGTCGTTTAGTGTTAACCACAAGCAATAAAAGTGAATCAGCAGTGGGGTATTCCACATTGTATGGCGATATGGCGGGTGGTTTTGATGTACTAAAAGATGTACCTAAAACATTAGTTTTCGAGCTTTCTAAATATCGTAATACACTTTCACCTGCTATTCCTCAGCGTGTTATTGATAGACCACCATCAGCAGAACTTGCACCGGGGCAAACAGACCAAGATAATTTACCTCCTTATGACATTCTGGATGCTATTCTTGAAGGTTATGTTGAGCAAGATAAATCTGTATCTGATTTAGTTGCAGCAGGATTTGATGAAGCGACAGTCCGTAAAGTGATAAAATTAGTCGATATTAATGAATACAAGCGACGTCAAGCCCCTGTAGGGCCACGTATTACAAGTCGTAATTTTGGTAAAGATCGCAGATACCCAATTACAAGCGGTTTTGGTCGCCACAACTGGTAATAGCAGGATAATACGATGAAAAAAATTGAAGCGATAATTAAGCCGTTTAAATTAGATGATGTAAGAGAAGCGCTCGGCGAAGTGGGTATCACGGGAATGACTGTAACAGAAGTGAAAGGCTTTGGTCGCCAAAAAGGGCATACTGAGCTTTACCGCGGTGCTGAATACATGGTCGATTTTTTACCTAAAGTGAAGATTGAAATTGTTGTCTCTGATGAAATTGTTGAAACCTGTGTAGATACAATTATGACAACGGCACAAACAGGTAAAATTGGTGATGGTAAGATTTTTGTCTTTGATGTGAATCGCGTTATTCGTATTCGTACTGGCGAACAAGACGAAGAGGCTATTTAGTTATTAATTAATTTAAGCCAAATAATTATATTTTTCATTTTTATTAAAGCCCGATATTTTTTAATCAAGATATCGGGCTTTTTCTTTTTTTGCGCATAATTAATTTTTTAATGTTTTGCCTATAATGCTATTTATATCTTATACAAGTCTATTGATGATACTGAGCAATTTATTTTACTATTTTTTATAAACTTTAAGGCACAAAATGTTATTCAATAACTTTTAAGGAAAGTTATTATCATCAATATTAAAAAATCATTAAGGTATGGGCAAAATAGTGTTTAATTATTTATTAAAGCGTCTCGCTTTATTTTTATGTGCAGCAGTGTTAATCGCTATCACTACGGGATTTATTTTTCTTGATATTTTGGTTCTTGATAATGGTATTTCTGAAACGTCGGTAACTGAATTAGGTCAAGAAATTATCGTTGCCATTATCTGTTTATTCTTTTTTGTTAAAGCGTGCCAAGGATGTGAACAACAGGGAGCATTCACACTTATTCTGGGCTTTTTTCTATGTATTTTAATTCGTGAGTTAGATGGTGTATTTGATCAGATTGCACACGGCTCTTGGGTTTGGTTTGCTCTAACGGTCACGTTTATTTGTATTGCTATTGCAATTAGAGAAGGCAAGAGAACGTTAAAAGGCTTAATTCACTTTATTACTCATCCAAGCCATGGAATGTTAGTTGCTGGTCTATTATGTGTTTTACTGTTCTCTCGTTTATTTGGCATGGGAATACTTTGGCATAAATTATTGGGTGAAGATTATAACCGTGCTGTTAAAAACATGGTGGAAGAGGGCAGTGAATTATTTGGTTATACGCTCTGTTTAATTAGTGTTATTTGGTACGGTCTTTCTGCTAAAGAGCATGTTATTCCTGCGGCGATTGAAAATAAATATCGATCATAAAAAGGCAGTGAAATAGCTAATAAAAACGCCGATAAATATAACTCTATCAGCGTTTTTTTTATTCAATTTAAAATCGAACTTTAATGAAAGTATTTTTACTGTAAATCTTGTGTAATAACAGCATGAGGACCAAAACATTCATAATGAAGTTTGTCACTATTAATACCTAATTCAATAAGTTGCTTAGCAACAGATTGCATAAAAGGTAAAGGGCCACAAAAATAGAAATGCATATCAGGAATAGTTAACCAATCTTCAACTTGTTTTAATGTCATTAAGCCTTCGAATTGATAATCTTTATTTTGCACGTCTTCCGCTCGTGGCGTGCGATACCATATCGCTTGTTGATAATGTGAAAGTTGATTGCCGACTTGATTAACTTCATCTTTAAAAGCATGAACACCACCATGTTCAGCCGCATGTAACCAATTGATATTAGCTTTATGAGCTGAAAGTGTGTGTAACATAGATAGCATTGGCGTTAAACCCACACCTGCTGAAATTAAGGTTACAGGTGTTGTTGGTGACACATCTAAATAGAAATCGCCTCCTGGTGCGGCGACGTGTAAAGTATCACCTTCTTGAATATGGTCATGCAGAAAATTCGATAAAATACCTTTATCTTCGCGTTTTACTGCGATGCGATAGGTTTTATTATTTGAAGAGTGAGTTAATGAATATTGACGTATTTCTTGGTTTTCAAGATGTTCATCACGGATATAAAGGCTTAAATATTGCCCTGCTTGATAAGGAGTAACCGCAAGTCCATCTTCAGGCTCTAATTCAAAACTGGTAATTACATCACTTTGTTTTACTTTATGTTTAACTTTAAAGTTTCGTAATCCTCTCCAGCCTCCATTTGTTTGTTCTTTTTGTTGATAAATTTGTTCTTCGCGATTGATAAAGACATCAGCCAATATTTGATAAGCCTCCCCCCAAGCATCTAGCACTTCTTGCCCAGGACTAAACATCTCATCAATTGTTGCTAATAAATTTTCACCGACGATGGGATAGTGTTCAGGAAGAATATTTAAACTGGTGTGTTTTTGTGCAATTTTTTCAACGGCAGGCAAAATAGTAGCTAAGTTTTCAATATTCGTCGCATAAGCGCATATTGCATTAAATAAGGCTTCACGTTGCGCACCACTGCTTTGATGGCTCATGGTGAAAATATCTTTTAATTCTGGGTGGCGAGAAAACATTCGATCATAAAAATGGGCAGTTAACGCAGGACCTGTTTTAGCAATGAGGGGAATTGTTGATTTAATTGTCGCGATAGTTTGTGCATCTAACATAATTGCTCCTGAAAAATTTTCAGTTTATTGTGAATTTTTATAAATTGCATTTTATATGCAACTTATCTCTTTTTGAGTATTTTGTAAATCTCTGTTTTTATTTTTTAACAAAAAATCTCAATTCTTAGAGAATGATGCGGGGTGTTTGCAAAATAAGGCGAGATGCACCTCAAAAAGAGGAATAAGTACAGGATAAAATGAGGTTGTTAAAAAGTAATAATATGCTGTTATAGTTGGATGGCAAACGATTGCGTATTTTTTCATTAGGGGCTATCTCAATGAAGAAAAAGAGTTTACACTGTATGCCATTCTTTCTCCCGCATGGGAGTTTGTCTTTAGTGAAGTTAGCTGAGTCAGGAGATGTGAATGTTAAAACGTGAAATGAATATTGCTGATTACGATCCAGAATTATGGAATGCAATGGAAGGTGAAGTGACTCGTCAAGAAGAGCACATCGAACTTATTGCTTCTGAAAACTATACCAGCCCTCGTGTTATGCAGGCGCAGGGATCTCAGCTGACAAATAAATATGCTGAAGGCTATCCGGGTAAACGTTACTACGGTGGTTGTGAGTATGTGGATGTTGTAGAGCAACTGGCTATCGATCGTGCAAAAGCATTATTTGGTGCAGATTACGCTAACGTACAGCCTCACTCAGGCTCTCAAGCGAATGCCGCTGTCTATATGGCATTATTAAAACCAGGTGATACCGTTTTAGGTATGAACCTAGCGCAAGGCGGTCACTTAACTCATGGTTCACCAGTTAACTTTTCTGGTAAACTGTATAATATCGTACCTTATGGTATTGATGAATCAGGTAAAATTGATTACGAAGATATCGCTATTCAGGCTAAAAAACATCAACCAAAAATGATCATCGGTGGTTTCTCTGCTTATTCTGGTCTGGTTGATTGGGCTAAAATGCGCGAAATTGCAGATAGCATTGGTGCATTCTTATTTGTTGATATGGCACACGTAGCAGGTATGGTTGCCGCGGGTGTTTATCCTAACCCAGTTCCTCATGCACATGTTGTTACAACAACAACCCACAAAACTTTAGCGGGTCCACGTGGTGGTCTTATCCTTGCTAAAGGTGGCGACGAAGAGTTTTATAAAAAACTGAACTCTGCTGTATTCCCTGGCTCTCAAGGTGGCCCTTTAATGCATGTTATTGCAGGTAAAGCGGTTGCATTAAAAGAAGCTATGGAGCCAGAATTTAAAGTTTATCAGCAACAAGTTGCGAAAAACTCGAAAGCAATGGTAGAAGTTTTCTTAGATCGCGGTTATAAAGTAGTGTCTGGCGGAACTGAAAACCACCTGTTTTTATTAGATTTAGTCGATAAAGATATTACAGGTAAAGATGCAGATGCTGCACTGGGTCGTGCAAATATCACTGTTAACAAAAACAGCGTACCAAATGATCCACGTAGCCCATTTGTCACTTCTGGTGTTCGTATCGGTTCTCCAGCGATTACACGTCGTGGTTTTAAAGAAGCGGAAGCTCGTGAATTAGCCGGTTGGATGTGTGATGTCCTTGATAATATCAATGATGAAGCGAACATTGAGAAAGTGAAACAAAAAGTCTTGGATATCTGCGCTAAATTTCCAGTTTACGCATAAGTTTGTAACGATATAATAAAACCCGTTGTACAAGCCCGCTTCGAGAACTTGTTCTTGGCGGGTTTTTTTGCATCTTAAAAATGGGGGATTGGATGGTTATTCCATCAACATTGTGGCTTGCCTTAGATTATTTTACTTATTTCTTTTCATACGGCATTTTTTTACCTTTTTGGTCCATATGGCTAAAAGGAGAGGGTGTCGATCCGGCAATGATAGGTCTGTTATTAGGTGTAGGTTTAACTGCACGTTTTGTTGGTAGCCTAATTTTAACGCCTGCGGTAAAGGATCCGTCAAAACTTATCACTGCATTGAGATTATTTGCTTTTCTCTCATTACTTTTTACTGTTGCATTTATGATGGGTAGCCATTGGGCATGGTTATTCTTTGTAATGACAGGATTTAACGTTTTCTTTTCACCAATGGTGCCTTTAGGGGATTCCCTAGCGGGAACGTGGCAAAAACAGTTTCCTTTTGATTATGGAAAAATTCGCGTTTGGGGTTCAATCGCTTTTATTATTAGCTCATCATTGCTAGGTGTTTTAATTGATGCTTTTGGGCATCCCATTATTCTTTATGGATTGATTGCCAGTACTTTTGCTCTATTCCTGACATCTATGCTCCGCCCTAAAGTTATGCCACAGGGTAAAGTAAAAAAAGCAGAACACAGCAATGTGTCCTTTATGAAACTCATTTCAGATGGGCCAGTTTGGCGTTTTCTGTTATGTGTCTCTTTACTGCAAGGCGCACACGCAGCTTATTACGGTTTTAGCGCACTTTATTGGGAAAAAGCAGGGTATGACACTGCAACAATCGGCTATCTTTGGTCATTAGGTGTGGTTTCAGAGGTAGTTGTTTTTATGCTGAGCCATCGTTTATTCCGTCGTTGGAGCGCAAGAAATTTACTTTTGCTTTCTGCTTTTGCTGGATTTTTACGTTGGGGATTAATGGGGAGTTTTACCGCATTACCCGCGCTTATTGTTGTTCAAATCTTACATAGTGGTACGTTTACAGTGTGCCATTTAGCCGCTATGCGCTTTATTAGTGCGCGTCAAGAGCATGAAATTATTCGCCTGCAAGCTGTTTATTCTGCTTTAGCAATGGGAGGAAGTATTGCGATTATGACGATAGTATCAGGTTGGCTATATGAGAAACTGCCAAATCAAGAATCATTAATTTTCTGGTTAATGGCGGCATTAACTATTCCTGCGATGTTTATAAGACCTCAAGTTAAACCTCAAAATAGTTAACTTATTCTACATAAGAAAAAGTGCAATAAAAAAGACCATAATATTATGGTCTTTTTCGTTTATATTTTTTATTCGTATCAACGAAATTAACGTTTTAATGCATCTGTTAATTCGCTACGAATTTCAGCTAATAATGCTCTGACAACACGAGGGTTACCTGCAACAATATTACCTGTTTGTAGGTAGCCATGGTTACCTGTAAAGTCAGAAACGATAGCACCTGCTTCACGAGCGATTAATTCGCCACCTAAGAAATCCCAAGGTTTTAAGCCAATCTCAAAGAAACCATCAACACGACCTGCGGCAACATAAGCTAAATCTAATGCCGCTGAGCCTGTGCGACGGAAATCAGCACAAGGTACAAACAGTTTGCCTAACATGTTCATGTAAGCAGCTGAATGTTGCTTGCTTTTGAATGGAAAACCAGTCGCAAGAACAGCACCGTCTAAATCGCGAGCATTAGAGCCACGCAGACGATAACCATTTAATTGTGCGCCTTGACCACGAACGGCTGAGAATAATTCGTTACGCATAGGATCGTAAACAACAGCCACTTCAGTACGGCCTTTAATGCGTACAGCAATAGAAACAGAGAAGTGTGGAAGACGTTTAATGAAGTTAGTCGTGCCATCAAGTGGATCAATAACCCATTGTATGTCGTGATCTTCACCGAGTAACTCGCCACTTTCTTCCGTAATAATGGTGTGTTTGGGATAAGATTTACGGATGATTTCAATGATTGCTTGTTCTGCGTCACGGTCAACGTTAGTGACAAAATCATTGGTACCTTTCTGATTAGTTTCTACAGATTCAGGATTTTCGTAATTTTTGGCGATTAAATTACCAGCCTTACGTGCGGCACGTATGGCAATATTCAGCATCGGATGCATGGTTATCTTCCACAAGATGTTAAAGAACGGGGATAAAAAACGTGCCAGAGTATAACAGGCATTCGTGTTTCTGGCTACAATTGTGATAAAATAGATAGATCACAAAGCAATTAACAAGAAATCAATGTTAGAAAATATTCGCATCATCCTTGTAGAAACCTCGCATACAGGCAATATGGGCTCTACAGCTCGAGCTATGAAAACTATGGGATTAACCAATCTTTATTTTGTTAATCCAAAAGAAAAACCAGATTCGCATTCTATTGCCCTATCCGCGGGTGCAAGTGATGTTATTGGCAATGCACATATTGTTAATAGTATCGATGAAGCGATTGAAGGCTGTGGTTTAGTCATAGGAACAAGTGCCCGTAGCCGTACACTTTCTTGGCCAATGCTTGCACCACGTGAATGTGGTGAGCGCTGTGTCATGGAAGCTAAAAATAAGCCTGTTGCTATTATTTTTGGCCGTGAACGCACAGGTTTAACCAATGAAGAATTACAAAAATGTGATTTTCATCTGTATGTTCCGACTAATCCAGAATATGGTTCTTTAAATTTAGCGATGGCTGTTCAGCTTGTTAGTTATGAAATTCGTATGGCAGCACTTGCCCAAGAAGAAAAACAAGAGGAAAATAACTCATCAGAGATTGATTATCCACCAGCTGATGATATAGAACGTTTTTACGTTCACTTAGAACAGGTGCTTAATGAATCTGGCTTTATTCGCCCTAAACATCCGGGACAAGTGATGAGCCGTTTACGCCGTCTATTTACGCGTGCGCGCCCAGAAACACAAGAGCTTCATATCTTACGTGGTATTCTGACGTCAGTTGAGAAATGGGCTAAGAAATAGAGGGCAAAGTTGATTAACTTAAGTCAACTTTGGGCTGAGTATAATACTTGACTAAAACACTCGGATAAATAGTTGACTAAATTACTCGGGAATGACACAATTTGATTATTGTTCACCACGGAGTATTTGTTATGAGACTGACATCAAAAGGGCGTTACGCAGTTACTGCAATGCTTGATGTTGCATTGCATTCACAGCAAGGCCCTGTCCCCCTCGCTGATATTTCAGAGCGTCAAGGGATTTCCCTTTCTTATCTTGAGCAGCTTTTCTCACGTTTGCGCAAAAATGAATTAGTCGCAAGTGTTCGTGGTCCTGGTGGCGGCTATTTATTAGGTCGTGATGCAGGGCAAATTTTTGTTGCTCAAGTTATTTCTGCGGTTGATGAATCTGTCGATGCTACCCGTTGTCAGGGTAACAAAGAAGGTTGTCAAGGTGGCGATCGTTGCCTGACTCATACTTTGTGGCGTGATTTAAGTGATCGTATAACCAGTTTCCTAAGCAGTATCAGCCTTGAAGAGTTAGTCAATAACGAAGAGGTTATGGATGTCGCCGATCGTCAAGACAATGAAAAACGCCATGCTATCAATGGTCGTTTACAAGAAACCATTGTTAATATGCGAGTTTAACGGCGATCTCTAGGTAGGCAAAAACAAAATTATTAAAGAAGATCCGTCGTCTTTGGAGTTAGTGAGCAATGAAATTACCCATTTATCTAGATTATTCAGCAACCACTCCCGTTGATCCACGAGTTGCTGAAAAAATGATGCAATGCCTGACTATTGATGGCATTTTTGGTAACCCAGCCTCTCGTTCACACCGTTTTGGTTGGCAAGCAGAAGAAGCTATCGATATTGCACGTAATCAGATTGCTGATTTAATCGGTGCAGATCCTCGTGAAATCGTATTCACATCAGGCGCAACTGAAGCTGATAACCTCGCACTAAAAGGTGTTGCTAACTTTTACCAGAAAAAAGGTAAGCACATCATCACTTCAAAAACTGAACATAAAGCCATTTTAGACACTTGTCGTCAACTTGAGCGTGAAGGTTTTGAAGTGACTTATTTAGCACCAAAAAGTGATGGTCTGATTGACCTGAAAGAGCTTGAAGAAGCGATGCGTGAAGACACTATTTTAGTTTCTATCATGCATGTAAATAACGAAATTGGTGTTGTTCAAGATATTGCTGCTATCGGTGAATTATGCCGTAGCAAAGGTATTGTTTACCACGTAGATGCAACACAAAGCGTGGGTAAACTACCGATTGATCTCTCTAAGTTAAAAGTTGATTTACTTTCTCTTTCTGCGCATAAAGTTTACGGCCCTATGGGTATTGGTGCGCTTTATGTTCGTCGTAAACCACGCATTCGTTTAGAAGCTCAAATGCATGGTGGCGGACATGAGCGTGGTATGCGTTCAGGTACATTAGCCGTTCACCAAATTGTAGGTATGGGCGAAGCTTACCGTATTTTGAAAGAAGAAATGGCTGATGAAACTAAACGCTTAAACGAATTACGTTTACGTTTATGGAATGGCATTAAAGATATCGAAGAAGTTTATATCAACGGTTCTTTAGAACATACTGCGCCAAATATTCTTAATGTGAGCTTCAACTATGTTGAAGGCGAATCATTAATGATGGCACTGAAAGATCTTGCTGTATCTTCAGGCTCTGCCTGTACTTCAGCTAGTTTAGAACCTTCTTATGTACTGCGTGCTTTAGGTTTAACTGATGAACTTGCACACAGTTCTATTCGCTTCTCTCTGGGTCGTTTCACCACTGAAGAAGAAATAGATTATGCAATTGAACAAATCCACAGTGCCATTGGTCGCTTACGTGATCTTTCGCCACTTTGGGATATGCATAAACAAGGTGTTGATATCAACAGCATCGAATGGTCTCACCATTAATCAGACGTTTTCAGGAGTTAAATCATGGCTTACAGCGAAAAAGTAATTGATCATTATGAAAACCCTCGTAATGTGGGATCATTTGATAATAATGACCCTACTGTAGGGAGTGGTATGGTTGGCGCACCTGCTTGTGGTGACGTTATGAAACTGCAAATCAAAGTTGACGATAATGGCGTAATTGAAGATGCGCGTTTTAAAACTTATGGTTGTGGTTCAGCAATTGCATCAAGTTCACTGGTAACAGAATGGATGAAAGGCAAAACATTAGATGAAGCCGAATCTATTAAGAACACAGCAATTGCAGAAGAATTAGAATTACCACCAGTGAAAATTCACTGTTCAATTCTTGCAGAAGATGCAATAAAAGCAGCGATTGCAGACTATAAAAGCAAACGCCAAGGCAAGTAATTGTCTTTTATAATAAAAAAATAAAATATTGGCGGATGCTGAAACTTTTTTTCAGTATCCGCTTTCGTTCTTTATGAGTGAGGTGTGCCATGTCAATTTCCCTTACAGAATCCGCCGCTAATCGAGTTCGCTCTTTCTTATCTAATCGTGGAAAAGGTGAAGGTTTGCGTTTAGGCGTAAGAACATCTGGTTGTTCTGGAATGGCTTATGTTCTTGAGTTTGCTGATGTCATCAATGACGAAGATACTGTTTTTGAAGACAAAGGTGTGAAAGTTATCGTTGATGGTAAAAGCATGGTCTATTTAGATGGAACAGAGCTTGATTTCGTCAAAGAAGGATTAAACGAAGGCTTTAAATTTAACAACCCAAATGTATCGAATGAGTGTGGTTGTGGTGAGAGCTTCACTGTGTAATTTGTGTTAAAACACAGTATTAACGTTAATTAATCCAAGAGTAGATGTATGGACTATTTCACACTATTAGGCATGCCTAATCGTTTTGATATTGATAAACAGCAACTTGCTACACGTTATCAAGATATGCAGCGTCAATATCACCCAGATCGTTTTGCAGGTCAGTCTGAAAAAGAACAGGCTCAAGCAATCTCGCTTGCTTCAACCATCAATCAGGCTTATCAGACCTTAAAAAATCCACTCTCAAGAGCTGAATACATGCTCTCATTACACGGTATCGATATTGCTAATGAGCAACAAACGATGCACGATACTGCATTTTTAATGGAGCAACTCACATTACGTGAAGAGCTGGATAACATCGAACACAGTGCTGAAGCCGAAAGTTTGTTAGCCGATTTTTCTGCGCGTTTAGAAAAAATGTACACAGTACGCCATGATGAAATGGTCAAAACGTTAGATAATCAAACTTGGGATATTGCTGCAGATAATGTGAGAAAATTGCGTTTTCTCGCAAAATTAAAAGAGCAAGTAGAGCAACTTGAAGAACGCTTGTTTGATGGTTTTTAAGGGAAATAGTTATGTCATTATTACAAATTAGTGAACCGGGTCAAACGCCTGCACCGCACCAGCGCCGACTTGCAGCGGGTATTGATTTAGGTACGACACACTCATTAGTTGCCACTGTACGTAGTGGGCAAGCCGAAGCGCTTTCAGACAGCGAAGGTCGCTATTTATTGCCATCTGTTGTGCAGTATCAAGTTGATAATATCAATGTTGGTTGGAATGCTAAAAAAGAAGCAGAAAAAGATCCTGCTAACACGATAAGCTCAATAAAAAGAATGGTGGGTCGCTCACTGAGTGATGTGACAAGCCGTTATCCAAACCTTCCTTATCATTTTCATGAAAATGACAACGATCTGCCATTAATTAAAACCGCAGCAGGTATTGTCGATCCTATCCAAGTCTCCTCTGACATATTAAAAACATTAGCAGAGCGCGCGATACAATCATTAGGTGGCGAACTTGATGGTGTTGTTGTTACTGTGCCTGCTTATTTTGATGATGCTCAACGTCAAGGCACAAAAGAAGCGGCTCGTCGTGCGGGTTTACATGTTCTACGTTTATTAAATGAACCAACAGCGGCAGCTATTGCTTATGGTCTAGATTCAGGAAAAGAAGGCACCATCGTTGTTTATGATTTAGGTGGTGGTACTTTTGATATCTCTGTTTTGCGTTTAACTAAAGGCGTTTTTGAAGTCTTAGCGACTGGCGGTGATACTGCCTTAGGTGGTGATGATTTCGATATGATGCTGGCAGACTGGATAAGAGAACGTGCTGGTTTTGGTCATCAAAAAGATGCTGTATTACAACGTCAATTACTAGATGTTGCATCAGAAACCAAAATTGCATTGAGTGATAACGATGTTGCAGATATCAACATTAATGGATGGAAAGGTGAGATCACTCGTGCTGAGTTTGAATCATTAATTCAATCATTAGTGAAACGTACATTATTATCTGTTCGCCGCGCATTAAAAGACGCGGATGTTGAAATAGATGAAGTTCTAGAAGTGGTTATGGTTGGTGGTTCAACACGAGTGCCATTAGTTCGTCAAATGGTGGGTGATTATTTTAAACGAGAACCGTTAACCTCTATCGATCCAGATAAAGTGGTTGCCATTGGTGCTTCAATCCAAGCTGATATTTTGGTGGGCAATAAACCGGATAGCGAAATGCTATTGCTAGATGTTATTCCACTTTCTCTTGGTCTTGAAACAATGGGCGGATTAGTTGAAAAAGTGATCCCTCGCAATACCACTATTCCTGTTGCCCGAGCGCAAGAATTTACGACATTCAAAGATGGTCAAACGGCAATGAGTGTTCACGTTGTTCAAGGTGAACGTGAAATGGTGAGTGATTGTCGTTCTTTAGCACGTTTCACATTACGTGGAATTCCTCCAATGGCTGCGGGTGGCGCACATATTCGTGTCACTTTCCAAGTTGATGCTGATGGTTTACTCAGTGTCAGTGCAATGGAAAAATCAACGGGTGTTGAAGCCTCAGTACAAGTCAAACCGTCTTATGGTCTTAGTGATACTGAAATCGCTAAGATGATCCAATCTTCGATGGAAAATGCCCAAGAAGATTTACAAGCTCGCCGTTTAGCCGAGCAAAAAGTCGAAGCAGCTCGCGTGTTAGAAAGTTTAACTGCAGCATTAGAAGAAGATGCTCATCTGTTAAATGAAGATGAGAAAATGGCTATCGACAAAGTTGTAGATACCTTAATAGAGAGCGTTGAAGGAACAGATCCTGTTGCTATTGAAAACGCGATTAAACTACTGGATAAGCAAACTCAGGATTTTGCAGCGCGTCGTATGGATTCATCTATTCGACAAGCGTTGGCAGGTCATTCTGTGGATGAGATATAACTATGCCTAAAATTGTATTTTTACCCCATAGCACACTGTGCCCTGAAGGTGCTGTTGTTGAGGCAACAGAAGGTGAGTCTATTCTAGATGTTGCATTACGCAACGGCATTGAGATTGAACATGCTTGTGAAATGTCTTGTGCATGTACAACTTGTCACTGTGTAGTGCGTGAAGGTTTTGATTCACTAGAAGAGAGCTCTGAGCTTGAAGACGACATGTTAGATAAAGCATGGGGTTTAGAGCCAGAAAGCCGCTTGAGTTGCCAAGCAAAAGTGACTGACGAAGATTTAGTTGTTGAGATCCCTAAATATTCGATTAATCACGCAAGAGAGCATTAATTTTAGGAGCCGAGCATGAAATGGAGTGACACGCGTGAAATAGGGGAAGCATTATTTGATCTTTACCCTGACACTGATCCTAAAACGGTACGCTTTACTGATATGCATCAGTGGATTTGTGATTTAGAAGATTTTGATGATGATCCACAGAAATCCAATGAAAAAATTCTTGAGGCTATTTTACTTGTTTGGCTTGATGAATTTGAATAATTGCTGACATCGTAAATTTAAAAGACTAGCTAATTGCTGGTCTTTTTGCATTATGGCCTTTCTCACTTTGCTTTATCAGTGATTTAAAAATAACCATAAAGAGGGAAGTATGGGGATTTTATTGTGCGATCTTCTTCGAGGTATATCATGTAAATACGTAAGATCACTGGATGATAATGGTGACCTCTTTGTTTTTGCAGTAAATTGATCACGCTAAACGGTAAATATCTGGTAGTCTGAATAGGTTAACTGCCACCAGTAATAATAAGTGAGACAATAAATGAATAAACAAATTATGCCTATCATGCTGTCAAATGAACCTGCTGCTGCATGTTGGGGTGAAAAAGCACTAATTAGCACTAGCGAAACCGGCATGACAATCCACTTAACGGAAGAAAACCGTTTAGGCGCTATTCAGCGTGGTGGACGTAAAGTTGATGGCCAAGGTATTCGTAATGTTGCACTTGTTGGCGAAGGCTGGGATTTAGAACGTAGTTGGGCTTTCTGGTTAGGATTTAGAGCACCTAAAGGCGCTCGTTCAATCGAATGGCCACAATTAAAGGATGCAGATAAACACGAACTAGAATCACGTATTCGCATCGTTGATTGGGTTAGAGATACCATCAATACACCAGCTGAAGAATTAGGGCCTGAACAACTAGCACAACGCACAGTTGATCTGTTCTGTGGTCTTGATAAAGAAGATATTAGCTATAAGATCACCAAAGGTGTTGATCTGCGCGATCAAAATTATGCCGGTATTTATACAGTAGGACGAGGCTCTTCTCGTGATCCTGTCTATTTAGCATTAGATTTCAATCCAACAAAAGATAGCAATGCCCCTGTATTTGCTTGTTTAGTCGGCAAAGGTATTACTTTTGACTCAGGTGGTTATAGCATCAAACCTTCATCATCCATGAATTCAATGAAAGCCGATATGGGTGGTGCAGCAACCTTAGCAGGTGCTTTAGCATTAGCGGTTACTCGTGGTTTAAATAAACGCGTAAAACTACTGCTCTGCATCGCAGATAATATGGTCAGCGGTAATGCCTTTAAATTAGGTGATATTATTCGTTACCGTAATGGCAAATCAGTTGAAATCATGAATACAGATGCTGAAGGCCGTTTAGTTTTAGCTGATGGTTTAATTGATGCAAGCAATATTGCACCAGAGCTGATTATCGATGCAGCAACATTAACGGGTGCAGCTAAAGTTGCAGTAGGTAATGACTACCACTCTGTATTAAGTTTTGATGATAAATTAGCAACAGAGCTACTGACTAGCGCTGAACAAGAAAATGAATTGTTCTGGCGTCTACCATTAGCGGATTTCCATCGTAGTCAATTACCTTCTAGCTTCGCTGATTTAAATAATATCGCAGCACCTTCTCATACTGCAGGTGCAAGTACTGCGGCTGCATTCTTATCGCACTTTGTCACTAACTACAAAAAAGGTTGGGTACATATCGACTGTTCAGCAACGTACAGAAAATCTTCTGTAGAGCAATGGGCGGCAGGTGCTACGGGTTACGGTGTACGTTCTATCGCGAATTTGTTATTAGCAAAAGCAAAATAATAAACGTTATTTGATTTGGAGTTTGTAATGGGTGTATCTGAACAATTTGAGACACAAGAAATTGTTTCTGTTGAAGGTTCTTCTTTAAAGTTGAGTGTTCTAGAGCCACAACCTGAAAAATTAACAACCGCGCTTAGCGAGTTTTTTGGTGAACATAAACCGATCCGCCGCGCCTTTATTGTTAATGCTCAGGAGCAAGATGATGAAGAGTCATTTTATCTTATTGGTTTAGAAATAACGGGTGAAGAAGATGTGATCATGCAGATACTCCCACAAGCGGCTGAATCGGCTTTTGAATATTTAGAAGAAGGACAATCTCTAGATTTTTGCTTTGTGAATAAAGATGAAAAAGGCGTGAGTCATTTTATGATCCACCATGTATCACCTTTTTATCAACGCAAACTAGGGGGATTCTTAAGAAAAGGCATCCCAATAGTTAATTTGGATAGTTAATACAGCCCTCTAAATTTAGGCGATATCTCATCAGATATCGCTTTTTTTTATCTTATAATAGAAAATTGACTAAATTAGCAAATTGTTTGCATTTTTATATAACGCTTTGTTTTAGCTAGGCTTTGTTTTTAAAGTAAAAATAAGACGACTTTGTGTTGTAATTTATTTCGTCTTACGCGGTAAAAGATAGCTTATTAAGTTATTCTTTATCTTATTAGCATAAAAAAATACATATATTATCTCTGCCTGCATAGAACATCGCATTATTCAGGGGTTGAATTAAAGGAAATGGATATGAACCAAAACCAATTTAGACAATATACAGAAAAGAGAGGCTATCGTTGGAGCTCTCTTGCTGTTGTATTGGCATCAGCATTGGCTCTTACAGGTTGTGATGATAAAACGGATGAAAACACATCATCTGCTGATAAGACGCAAAATACACAAGTGGCAGAGCAAAAAGATACCGCTCAGAGCACATCAGGTACTGCAACTCAAATAAGCGAAAAACCAGCAGTTACAACAAAAACGAATAACGAAACTGCATTAAAAAGTAAAGAAGTCCGTGATGAGTTGGCAATGCGTTTTGCTGGAAAAGAAGTCACCGTATTAGATGCATCAGAATTACAGCGTGATGGTGCGAGCACAATGGTTGTGACTTTCTCTGTACCGCTTGATCCTGACCAAAAGTTTGATGATGTTATTCATCTTGTTGATACCAAAAAAGGGAAATTAGAAGGTGCGTGGGAGCTATCTGATAACCTAATGGAACTACGTTTCCGTCATTTACCACCATCAACAGAATTAAATTTAACTATTGATGAAAAAATAAAAGGTATTAATGAACGTACATTAACGACACCTTTTAGCCAGAAACTAACAACAGAAGAAATTTTCCCATCTGTTGGCTTTACCAGTAAAGGATCGTTACTGCCACTTGAAGCGGCTGAAGGTCTACCCATCATTGCGTTAAATGTGGGGCAAGTTGACGTAAACTTTTTCCGTGTTAAAGATGAGCAATTAGCCCAATTCTTAACGCAATGGGAAAGCCGTTCTAATATTAACTATTGGGAATCAGATGAGTTTTTATCTCAAGCTGATCTGGTTTATACCGGTCGCTTTGAATTAAACACAGAAACAAATACCCGTGAAAACGTGTTGTTACCGCTAAAATCAATAGATGCCCTGAAAAAAGAGGGTGCCTACATTGCGGTTATGCAACAAGCGGGTAAGTATTCTTATACGGTGCCAGCAACGGTATTTACATTTAGTGATATCGGACTGTCGATGCACAGTTATCTTGATACGTTAGATATCTTTACCCAATCACTTAAAAATGGTTCTGCATTAGATAAAGTAGAAATTCGCCTATTAGATGAAAAAGGTGGATTGATTTCTAAAGCACAGACAGATAGCCAAGGGCATGCCACACTTGAGAAAAGTGATAAAGCACGTTTATTAATGGCTATTCGTGATGGGCAAACCAGTATGATTGACTTGCGTAAACCTGCGCTTGATCTGTCTGAATTTGATATTGGTGGCCCACAAGGTTATAGCAAACAGTTTTTTGCTTTCGGCCCACGTGATCTCTATCGTCCCGGTGAAACATTGATCGTTAACGCATTGCTACGTGACGGTGATGGTAATCCTATTAAAGAGCAACCTGTTAAAGTCGATCTGCTTAAAACAGACGGGCAAGTGTCTCGTAGTTTTGTTTGGCAACCTGAAAAGGGGCTTTACCAATTAAAATTAGTTATTCCTGCGGATGAAAATACTGGTACACGTACCTTACGTTTTGATGTAGGCGATGGTACACCTCGTTTCTATGAGTTTCAGGTCGAAGATTTTATGCCAGAACGTATGGCATTAGAAATCACTGGTAAGAAAGGCATTTTATTGAGTGGTAATGACGCTTATTTTGACATTAAGGGTCGCTATCTTTATGGCGCACCAGCTGCCGATAATCGCTTACAAGGGCAAGTCTTCTTAAAAGCCTCTCGTGAAGCTGTCAGTAAATTACCTGGATATGAATTTGGTACTGTAAAAGATGAAAACTTCAGCCGTCTACTGGATGAGTTTGAACTTAATTTAGACTCTGATGGTGAAGGTGAGTTAAGTGTTGATAGTGAACGCTACGCTGAGTTGAAATCACCTATCAATATTATTCTACAAGCAAGCTTACTTGAAGCGGGTGGACGTCCTGTTACTCGTCGTTATCAACAAGCAGTTTGGCCTGCCACTCATCTTGCGGGTATTCGTCCTGTCTTTCCTAAAAAAGAAGTCTACGATTATCGTACAGACAAATATAAATCAGGTTATAGCGTTGATGAAAACTCAATGGCTGAATTTGAAATTGTCTATACAGACCAAGACGGCAAAAAACTACCTGCTAATGATCTGAAAGTGAAGTTTATCTATGAACGCCATGATTATTACTGGCGTTGGTCTAGTTCGAATGGCTGGGAATCTGGCTATAACGAAAAAGATCTGCAAATGGATGAGCAAACAATTAAGATTGCGAAAGATGGCACCGCAAAAGTGGCATTCCCTGTTGAGTGGGGCTCTTATCGTATTGAAGTTGTTGATCCTAAAACAGAATTAGTTAGTAGCCTACGTTTCTGGGCAGGTTATTCTTGGATGGATAACACTGGTGGAACAGGCGCGGTAAGACCAGACCAAGTTAAATTGAAACTGGATAAAGATGGTTATTTACCGGGCGAAAAAGTTAAGTTAAACATTGTTGCACCTCATCCGGGTAAAGGTTATGTGTTACTTGAATCAAGTAATGGACCTTTATGGTGGCAGGAAATTGATGTACCAGAAAAAGGGCTTGATGTTGAAGTGCCTATTAATAAAGAGTGGGCAAGACACGATCTCTATCTGACTTCTGTTGTTGTAAGACCAGGAGATACTTCAAAACAAGCGACAGTAAAACGTGCTGTGGGTATTTTGCATTTACCATTACAGGATAAAAACCGTCGGATTGATATTTCACTTGATGCACCTGAAAAAATTCGCCCTAACCAAGATTTAAAAATTCGTATTAAAGCGAATCCAGTTGCTGGTCAGCCATTACCTGAAAATATTAATGTATTAGTTTCTGCGGTTGATACTGGTGTATTGAATATCACAGAGTATAAAACCCCTGATCCTTACGATGCCTTCTTTGGTCGTAAACGTTATAGCATTGACCAATATGATGTTTACGGTCAATTAATTGAAGGGCAAGGTCGTTTAGCTAACTTGCGTTTTGGTGGTGATGGTGGTGAAGCTGCCGCATTATCTCGTGGTGGCAAAAAGCCATTAACTGATGTGCAAATTATTGCTCAACAAACAGCTCCTGTAAAATTAAATGCTCAAGGTGAGGGCGAAGTTTCTTTGCCTATTCCAGAGTTTAATGGTGAAGTTCGTTTAATGGCGCAAGCTTGGACTGCGGATAAATTTGGTAGTCAGGAAGGTAAAGTTGTTATTGCTGCACCTTTAGTGACTCAGCTTTCATTACCTCGCTTTATGGCTGGTGGTGATAATGCACTTTTATCGTTAGATTTAACCAATCTGACAGATGATGCACAATCTATTACCTTAAATTATACCGCTTCAGGGTTGGTGGGGTTAGGTGGCGATGAAAGCAAAACTGTCTCGCTAACGAAAGGTGAACGTACTCAAATTCAAATCCCAGTAAAAGCGAAACATGGCTTTGGTCAGGGGGAATTCTCACTGTCTATTTATGGTATTAAAGTACCAGGTGAAGAGATTAAACCTTATCACAATACATGGAATATTGGTGTTCGCCCTGCATTCCCAGCAGAAACTATTCATTATGCAAGCACATTGCAAGATGGTGATACTTGGCGCTTACCATCAGAAATTTTAAGTCGCTTTAATAGCTCAACGCTTGAAGGTGAGTTATTACTAACAAGCCGTCCTCCGTTACAAGTGGCGCGTTATGTTAGAGAGCTATTTGCTTATCCTTATGGTTGCTTAGAACAAACAGTCAGCGGGCTTTATCCTTCACTGTATTCAACAGAAAAAGAGTTGAAACAGTTGGGAATTAAAACGCAAACTGATGCTGATAGAAAAGCGGCTATTGATAAAGGTATTGCTCATCTGCTGACGATGCAAAAGTCAGAAGGCGGATTCTCTTTATGGGATCAAGGTGGACGTGAAGAATATTGGTTAACCGCTTATGCGACTGACTTCTTATTCCGTGCGTCACAACAAGGTTATTCAGTTCCAACTGATTCATTAAAACGTGCGAATGATCGTTTATTACGTTATTTACAAGATAAAAGCTTAGTTAACTATGAATATGCGGTTAATCAAGATGCAGCACGTTTCTCAGCAAGGGCTTATGCCGCGTTAGTATTAGCTAATCAGCAAAAAGCACCTTTAGGTGAATTACGTCGTCTCTATCTTGAGCGTAATCAAGCAGGAAGTGGTTTAGCCTTAGTTCAGTTAGGTATCGCATTAAAACTGATGGGGGATGGCAGCCGCGCTGAAAGCTTGATTGCTGAAGGTGTGACAACAACGCGTAAATATAATTATGGATTGGGCGACTACGGTAGCACCATTCGTGACCAAGCATTAATTATTGCATTGTTAAGTGAAAATAACCTTGAAACACAATCTCGTGATGCAAGTGTGATGACACTATCTGATAACTTAACAAGCCGTGAATGGTTCTCAACCCAAGAAAGTAACTCGTTATACCTTGCTGGGCGCTTCTTTATTAATATGGCAGAACAGCCTTGGGAAGTTGCTGTTAATCGTCAAGTTCCCGCAATCAGTAGCGATCGTGCAGTCAATGAGACATTAACATCAGCACAATTACAAGAAGGCTTAGAGCTAAATAATCGTGGTGGTGCCGCGATTTATTCTCGTATGAATATCGTGGGCTATCCTAAAGTGGCTCCTGCTCCTTATAGTAATATATTAAATATCCATCGCAGTTATTATGATTTGAAAGGAAACCGCGTTCATCCTAATCGCTTACAAAGTGGTGAAATGCTGGTGGTTAAACTGGAAGTTTCTGCTGATAGAGACGTACCTGATGCATTAGTTGTTGATTTATTACCAGCTGGTCTTGAAATCGAAAACCAAAACTTAGCATCAAGTAGTGCAAGCTTAAGTGATAGTGCTGCAGACTTGCAGGAATTTATCGACGATATGGGACAAGCGAATATCAAACATCTTGAGTATCGAGATGATCGCTTTGTTGCCGCTATCTCTGTTGATAAATATCGCCCTACGACATTGCTCTATTTAGCAAGAGCTGTAACACCAGGTAACTATCAAGTACCACCACCACAAGTTGAATCCATGTATGTGCCTTATTGGCGTGCAATAGGATCAACAGAAACCAAGATTGACGTTGTTCCTTAAATCTTGTAGCCCTTTCTTCGGAAAGGGCTTTTTCCTTTGAGTGATTGAATGAAACTAGGATATAAACGGCTTATTGCTGTTATCATTATTTTTTTGCTAACAACGCCAATTTTAGTCTGGATCGCAGATAAAATTTGGCCTCTCCCTGATCCTGAACCTCAAATTGCGACGATTGTTACAGCGCAAGATGGTACTCCTCTTTGGCGCTTTGCCGATAAAGAAGGGGTATGGCGTTATCATGTCAAACTCGCTGATGTCTCTCCTGAATATTTAGAAGCTTTAATCACTTATGAAGATCGCTGGTTTTATCAGCATCCTGGTGTTAACCCGATGGCGATATTACGTGCGGCGTGGCAAGATCTAAGTTCAGGAAGAATTGTGTCAGGCGGAAGCACATTATCAATGCAAGTGGCTCGCCTTATTGATCCTCACTCCCGTACTTTAGGGGGAAAAATCAAACAGCTTTGGCGCACCTTGCAATTAGAGTGGTATTACTCAAAAGATGAAATTCTGGAAATTTACCTCAATAGAGCACCCTTTGGCGGTACGTTAGAGGGCATTGGTGCTGCAAGTTGGGCTTATTTAGGCAAATCACCCGCTGATTTATCTGCGGGAGAGGCGACATTAATGGCTGTATTGCCACAAGCACCAAGTCGTTTACGACCAGATAGATATCCTGAACGTGCTCAAGCTGCCAGAGATAAAGTATTAGATAGATTGGCTGAGTATCAAATATGGCCACAAGAAAAAGTTGATGAAATCAAAGAAGAGCAGGTTTTATTAGCGCCAAGGCAAACACCGCAATTAGCACCACTGCTGGCTCGTCGTATGTATAACGAAAAGCGAGAGCCTGTTATTACCACCACGATTGATATCAATATTCAACGACAACTCGAAGATATTGCGAATCAATGGAAGTATCAATTAGCGGATAAAACATCCTTAGCCATCCTAGTTGTTGATCATACGGATATGAGTGTGAAAGGGTATGTTGGTTCTGCTGATTTTAATGACAATTCGCGCTTTGGTCATGTCGATATGATTAGCGCATGGCGTTCGCCAGGTTCAACATTAAAGCCATTTATTTATGGACTCGCATTAGATGAAGGGCTTATTCATGCAGAATCACTCTTACAAGATGTTCCTCGTCGATTTGATAATTATCGTCCTGGTAATTTTGACTCTGATTTTAATGGTGCGGTCAGTGCCAGTGAAGCACTAAGTCGTTCTTTGAATTTGCCAGCAGTACAACTTATCGAAGTGTATGGTGCAAAGAAATTTGCAGCGAAATTGCGTCATAACCATCTTGAAATGCGCTTTCCTTATGGTTCAGAGCCAAATTTAGCGCTGATCTTAGGAGGAACTGCAACACGAATGGATGAGCTCGTTTCCGCCTTCAGTGCATTAGCAAGGCAAGGAAAAACAGCACCGTTGCGTTTTAAGTCGGAACAAATAATAGAAAACCGAGTGTTGATGTCACAAGGTGCGGCATGGATTGTCAGACGCATATTAGCCGGAGAAGCCAGACCTCGCCCAAATAGTGCAATTTCACCCGTTGTTCCTTTAGCTTGGAAAACAGGGACAAGTTATGGCTATCGGGATGCGTGGTCTATCGGTGTGAATGCTCGCTACACCATTGGTGTTTGGGTGGGCAGACCTGATGGAACACCTGTTGCAGGGCAATTTGGCTTTGCAACGGCTGTCCCTATTATGAATCAGGTCAATAACTTATTAACTGGCTATTTCTATCAAAATAAACAAAGACCACCTACTGATTTACGTCCTAATAGTGTAACAGCAGCAACAATCTGTTGGCCGACAGGTAAGGCATTACCTAAAGAAGATAGTAACTGTCGAGTTAGTCGTCGAAGCTGGATCTTAGATAACACTATTCCGCCAACTTTATTGAATGATAGCCAAGAAGGTATTTTGGGGATCAACGAAAAAATTTGGTTAGATGATGAAGGTAAACGCACTGGGCCTAATTGTCCTAATGCAGAGTTAAAAGATATTGCTTTATGGCCGATAGCATTAGAAGCATGGTTGCCTGAAAAAGAGCGCAGAGCAAAACGACTGCCACCGATTTCTGAAACTTGCCCACCAATTAAAGAAGATATTATTCCTTTGTTTATCTCGGGTATTCGTGCGGGTGATTTATTAAGGCCATTACCTGGTGAAACTAATCTCGAAATAACAGTTTCTACGCAAGGAGGAAGTGGTATGCAATGGTGGTTTTTAAATGGTGAGCAAATAGGTAAAACAGAAAACGGAGAAACATTCTCTTATTTATTAGAAAAACGAGGTAAATATCAACTTTCTGTGCTTGATCTAAGTGGTCAAACGGATATGGTTAATTTTATATTTCGTTAAACTAAATCAATGGAATAAATGAGAACTGAGAGATTTTTCACTAAAATAGGTTTTTTAATAAAGATAATTAGACTATTTATCGAGTGTCATTTCGGTTCTTTTTTATTCTTATTTTCAAGTTTGAACATGGAATACGTCAAAAATGTGATTAGATCGATAATTTATAACTTTTTTGCCACAGTTTCTTAAAAAAAAGGATATTCAATCTGTGCAATTTATTTTTATCCTCCTATAATCGAGCCCTATTTTTTGCAGGGAATGCGGTTTTTGATTCGTTTTTCCATGATCTGCGATAAAAGAAATAACAAAAGTTATCATTAATAAAATAATTTAGAGGTAAGACATGGCTATTCAGCGCACATTTTCTATTATCAAACCAAACGCAGTGAAAAAAAATGTTATCGGCGCTATCTATCACCGTTTTGAAAGTGCAGGTTTTAGCATCATTGGCGCTAAAATGTTGCATTTAACGCGCGAACAAGCTGAAGGCTTTTATGAAGAACACAAAGGCCGCCCTTTCTTTGACGGTCTAGTTGAATTTATGACTTCTGGTCCAATCATGGTTCAAGTGTTAGAAGGTGAAAATGCGATTCAACGTCACCGTGATCTGATGGGCGCAACTAACCCAGACAACGCATTAGCAGGTACATTACGTGCTGACTACGCTGATAGCTTTACTGAAAACGCGGTACACGGTTCAGATTCAGAAGCTTCTGCTGCTCGTGAAATCGCATACTTCTTCACTGAAAACGAAGTTTGCGCGCGCTAATTTATTAGCATCTCTACGCGAAAAACAGTACAATGCGACGCCCTGTTTGATAATTAACAGGGCGTTTTTTATTATTGTTTATTATACAAATATATAAGTATCCCATTAGCATCAATGCTAATGCAGGCCGCATAGTGTAACAACGAGGCAATGTCATGACCCAATCTACCACTCCAGCGCCAAGCGCTTCTGTCGCTGTTTCTAAAGAAAATACTGTGAATCAAAAAACTAAAATTAATCTGTTAGATTTAAATCGTAAACAGATGCGTGAGCTTTTTGTCTCTATGGGCGAAAAACCTTTCCGTGCTGACCAAATTATGAAGTGGATGTACCACTACTGTTATGACGATTTTGATCAAATGACAGATATCAACAAGGTGTTACGCAATAAATTAAAAGAAATTGCTGAAATTAAAGCACCTGAAGTTTCTGAAGAACAACGTTCAACAGATGGCACGATTAAGTGGGCAATTAAAGTTGGCGATCAACAAGTAGAAACTGTGTACATTCCAGAAGATGATCGCGCAACATTATGTGTTTCTTCACAAGTGGGTTGTGCTTTAGAGTGCAAGTTCTGTTCAACTGCACAGCAAGGTTTTAACCGTAACTTGAAAGTGTCTGAAATTATTGGGCAAGTTTGGCGTGCAGCTAAAATTATCGGTTCATTAAAAGAGACAGGCCGTCGTCCTATTACTAATGTCGTGATGATGGGAATGGGTGAGCCATTACTAAATTTAAATAATGTTATTCCAGCACTTGAAATCATGATGGATGATTTTGGTTTTGGTCTATCTAAACGTCGTGTCACTGTCTCTACATCAGGTGTTGTACCTGCATTAGATAAATTAGGTGATGCTGTGGACGTGGCTTTAGCTATTTCATTGCATGCACCAACTGATGAAATTCGTGATGAAATCGTTCCAATTAACAAGAAATACAATATTGAAATGTTTCTTGAAGGTGTTCGCCGTTATATTGCTAAATCAAACGCGAACCAAGGGCGAGTGACTATTGAATATGTCATGCTTGATCATATTAATGACAGCACAGACCAAGCACACCAATTAGCTGAGCTTTTAAAAGACACGCCGTGTAAAATTAACTTAATTCCATGGAACCCGTTCCCAGGTGCGCCATATGGACGTAGTTCTAATAGCCGTATTGACCGTTTCTCTAAAGTATTAATGGAATATGGCTTTACGACGATTGTACGTAAAACCCGTGGCGATGATATTGATGCGGCTTGTGGACAATTAGCAGGTGATGTTATTGACCGTACAAAACGTACACTGAAAAAACGCCAACAAGGTGAACTAATTTCAGTAAAAGCAGTCTGATACAGTTGGATATCTCTTTCTTTGTGAAGTGTATTACATAATTACAATGTAGAGAGAACAAGGATGAATATATTTGAGGAATAAAACGATGATAAGGATATCATCAGTAGTTATAACTATTGGCTTGATGCTATTGACACTTGGTTGTCAATCATCAGCCAATCAAGAACGTGTTGCAGTGTCTACACGTTTACAATTAGGTGATGCTTATTTAGCTGAAAGACAATATCAAATAGCGCAATATCATTTCCAAAAAGTGTTATCAGTGATGCCAAATCATCCTGATGCAAATTTAGGAATGGCATTAACATCGCAGTTATTAGGAAATTCTATTCAAGCGTTAGATTATTACAAATTAGCGATGAACTCGAAGCCAGTAAATGTTAATGTATTAAGGCTTTATGGTAATTTCCTTTGTGAACAAAAACTATTAAACAATAATAGTGTGTTAATTGAGGATATACCGCCAGATTATTTGGTCTGTCAGCAAAGTGATAATAAAATATCAAAAAATTCGCGGTGATATACGTTAAGGTACTTTGTGCTTTTGCGAGTTCATCAATGTTAAACATCCAATAGCCACAGTGCCTAGATTGCTAATGAATACTGAAAACAAAACCGAAGAAGTGAAATTAACAGCAGGTCAACTTTTACGTCAGGCACGAGAAAAAGTAGGGCTAACACAACAAACTGTTGCTGATCGACTTTGTTTGAAGTTATCAACAGTGCGCGACATTGAAACAGATTCTGTTTCTTCTGATATTGCACCCACATTTTTACGCGGATATATGCGTTCTTATGCCAAGCTCGTTGGTGTTCCTGAAAAAGACATCCTTGGTTTTATCGACCAACAAGCGCCTGTTAAACAAATTAGAATGACAACCACACAAAATTACTCATTAGGCAAACGTCATAAAAAACGTGAAGGTTGGCTGATGAAAATCACTTGGGTGATTTTGATTGTTATGATTGCATTAGTAGGTGTTTGGTGGTGGCAAGGTCATCAGGCGGATCAACAAGAATTAGTCTCTATGGCATCTCAAGACGTAGGGCAAAATAGTACACAAGAAAACACCAACACGATAGATTCTCCTTTAGCAACCTTAGATAATACGTCAACATCTGAAGGTGATAATTTACAAGTACCTGCGTCGCCATTAGTTGATAATCAGGCGAATAATGTCGCTACATCACCAACGGCTGAAACGACGTCACCAGCACCAACAGTACCAGTACCAACAGAAGTGAGAACGGTTCCATTACCAGTCTCACCACTAACAACATCAACAACTTCTCGAGCAAATTCAACGCAAGAATCTACTTCATCGGAAGCTCCTGCTATTGCGAATCAATTGGTTCTTATGTTTGATGGTGAATGTTGGTTAGAAGTTCGTAATGCTCAAAATAAAGTCTTATTTAATGGTATTAAGAAAGCGGGTGATCGTTTGGAATTTGATGGTGAGCAACCTTATAAACTAAAAATAGGCGCACCTTCTGTTACTCGCTTACAGTTTAATGGTGAATCTGTTGATTTAAGCCGTTTTACTGGAAAAATAGCGAAAATAACAGTACCGAGCGCTTAATCTGACTACACCTTTGAGCAAGCATGGAAGCATGGGAGAATTAATCAATGCATAAAGAATCACCTATTATTCGTCGCAAATCGACACGAATTTATGTGGGCAATGTACCTGTTGGCGATGGCGCTCCTATCGCGGTACAGTCGATGACGAATACACGAACAACAGACGTAGAAGCGACTGTTCGCCAGATAAAATCTCTGGAACGTGTAGGGGTGGATATTGTTCGAGTTTCTGTACCCACAATGGATGCTGCGGAAGCATTCAAATTAATTAAGCAACAAGTTAATGTGCCTTTAGTCGCTGATATTCATTTTGACTACCGTATCGCATTAAAAGTCGCTGAATATGGTGTTGATTGTTTACGTATCAATCCAGGTAATATTGGTAGTGAAGAACGCATTCGCCAAGTTGTTGATTGCGCCCGTCACAACAATATTCCTATTCGTATTGGCGTAAACGGCGGTTCACTTGAGAAAGATATTCAAGAGAAATACGGAGAGCCAACACCTGAGGCGTTAGTTGAATCGGCGATGCGCCATGTGGATATCCTTGATAAGCTGAATTTTGAACAATTTAAAGTCAGTGTAAAAGCTTCTGATGTTTTCCTTGCTGTTGATTCTTACCGTTTGCTAGCAAAAAAAATAGATCAACCATTGCATCTTGGGATCACCGAAGCGGGTGGTGCAAGAGCGGGATCTGTTAAATCTGCGATTGGTCTTGGGATCTTATTATCAGAAGGTATCGGCGATACATTAAGGATCTCATTAGCTGCAGATCCGGTTGAAGAAGTTAAAGTCGGTTTTGATATTCTCAAATCCTTACGTATTCGTTCTCGCGGAATTAACTTTATTGCTTGCCCAACGTGTTCTCGTCAAGAATTTGATGTTATTGGAACAGTCAACGAATTAGAGCAACGTTTGGAAGATATCATCACACCTATGGATGTTTCTATTATTGGTTGTGTTGTTAATGGACCAGGCGAAGCTGAAGTTTCAACGTTAGGTGTAACTGGCGCTAAAACACGAAGTGGTTTTTATGAAGATGGTGTGAGACAAAAAGAGCGTCTTGATAACGTTAATATGATTGATTTATTAGAAGCGAAAATTCGAGCTAAAGCATCAATGCTTGATGATAGTATGCGTATAAATATAAATCAGCTGGACAAATAATACTCAAAAAACTGGCTCATTAATCAATGAGCCAGTTTTACTATTGATTTCACATTGAATACTGATTGATTTCGCTTCTATAATCAGCCTAACAATCAATTAATAACTATTAGAGAAGAAAAGTGGCACAAAAAATCCAAGCCATTCGTGGTATGAACGACTATCTACCTGCTGACACTCGTGTATGGCAGAAAATTGAAAATACGCTAAAACAAATTTTAGCGGGTTACGGCTTTAGTGAAATCAGAACACCTATCGTAGAGCATACCCCTCTATTTCAGCGAGCAATTGGTGAAGTGACCGATGTTGTTGAAAAAGAAATGTATACTTTTACCGATCGTGGCGAAGATGCTCAAAGTCTGACATTACGCCCAGAAAACACAGCAGGTTGTGTTCGTGCGGGTATCGAGCATGGTTTGCTTTATAACCAAGAACAACGTTTATGGTATTTAGGACCAATGTTCCGTTATGAGCGCCCTCAAAAAGGTCGTTATCGTCAATTTCACCAGTTAGGTGCAGAGGTCTTTGGTCTACAAGGCCCAGATATTGATGCGGAATTAATTATGCTAACTGCGCGTTGGTGGAAAGCGTTAGGTATTGCAGAACACGTAACATTAGAACTTAACTCTATTGGTTCATTAGAAGCGCGTGCTAAATATCGTGAAGCGTTAGTTGCTTTCTTAGAGCAGCACGTAGATAAGTTAGATGAAGACTGCAAACGTCGTATGTATTCTAACCCATTACGTGTTTTAGACTCAAAAAATCCAGAAATTCAGACTTTATTGAATGATGCGCCTGAACTTTTCGATTATCTTGATGACGAATCAAGAGCGCACTTTGATGGTCTTTGTGCTTTATTGGATGCTGTCGGTATTACATATCGTGTTAATCAGCGTTTAGTTCGTGGTTTAGACTATTATAACCGTACTGTTTTTGAGTGGGTAACTAGCGCATTAGGTTCACAGGGAACCGTGTGTGCGGGCGGCCGTTACGATGGCCTTGTGAAGCAACTTGGGGGACACCCAACACCAGCAGTTGGTTTTGCTATGGGGATGGAACGCATGATCTTATTAGTTCAAGCGGTTAACCCTGAATTTGTTGCAGATACTAATGTCGCTGATGTTTACCTTGCTTCATTTGGCGAAAAGAGTCAAAGCGCAGCATTAATGCTGGCTGAAGAAATTCGTGATCAATTACCAACATTACGTTTAATGACGAATCATGGTAATGGTAACTTTAAAAAGCAGTTAGGGCGTGCTGATAAACAAGGCGCTAAAATTGCTCTGATTTTAGGCGAAGATGAAATTAATGCCGGCACTGTTGCAGTGAAAGATTTGCGTTCAGGGGAACAAACAATCGTTGCTCGCAATGAGCTCGCTCAGCAATTGACTCTGTTATTAGGTTAAGGAGAGACTTGTGGAAGTTTATAGCACCGAAAACGAACAAGTTGATGCAATTAAACAGTTCTTTAAAAACTACGGCTTAACTATCGTTTTAGCCGCTGTTATTGGTTTTGGTGGTGTGTTTGGTTGGAAATATTGGCAATCACATCAAACAAATCGTCTGCAAGAAAGCGCAGGTGCTTTTGCAACAGTCAGCGAGGCACTTGCTAAGCCTACGCCTGAAAATATTGCATTAGCTGAAAAATTTGTTACTGAAACGAATGATATTTATGGCGCTTTAGCTTCATTAGAGCTAGCCCAAATCGCTATTGATGCTAATGATTTAGTCAGTGGTGAACGCCATCTAACGAATGCTGTGGCAAAAGTAAAAAATGACGCATTTGCAGATATGCTTAATCTTCGTTTAGCTCGTGTACAATTAGCATTAGATAAAACAGATGCTGCTTTAGTTTCGTTAGAGCAAGTGAAAGGCAAAGCATGGAATGGAATGAAAAATTATATCCGTGGCGATGTCTTAGCGAAAAAAGGCGATAACACGGGTGCTACAACCGCTTATCGTAGCGCATTAACTGATGAAAATGCGGGTGCTATTCGCTCACTGGTTGAACTTAAACTCAATAATTTATCCAATTAAAGGGATCTTCAGACATGCAACTGCGTAAAACTCTCCTGGTTGGTCTACTAGCATCTGCTTTGTTGGCAGGATGTTCTAGTGAACAGGATAATGTGACAATGTCTCCATTGCCTGAGGTGCAAAGCCAATTTACACCTAGAGCTGTTTGGGACAAATCAGTTGGAAATGGTATTGGTAAATACTATTCTCACTTGTCACCAACATGGGATGGCGCAGTTGTTTATGTCGCTGATCGCCATGGTTTAGTGAAAGCATTAGATGTAGAAACAGGTAAAGAGCTTTGGTCGCAAGATCTCTCTATTAAAACAGGTTTTCTTTCATCCAATGAGTCCGCATTACTTTCTGGTGGGTTAACAGTTTCAGGCACTCGCGTTTTTGTGGGAACTGAAAAAGCGAAAGTATACGCACTGAACACTGAAGATGGCTCCATTGATTGGGAAGCAGATGTTGCTGGTGAAGCCATTTCAAAACCTGTTGTTAGTGATGGTTTAGTACTTATTCATACCAGTAATGGTATGTTGCAAGGACTCGACTTGTTAAGTGGTGAGATTTCTTGGACTATTAACTTAGATACTCCATCATTATCTCTTCGTGGCGAGTCTGCACCTGCTGTTGCTTATGGCGCAGCTATTATTGGTGCAGATAATGGCCGTGTCAGTGCAGTTGTTCTTTCTCAAGGGCAGCTGATTTGGCAACAAAATATTTCACAAATTAAAGGCTCTACTGAAATTAGCCGATTAAATGATGTGGATATCACACCGATTATTGATGAAAATACTGTTTACGCAATGGCGTATAACGGTAATTTAGTTAGCCTTGATATGCGTTCTGGACAAATTCTTTGGAAACGTGAGTTAGGCTCAGTCAATGATATGGTGCTGTTGGGTGATAATCTTTACCTTGTTGACCAAAATGACAGAGTTTTATCTGTTCGTAAATCTGATGGTGTGACATTATGGACACAAGAAGATTTATTGCATCGCAATTTAACTGCTCCGGCTATTTTTGATGGTTATTTAGTGGTTGGTGATGCAGAAGGTTATCTCCATTGGATTGATACCAATACAGGTAAATTTATTGCACAAAACCAAGTGAACAGTTCAGGCTTATTAAGTCGCCCTCAAGCGGTACAAGATAAACTGATGATCCAAGCTCGCGACGGTAAGCTTTATCTTTATAGTCGGTAATTAATTGCTGACAAATCTATTTATTTTACGGCTCCTTTAAAGGAGCCGTTTCGTCTTTTTAGTAATTACATGTAAAATACAATCAGGTTTGTGATTGTATTTTTATGAGGCATCAAAAAATGATACCCGTTATTGCCTTAGTAGGGCGCCCTAACGTGGGTAAATCCACGTTATTTAATCGACTAACACGCACAAGAGACGCATTAGTTGCCGATTTTCCAGGCCTCACCCGTGACCGTAAATATGGTCGAGCAGAGTTAGAAGGCGAAGAATTTATTATTATTGATACCGGTGGTATTGATGGTGCTGAAGAGGGTGTTGAAACCCATATGGCATCACAATCGCTACAGGCTATTCAAGAAGCCGATATCGTACTGTTTTTAGTTGATGCTCGTGCGGGCTTGATGCCAGCAGACCAAGGTATTGCAAAACACCTTCGTGGTGTTGAGAAAAAAACGTATTTAGTTGCGAATAAAACTGACGGTATCGATATTGATACTGCATTAGCTGATTTTTACTCTTTAGGATTAGGCGAAATCTTCCCAATTGCTGCATCTCATGGTCGTGGTGTTGCTCAATTGATTGAACAAGCACTCTTACCAATTACGGGTAAAGTAGTGGAAGAAGAGCTAGAGCTGACTGAAGAAGAAGAAAATGCGGCTTATTGGGCTGCATTAGAAGCAGAACAAGAAGCACAAGCGTTAGAAGAGGAAGAAGACGACTTTGATCCTTCTACATTACCGGTAAAATTAGCGATTGTTGGTCGTCCTAATGTCGGTAAATCAACATTGACAAACCGTATGCTTGGTGAAGATCGTGTGGTTGTTTACGATATGCCAGGTACAACCCGTGACAGTATCTATATTCCAATGGAACGTGATGAAAAAGAATATATCATCATCGATACAGCGGGTGTTCGTAAACGTGGTAAAGTGAAAGAAACAGTAGAAAAATTCTCTGTTATCAAAACATTACAAGCCATTGAAGACTCTAACGTTGCATTGCTGGTTATTGATGCCCGTGAAGGTATTTCAGATCAGGATCTTTCATTATTAGGTTATATCTTGAATGCAGGTCGTTCATTAGTCATTGCTGTTAATAAATGGGATGGCATGACACAAGACGATCGCGAACAAGTAAAAGCCATGCTTGATCTTAAACTAGGCTTTGTTGACTTTGCGCGTGTTCACTTTATTTCTGCATTACATGGTAGTGGCGTGGGTAATCTTTTTGAATCAATTCAAGAAGCCTATGTCTGTGCAACGCGTCGCGTAGGAACTTCTATGCTAACTCGCATCATGAAGATGGCAGAAGATGATCATCAGCCACCAATTGTTCGTGGACGTCGTGTAAAAATGAAATATGCACATGCTGGTGGTTATAATCCACCTGTTGTAGTTATTCATGGTAATCAGGTCACTGATTTACCAGATAGCTATAAGCGCTATTTGATGAACTATTTCCGCCGTACTCTGCAAGTGATGGGTACGCCAATCCGTATTCAATTTAAAGAGGGTGAAAACCCTTATGCGGATAAGAAAAATAAATTAACACAATCTCAGTTGCGTAAACGTAAGCGTTTAATGTCACATTTGAAGAAATCGAAATAAGTTAATTTAACGTCAAAAAATAAAAACTGAGTTCAATTTATAATGAACTCAGTTTTTTTATACCTGGAATTTATTGATTAGCTAACATTTTTTCTATCATGAGTTGAGCAACAATGGCTTGCTCTCCACTTGTCGATGGCTCTGTATTATTCGTAACACATTCAATAAAGTGTTCCACCGCCCCAATAAAACCTCGTTGTAATAAAATGGGGTCCCAATTTTCTGGATGTTTTTCAGTGAGCCTACTTCTGCTTTCACTGCGCCATAAATTCATATTTGTAATTTGATGGATTGCATCTTCATCAACGGCAATAATCTGCTCTTGCTGGCTTCCTGCTTTTCTGTGCATTGATGTTGTTATCCAGCAATCGTTGATTTTTAAATGATGTTCAGCATAAAAAAGTGCATTTTCTTTTGTTTGGATAATACTACCACTTAATAATTTAGCGTTTGAACCTGCTAACCAAAGTGCCGTATCAACAACATGTAAATAGTCATCAAACAAGGTAAAACGAGTCTCTTTAGGGCCGACACTATCACATCGATGTTTATCAATTCTTAAAGAAGAAAGGTGGGTAATATTTTGTTTCAACTGATGATAAAAGGGGGCAAAGCGGCGATTAAAACCCACCATGAGTTTTTTATTTTTCTTGGCAGCAAGCTCAATAAGTGCCTCAGATTGGTGAATATGTTCTGTTAAGGGTTTATCAACATAAACATGTACACCTGCGTTTAATAAATAGTCTATAACTTCGAAATGACTTGAAGTTGTACTATGTACAAATATCGCATCACACTGTTGAGCTAAAGCACTTAAGCTAGTGAATAAAGGGATACGATAAGTGGCACAAATTATATTCCCTTTTTCCTGATTAGGTGAAAATGCGCCTATAAATTCCCACTTAGAAGCTTTACTTAAAATAGGTAGATAAACTTTTTGTGCAATTGATCCTAAACCGACCATACCAATACGTAATTTTCTCATTATTTACCTTCCTTATTTCTTAGATCGCATGATTAGTTTAAGACAAGAAAAATGATAAATTTTTCAATTTTATATTTTTTCAACATACTTGCATGATGGGAGCTTTGATATATTTTAGTGAGATAAATTATGAAAAATAGATATCACTGTCTTAAATGAGGTGTCACAGCTTATTTAACATTTAATTTGTCGTTTTTTATGCTCAATAATTATTCAATGAGATTAAGCTTCATAAAAAATTAATTATTTCTTTCGGAAAATAGCTAAAATGCAATTGATTCCCATTCGTCTTAATGAGCTATTACTTTGAAAAAAACGATCATCATTGCATCAATTTTTACGCTTTCTGCATGTGCAACACCTGAAAAATGGGAAGCAAAAACTACAAATCCATCACCGTTAGATATTGCTAAGAATATGTGTATGCAAGAAGCTAAAGCGCGATATCCCGCGAGATATGTGGCTTCAAGCCAGCCTTCTTTTGCTCCTATGAGTATAAATGGTAAAGATATTCCTAATTCAGGCGCAGGAGCATCTCTTCCTTCCGATGCTAATGAATGGGAACGTAAAGACTATTTCAATACCTGTATGAGAGCAGAAGGGTGGGAAAACAAAAATAAAGTGACAGGTTTACTGGCTTTTTTGTTTAATTGATTTTAGGAAATATTTGTTATTAAACTTCTCGTTTGATTCTAGTAAAGCCACATTTTTAATGTGGCTTTACTCTCAATGAATGAAGTATTTTATACCCACTCTTTTTGGATCAAAAAGTCACTGTATAACTTTGCTTCTGGGGTATTCGGTTCGGGCGAGTAATTGTACTCAAAACGGACTAAGGGAGGCATCGACATTAAAATGGACTCTGTTCTTCCGCCACTTTGTAAGCCAAATAATGTACCTCTATCCCACACTAAATTGAATTCAACATAGCGGCCACGGCGATAGAGTTGGAACTGGCGTTCACGCTCTCCCCAAGGCATTGATTTGCGCTTTTCAACAATAGGCAAATAGGCATCAAGATAACCAAGCCCAACCTGTTGGACAAATTCGAAACAATGGTCAAAATCTGGAGTATTTAAATCATCAAAGAAAAGGCCACCTACACCACGAGGTTCATTGCGGTGTTTAATATAAAAATAATCATCACACCATTTTTTATAACGAGGGTAATAATCTTCACTAAAAGGAGTACAAACCGATTTAGCTACTTTATGCCAATGAATAACATCTTCTTCAAACCCATAATAAGGTGTTAAGTCAAAGCCACCACCAAACCACCAAACAGGATCTTCTCCCTCTTTTTCAGCAATAAAAAAACGCACGTTAGCATGAGAAGTTGGAATATAAGGATTAAGAGGATGAATTACTAATGAAACACCCATTGCTTGAAAACGACGTCCTGCTAATTCAGGGCGATGTGCAGTGGCAGATTTCGGTAATGTGTCGCCATAAACATGCGAGAAATTGACGCCAGCTTGTTCAAAAAGAGCGCCATTGGTTAAAACGCGAGTACGACCACCGCCTCCTTCTTTTCTTTCCCAGTTATCTTGCTGAAAAGTGGCTTTTTGGTCTATGTTTTCAAGAGAGCGACAAATCGTATCTTGTAGTGATAAGAAAAATTCTTTAACGCGATGAATATCAGGCAAATTCATAATAACCTACAATTTTTATCATATTTATTAAAAATAGAACTCCATATTGTCTATGTTCTCATTTTCAAGTTGATTCATAAACTAAACAAGCGATAATAAATTCAGATTTATGTGACCGATAATGGGCAAAACCATGGAAATACGTGTATTTCGCCAAGATGATTTTGAGGCAATTATTACACTTTGGGAGCGTTGCGATTTGATATCGCCTGATAACGATCCTGAAATTGATATTGAAAGAAAAATAAACCACTCACCAGATTTGTTTCTGATCGCCGAAGTCGCGGGTGAACTCGTGGGTAGTGTGATGGGGGGGTATGATGGTCATCGTGGTTCTTTATACTATTTAGGCGTTCATCCAGATTTTCGTGGAAGAGGCATTGCGAATGCATTGATCTCTCGGTTAGAGAAAAAGCTGATCGCGAAAGGGTGTCCTCAAATTACATTAGTTGTACCAGAAGAAAATGATGCAACAATTTGTATGTTTGAGAAATTATTGTATGAAGATCAAAACCAAGAAAGCACAACTTATACTAAACGATTAATTGTTGATCAGGATTTTGATCTTTAATTGTGTTTAAAACCCCTGATATCTTTAGGGGTTATTTCTCTTCCCTTTCTATTCTTCCCTTTATGCTCATCTCTTTTTTCTTTGTTTCTATTCTTACATTTGTACTTCTTATTTTATGCGTAAAATCTGATATTGCCTTTTCTGTGGAACAAAATGTTATGTTGATGGTCGTAACTAGGCTTTCTTTTCATGTGGTTATCTAAGATCAAATCAGTAAATATTTTGTTATGCTGACTTATTGCGACAGTTTTAGTCTGATGATTGAGACGATACAAAGAGTAAGATAAGGTGTACTTAATAACCTCAATATCTATTTTAATGTGTGACGAAAAAGTTTAACGGAGAAATAAATGATGCCTAAGTTTTGGTTACCCTTGTGTTTAAGCACAAGTGTTTTGCTATTAAGTGGCTGTTCATCCATGGGAGGAATGTCTTTTTCTGCACTAAATCCGATGAATTGGTTTTCAAATGATACGTTAACAATTTCTGCCAATGGATTAGGAAATATTACCAGCTCAACCAAAATAGCAGAAAGTGAAATAAAAAATGAGCTAGGGAGTAGCTTCAATTATCGTGAAGGCATGGAGATGCAAGGTAGCGATATTATTGTTGTAGTCCAAGCGCTTGAAGATAATAAAGTTCAAGTGGCTTTCTATGGCAAAGAAAAAGGCACTGTTGAGAAAATAGAAGTCTTTGATGCCAAGGCTACGACAGATTGGGGTACAACGATGGGTACACCATTTAAAGATATCTATAAAAAAGCATTTGGTGTGTGCAGCAAAGGTTCTAAAGATGAAAAACAGAGAACTATTTTATGTCAATCCACAGAAGCTAAATCGGTGAGTTATGTCTTTAGTGGTCAATGGGATGGTCCTGATGGATTAATGCCACCTGATGAAGTTCTATCTAACTGGACGTTAACGCAAATTATTTGGCAGAACAAATAGCCTTCACGCTATTCCTTATGCTATTCCTTATAAAACAAGGAAGATTTTATAATCAGACTGTCCGATTTTTGTTAAAAGGCAAATCTTCAGAAAAAAATATTCGATATAATTAACATCATTCTAGGTGTTTTGATTATTGATTAGGAAAGCAATATGTCTCATGCACAAAGTGGCATTTTAGTCGCACATAGTAAATTTGGTCTTTTTATCGAAGCAATGGTTGTCGGTGAATTAGAGGCTCTGCGTGAAGGATGTCAGAAATTCATGCAATCATTATCTGATTTACAAAAGCAATTTCCTGATGCATCACTAGGCGCAGTTGTTGCATTTGGTTCTGATCTCTGGAAAAAACTTTCCGATGAAAATAGCGCACCAGAGCTCAAACCTTTTCGCCCTCTAGGTAAAGGTTTAGCGCCTGCAACACAGCGCGATCTTCTTATTCATATCCAATCTATGCGTCATGATGTGAATTTCTCACTAGCACAAGCCGCAATTGCTGCTTTTGGTGATGCAATCAAAGTTGAAGAAGAAATACATGGTTTCCGTTGGATAGAAGAGCGCGATTTAAGTGGTTTCATTGATGGCACAGAAAATCCACAGGATGATGAACGTTATGGTGTTGCACTAATTAATGACGGCATTGATGCTGGTGGTAGTTATGTTTTAGTGCAACGTTATGAGCATAACCTGAAAAAATGGGCTCGTTTTAGTGAATCAGACCAAGAAAAAATGATCGGTCGCACTAAAAAAGACAGTGTTGAACTTGATGAATCTGAGCGTAATGTGACATCTCATGTTTCTCGTGTTGTGATTGAAGAAGATGGTGAAGAGCTAGCGATTTTACGCCACAGCCTGCCTTACGGTACTGCAAGCGGTAAACATGGTTTATATTTCTTAGCTTACTGTGGTCGTTTATATAACATCGAGCAGCAACTATTGAGCATGTTTGGTGAATTAGACGGCAAACATGATGACCTATTACGTATGAGTAAACCTGTAACGGGAAGTTATTACTTCGCACCTTCTTATGAAGTATTAAAATCACTGTGATTATTATCTAGTGTTAAATACGCTTTATTAATGAAATGCCTGCTTTAAAAGCGGGCATTTTTGTCTGAATTTTTTTCATATAAAGAGTAATTGATGCAAATTTAATTAATTAGCCTGAGTTTTATTCATTTTTAATATCTTATAGTTATATCAAATAACAAAAGCTAACTACACTGTTATAAATAAAGTCGATAGAGTAACCATTAGAATAAAACTTACAATGATGGGTACTTTTAATGAAGAAAAACATGATCAGAACCTTTGCATTACAAGCAACCGCAGCATTGTCTTTGGTGGTTAGTAGTTATGCAGGGGCGGCTCAATTACTTAATAGCTCTTATGATATCGCCAGAGAGTTATTCACACAGCTAAACAGCGACTTTAAAACGCAATGGGATGCACAACATCCTGACGATAAAGTCACCATCAAACAATCACATGCAGGCTCTTCTAAGCAAGCACTTGCAATATTGCAAGGTTTACCTGCGGATGTAGTGACCTATAACCAAGTTACTGATGTGCAAATTTTGCATGATAAAGGCAAATTAATTCCTGCTGATTGGCAACAACGTCTTCCTAATAATAGTTCACCTTATTATTCCACCATGGCGTATTTAGTACGCAAAGGAAATCCCAAGAACATTACTTCATGGGAAGATTTAACCCGTGAAGATGTCAAAGTGGTTTTCCCTAATCCTAAAACATCGGGTAATGGTCGCTATACCTATTTAGCCGCGTGGGGCGCTTTTGAAAAAGCTTATGGTAACGATGAGAAAACACAAGAAGCGATGAAGAAATTCCTCAAGAATGTTGAGGTGTTTGATACAGGAGGCCGTGGTGCAACGACTTCTTTTATTGAACGTGGACTCGGAGATGTATTAATAAGCTTTGAATCTGAAGTTAATAATATTCGTCAACAATATGGTGAAGATGAATATCAAGTCATTGTGCCACCTGTTGATATTTTAGCTGAATTTCCAGTCGCTTGGATTGATAAAAATGTTCAACGTAACGACACCGAAGTACTGGCAAAAGCTTATCTAAACTATTTATACAGCCCGAGAGCACAAGAGATCATCACGCAATTTAATTATCGCGTAAATGATAAAGCGGTCATGGCTGAAAAAATAGCACAGTTCCCCGCAACGTCACTATTTACGGTTGAAGAAGTATTTGGTGACTGGAATAACGTGATGAAAACACATTTCACGACAGATGGCATGCTTGACAAGTTATTAGCGCAAGGACGTCAATAATGTTTACCACAACCAGCAAACGGGTTTTACCAGGATTTGGATTAAGTTTAGGTGGAACACTGTTTTATACCTGCTTGATCTTACTGTTACCAATGAGTGCGCTGGTTGTGCAACTTTCTGATATGAGTTGGGCTCAATATTGGGCAGTAATCACGCATCCACAAATTGTGGCCGCTTATAAAGTCACGCTATTAGCGGCGGCAGTTGCCAGCATTTTTAATGCTATTTTCGGTATGTTGCTTGCGTGGATCATTACTCGTTACCGTTTTCCAGGTAGACAACTGCTTGATGGTTTAATGGATTTGCCTTTCGCTTTACCTACGGCTGTTGCTGGTTTGACACTCGCAACGCTTTTTTCAACACAAGGCTGGTACGGTTTTGTATTGGATAAATTTGATATAAAAGTCATTAATACATGGATTGGCATTGCCGTTGCTATGGCTTTTACCAGTTTACCTTTTGTTGTAAGAACGGTTCAGCCAGTTCTTGAAGAGTTAGGCCCTGAGTATGAAGAAGCGGCTGAGACGCTAGGAGCGAGTCGTTGGCAGACTTTTCGTAAGGTTGTATTACCTGAGTTATCACCGGCACTAATAGCGGGAACCGCGCTCTCTTTTACGCGCAGTTTAGGTGAGTTTGGCGCCGTTATTTTTATTGCTGGCAATATTGCATGGCAAACAGAAGTCGTTTCTTTGATGATTTTTATTCGATTGCAAGAATTTGATTATCCTGCGGCAAGTGCCGTTGCTTCTGTAATTTTACTTGTTTCATTAGTCTTACTGTTTTCAATTAATGGATTACAAAGCCGATTTGGTCAACGGTTAAGGGGGCATTGATGTCAGATATTATGCAACAACGCTCGGTATATCGTCGCCAAATTGATTGGGTAAAGTGGGGGTTAATCTTTACTGGCGTTGTGTTATCCATTTTATTTTTAGTTGTGCCTATTGCGTGGATCTTTATGACCGCGTTTTCAAAAGGCGTTGAAATATTTACTGAGAATTTATTAGACAGCGATATGTTACATGCTGTCTGGTTAACGGTTCTCATCGCGCTAATCACTGTACCTGTCAATATGTTGTTCGGTGTCAGTATGGCATGGCTTGTCACGCGCTTTCGTTTTCCGGGGCGTCAACTGTTAATGACGTTGATAGATATTCCATTTGCAGTATCTCCAGTGGTTGCTGGATTACTTTATCTGCTTTTTTACGGTAGTAATGGCTGGGCTGGGCAGTGGTTATCGCAATTTGATATCCAGCTTATGTTCTCATGGCCGGGAATGGTATTAGTTACGGTGTTTGTCACTTGCCCTTTTGTAGTCAGAGAACTGGTGCCAGTGATGATGAGCCAAGGTAGCCAAGAAGATGAAGCCGCCGTGTTATTAGGAGCGAGTGGTTGGAAGATGTTTTGGCGAGTGACGTTGCCTAATATTCGCTGGGCATTGCTCTATGGTGTTGTATTAACGAATGCTAGAGCAATTGGTGAATTTGGTGCGGTTTCTGTGGTGTCTGGTGCTATTCGTGGCGAAACCTATTCACTACCGTTACAAGTGGAATTACTTCATCAAGATTACAATACCGTTGGTGCATTTACGGCGGCTGCATTACTCGCCATGATGGCAATATTCACTTTAATGTTTAAAAGTGCATTGCAATGGCACTTAGCTCGTCAGCAATGACATCATTATTTACACAAAAGTAGAGGCAAAATATGAGTATTGAAATTAATAGTGTCACAAAATATTTTGATCGCACTGAAGTGTTGCATGATGTCAGTCTTGATGTGGCTTCAGGTGAAATGGTGGCGCTGTTAGGGCCTTCAGGATCGGGGAAAACGACACTTTTACGTATTATTGCAGGTCTTGAACATCAAACCCAAGGAAGTATTCGTTTCGAAGGGCAGGATGTTAGCCGATTACATGCGAGAGATCGCAAAGTCGGTTTTGTTTTTCAGCATTATGCATTGTTTCGTCATATGACCGTATTTGAGAATATCGCTTTTGGTTTAACCGTATTGCCCCGTCGTGAGCGCCCTAGCAAAGACGCAATTCATAAAAAAGTTGAGCAGTTATTAGAGATGATCCAATTGCCTCATTTAGCTCAACGTTATCCTGCACAATTGTCAGGCGGACAGAAACAGCGTGTAGCCTTAGCAAGAGCATTGGCCGTTGAACCTCAAATTTTGTTATTAGATGAGCCTTTTGGTGCTTTAGATGCCAAGGTGAGAACCGAATTACGCCGTTGGTTACGTGAATTGCATGAAGAGCTTAAATTTACCAGTGTCTTCGTCACTCATGATCAACAAGAAGCGATGGAAGTAGCTGATCGCATTGTGATTATGGGAAATGGCAAAATAGAGCAAGTAGGAACACCACAAGAAGTGTGGCAATCACCAAAAAGTCGCTTTGTTTTAGAATTTTTAGGTGATGTGAACCACCTAAAAGGTGAAATTAATGGCGCTCAATTACAGATCGGGGGATATCACTTGCCATTATCTGTGACACCGCTTTATCAAGGTTCGGTAGATGTGTTCTTACGTCCGTGGGAAATTGCATTAAGTGCACATGCCAATAGTGTTTGCAGATTACCCGTTAAGGTTATTGAGGTATCACCCAAAGGGCATTATTGGCAGTTAATTTTACAGCCATTAGGATGGAGTGAAACACCTATTACTGCAATTTGGAATGATATTTCTTCGGCGCCAGCAAAAGGAAATACCTATTATATGGGAGGTGCTCAAGCCCGTTTATATACGGGAGATACTCCCTTAAATACAGTATCGTTAGCTTATACCGCTTAATTTTATTAATAGCATAGCCTTTTATTATTTCTCACCCATGCTTATTTTTAGCGTGGGTGTTTTGGTTTTTACGAAAGTGTAGAGACTTATCGAATTACGTTAATGTTATTGCGTTAATAAGTTAAATGTGATTTCTTCATTAATACAGACAAACAAATGAGCAGGGACTTATTGTGGCAGGGTTAGAACAATTTATTGGTAATACACCATTAGTAAAACTACAACGACTTACACAAGAGGTAGACGCTGAAATCTGGGTTAAGCTTGAAGGTAATAATCCCGCAGGTTCAGTAAAAGACAGAGCTGCATTATCGATGATTGAACAAGCGGAATTACGCGGTGAAATAAAGCCGGGTGATACGTTGATTGAAGCAACCAGTGGTAATACGGGGATTGCCTTAGCGATGATTGCGGCGGTAAAAGGTTACCGTTTAAAGCTGCTAATGCCTGAGAATATGAGTAAAGAGCGTCAAGCATCAATGCAAGCTTATGGCGCAGAATTGATTTTAGTGAGTCGTGAAATCGGTATGGAAGGTGCGCGAGATCTCGCACAACAAATGGAACAACAGGGCGAAGGTAAGGTATTAGACCAATTTAATAACCCCGATAATCCAAGAGCACATTTTATGTCAACAGGCCCTGAAATTTGGCAACAAACACAAGGTCGTATTACGCATTTTGTTTCGAGTATGGGAACAACGGGTACAATCACAGGTGTGGGAAGTTACTTAAAAACACAATCTAATAGTGTGCAAGTGATAGGCCTTCAGCCTGAAGAAAAAAGCCAAATTCCAGGTATTCGTCGTTGGTCACCAGCTTACTTGCCGGGTATCTTTAAAAAAGAGCTGGTGGATAGTGTGATAGATATGTCTCAAATCGAAGCAGAAGAGACGATGCGCCAGTTAGCTAGCCAAGAGGGTATCTTCTGTGGCGTAAGTTCTGGAGGGGCTGTTGCTGGCGCTCTGCGCGTTGCAAAAGAGAATCCTGGTGCGGTGATTGTTGCGATTGTGTGTGATAGGGGTGATCGTTATTTATCTACGGGCGTTTTCTCGTCATAATTCAAGTTGTAGCGTTGTTGACTGCGTTCACTCACCCTAGCCACATACTAATGTATGCTCCTAGGGACTTATTCACTTGTCGCCTAGCTACACCTTGAATTATTTAGAGTAAGAACATCGTCGAATGAGTTAGAGTAGTTTTTAGTTTTTAGTTTGTGTTTTTTAAATATAAAAAACCGCCACATTATTGGTGGCGGTTTAAATAGAGAACATCACAGAAGATTATTTTTTAATCTGAATAATAACGGTTTCACCAACAGTAACTGGGCCTGTCATTTTGGTTAAACCTTGAATTTCATCCATATTAGAGATAACAACCGGAGTTAGAACTGATTTTGCTTTTTCTTCTAATACAGCTAAGTCAAATTCTAAAATCGTATCACCTACTTTTACTTGCTGACCTTCTTCAGCGATACGTTTAAACCCTTCACCTTTCAGTTCAACAGTGTCGATACCGAAGTGGACAAACAACTCGATACCGTTGTCAGACTCAATAGAGAAAGCATGGTTAGTCTCGAAAATTTTACCGATAGTACCATCGACTGGCGCAACAATTTTATTACCAGCAGGTTTGATAGCAATACCGTCACCTACGATTTTTTCAGCGAAAACAACATCAGGAACATCTTCGATATTGACGATTTCACCAGAAAGTGGTGCAACAATATCAATCGTGCCACTGCCTTTCTTTTCCTCTGAAACCAGTGATTTTAATTTATCAAACAGACCCATGAATCTTCTCCTAATTATTGTAGTTGGGACCGGGCTCTGGCTAATGCGATTAGCATAGTGTCTTTTCTTTAGTAAAAGTTTCTACTAAGTCCATCAATTCTTTTGCAGTTGGCTGAGCAAGTGCTTGCTCTGCTAGTGCTCTTGCATCATCGTAATTCGCATTACGGATCACTTTTTTGATGCGAGGAATTGAAATCGCACTCATACTAAACTCATCTAATCCCATGCCGAGAAGGAGCAATGTTGCTCGTTCATCTCCAGCAAGTTCACCACACATTCCAGTCCATTTACCTTCAGCATGTGATGCATCAATCACCTGTTTTATCAGGTTGAGTACTGCAGGTGACATTGGATTATATAGATGAGATATCAGCTCATTTCCACGGTCTACAGCCAGAGTATATTGTGTTAGATCGTTAGTCCCAATACTAAAAAAGTCAACTTCTTTTGCCATATGACGAGCCATCACTGCTGCGGCTGGGGTTTCTACCATCACACCGACTTCAATAGATTCATCAAAAGCTTTCTTTTCTTCACGAAGCTGGCTTTTCAGTATTTCAAGTTCTGCTTTCAATGCACGGATCTCTTCAACAGAGATAATCATTGGAAACATAATGCGTAGTTTACCAAAAGCAGATGCTCTTAAGATAGCACGTAATTGTGGATGAAGGATCTCTTTACGGTCAAGACAAATACGAATTGCACGCCAGCCTAAGAATGGGTTCTCTTCTTTTGGTAGGTTCATGTAAGGTAAGTCTTTATCGCCACCAATATCCATAGTACGAATAATGACCGCTGGGCTTCCTACAGCTTCAGCTACCGCTTTATAGGCTTGGAATTGCTCATCTTCTGTTGGTAAAGAGTCTCTATCCATAAATAAGAACTCTGTACGATACAGACCAACACCTTCAGCACCGTTACGTTCAGCACCAGCAACATCTCGAACTGTACCAATATTAGCGCAAACTTCGACTTGATGCCCATCAAGTGTAATAGCAGGTAAGTCTTTGAGTTTTGCTAATTCTTCTTTTTCGTGTAGATACTCTTCTTTGATAGCTTTTGATGCTTCGAGTTCCTCATCTGATGGATTAATAATGATTTTGTTATTAATCGCATCAAGAACAAGATAATCGTCTTTTTTAATTGTTTGTGTCGCATTAGATGTTCCCACGATAGCTGGAATTTCTAATGAACGAGCCATGATAGATGTGTGAGATGTTCTGCCACCTAAGTCAGTGATAAAACCTAATACGTTGTCTAAGCTTAATTGCGCAGTTTCAGAAGGGGTAAGGTCAGTTGCAACTAAAATAACTTTTTCTGAGATAGCACTTAAATCGATAATTGGCATCTCTAAGATATTGCGCATTAAGCGTTTTCCAATATCACGAACGTCAGCTGCACGTTCTTTTAGATATTCGTCATCTAACGCTTCTAATGCGGTTGCTTGATCTTCAATAACAGATTGAACCGCAGCTTCAGCGGTTTTTTTGTCACTTTTGATAAGAGTAACAATTTCTTGTTCTAACTCTTCATCTTCTAGCAACATGATATGGCCTTCAAAGATTTCGGCTTTATCCGCACCAAGGTTCTTTTCAGCACGCTCTTTAATAATTTCTAGTTGTTGTGCAGATTTGTTACGACCGTCTTTAAAGCGTTCGATTTGATTTTCAATTTCATCACTTTGGATCTTACGTTGGCTAATGATGATAGGTTCTTCTTTGAGGAGAAGGGTTTGACCAAATGCGATACCGGGTGACGCTAAAATTCCTGAAATCATAATTTATCCTATGACTTGCTGGTGATAATCTTAAAAGAATAGGATTGCAAAATACTGTTGTTTTAAAATCATCATTGAAATTAACTCCCCTGAATGGTTTCAGGGGAATAAATAGTGCGTTAATGCTTAATTGCGAATTACTCTAATTCCGCCATTAATTTTACCAATGCTTCAACAGCTTGTTTTTCATCTTCGCCTTCAGCAGAGATAGTTACAACAGTACCTTGGGTTAAGCCTAAAGTTTGTAATTTGAAAAGGCTCTTAGCGCTGGCAGATTTACCGCTAGAGATAAGCGTGATATCAGAAGAAAATGTTTTGGCTTCTTTTACAAATTGTGCCGCAGGACGAGTATGTAAGCCGTTTGGTGCTGTAATAGTAACTTCTTGCTGGTACATAGGATTTTTTCCTTTTATAACTCAATTGTTCACATTAAGTCAGGACTTAGTAAGTGTAGATGAATTTGTCCTGCTTTGCGTAGCAATATCAGATAATATTAAGCCGTAAAGCGTCATCTGATAAAAATAGTGTTCAGAAAGATAAAAGAGTTCGTTTTGTCATCTCGGTTATTTTCTGATTAATTTCGACCTTCGAAATAATTAATTGATTAAATACTAAACTCGAAGAAATAAATCACCTGTCTGGATAACAAACTTTGATCTCTACCACAAAAAAAGCACCATTGAGGTGCTTTTTTAATAAATATTTTACAATTGAGATGACGCGATTTAGCTGTCAGAAATGTCAGCAAAAAGTGGAGTGCTTAAATAACGTTCACCTGAAGAAGGTAAAATAACCACAATTTCTTTATTTGCAAATTCTGGTTCTTTTGCGAGTTTTACTGCAGCTGCAATAGCTGCACCTGAAGAAATACCCGCAAGAATACCTTCTTTAGTCATCAGTTCACGAGCAGTATCAAAGGCTTCTTCGTTAGTGATTTGAATAACACGATCCAGTAACGATAAATCTAGGTTTTCAGGAATAAAGCCAGCTCCGATACCTTGGATTTTATGTGGACCCGGTTTTATTTCTTCACCTGCGAGAGCTTGAGTTATAACAGGGGAGCCTACTGGTTCAACAGCAACCATTGTTACCGCTTTACCTTGTGTCTTTTTCAAATAGCGACCAATACCCGTAATAGTACCACCAGTGCCGACGCCAGCAATAACAGCACCTACTTCACCATCAGTATCATTCCAGATTTCAGGACCTGTGGTTTTTTCATGAATTTCAGGGTTAGCTGGATTACTAAATTGTTGTAGTAAAAGGTAACGCTTAGGATCGCTATCACGAATTTCATTGGCTTTATCAATGGCACCTTTCATGCCTTTTGCGCCTTCAGTCAGCACTAAATTAGCACCTAATGCTTTGAGTAATTTACGGCGTTCTACACTCATGGTATCTGGCATCGTCAGTGTTAATTTGTAGCCACGAGCTGCTGCAACATAAGCCAGAGCAATCCCAGTATTACCACTGGTAGGTTCTACAAGCTCAACGCCTTCTTTAAGAATGCCTTTTTTTTCTGCATCCCAAATCATGTTGGCACCGATACGGCATTTTACACTGAAGCTTGGGTTACGAGATTCCACTTTAGCCAGAATGTTGCCATTTCCGAAATGTTTTAAGCGAATTAAGGGAGTGTGCCCAATAGTTTGCGAGTTGTCTTCGAAAATCTTGCTCATTTTTATCCTCGGTACATAATTTTTATAAGGTCAGATGAAATTACCATACGCCATCAAGCTAAAGATGGAAATAAGCTTTATGAATATACTTATAACTTTTTTCTCTTTTTATTCCAAAAGGTTCTAATCAAGAGTCAGTGAGACGATTCACAAATTAATAAATCAAGAGATGTACAGTATATTGATGGCTGATAATCTATTTTTAACCACATTTACTGCAAATACAGGGGTCATAATGGAAACCATTGAAGAGTTGATTAGTGCGCTTGAACTCGCCGTACCTGAATTAGATGCGCAAGCTTTGCGTGAAAATTTACCCGAGTCAGATGCTCAAGAAGATGTCCTTAATTGGCTATATGAATCACTCTCAGCTCAAGGATTAATGGACTATGTGGAGTGGACAGAATATTTCGGTGATATTCCTGATCTAAAATCGTTAGAGCACATCTCTTTGCCTGAATCACCGAGTGCGTTGATTTTATCTCAAGTTGAAAATATTGACTGGGATGAGGTGAGTGTAGATCCTTATATGTTGCCTTATGAACTACCTTATTTGGAATATATTAACCACTTTTTGACAGAAAAAGGGTTACGATTGGTCGATCTCACACCGTTTGAAAATGCTTATATTCTCTGCATTCGAGATGATGAAGAGATTATTGAAAAACTAGATGGCGCATTAAATATCTTTGAAATGGGTATTAATGAGCGTGAGCCGATGGATAGAGAAGAAACGAAAGATTATATTCGTTCATTAATTGAGTAGTCTGGTTAATAACAAAATAAGCTAAATCACATTTTAGAAAAACCATAAAATAAAACCCCGTCTAAGAAGAATAAAACGGGGTTTTTTTATATTTATCGATATGTCGCTAAATTAGGTTTACCACTGCCCATCTTGCACATGTTGTTTACGATAACGATCGCACCACATTGCTGTTGCACCACAGATCGCAACTGGCATGATGACTAAATTTAGAATAGGGATCATGGTAAAAATATTAATAATCATACCAAATTGAAGATTATTCCATTTATCCTGTTTAAGTGAAGATTTCATCTCTGCAAATGAAATTTTATGGTTATCAAATGGAAAGTCATTATATTGAATTGCCATCATCCAAGCACCAAAAGCAAACCATAAAACAGGCGCAACGGTTTGTCCGATAGCAGGAATAAAATAGAGCAATAACAAAACAATAGCGCGAGGTAAATAATAAGCTATTTTAGTTAACTCACGCTTTAAAATACGTGGAACATCTTTCAATATACCTGCAACACCCGTATCTGGTGGGGCAATGCCAGTTATTTGACCTTCTAATTTTTCAGCCAATAATCCATTAAACGGAGAAGCAATAATGTTGGCTAAGGTGCTAAAGAAATAAGTGAACACTAATAAGATAAAAATAACGGATAATGGCCAGATCAAATAACTCAACCACTGTAACCAATCAGGAATTTTTTCCATCATCCAATTGACCATGCCATCAATTTGACCATATAACCACCAAAAAGCGCTTCCGAGAATAATAATGTTGGCAAGTAAGGGTAAGATAACAAAACGCTTCAGCCCTTTGCGTGTAATTAAACGCCAACCAAGAGCAAAATAATGAAATCCATTTAAATTTTTATTCGTTTCTGTCAAATTTGTCATACTTCCTATTCTCTCCAATGAGGGCAAGCTAGTATCATATAGGGAGATAATCAGCCTTACTAGTCATGAATTGTCTAAAAAACGCACATAAGAGATTGAAGTGTGTATCTTTGTGACAAGAAAATTAAGTATTGGCTTGCACTTATGAGCATTGGCAAATACTCTTAGTAAAAAGTAATATTTGCCAACGTGGCTATTAAACCTCAAGACAACAGAGATAGAAATGATGCAGCAAAATTTGCGTCTGATATTAATCGTTGTTGGTGCGATTTTAATCATAGCTTTGTTATTACACGGCTTATGGATTGGTCGAAAAGAGCGTTCTAAGCTTTTCCGTAATCGCCCAGTAAAACGTCAGAAACAGAATTATCAGTCAGATGAGAACGATGACGAACCACAATATGCTGAGGTTAGTCATCAGACATCAACTTTATCCTCTACTGAAAAGCGGGAGAGTGAGCCACCGATAAAATCGGAGCCTCTACATGAACCTGAAATTTCAGTGGTAGATAGAGATCCATTAATGTCTGAAAACCAAACAAAAGGGAATTCTCACGACACTTCATTACAGCAAGAGCCAAGCCTTGGTGTTTTTGATGTTATTGAAAATGAGCCTGTACCGATTGTTAGGGATGAGCCAAAACAAGCTCCTGTGGTTAATGTTGCGAGTGAAATAAAATCACACGTTAATACAGTAAGCCCATCAGCGAGTTTTGAGCCTTCAATTTCAGAGACAACGGCTCATGTGACTCCTGTTGAAACTGAGGCTTCGCATCATGCTCCGGCTGAAGAGCCAAAAGTTGAATCTGCTCCGCAAGCAACAGAAGCAGAGAAAGAGCTGGTTATTGTTCTAAACGTAAGTGCACATCATGGTCAAATGCTGGATGGTGAAGTGTTGATGCAAAGTATCATTCAAGCTGGATTCCAGTTTGGCGAAATGAATATTTTCCATCGTCATCTCAACCCAACAGCCAATGGGCCTGTGTTGTTTAGTTTAGCGAATATGGTGAAACCAGGAACATTTAACATTGATACGATGGCTGAATTAACGACACCAGGTGTATCGATGTTTATGATGGTGCCATCTTATGGTGATGCTAATCAAAACTTTAAATTGATGTTACTTACGGCTCAACGAATAGCATCTGATGTAGGTGGTGTTGTGCTGGATGATGAACGCAAACTCTTAACGCCACAAAAAATCGAGCTTTATAAATCTAGAATTCGCAGGACGCTGGATTTAAATCAATAGCTTTATATCTGTAAAAAAAGCCCCCGCTTGCGGGGGTTTTTCTTCTTTGGTGATAATCATGAATAAAAACACTCAACAAAAAATTGATAAACTTCGCGTTACTCTACGTCACCATGAATATCTCTATCATGTCATGGACGCACCTGAAATACCTGATGCTGAATACGATCGCTTAATGAATGAGCTAAAAGCATTAGAAGCTGAACACCCTGAATTAATTACCTCTGATTCGCCTACACAGCGAGTTGGTGCTTTACCCCTAACGGCATTTGAGCAAGTGAGACATGAAATTCCGATGCTCTCCTTAGATAATGCTTTTGATGAAACAAGCTATCTGGCTTTTGATAAGCGTTTACGTGATCGTTTAAAAAATAGTGAAGAGATCACTTTCTGTTGTGAATTAAAATTAGATGGATTGGCAGTGAGTTTACTTTATGAAAATGGAGTATTAGTACAAGCTGCAACGCGTGGTGATGGCACAACAGGGGAAAATATCACTGAGAATGTGAGAACAATCAAAGCTATTCCACTGCGTTTATATGGTGAAGATATTCCTGCTCGTATTGAAATTCGTGGCGAAGTCTTTATGAATGAAAAAGGCTTTGAATATTTAAACGAAGAAGCGCGCCGCACAGGCGGAAAAGTTTTTGCTAATCCTCGCAATGCCGCAGCTGGTTCATTAAGACAGCTTGATCCTCGTATTACAGCAAAACGTCCATTAACCTTTTTCTGTTATGGTGTCGGTGTACTTGAAGGTGGCGAATTACCTACAAGTCACTATGAGCGCCTACAACAATTTAAAAAGTGGGGATTGCCTGTTAGCGATGCTGTAAAACTTTGCACTGGTAGCAAAGCAGTACTTGATTTTTATCACCATGTAGAAGAAGTTCGCCCCAATTTAGGTTTTGATATTGATGGGGTTGTTATCAAGGTTGATGATATTGCATTGCAAGAGGAACTGGGTTTCGTATCAAGAGCACCACGTTGGGCTATTGCTTATAAATTCCAAGCTCAAGAGCAAATGACGATTATCAAAGATGTCGAATTCCAAGTAGGGCGCACTGGAGCGATTACACCTGTTGCGCGTTTAGAACCTGTTCAAGTTGCAGGTGTTGTTGTGAGTAATGCAACGTTACACAATGCTGATGAAATTGAACGCTTAGGAATACGCATTGGCGATACGGTCGTTATTCGTCGAGCTGGTGATGTTATTCCTCAGGTTGTCAGTGTGATTGAAGAAAAGCGCCCTGATGATGCTAAAGAAATTGTCTTTCCGACACATTGTCCTATTTGTGATTCTGATATTGAGCGCATTGAAGGCGAAGCGGTTGCTCGTTGTACTGGTGGCTTAATTTGTGGAGCGCAACGTAAAGAAGCACTTAAACATTTTGTTTCACGTCGAGCTATGGATGTCGATGGAATGGGCGATAAAATTATCGACCAACTGGTTGAGAAAGAATATGTCAAAACACCAGCAGATCTCTTCCGTTTAGATGAAAAAATTCTATCTGGTTTAGAGAGAATGGGTGAAAAATCAGCTAAAAAATTGATCACTGCTTTAGATAAGGCTAAATCAACGACATTTGCACGTTTTATTTATGCACTTGGTATTCGAGAAGTCGGTGAAGCAACAGCAAGTGGATTGACAACACATTTCTCAACCCTTGATGAATTACGAAATGCAGATGTAGAAGCGCTAAAATTAGTCCCTGATGTGGGTGATGTCGTCGCTAAACATGTCGTTAATTTCTTCCAAGAGGAACACAATAGAACGGTTATAGATCAATTGATCAATGATGCCGGTATTACATGGCAAGCGCCTGTTATTGTGACTCATGAAGCGGGTGATAATCCTTTTGCGGGTAAAACCGTTGTGTTAACTGGGTCACTTGCACAGTTAACGCGTGATGAAGCAAAAGACAGATTAGTGGCGTTAGGCGCAAAAGTAAGTGGAAGTGTTTCTAAAAAAACTGACATGGTCATTGCGGGTGAAGCAGCTGGTTCTAAGTTAGTGAAAGCTAACGAATTAGGGATAACTGTTATCGATGAAGATGAAATGATACGATTACTTGATCAATCGAAATAATCATCCTAATATTTAATAAATGCTACTGGGGAAATCTTCTCAGTGGCATTTTCACTTAAGCTAAATTCACATTTAATGTTTCTTAAGTAACTTTCAAAGTGTGATCAACCTATCTTATTTAATAAATAGTGTGTATGCGGTTTCATGAGATTGTGACAGTAGTCACATCGTAATGTTACGCGTTACATAAAATGCTCTACAAGATTTATTTTTATTTTTGGAGCATGCATGTCCTCTATCATTCACTTCGTTTTAGCACTCGCCGTTATTGGCGCATTAGCATTCGTTGCGAGTAACAACCGCAAAGGGATCCGTCTGCGTTATATCGTGCAGTTATTAGTTATTGAAATCGCATTAGCATGGTTCTTCCTCAACTCTGATGTTGGTGAAGGCTTTGTTCGTGGCTTCGCTGGATTATTTGATCACTTATTAGGCTACGCCGCACAGGGTACTGAGTTTGTATTCGGTGGCATGATGAAAGGTGGTTTAGCATTCTTCTTCTTGAATGTTTTATGTCCAATTATCTTTATTTCTGCATTAATTGGTATTCTTCAACATATCAAAGTATTACCTTTCGTGATCCGCATTATCGGTACTGTGCTTTCTAAAGTGAACGGTATGGGGAAACTGGAATCATTCAACGCGGTGAGCTCACTGGTTCTTGGCCAATCAGAGAACTTTATTGCCTATAAAGATGTATTAGGCAAAATGTCTCAGCGTCGTATGTACACTATGGCTGCAACAGCAATGTCGACAGTATCTATGTCAATTGTTGGTGCATACATGACAATGTTAGATCCAAAATACGTTGTTGCTGCTCTGGTACTGAATATGTTCAGTACATTTATCGTTCTTTCTGTGATTAACCCATATTCTGTTGAAAATGAAGAAGATATTCAAATGGGTAGTCTGCATGAAGGCCAAAGCTTCTTTGAGATGTTAGGTGAATACATCTTAGCGGGTTTCAAAGTTGCATTAATCGTTGCTGCAATGTTGATTGGTTTCATTGCATTAATCGCTGCTGTGAATGCGATTTTCAGCATGATTTTTGGTATCAGCTTCCAAGATTGTTTAGGTTACGTTTTCTATCCATTAGCATGGGTAATTGGTGTGCCAGAACAAGATGCATTACGTGTTGGTAGTGTGATGGCAACAAAATTAGTGTCTAATGAATTCGTTGCAATGGGTAGCTTACAAGATATCGCTTCTGAGTTAACACCACGCTCTGTGGGGATCTTATCTGTATTCTTAGTCTCATTTGCTAACTTCTCTTCAATCGGGATTGTAGCAGGTGCGATTAAAGGTCTGAATGAAGTACAAGGTAACGTTGTTTCTCGTTTCGGTCTGAAATTACTGTTCGGCTCTACATTAGTAAGCTTCTTATCAGCCGCTATCGCAGGTCTGTTTGTTTAATCTCTGAAGATAAAACAGATAGCATGTGAATAAAATAACAATGTAAACAGCGTCACTTGTTAATCAAGTAACAGAAAATAAAGCAGTACCTTTGGGTACTGCTTTTTTTATCTTTAAATTGCCCTATAATCGGTTCTATTCCTTCAATGACAACGTGGTAGAAAACATGTTAGAGAAACAGCATCTTATCGATATAGCAAACACTCAAATGCCATTTGGTAAGTACAAAGGGCGTATGTTGGTTGATTTACCTGAAGAATATTTATTGTGGTTTGCAAAGAAAGGCGAGTTTCCTGAAGGTAAGCTTGGTCAACTTATGGAGATGACCTTAGCAATTAAAATTGAAGGTCTAGAAGGGTTATTAAAGCCATTAAAGCGGTGATGCTAATTATTGTTTATACCTGATTTTTCAGGTGGTAATGCATTAATAATTTTTTGGCTTAATTCAATAAATAATGACAATACATTTTCTAATTCACTCTTTTTCATAAATATGCCATCTCATGAATTATGTTAACTAAAGTTAATATTATCAGGCCATTCATTTTTTATGGCTTGAATATGGGCTTACCCGCAATATTAAAAAGTAGAGGGAGTAGAAAACAAAAAATCCCGAAGATTTCTCTTCAGGATCTTAAAATTCTGGTGGAGCTAAACGGGATCGAACCGTTGACCTCTTGCATGCCATGCAAGCGCTCTCCCAACTGAGCTATAACCCCACATATTAGATTGTTCTAGAAGTATATTGGTGGAGCTAAGCGGGATCGAACCGCTGACCTCTTGCATGCCATGCAAGCGCTCTCCCAACTGAGCTATAGCCCCAACATACTGGAACGGGCTTGATAATAGGCAACAAGCACAATACTGTCAATCAGTTAATCTCACATTATTTATTGATTGCTGAAAAAGAGTACAAAAAAAAGATACATTCCCCATTTTAGGAATGTATCTTTCTTAATAAGCAAGATTAACGTGGCAATTAAGCTTGGTTTTCTCTTTCAGTAATAAAGTCTAATGCTTTATTAATACGTGCAATGCTACGCGTTTTACCAATAGCGTGAACGGTAACATCTAAGCCAGGAGATTGACCTGCACCTGTTACAGCAACTCGTAATGGCATGCCCACTTTACCCATACCCACTTCTAATTCATCAGCAGTATCTTGAATGGCTTGGTGAACATTTTCAGCCGTCCACTCTGTAATTGCTGATAACTTATCACGAACAACTTCTAATGGTTGACGAGCTACTGGGCGTAAATGTTTTTTCGCGGCAGCTTCTTCAAAGGTTTCGAAATCAACATAGAAGTAATGGCAACTTTCAGCCATCTCTTTTAATGTTTTGCAACGTTCGCCTAATAATTTGATCAGTTCAACCAATGATGGACCATTACTGGTATCAATATTTTGTTGTTTGATATGCCAATCTAAATGAACTGCAACTTTCTCTGCTGGCAGTGTATTGATGTAATGATGGTTTAACCAAAGTAATTTATCAGTATTAAATGCACTTGCTGATTTACTGATAGCTTCTAAAGTGAAGTGTTCAATCATTTCATCAATAGTAAAGATCTCTTGGTCACCGTGGGACCAGCCTAAACGTACTAAGTAGTTTAATAGTGCTTCTGGTAAATAGCCGTCATCACGATATTGCATTACGCTGACTGCGTTATAACGTTTAGATAGTTTTTTACCATCGTCACCTAAAATCATTGATACGTGAGCATATTCAGGTACAGGCGCACCTAATGCTTTGAGAATATTGATTTGGCGAGGTGTGTTATTGATATGATCTTCACCACGAATGACGTGAGTGATTTCCATATCCCAGTCATCAATAACAACACAGAAGTTATAAGTTGGAGAGCCATCAGTACGGCGAATAATCAGATCGTCAAGCTCTTGGTTACTAAATTCAATCGGGCCACGAATTTTGTCATCAAAAATAACAGAACCTTCTTGTGGGTTTAAGAAACGCACAACATGAGGCTCATCAGCGCTGTGATTATGGTTACCGCCACGGCAACAACCATCGTAACGAGGTTTTTCACCTTTCGCCATTTGATCTTCGCGTAGTTGTTCTAAACGCTCTTTAGAACAATAGCAACGGTATGCAGTACCCGCAGATAACATTTGATCAATCACTTGGTTATAGCGATCGAAGCGTTTAGTCTGATAATAAGGACCTTCATCCCAATTCAGATTTAACCAATTCATACCGTCCATGATTGCATCGATGGCTGGCTGTGTAGAGCGTTCTAAGTCGGTGTCTTCTATACGCAGTACAAATTCGCCCTTATTGTGACGGCTATATAACCAGGAATAAAGTGCGGTACGCGCACCACCAACATGTAGATAGCCAGTAGGACTTGGTGCAAAACGGGTTTTTATTTTACTCATTGGGATTGCCTTTGTACGTCTTACTTATATATAGATAAGTAATCGTGATTATCAAAAAAACGAAATGGTTGCCTTATTTTATCACTGGATGCTAATTCCTCAATGGCATTAAGCTTTTAACAGAGATAAATTTTTCAAATTGATGATTTTTTGTTTGACGAAGAGTATCCGTAGGATTACTTTGGTTAATTGCTGTGTCACTTATGGTGCTAAAAAAAGCATCTTGACTAAAAATAAAACGAACGATCATTTTCACGATAAAAAACTGATAAAAATCGTTGACTCATAGCGCAGTATCCCTATAATGCACCCCATCACGACGGGCGGTTAGCTCAGTTGGTAGAGCATCTCCCTTACAAGGAGGAGGTCGTTGGTTCGAGCCCAATACCGCCCACCATTATTTTTCGTTGTGATAAGTTGTATGATTTAGTGTAATTGGGCGGTTAGCTCAGTTGGTAGAGCATCTCCCTTACAAGGAGGAGGTCGTTGGTTCGAGCCCAATACCGCCCACCAATTACATTAAAGCGTGGTAGTGAGAATTTAGTCATCATGAAGTGGGCGGTTAGCTCAGTTGGTAGAGCATCTCCCTTACAAGGAGGAGGTCGTTGGTTCGAGCCCAATACCGCCCACCACTTCATCCGGTTATTTCGCGCAATATCACACAGTTAGGTATGGGTCGTTAGCTCAGTCGGTAGAGCAGTTGACTTTTAATCAATTGGTCGGGCGTTCGAATCGCCCACGACCCACCATTCCTAAAAATACAACATAAAGTAGTGAACATTGTGACGGGTCGTTAGCTCAGTCGGTAGAGCAGTTGACTTTTAATCAATTGGTCGGGCGTTCGAATCGCCCACGACCCACCATTCACAAAGCTACTTACAGATTTACGCAAAATTATTAAATGGGTCGTTAGCTCAGTCGGTAGAGCAGTTGACTTTTAATCAATTGGTCGGGCGTTCGAATCGCCCACGACCCACCATTTAATAATAAAGCGGGCGGTTAGCTCAGTTGGTAGAGCATCTCCCTTACAAGGAGGAGGTCGTTGGTTCGAGCCCAATACCGCCCACCACTTCTTTATTCCTGCGTTATAATTTCTTCTTTGTTCTCCCTAGTACTTCTCAAAAACAAGCAACAATAGTTATTTTGTTTTTAATACCTGTGTTATTGCCGTTTAGTTGCATTCTTTTAAGCCTTAATTGTTTTTTCTATATCTGTTGTTTTATCATCTTGCTCATACATGCCCCGTTCATGACCGCATATCCTTACTCACATGCTTTCCTAATCCTTGTATTGGCATATACCCTATACCCAAGGCAATACTTAGCGGCTTATTTTGTTCCTTTGGTGCTATTCGTTTCTAAGGCTGTTTTAACTTGCTATTGCATTGTGTTTTCTGTGAAAAGTGATCATTAGTCGGTTTCTTTATTACGCTTTTTTACATTCTGTTGTGTTTTTATCATTTAAAGTGGAGGCGCTTAAAAAGAAAATCACTCTCTTCTATTGTTAAGTTAATCATTTGGGATGAGGGGGCTCAGTAGAAAGTATGTATTTATTTTTGAGTGGAGCTCAAATATTGAGCCGAAAATATTAAAAAAATTACTCTAACTGAAAAAGAAAGATCTACTCTCTTTAGGCGTAGAAATAGGCATTTTCAGTTTATTAATAAAATTAAATAACCTCAGAGACACGGTTATAAATTATTTGAGCACTTTTTATGAGCAATATCTCTCATAAAATGAGTAAGTTAAAACATTTTAAATCAGCATTGAAAAATATGTGGCACGCATTTTTTAAGAAAAAATTCAGAAGATTAAAAGATAAAAATAGGGCTTTATAGTTAATACTTCTTACTTTTTATAAACTATAGGATAGCGCTAACAAGAAGAAAGATAAAATATAATGATGTTTTATCTTCTTTATTCTTCTTTTTTAAAGATATGATAGAACGGAATATCTTATTTAACTCCATGATTTAAAATAAATTAATCTTAAAATTTGATATTTATCAATTTTTTTCATCATAATGAACTGGATAGTAAATGATATAAAGCAAAAAACACTTGTTTCATCATTAAGTGATTTGTCCTGAAGTGGTTAATTTCATTTTTTACGAAAAATGGAGAAAATTGTGCATTTAGTAGGAATATAAATTATATAAAAATATTAATGTTTATTTTACCCTAAGAATAACTCTTATATGGAATAGGTGTGATTACTTAGGACGTAAAAAGATTAATTTTTGTTTTTTTTAACAAAATTAGATCATGCTAAAGGCGATATTTAATAGTTCATTCCCTCGTTAATTTGGCTTAAGATGCGATGATTACACTATTTTTGTAATGCATCAAATACGGGTATTTGAGTGAAAAAGAAAGAATAGTATTTTATGCTCATAAAAAGAATGGTTTTTATGGTAATAAGCATAATCTTCAAATAACTTACTGATAAAACAAAAATATTTATATTCACATTCACCTTTTTTCTATTTCATAAAGAAGATTTTTAATCTAATTGAAAATTAAAATAAGTTATTCATTAATAAAAATTCAAAAAAAATGCGTAATTAAATCTATAATTTTTTATTCTGGAGTAATAAAGAATTGTGGATCTTGAAATATATTTAGTTGAAAGAGTAAGGGTTTATGCTTATATAAATTAATTAACAAATGTTTAAAATGAGATTTATATCCATATTTCAATGTAATGCATGTAATTCATTGAAATTAAAGTGTAATATTGACTTTTTTATAAACTCATCAGATTTCATTGATATTGCTTAAGCTATTTAATAAAAATAAGAAAATCGTTACCTTTATGAGGTTAATTTATTATTTTAAATAAATTAGACTGATATAAGTTGATTTATTTTTACACAATTCAAACAATCGCACTTTAAATTAAGCTTGTAGTAGATAATAATTCTAATTAATGAGTAAAGTTTAAGGGAAAAAAAGCGTAATTTTATAAATAAAATATTTTAAATGCATGAAAATAAAGGAAATATACCATTATCCTAGGTATTCTTTACTAGTGTGAGTAAATCATTGTGCTTGCACTGTCTTTTTTCGACTAGTTGAAAGTGTTTAAATGCGTAGTATATTATTTACATATGATAAGTCATGTTATGAATTGTAATATTTCTTATCTACTAAAAATAATATTTTATTAAAACAAAAAGGTGTCCTCGATAGTATATATTTTTATATATTATTACGCAGGAACACACCATTATAAAATTAGATATCAATCAAAGTGAAAAGCGAGAACAATATTATGAGTAGCAAGTATCCAGTCGCTTATGCAGTTGGACAAAAAATTAAGTCATTAAGAAAATCTCAAGGTTATACTGTATTTCAGTTAGCAAAAGAGATTGATATTAGTGAACAACAGTTATTTCGTTATGAGCGTGGTGTAAACCGTATTGATATTGATTGCTTAGTTAGAGTACTTGAAGTACTAGGCGTTAATATTGGTAGCTTCTTTGAAGAAGTAACAGGTGGAATAGCTCAAGAAACTGAGCGTAATGAACAACATATTCCAGCTCATTTCGATAGCAAGGCTCTTTCTATCTTCTAATAATATTCTTAAATTAGAAAGTAACTCATTTTAGAATAACTAAATTGAGTAAGATAATTCTTATATGTAAGTGTGTCTCTCTGGTTAGTTAATAATAAGAATTTTCTTAATAGATGAAATAAAGCCTCTATATGAAACCAATGCCCTTATTAGGGCATTTTACGTATATAGAGAATGAGAATTTTTAATTTTAAGAAAAAAAGAATAATTTTATTACAAATGAACTGAGAATTTCATACTTAGAGAAATATATTCTCGTATTTATTTGTATGAGAAAAAAACAGCTAATTAATACTTGTTTAGAATAAGCTTCCCATAAAATTACCTCTTATATTACCCACCATGATTTCACCTCCTGATAACATTTTTGAAGCTATTAAACGGATAACTTATGCCTTTTATACCAATAAATTTAAAAAGAATGAATTTTAATATGATAAAGACAAAATGTGTGCGTTGGAGGAAATACGTTATTAGATCAAAATTTAAGTATTTATCATTAAATGACTATCTATGGATAATAGTAGTTAATATCACATTGGGATGGACTATTGTTGCCTCTTCGCTGTGAATATGAAGAGACGGTAACAGTTAGTCTTTGAGAGGTTTAAACATTAATGTGACAGCAGGACTTAATCCATTTTCGGTATGATTTGATCCACCAGCACGATAAGCTGTTTGATAACCAATTGCTGCACTCATTTGCCAATCTTCATGATACCCATCGCAAATGCAATGTATATCATTGCATAAATATTTATATAGCGAGAGTGGGCGCCGACTATACACCGAATAACATGTAAATAAAATGATATATTTGCTAATAATAAAACTATAAAATTATTTCTGAATTAAGATCAAAAAAATGCCCGTTCAAACGGGCATTTTAGGAAATGAAACGTAACAGAAGGAATATTGAGAAATTAATGCTCTGTTTTTTCTGCTATGGAACCATGATCATCATGTTTCTGGTGACGGTGATGACCATCGATCATGCTACGGAATGTTTGAGTGAAAGTATCACCCAGTGTACATAAGTAGAAGTGTGCACAAATAAACATTAATGCCACTATTCCTAATACTAAGTGTGCTTTTAGCATCCAATAGCCATAACCGAGGACTTCAGGATATAAACATAATAATCCAGTAACAAGTAACAGTGGCACTAAACCAAACATCACACCTAAGTAAGCGAGTTGCTGAAGTGGGTTAAATTTATCAGTTTCAGTTGCTGCGAAAGGATGTGGTTCACCTTTCATTATACCGTAAAGATAAAAGCGAGCTTGTTTGATACAACGACCAATTAATCCGCTAAATCTTACTTTGTAATGCACACCGTTACTGGTTGTTAGATTGATAAAAATAAAACTAATCCAGAACGCGATAAGTACAAAACCACAGATCTTATGTAATAGCACCATTGAAGTGACATTTCCGATAGAGAAATGCCCTAAAAATCCGCTTAATAGTAATAGGATAAACAGTAAAGCATTACCCCAGTGCCAAAAACGAATTGCTTTAGAATATAAATAAACTCGCTCTTCTTCATAATGACCAGAGTGTTTTGGTGCAAGGGCATAGCGTAGTAAGCCATGAATAACTAATACTGCTATCATAGCAACGATTAATAAACCAGCTGCCATTAACCATACAGGCCAATAATCTGGCGTATAATGGAGTTCTGCTCCCCAGATACTAGTCATGCTTTATCTCCCTGATGGATTTCTTTACGACGGAATAAACTTGGTTTTCCGACATTATCTAATTGGTATTGATAAACGGATTTTTGTTTGATCCAAGCCTGAATTTCAGGTGAGTCGATGCGACCAAAAGCAAGTGCATCTGTTGGGCATACTGATACACATGCAGGTAATTCACCCTCAGATAATCGAGTATCAGAACAGAAGTTGCATTTGTCTGCGATATGCGTCATTGGATTGATATAACGAACATGGTAAGGACAAGCACCAACACAGTAATCACAGCCGATACACAGCTCTTTTTTCACCTGAACGATACCATTCTCATCAATAAAAGAGGCACCAGTAGGACAAACAGAAACACAAGGTGCATCCTCACAATGCTGGCAAGAAACACGGAAAAATTGGTAATGTGGGTTACCCGCTTCGTCGTCATGAGGACCTTGAATTTGGACTTGAAGTCGGCTAAATCCTTCTGGAATGTCATTGATGACTTTACACGCAACAGTACAAGCTTGGCAGCCAATACAACGTTTCTCATCATGTAACATGACAAATTGTTTATCATTATTGTTCATCGTTATTTTTTCCTTAAGCCCGACTAATTCTGACACCTGATGTATGCACATCAGTACCTGATACAGGACTAATTTCATGAGGTAATAAGTTGCCACAGTGAACGCCTGTTGTAGTCGCTGCTGTTTTCGCACCTGCTTTTGCACCTGATCCCATATAAACAAATACGGTGTCAGGGCGAATGCCTTCAGTGATCAAAGCATGTGCTTTTTCTTTGCCTATACTGTTTTCCAGAATGATTTCATCACCATGTTTAATTCCATGATTTTTAGCTGTTTCAGGGTGTAGCCAAACTGGGTTTTCCCACATTAATTCAGCTAATAATGGTACGTATTGTGTTGCACCATTAGTATGAACGGCGACTTTACCTTGGATAAAATAAAGCTCGTCTTTTTCTTTTAATGGGAAGTTGTGGAAGCGTGGAATACCATAGTTTTCTAAACGGCTTTCTAATTCTTCAGAGTAAATTTCAATTAAGCCACTTGGTGATTTAAATGAGAGAGCTTTTTCCATCATATCATTGTCATCAACATGCTTAATCGCATCAGGATATTGTTCTACGAACGCTTTAACATAGGTAGGTTCACGTAATAGCAATGGAATACCATAAGATAAATAGCCTTTTTTATGGATTTCTTTATACAGTGCCTCATCGCCATTAACTTGATACAACTGACGAACTCCCATATTTTCCCAAGGAAAATATTGGCTTAGACCTAATTTTTTACCTAGTTCCATCCAAATTAACCAGCTTGGTTTTGTATCGCCAATAGGTTCAACAACTTGCTGGCGTAAGGCATAAGCAGGATTTAGCCCTGAAACATCAGAAATCTCTTCATCACGCTCTAAATAAGTGGTTTCAGGTAACAGATAATCTGCATAAGCAGCACTTTCACTTAAATACACATCACAGCTAACAATTAAATCTAATTTCTGTGCTGCTTTTTCCAACTCTGGACGACAACTGACCGTTTGGAATGGATTATGACGAGACATAATCCATGCTCTTGTTTGATACGGCACACCATCTAAAGTTGAATCAATAATGGACTGAACAATACCACCACCTTTATTGATGTATTTGAACTGAGGTGCTGTTGCATCAATGCGTTTTGCGGTAATTTCAGGCATACCTTTAACGCTTGGTTTCGCTAATTCAGGAGCAACATTAATGCCTGCTAATTTATTATATTTTGAAGCTGCTTTTTTCTGATACATACCGCCTTCACGTTCAATATTGCCGAGTAAGGCATTGAGGGTGAAGATCATTCTGCGCATATTGATTTCTTCTTTATTAAAGGTTGCGCGGTGACCAGGCATAATCAGTGCATGAGGTGCTTTTGCTGCTATTTCGCGTGTGATACGAACAATATCTTCAGCGGGAACATCAGAATGTGCTTGAGCCCATTCAGGTGTTGTATCTTGTAAAACGTCTTTTAATTGTGGGAAGCCAACGGTAAATTTCTCAATAAAATCTTTATCGTAAAGATCTTCTTTAATAAGAATATGGCTCATTGCCATTAAAACAGGTAAATCCCCGCCAGGGCGGATTGCGAACCACTCATCTGCTTTACTTGAAACGACAGATAAACGAGGATCAAAACTGACTAGTTTTGCACCACGCTCTTGGGCGCTCATTAGTTCGTGTGTTTCAGAGACTTCAATACCTTCATAAAGGTTATGACCGAAAGAGATAATATACTTAGAATTTGCTAAATCCATCGCAAGATCGCCACCCATCATCACTGATGCTGCAATGGCTTTACCCGCAGGGCAAGTCGATGCGTGTGTAAACGTGTTCGGTGAACCAAATGCGGCTGCCAAATGGAAAAGGTGAGAAGAGAGTGAACCTGATTTAGATGAAAAAGAGATACTTTCTGCACCATAATTTTGTTTTATGGCATTCATTTTTTCTGCAATTTCTTGATAAGCTTGTTCCCAGCTTATTACTTCCCATTCACCAGCACCTCTAGGGCCTTTGTGTTTCATGGGTTTGACAATCCGATTTGGATCATTAACTAGGCTAACGCCACTTCCACCTCTTGCACAAACTCGGCTACTTTGGTGTTCCGCATTTCTATTTCCTTGGATAAAAACGGTCTTGTTGTTAACAACCTGAGCTTCTATCGGACAACGATAAGAACACATTTCACACAGGCTAGGTGTTAATTTTGACTGACCCTTAAGAGAATCTACAGGATTAAATGCAAGTGCACCTGGTGGTAAACTACTCACGGTACAACCCACACATCCTATTCCCATCCCCTTAATAAAAGAACGACGACTAATACTCATATAACCTCCAGTTTCTTCTTATAGCTAAATATTATATACAGACAGTTAAATAAATATTTGAAGGCGTCTCCATTTTATTAATCCATAAGTGATGACTTGGTTGTAAATAATAAATAATAGAGAATAAGACGTTAATAAATGTCACTAAATAATTTAACTAAAATAGACAAAATCAAATGATAATTATTTTCCTCCATTGGATACTATTATAAAAGTTTGGAGAAGAAATAGGAGATTTTAAGGGATATAACAGTTGTAGATTGTTCTTTTAAATTCACTAGCTTATATTATCAATCTATTTTATTAAAGTGTATTTAAAATATATGATTAATAATAATTTAAATTTGACAAAAAAGCCTATCGATATATAATTATTTATATATCGGAAATTCGTTATATTGTAAATAATTTGTTATTTAAAAATCAGAATAAATAATGTTTTTTATTTTGTTTAAATCCAGTTTCTTCTTAAATTATTTTCTTTTGAAAAACAGCTAACTTATTATTTTGATGATAAATACAAATAAAAAAGAAAAATAAATTGGTGATTAATAATACAAAAAAGGCTCAGTAAAACGTGAACAAACTGATGCTAAATACGAGACAATTTATAAATTATTGTTCATTATGTTTAAATATTAATTAATGATATTAATAGTTATGGAACTGTATCGTGATTGTCAAAAAGAGATATTTTTTGTTTTATGTGTCTTAATATCATTAATGCTAAGTGAAGGTGCGTAGGAAAAAGATAAGGTGAAATGTTAAAAAATGGCGATTTTTTGAATACTAAAAACCACCATTTGCCACTATTTTATGTGTAGCCATTATTGTTTTTTTCGTTGTTTATTGCCTTTGTCTCTTCATAGAAGAAAGGATTTAAAACAGCATGACAATCAAAACAAGACTCAGTAACAGAGGATAGACTCTTGCATGCCATTTGTCGGGAATACGAGATAAAAAGCGTTCAGAGATCTTCAAGCCAACCCAAGTGCTACAAATCAGAATAAGTGCAGCTTTTAGCCAAATATAACCAATAAAACCAGATTCACTATTTAAAGGTGACGTAAAAGAGAGGGCGACATAAGTGAATGTTGCAGTGAGTGCTAAAGGTAAGGTTAATGCATTGGCGATTGCTGCTGATTGTGCCATTGGTGTTCCTCTACGGCGCAATAAAGGTACTGTCATCACACTTCCACCAACCCCTAGAAAAGCGGCAATAATACCAATTACTGTACCATTAATGCTTTCTTTTGCTTTGGTCACTTTTTTTGAGTTGTGAGTAGGAGCCATAAAACCGGGGCGAAAATAGCAGTCTAATATAGTGACAAAAAGATAACCAATAAAGATCCATTTGATCCACACACCTTCAACTGTTAAGGCGAGAAGAGCACCTAAGATCCCACCAAAAGCGATACCAATAAACAAAATGGACATGATATTCCAATCAAGCCTTTTGGCCTTATGGTGTTTAATGGTTGTGACTGTCGCAGAAAACAACATAATTAATGCAGAGGTAGCAACTGCGATTTGCATAGCATGTTCAGCAGGTAAACTGTCTATTCCCCAGAGTGTAAGAATAAGTGTATAGAGTAAGGGAACAGTGACAAAGCCACCGCCAAAGCCAAATAACCATGTTGTGATGCCTGAAATTAAACCAAAAGAAATCAGCCAGAGTGTCATTTCAAATCTCCTGTTGAGTCAGGAGATTAACAATATAGAATAAAATGATGGCTTACCCACGCGATAATGACAAATTTATACGAATTTAGGACAATTTAAATATTATGCGTAATATCGATATCAACAGTGTGGATAACCTTCCTCGTGATATTTTAGCATTAGGCTCTGATTATCCTTATGACACATTACTTGAAGCTCACCATCATCGACGAGCTCAATTTTTATATGCCCCTAATGGGGTAATGAAAGTTAAAACAGAAGATGGTCAATGGATTGTATTACCTTACAGTGGTGTGTGGATCCCAGCAGAAAAGGTACATCAAGTACTGATGTTGGGGAGTAGTACTTATAGTCTCTATATTGAGCCTAATAAAATTCCTCGTCACTCAGAATATTGTGAGGTTTTACAAGTTTCCCCTCTGCTTCATCAGCTATTACTTTCGGCCAATGAACTTCCTTTACTTTATGATTTAGGTGGACGAGATAGTGCATTATTGACTTTGCTTTGTCATGAATTAGCTCATGCTAAGCCATTGCCTTATTTTACACCATTACCGCAACATGCTTTATTAGATGAATTGTGTACTGAATTTATGTCACAACCTAATATTCGCACGACACCAGAAATGTGGGCTGAAAAATTAAATAAGAGCCTACGTACTTTTACCCGTCTTTTTCATAAAGAAACGGGTCTTTCTTTTCGAGACTGGCGTCAAAAAGCGTGTTTAATGTATGCGTTAACCGCTTTAAAGAGAGGTGATTCAGTTACTGAAGTTGCTTTAGAACTGGGTTATGAAAATCCGAGCGCCTTTAGTGCGATGTTTAATAAAGAGATGGGATATTCACCGAAATTGTTTTTAAAACAACTGAAAGAGTTTTAATAGAACAGACATATATAAGAACAAACCATAATCATTGATGCTGATATTTATCAGATGGTTTTTAAGCCAAATTACATTGTTCAAAAAAGAAACAAAAAAATTCCTTCCAATATCAGTGCGTTAAAACTTGATTAATAGAGAGTGAGGGGGGTAGAATATAGCCCGTCCATCAGTTGTACTTAATTTTATTACGTATGTTCCCTTAGTTAAATGGATATAACAAGCCCCTCCTAAGGGCTAGTTACAGGTTCGATTCCTGTAGGGAACGCCATCTATTACCCATCCTGTAAATTTAAATATTATTCCTAGAGCAGTGTTTATCAGTTCACGCTATTATCACCCTTGTTTTACTTCTTCGTTCAATCACCAATAATAAATTTAGGTTTTTATATGGACATAAAATCAATTAATGATATTCGATATCTGTAATTTTTATTTATTACTTATTTTTTTCTACTGGTGGGGTGTAACTCTAGGCTAATTGATATTCTTGTACCTCCTGAAAATTTCTATCAAGTTTCAGAAAAAGTTTATCGTTCAGGACAGCCAACACCGGGTGAAATGAAATGGTTAGAAGCCCAAGGCATCAAAACGATTATTAACTTACGCGAATATCATAGTGATAGTGATGATGCAAAAGGGACACAATTAGAAACCTTCCAAGTAAAAATGAACGCTAATAGAATTACTGATAAGGACGTTATTGAGATATTGCGTAAAATAAATAGCACGTCTGATCCTGTATTTTTTGTTTAAAAAATAAATTACTGCTAGATTTTATTTAGTCTATTTATAAGGTTTATTTTTATGTCATATTATACAACTTTTCCAGCAATTATTATTACCATCACTTAGTGGTGGTAATTGATTGTATTTAAGAACTCTCCTGATGAGCGTTTTTTTTATTTAAATTCCTTATCTGGCTTAAAGATAAGGAGAGGAAAATTTTCACTACTGAAGAATTGGAACAATATACCCAATTGCTAACGCAATTAATAACCAATGCAGACCAAGCTGTTACTGACGAAAATCTTGAGTATTTAGTGAATTTTTATACTGAAAATGGCACGTTAGTGGTTAAAGATGATTTTCATATTTCTGGTAAGCCCTCACTAAAAAAGCATTTTTCATATTTAGATCCAGAAGAGCTATTAGCGATAAAAGAATATAATTAAATCACACCATGTATTTTTATATTAGCCTAATAATATTGGGCTAATATTTTAAATCAGCTCGATAAGGTAATCACAAAACCCGAATTATCTTATAAGATCAAAACCTAATAAAAGTACCACTTATCATGCATTGACAGTATTATGTGTAGAGTTTATGAATATGCGAACTATGATGCTGCTCATCATAAGATAATTAGCGGAGAACATTATGAAGTATCGCCTGTGCGGTGTTGCTCTTTCAGTCGCCTTACTTTCAGGATGTGCAAGTACCCCTAATAATGGGGAGGGGCGCTCTGACCCATTAGAAGGGTTTAACCGCCAGATGTTTGATTTTAACTACTATGTTTTAGACCCCTATATCTTACGTCCAGTTGCCGTTGTTTGGCGTGATTATGTGCCACCACCAGCAAGAAATGGCTTATCTAACTTTTTAGGTAATTTAGAAGAGCCTGCAAGTATGGTAAACAGCGTATTGCGTGGTGACTTTGAAAAAGGTGCAAAACATTTTGGTCGTTTCTGGATTAATACCGTTTTTGGTATGGGCGGTTTAATAGATGTTGCTGGCATGTCTAAAGAGACGATGGAAAAAGAAGTCCCAATGCGATTTGGTAGCACATTAGGGCATTATGGTATGGATTATGGCCCTTATGTTGTTGTTCCGGGCTATGGTAGCTTTACTGTCCGTGAAGAAGGTGGTGATTGGGCTGATTTAACGTATCCTATGCTGAGCTATTTAACATTTTGGATGTCGGCGGGTAAATGGGCATTAGAAGGCATTGAAACACGAGCACAATTGCTCGACTCTGATGCAATTTTACAAAACTCGTCTGATCCTTATCTAATGATGCGTGAAGCCTATTTCCAAAGTAATGACTTCCAAGCGGGTACAGTAAAAGAAAACCCTAATGCGAAAGCTATCGAAGATGACTTAGATTCCATTGACTAACCTTTGCTGTTAGTTTTATGTATAAATAAAAAAATGGTCTTAAAAAAGACCATTTTTTGTATAAAAATACAGTGGAAATTAAAAACGGTAGTTAAAGTTCATACCGTATAACCATGCTTTACCTGATGATTCAAATTCATAAGCAGGCAATGGTAAATCTTCAGATAATTTCTCTTTGATTGTGACTTTTTTACCGTGCATATACGCTAAGCCCACATCAACAGACATATCTTTATTAAATGCGTAAGTTGTACCAGCACTTAACCAGAAGCGATCTTGGTCTGGAATGGAAATAGAACGTTTATCAGCGGGAACTGGGCTATCATCAAAGGCAATACCGGTACGGAATGTCCAGTTATCATCGTGATAATAGGTTGTACCTAAAGCCACACGCCATGCATCACGGAAGCCTTCTTCTTTCTTAAACAGTTGTTGACCATCGCTCTTACGTGTTGCTCTTAACTCTTCAAACGCACTCCAACTGGTGTAAGCGAAGTTATAGTGAACAGCCCATTTTGGTGCGACACGGTGGTAAGCTGCAAATTCCCAAATTTCAGGTAGGTTAAGATCCAGCTTACCTTTAATGGTTTCGCCGTTAGTGCCGACAATTCCCATTCCTTCGAGTTGTGGAATAGGGCGCAAATCACTTTGATATTCACCGTCTTTAAATTTCACTTTTACTTTAGAGCGATAAGTGAAGCTAATACGGTTACCTTCATCAAATTCGTATAATAGACCTGCGTTCCAGCCAAAGCCCCATGCATCACCTTTTAACTGAGCAAAGCGATCGCTAGGAGATAAGCTTGATAAATAACCACCTAATTGTTCCATGCCAGGCTTTTGAGATAATGCGCCACCTAACACTTTACCCGCTTCACCAACATGACGAGTAATTTCCGCATCAGCGTAAAGAGCATTTAACCCTAAACCTACACTAAATTGGTTATTTACACGGTAACCTGCACTTAAGTTTAAGTTCATGGTTTTCAGATCAGTTTTACCGCCGATAAGTCCTGCAGGATAATCGTTAGGGAAATCTGTCGCTAAACCAAAGTTTGTTGTACCTGATGCGCCAATGGCCCATTTATCATTGATGGGTGCTACAAAGTGGATATTAGGTACTAATGCACTTGGTGCGATATCTTTTGCAGTGGTATCAGTACCTGTAAGAGGTGATTTACCTTTAACATCAACGCCTGGGTTAATGAGAATAGCACCGACAGAAAATTCGGGGCGATCAAACATAGTCAGTGCAGCTGGGTTTCGGCTACCTACGCTTGCGTCATCGGCAATAACGCCTTCCCCTGAAAATGCACGCCCTAGTGCTGAAGTTGAATATTCATTTAACTGAAAACCGGCAGCGCCTGCTTGAGAGGAGATTGCTCCTACAATGGCAGCTAGTGCTGTGCGAGTAAACAGGTTTTTACGGTTCATGACCTAAACCCTCATAATTTTTTTAAGTTAGTAACTTCTGATTAGAAGCGCTGGATTTTAGGTGCGGTTGTCGTTATGACAAATCAGACCAGTTGATTAAGTATAAAGTTGATCACCCTAAATGTTGCAAGTATGTTTTACAAATATTTCCATTTTGATTCAATAATTGGGATTTGGTTAACATATTTTTCACAAAATATCCCGATAAAGATGTTTTTGATTGTTAAATAAACAGAAAAATCAATTATTTTTGTAAAATTGTAATAAAATTTGAGCTAAAGCAGTTTATTTTATTTTTTTATGATTATGATAGATAATTAACATTTCTTTCGTTGGGAGACTAAAATGGCAGACGCAATTAATCGTTGTAGTGCAGAAGAAACCGCTGCTTGCTGTTGTGTAGATGTGGGTACTATTATTGACAATAAGAATTGCACAGCGTCATATCAGCATGTCTTCGCTGATAAAGTACAGGCGCAAGCAATGTTAGATCAACTTAGTGCAAAAGCACAATCTATCGCTTCAGAGCCTTGCAAAATTAATCAACAATTTGCTGATGTTGATGGTGGTGTTCAACTAACCGCTGATTTTACATTCTCTTGTGAAGCAGAAAACCTAATTTTCCAGCTGGGATTACGTTAATCCTCTGAAATTAATAGATTTAAGGCTGTTGAAATTCAACAGCCTTTTTTATCTCTCTCGATCACACCATTATCTTTTCTATCATTATTGTTAAGTTTCAGACATTTCATCGAAATATTGAGCGCTAACTCCCACTTCTCGTAAAATGACGTTTCTGAAAAGTGAAATTTTTGTTAACACTATTATCAGGTCAGACCTCTTTGGTGTTAGGAAATCATTTTGTCAGGAGCCGTTATGAAGTCATCAACGAACAGTGCTATGAAAGATCGCATCGCCATTGTCAGCGGGCTACGTTTACCTTTTGCTAAACAAGCGACTGCGTATCGAGGAATACCTGCGGTTGAATTAGGGCGTTCAGTGGTTCAAGAATTAGTGACTCGCAATGAAATTCCTCCCGAAATTATTGATCAACTTGTTTTCGGACAAGTGGTTCAAATGCCAGAAGCACCTAATATTGCTAGAGAAATAGTGCTCGGTGCAGGATTAAGTGTAAAAACTGATGCTTATAGTGTAACAAGAGCATGTGCAACAAGCTTTCAGGCGATTGCTAATGTTGCTGAAAGTATGATGGCAGGACATGTCTCTGTCGGTATTGCTGGTGGCGCAGATTCGTCTTCAGTTTTGCCTATTGGTGTTAGTAAAAAGCTTGCAGATGTTTTATTAAGTCTTAATAAGGCTAAATCATTAGGTCAACGATTAAGTTATTTAAGCCAATTACGATTTCGAGATTTGCTCCCTGTAGCGCCTGCCGTTGCTGAGTATTCAACAGGATTACGCATGGGAGACACCGCAGAGCAAATGGCAAAGACTTATCATATTTCTAGAGTTGCTCAAGATGAATTAGCACATCGTTCCCATCAATTAGCAACTAAAGCATGGGAGATGGGAAAACTAAATGATGAAGTGATGACCGCTTTTTTTCCGCCTTACAAAGAAGGTTTCCATCAAGATAATAATATCCGTAAAAACTCTGTTCTTGATTCTTACGCCAAACTAAAACCGGCATTTGATCGTCGACATGGTAGTGTCACCGCCGCAAACAGTACGCCATTAACGGATGGCGCAGCCGCGGTATTAATGATGAAAGAATCTGTTGCTAAAAGTCTTGGTTATCAACCTTTAGGTTATTTACGCAGTTATGCTTTTACAGCGACAGATGTCTGGAAAGATATGCTATTGGGGCCATCATATGCCACACCACTTGCGCTTTCTCGCGCAGGTCTTGCATTGAGTGATCTAACGTTAATTGATATGCATGAAGCTTTTGCCGCACAAACACTCAGTAATTTGACGCTGTTTGCCAGTGAACGGTTTGCTAAAGAGCAACTAGGATTATCCAAGGCGATTGGAGAAGTGGATATGGATAAATTTAATGTACTAGGCGGTTCTATTGCTTATGGACATCCCTTTGCTGCGACTGGCGCAAGAATGGTCACACAGACACTACATGAGCTTAAACGTCGAGGTGGAGGTTTTGGGTTAACCACTGCTTGTGCTGCGGGTGGATTGGGTGCAGCGATGATTTTGGAGGTGGAATAATGGAACAACAAACAACACTAGAAAAATCATCTGTTTTTCAGTTCTCAGTTCGTAATGACAAAGTGGGTGTTATCAGCATCGATGTTGTTGGTGAAAAAGTAAACACGCTAAAAGCAGAGTTTGTGCAGCAATTTCAAGATGTTTTAAGGCAAGCTCAGCAACATTCTGGTGTAAAAGGATTAATTATCACCTCAGGTAAAACAGACAGTTTTATTGCGGGTGCGGATATCTCCATGATTGCGGGTTGTAAAACTAAAGAAGAGGCGAGTGCATTAGCAAAAGCAGGACAGGATCTTTTTACTCAACTTGAAAACTACCCATTGCCAGTTGTGGCCGCTATTAATGGCGCATGCCTTGGCGGAGGGCTTGAATTGGCCTTAGCCTGTCATGGGAGAATTTGTTCTGATAATAGCAAAACGCGTTTAGGGCTTCCTGAAGTGCAACTTGGATTGCTGCCTGGTTCCGGTGGTACTCAACGCTTACCACGTCTTATTGGTGTGACATCTGCGTTAGATATGATCTTAACGGGGAGACAAGTTAATGCGAAGAGAGCCTTAAAATTAGGTCTTGTAAATGATGTTGTCTCACAAGATATTCTATTAGAAGTTGCTGCTAAATGGATTTTATTGGGTAAAAAAGAACAGAAAAAACATTCAGTGATGGATCGTTTTTGGGCCAATACAACGTTAGGTAGAAATATTCTTTTTGGGCAAGCGAAAAAACGTACATTGGCAAAGACAAAAGGCCACTATCCAGCAGCAGAGCGTATTCTTCATGTTATAGAACGTGGTCTTGAAAAAGATATTCAAGCAGGGTTTAAAGAAGAGGCAAATGCGTTTGGTGAACTTGCTATGACGCCAGTTTCATCTGCATTAAGACATCTCTTTTTTGCTTCTACGGCACTTAAGAATGAGACAGGATCATCCGAAAAACCAGATAATTTGCATCATATCGGTATTTTAGGTGGTGGATTAATGGGTGGTGGTATTGCCTTTGTCACGGCGACAAAAGGTAATTTACCAGCAAGAATTAAAGATATCAGTGATAAGGGAATTGCTCAGGCACTTAATTATAGTTGGAAAGCGCTTTCAGCCAAAGTGAGTAAAAAAAGATTATCTGCACGTGAACGTCAGCGCCAAATGGGGTTGCTCTCGGGCTCCTTGGATTACAGCGGTTTCCATCAATCAAATATTATTGTTGAAGCTGTTTTTGAAGATCTTGCTTTAAAACAGAAGATGGTCGCAGATATTGAAGGCGTGGGGAAAGGTAAAATTATTTTTGCTTCAAATACCTCTTCGCTTCCTATTCATAAAATTGCAGAAACAGCAAAATACCCAGAAAAAGTGATCGGGCTTCACTATTTTAGTCCAGTAGAAAAAATGCCTTTGGTTGAAGTTATTCCACATGAAAATACGGATGAAAAAACGATTGCTACAACGGTAGCTTTTGCTAAAAAACAGGGCAAAGTTGCAATAGTTGTTGGTGATAAACCTGGATTCTACGTCAACCGTATCCTTGCTCCTTATATCAGCGAAGCATTGACCTGCTTAGTACAGGGGGAGCCTATTGAGAATATTGATAAAGCACTTGTCCAGTTTGGTTTCCCTGTAGGGCCTATTCAGTTATTGGATGAAGTGGGTATTGATATTGGCACAAAAATAACACCAATATTAGTGAATGCATTTGGTGAAAGATTTGCCTCTCCTCCTGCTGTGGATGCCATTATTGCTGATGATAGAAAAGGTCGTAAAAATGGACGAGGTTTTTATCTTTATGCAAAACATGCATTACCTTTCTCATTCAGTAAAAATAAAAAACAACCTGATCCAGCCATATATCGACTATTACAAATTAAGCCTAAAAACCAATTGTCTTCCTCTGAAATTACGGAACGCTGTTTATTATTAATGTTAAATGAAGCGGTTCGTTGTTTAGATGAGAATATTATAAAGCAACCACGAGATGGTGATATTGGTGCTGTATTTGGTATCGGTTTTCCTCCTTTTTTTGGTGGCCCATTCCGTTATATGGACAGTATGGGAACAACAAAGGTGGAAGAAAAACTTAACCAACTTGCCGATAAATATGGAGAAAAATATCGCCCTTGTGAGCGTTTAGTGGAAATGGCTAAACGAAATGAACGTTTTTACGATTAATATCATCTCTTTACCATTGCTTTTTCCTTTTGTGACATTTGTTTTGATTGAGGCGCTTAGGCGCCTTTTTTCTTGTACTCTTTGCGTCAGATTAATAATTGGTGAATTTTTAATGGAAAAAGAGGTCGAAAGTGTTAATTATAGCCAGATATGGCAAAATAGTTATTTGAAAATAAATTTAAAAACAAAGCTTTTTAAAATAAAATTCTGAAAATGATGTTAATTTGTAAACCAAGGGCATGACCTTAAAAAGATTAATAATGCTATTGCAATTAGGGTATTGACGATTTTATATGGGAACATATTGATTTAAAATGAATTAAATTAAGTATCTTACAAGTGTAAATACCAGTAATTACAAAAATAAAATAGGTTTAATAATTTACTATGCAAATTTTTATTATGCGCCACGGAGAAGCGGCTCTTGATGCTGCTAGCGATGCACTAAGACCACTGACTGAACGTGGGAAAAGTGAATCAATAAAAATGGCTGAATGGATGACAACGCAGGGACATACAATCGATTATGTTTTAGTTAGTCCTTATTTACGTGCTCAACAGACATTGGATGCCGTAAAAGCAGATTTAGCGCTACCTAGTAAAATAGAAATAGATGATGGGCTTATCCCCGGTGGTAATCCTTCACATGTTGCACATTACTTACGTGCCTTGGGAGATACAGGATATAAAAATATTCTTGTTATTTCTCACTTACCTTTAGTTGGCTATGTTGTCGCTGAACTCTGCCCAGCTGTGTGTGCTCCTATGTTTTCAACATCAACCATTGCTTGTGTTGATTTTGACTTATCAAAAGGAGCAGGGGAGTTGCTATGGCAAGTGTCACCCTCAACATTGAAATGAAATTTAAATCAATTATCTAAGAAAGTAATTAACACCTTATTTCACCTGATAGGTGATTTAAGGGTTAATGCGATAGAATTTTTGGGGTTTAGCGGCGAGCGATATCGTCGTTTTCCACTAAGACTAATAATGCAGCATCGCCTCCCCATTCTTTTGGGGCTTGATGAAAAGCGATTACATCAGGGTGTTGTGCTAACCAAAGTGGCGTTTGTTGTTTTAAAATATGTTTGCCATGACCATGCATAATACAGGCACAATAAACATGCTCTCGTCTACATGCCGCAATTAATGCGCCAATCTCTTGTTTTGCAATTAGTTGTGTTAATCCATGCAAATCTAGAAAAAACTCAGGTACATAATCACCACGACGTAGTTTTTTTAATTCATAAGCATTAGCGCCTTCTCTTAAATAGCGCATGGGGCCTTCTGTGGCTAAGTTAGGTTGAAATTCATCTGAAAAATAATAAGAGGCGTCAACTTGCTCTTGTTGTAAACGTTCAACAGCGTAGTGTGTCACTTTTTTACGTTTTGGTGAATGAAGTATTTTATCTTGAGCTAATTTCTTAGTGCCTTTTATCATCTCCTGAAATAACTCAATTTCAGAAGGTGGCAATGAAAATTTTTTATTCATTTTTTACGATTCTTCATAGTGTTACTGTCTTTATCAGGCAATAGTACATGAAATAGTGTTAGAGATAAAAAATATAGACTATAAATTTAGCATAAAAAAAGGCAGGGAATTTACCCTGCCGAAATAGTCACATAGTTAGCAAATATAGGCTGGTTAACAAGTTGCTCTACTCATGATATCTGTGGAACATAAAACGTTGTTATATCTTCAGGTTGCGATAAAAAACGATAAATTGATATCAAAAATAGTCTTTAAAATTAGCTATTTGCTTTAAAATGACTGCATATCGAATGAAAAAAATCTATAGGCGCATTTAGTACACAGTTAATTCTTTCATGTTTTAAGTATGGTTCAATTTCATTAACTTGCTAATAAAAGTTAAATTAAAAGTATAAAACACTAATTTTTATTTATGGGTAGATCGTAAATTTTGCTTTTAATTAGCTGATTGAAGTTTAAAACCATAGTAAGTGTGTGGTTATGGTAAAGAGAATAATAATGTAGTGATGTTTTTTTATGGTTTCCCGCTGATTTATCGCCATCTTCATGGCAAACTACAGACTTTCTATTTCTTCAGAGGACAACAGTTTTGGATATAACACTAAAAGAGGAAGCGGTTGCTGATCTAAGCACTATCCTAGATATGTTACGTTGGGCTATGAGTCAGTTTAATTCATCTGATATTTATTATGGTCATGGCACAGATAACGCGTGGGATGAAGCATTACAGCTTGTATTACCAACCATTGCACTTCCTTTAGATATTCCAGATGCACTGTTATCAACCAAGTTAACAACTTCTGAAAAGATGGAAATCATTACGCTTATCGAAAGCCGAATTGAGCAAAAAATTCCAGTCCCTTATTTAACTCATAGCGCTTGGTTTTGTGGTCACGAATTTTATGTTGATGAACGTGTGCTTATCCCTCGCTCTCCTATTGGTGAATTAATCAATAACCATTTTGATGGTTTAATTCAGCAAGAGCCAACACGCATTCTCGACTTATGTACTGGAAGTGGCTGTATTGCGATCGCTTGTGCTCATGAGTTTGAAGATGCTGAAGTCGATGCGGTTGATATTTCTGAAGATGCTCTGGAAGTGGCTGAATTTAACATTGAAAATCATGGTTTAGTGCATCGTGTTTATCCAATGCAATCAGATCTATTTAACGCTATTGTTCCAACGCCTTACGATATTATTGTGACAAATCCTCCGTATGTCGACGTCGAAGATATGGGTGATTTACCTGATGAATACCAAGTTGAACCTGAATTAGCATTAGCTTCGGGTATTGATGGTCTAGATATTACGAGACAAATCCTACTAAAAGCCCCTGAATATCTGAGTGAAAAAGGTATTTTAGTCTGTGAAGTGGGTAATAGTATGGTTCATCTTATTGAGCAATTCCCAGAAGTTCCATTTACATGGCTTGAGTTTGAAAATGGTGGACTTGGTGTTTTCATGTTGACCCGTGAACAACTTGTTGAACACTCACACTGTTTTATCCAATGATAAACGTTGATGTAACAGCAATGAGACGGTAGATTGTTACTTATTGCAAATAACATATTGACAACATCACACAGTAAAAGATAGGAATAAAGGGATGGCAGGAAACAGTATCGGACAATTATTCAGAGTCACGACTTTTGGTGAGTCTCATGGTATTGCATTAGGTTGCATTGTTGATGGTGTACCTCCTGGATTGCCTTTAACAGAAGCTGACTTACAAGTTGATTTAGATAGACGTAGACCCGGAACATCACGTTATACCACTCAGCGCCGTGAACCTGACCAAGTGCGCATTTTATCAGGTGTATTTAATGGTGTTACAACAGGAACAAGCATTGGTTTACTGATTGAAAACACGGATCAACGTTCTCAAGATTACAGTGAAATCAAAGATGTTTTTCGTCCTGGTCATGCTGATTATACCTACGAGCAAAAATATGGTTTGCGTGATTATCGTGGCGGTGGGCGCTCTTCTGCACGAGAAACCGCAATGCGTGTTGCTGCTGGTGCAATCGCAAAAAAATACCTAAAAGAGAAAATGGGTATTGAAGTAAAAGGCTATCTTTCTCAACTAGGCCCAATTACTTGTGATCTTGTTGATTGGTCTATCGTTGAAACTAACCCGTTTTTCTGCCCCGACCCTTCTCGTTTAGAAGCACTTGATGAATATATGCGTGCGCTTAAAAAAGAAGGTAATTCGATTGGTGCAAAAGTGACTGTGGTTGCAGAGGGTGTGCCAGCAGGATTTGGGGAGCCAGTTTTTGACAGACTAGATGCAGACTTAGCACACGCATTAATGAGTATCAATGCTGTTAAAGGAATTGAAATTGGTGATGGTTTCGGTGTTGTGACATTAAAAGGCACTGAAAATAGAGATGAAATCACTAAGAGTGGTTTCACTAGCAACCATGCAGGTGGCATTTTAGGTGGAATTAGCAGTGGTCAGCCAATTGTTGCTCATATCGCTTTAAAACCAACATCTAGCATTACTATTGCTGGTAAAACGATAAATCGTGATGGCGAAGAAGTCGATATGATAACCAAAGGTCGTCATGATCCTTGTGTGGGAATACGCGCTATTCCGATTGCAGAGGCAATGATGGCAATTGTGTTGCTCGATCATGCATTGCGCCAACGTGGTCAATGTGGTGACGTTGTACCTCCATTAATGCAATGGTAATCATTCTACGTCAATAACGTAGTCGATAAACTGTTGTAAGTTTGATGTTAGCTTTAAAGGTGTGAGCGCCTAATTTTATTATGCTCAGATCGTGTTGCTGTAGCTTTTTTAAATAAATGAGATAAACACAGCAACACGTCCTTCATTCCTAATAATTCGGATAGATAAATGGATTGGCTCTTTTCAGATGGCATCTACCTTCTTCTCTTCTTTGTTGCTTTAATCGCAGGTTTTATTGATTCGATTGCTGGTGGTGGTGGGTTAATCACTATTCCAGCTTTGTTATCTGCTGGGATCCCGCCTGTTCAGGCTCTCGCAACGAATAAACTGCAATCGGTAGGTGGCTCGTTTTCGGCTACGCTCTATTTTATACGTCGAAAAGTTATTGATTTAAAAGCGCAGCGATTTGCAATTTTAATGACTTTTATTGGTGCGGTTTCTGGTGCCATGTTGGTGCAATTTATTAATCCAGAAATCCTTAAACAAGCGCTTCCTATTCTTACCATAGCTATTGGTCTCTATTTTCTTCTTACTCCATCAATAGGCGCTCAAGACAGTAAACAACGTATTGGCTACTATACATTTGGTGCAGTGCTTGGTGGTGGCGTCGGTTTTTATGATGGTATTTTTGGACCAGGAACAGGCTCTTTTTTCGCTTTAGGTTATGTCATGTTACTTGGATATAATCTTTCAAAAGCAACAGCTCATGCTAAGTTACTTAACTTCACCTCTAATTTTGGCTCTTTACTGTTTTTTATTATTGGTGGGCAGGTTATTTGGACTATTGGTTTAGTTATGCTTTGTGGACAGTTTATTGGTGCTCGCTTAGGTGCAGGTTTAGTATTAACAAAAGGGCAAAAATTAATAAGACCTATGCTGGTCATTATCTCCTTTTTGATGAGCATCAAACTCATACATGACAATCATGGCGATACTATTGCACTTTGGTTTTCTGCTCTTTTTAATTAGGAATAGATGGTTTTTAAATGTCAGCACATCATTATCAACAGTTAATTGATATCTTTAATCAATGTTTTAGCGAAAGTTTCCAAACCCGTTTAGTTAAAGGGGATGATGAGCCGATTTATTTGCCTGCAAATGAAGAGACACCTTATCACCAAATTATTTTTGCTCATGGTTTTTATGCCAGTGCATTACATGAAATATCACATTGGTGTATCGCCGGAGAGGCTCGTCGTCAACAAGTTGATTATGGCTACTGGTATTGCCCAGATGGACGAGATGAAACCACTCAAGGACAGTTTGAAGTTGTAGAAATCAAACCTCAAGCATTGGATTGGTTATTTTGCCAAGCTGCTGGTTATCCTTTTAATGTCAGTTGTGACAATTTAGAAGGTAACTTTGAACCTGACCGCTATGAATTTAGAAATAAAGTTAGAGAACAAGTACTCGCTTATTTACGAGATAAAAACACGCCACCTCGAGCACAGCTATTTATTAATGCGTTACATTTGTTTTACAATACCCCAGAGCTAACGGAAGAGATGTTTCCTTATCAGGAAAATCCTTTAGTTAATTAAGGATTGCGAGAATAACTATCGCCTATCCACTGTGAAGGTTTTACCCAATAGGGTGGAGTCTGAAGTAGTAAGGTTGCTAGAACATACGTATTTATGCTTTGCTAATACAAGGTAAATATAAAAAAGTAGCAACATTATATATTGAGGATAAATAATGCTTTCTGAGTATGAAGCGTACTTATTAGATAAAATTGATAGCCGTGTTGAACATGCCTCTGACGATGAGTTATTTGCAGGCGGGTATTTACAAGGCCATATTACACTGGCTATTGCTGAACTTGAGCAAGAAAATAACACACAGTTAGAAGCGTTAAGAACGCGTGTAGAAGAGAGCATTCAAAAGGCGATAAAAGCAGGCGAGCTTTCACCTCCAGATCAAGCGTTAGTTTTGTCTACATGGCATGATTTAGTTAACTCAATTAATTAATTCGGCATGTCTACTAAGAGAACAACCGGCATAAATCGGTTGTTTTTTTCTTTCTTAAAATCTTATTAAGATCACTGCCTCTAAGTTATATTTAAGATATTTACTGTTGAATTAGATTGGTTTTTATACAAAAATTGATCCTTACTATTTATCAATTGTTTTTATTTGATTTTTCAAAGTCGATGTATCTCTCATTGATTAAGCATAATAGTGCTATCTTTTGTAACTCCTTGCCATTTCTGTAAAATTACTTTTAAATGTTTTTTAGGAATGTTTCTCGGGATGCAAATGATTTGCATAGAATATTTATGATAAGGATAACGATACGATGAAAAATTTCTTTAAAATAGGACTACTGACTAGCGCTGTTTTATTTTTATCTGCTTGTGATCAACTTGATTTAGATAATAAAAAAAATAAGTTTTATTACAGTAATCCAAGTGAAAAAGTCATTAGTTTTAGCGTCGATGGTAAAGAATATCAGGTAGAGCCGGGTAAAAATGGCTACATAACACTATCACCTGGTGAGCATAATTTAAAAGATAGTGCCGGTAATGATGCTCGATTTATGGTTTATGACCATAATAATGGTGGCATATTAAATCCTGATAATTTTATGTATTACACCCTTTCTGAAGTTTATGCAGTTAAGGGAAAAACAGATCAATTTAAACCTGTCGATTACCCAGTTATTATTAATGGCTATGAATTTGAACTTCCAGTGCGTAGTACTAATGCCACATTAATTGATGGTAATGTTTTTCAGTGTACTTATGCCTTAGGCGAGCCATTTCCTAATGAAATTCGCACTCGCAATAAAAATAATGACGGTAGCATAAAAAACAAATGCTTTGATAAACCTGAATTTATTAAATATATTTCAGCGGAATACAGTAAAGATTTAGCTCCGTTTACTCAAGAAGATGAATATAACGATTCTGTTAATCTTGATTTAGACTATATGTTACCGACAGCAGAATTTACTGATCCTGATATTCAAGCTGAAGCAGAAGAGCTAGTTTCATTATTAAATCAAATTCAAGAAAGTGAAGATCCGAAGATCCATAACACATTAAAAGATAAACTTTATAAGGCGACACTCGCTGTCTCTAGCGCGTATGCTAATAGAGCCGTGAAAGACTCTGTAGAAGACAACAAGTATTATAATCAGTTTATGGAAGATAGTGGTAAATTTCAATCTTATGGCATATTACCTAAAGATTAACGATTTAAAAAATAAGAAATTATTTTAGCTTTAACATAAGCCATCCTACGGGATGGCTTTTTAATAAATTAAGCATAAAAGTATAAAAACACCTGAGCTGGAAAAAGAGATGACAACAACACAAAACGAAATAAAAAATAACGATATTACTCTTCGCCCCACACAAATTGATGATGCAATTAAATTGCCTGCTATCGAGCAATCAGCAGGGCAACTTTTTAGTACTTTAGAAGATTTAAGTTGGATAAGTGAGAGTGGCGTACAAAGTGTTGAAAAACATTTAGCCTTTATTAACCATAAAGGGCATTGGGTTGCGGTTAATAGTGATAATGAACCAGTTGGTTTTATTATGACGATGCCATTACCTGAAAGTTTATTTATTCATGAGTTGTCAGTGAGTGAAGCTTGGCAAAATAGAGGTATTGGTAAATTACTTATTCAAAAAGTAAAAGATGAAGCAAAGGCACATCAATTTAGTGCCGTTACGTTGACGACATTTCGCCATGTTCCTTGGAATGCGCCGTATTATCAACGCTTAGGTTTTTCTATTTTGTCAGAAAGCGAAATTCCTCATTCTTTGCAAGAAATCTTAAATAATGAAGTTGAAAGCGGGGGTTTTGTAAAAGAAACGCGCTGTGCAATGAAATTTGAGGTTTAGTTTTTTTATACAAAGAAACGTTTTTTAGCGAAAAACGCCGTAAACCCTCGGCCAATGCGGGCGGGGAGCAGTCACCATTAAAAGTAGCTACATTGTAGCTACTTTTATGGCGTTTGGAGGTATGATATGAGTTATTTGGCTAAAATATTTTCTTTTATTATTAATAATCATTTCAATTAAGTGCTTCAATACTACTTATCACCTTGGCTATTTCACTTCAATCGGTTTTCCTCGTAGTAATGCTCTTACCCAAAAACGATTAGGGTGTAAGGCATTCAATACATCATCTTCAACCGGAAAAGGTTCATCAAAAATTTGGCTTGCCAGAATTTCAGCTGATAAAGGCGCTGAACATAATCCACGAGAGCCCAACGCACTGATAATATAAAGTTGATGATAAGCAGGAGCTAAAGCGGGTGTTTGTCTTCTACGCTTAAATCTATCTAAGTGCGTGTATGCCACGCGCAATTTTTCGAAATCAGGTACTTCACCTAATAACGGTAGGTGATCGCGAATAGTGCAACGAATCCCAATTCGCGCTTCGTTTCGGCTAAAATCAACTTCTTTAACCCAAGGGGCTTTTGCTAAACACTGTATAAGATGAGCTTGGTTATTTTCTTGCTCTTGAGTCGAAATAGCTAAATCTAATCGATCGCGGCGAAAGCTTGCTCCTACACAATGCAAATTATCTTGGTGATCAACAGGCGTAAAATAGCCATCATAACAAAGTACCGTTTTTAGTTTTGATAATGTCTTTGTTGTTGGAATATGGCTAACTTGACCTCTAACTGCGCTAATGGGTAATTTTGCACTTTGAGTAAAGTCTGTGATTCGGTGTCCATTTGCCAAAATAACGCAATCATATTGTGATTGAAATTGTGTCGCACTCACTCCATCGTGATGAAGAATATCTAAGCACCAAGATGCTTTCTGCGCACTTATTTGAGTGACTTGATGATTAAATCGCAACGTTAAACCTAATTGTTCAGCGTATTTTAATGTATTGATCGTGAGCTCAGTCGGTGAAAGCCATCCCGCTTGTGGGTAAAACAATGCATCACAATTAACATCTATTCCGCTGAGTTTATTGATTTTATTTTCATCGAGATAACATGCTATTTGAGCAAAAGGTATAGAATTATCCATAATTCTCTGTGCTTTTTTACGAACTTTCTCGTTATAAATAATCTGTGCGACACCAGACCATTGATGTGAAAAAGGAATACCTGCTTTACTCAAATTGTCATAAGTGCGATGAGCAAATAGAAATGCGGTTGTGAAAAATTGTTCTAGTTCATCGGATTTGCCATTAAGTAAAGGATATAACACACCTTGTCGATTGCCTGAGGCATTAGTTGCAGGTTGTTTATCTTCACAATATAAGGTGACATTGGCGCCTCTTCTTAGGCACGAAAGTGCCGTAAATGTGCTGGCAATACCGCCACCTATAATTGCAATATTCTGTGCTTTGGTTGCACTTGGTCTTGCATAGTAAGGGAGAAACTCAGGGGATGGAGTATGTGGAAAAACACCTGTCAGCATCTCTCTTTTTTGACCAAATCCTTTGATTTTATTTATCTCAAAACCAACATTTTGCAAACCTCGTTTGACGATCCCTGCGGCGGTAAATGTTGCAAATGTGCCGTTTTCTCTCATTGAATCAGCCATCGATTGAAAGAGAGTTTCACTCCACATTTGTGGATTTTTAGAAGGAGCAAAACCATCTAAGAACCATGCATCCACTTTGTTATGTAGCGCTTGGCGAGTTTGGGGTAACAAGGTGTTGATATCACCAAACCATAAATCCAATGTGATTGTTCCATCAGCAAGAATAATGCGGTGGCAACCTGCAATGGCTAATGGCCATTGAGAACAAAGCGCTTGTGAATATTTTTCGAGTTCAGGCCAATGGCGATGTGCAGATAGTAAATCACTTTTAGTCAGAGGGAATTTTTCGAAACTTACATAATGAAGGCGTTTTAAACGAGAGTCAGGAGACGTTTGTCTAAATTGCTCGAAAGCTTGCCATAGTGTTAAAAAGTTAAGCCCAGTACCAAATCCTGTTTCTGCGATAACACATTCAGAGCGTACATGTGTACCAAAACGTGATGGAAAATGATTTCCATGTAAGAACACATGTCGAGTTTCTTCTAGACCGTCTTGGTTTGAAAAGTAAATATCGCCAAATTGTTCAGAGATAGGCGTACCAAGTTCATTCCAACTTAAAGACGCAGTATTTATCGGGCTATTATTCACGGAACTGCCTGTATTTCTCGAAAAAATTATCCAACATCTTAGCGCTGTTAGGTAGCTTGTGCCAGCCTTAAAGGGGAAAGCGTTTTATTAGGTTATCTGTATTTTTGTAAAAAAGATCCTGATCGGACTTGTTCGGCGTACAACTGTACGCTAAAGTGCTAGTCAGAAATCCCGCAGCTACAACTATTATTGTAAAGAGGTATGAATGAAGCGCGCAGTGATCACGGGTCTGGGTATTGTTTCGAGCATTGGTAATAACCAGAAAGAAGTGCTGGATTCTTTAAAGGAAGGTCGTTCCGGGATAACTTTCTCAGAAGAATTTAAAGAGATGGGGCTTCGTAGCCACATTTGGGGCAACGTTAAGCTTGATACTGAAGGTCTTATTGACCGTAAAATCCGCCGTTTTATGAGCGACGCATCGGTTTATGCCTATTTATCTATGCAAGAGGCGATAGCTGATTCAGGTCTGACAGAAGACCAAGTTTCTAATATTCGTTCTGGCTTAGTCGTTGGCTCTGGTGGTGGTTCTCCACGTAACCAAGTGCAAGGTTCTGATGGCATGAGAGCTAAAGGCCTACGTGGTGTAGGTCCTTATATGGTAACTCGTGCAATGGCATCAGGTGTTTCAGCTTGTTTAGCAACACCTTTCAAAATTAAAGGCGTTAACTATTCAATCAGTTCTGCTTGTTCAACATCAGCACACTGTATTGGCCACGCTGTTGAGCTTATCCAGTTAGGCAAACAAGATGTTGTATTTGCTGGTGGTGGTGAAGAGTTAAGTTGGGAAATGACCTGCGAATTTGACGCAATGGGTGCACTTTCAACTAAATATAACGAAACCCCAACCAAAGCTTCTCGTACTTACGATAAAAATCGTGATGGTTTTGTTATCGCAGGTGGTGGCGGTATTGTGGTTGTTGAAGAATTAGAACACGCATTAGCGCGTGGTGCACACATCTATGGTGAAGTCGTAGGTTATGGTGCAACATCTGACGGTGCAGATATGGTTGCTCCTTCAGGTGAAGGTGCTGTGCGTTGTATGCAAATGGCGATGCAAGGTATTGATAAAGTTGATTATATCAATACACACGGTACTTCAACGCCAGTTGGTGATCTAAAAGAGCTTGAAGCTATCACGGAAGTGTTTGGTTCGCATACTCCAGCTATTTCAGCAACAAAAGCAATGACTGGTCACTCGTTAGGTGCTGCTGGTGTGCATGAAGCAATTTATAGCTTACTGATGTTAGAGCATGGGTTTATTGCACCAAGCATTAATATCGAAGAATTAGACGATAAAGCAATGGGGATGAACATCATTACTCAACCAACAGAACAGAAGCTGGAGACTGTAATGTCAAATAGCTTTGGTTTTGGCGGTACAAATGCTTCATTAGTCATGAGTAAATATAAAAAATAGTTAGATATACTTATATTTACTTATTAAAAAAAGCAGACTTCATTTTAATGGAGTCTGCTTTTTTATTTGAAATTTATTATGAAAAATAATTTATTATTCTAATAAAGATATTTTTCGAATAAAAATCATAAAAAAAAGATTATATAAATAACGTTTAAAAATACCTTTCCTAATAGTTACTCATTTTATTATTCTAATAAAATAGACAAATTTTGTTAATATGTTGTTTATATTGAGAAAAATAAATTAGCTTCATTTTATTTCAATCGTTTAATTTAATTCTATCCAAAATCATTAAATATTTTGTTTTATATGGAGTTAGGTGAATGGAAAAGTTGAATAAGACAAAAAGAGTGCAAAAAAATTGATCTGGGTTATTTTATTACAAATAAGTAGGAGCTATTTAATATAAAAGTTGGTAATGTTTGCCTCGGATACTTGTATTACTTTATATTTTATACTTTGATTTCTTGTGTCAGTTTTATTTATTAAACCTAACATTATGAATGTGACCGGCTAAGAATTTAGCCGGCATTTTTTATTGTTGTCTTTTTGACATTGACTCACATCTCCTGATGGCAATCTGCTTTTTTCTGAGCAGACTGACGTCGGAAATTCAGCGGCGTTCTAAGTTGTTGCACTAAGAGCACACCTAGTAACACAATACCACCACCCACTAAGTGATAACTATGCATTTCTTCACCGAGAAGCGCGATAGCAATCATTGCAGTAAATAATGGCATTAGGTTCATAAAAATAGAGGTCGTATTTGCACCTAATTTCATCACACCTAAAATCCACAGATAAGGTGCAAGAATAGAAGCTCCGATACCTGCGAAAATAACTAATCCAATATTATCTTTTGTTAACGCAACACTTTCGGCAAGAAAGAAGTTTGGCAATAATAGCAGAACACCAAATCCAATTTGCACATAAAGTGATTGCCAGTTAGGTAGTGCAATTGACCATCGTTTTGTTAATACACCGTAAAGGGCGTATGACGCCGAAGCAATAAACATCATCAGCTCACCATAACCCAAACCTTGAGAAAGCAATTGAGAAGGTTCGCCACGGCTAATTAGCCAAACTAAGCCACTAATTGAAAGCACTGTGCCTAAAACAATACCTACCGTAGGTACAACACGTAAAACAAAAATACTAATAATAACGGTTAATAATGGGATGAGAGAGTTCAGAATCCCCATAAATGTTGCGCTAACATAATGTGCCGCATAATAAGCTAAACTTTGGTACATCACCATCCCTAATGCACCAAGAATAAATAATTTCCACCAATATTGTTTGACGGTTTTACGATGATGCCAAACTGGCATGACCAAAAAAGGTGTCATAATTAAAAAGGCGAGGAACCAACGATAAAAAGAGATTGCAGCAGGATCGATAACAGACGCGGCTGCTTTATTGACAACTGCATTAATGGACCAGATTAACACCGCTAAAAGCGGAAAAATTGCATTTTTCATTGTTCTCACATCTATTTTTAAACCAGGTCGCTATTGTAAGTCTGTCTGATTAGATATATATAATGAAAACCAGACAACAGATAGGCCAATAAAGACAACATGACAAGAGAACAACATAAAGATGACAATTGAACAACAAAAAATGCAATGGTTATTGTCTGATCCAGATACAGTTCGATTTCGTGATGAACAACTATTAGCTGAAACAGAGTTTGTTTATCATCAACATGATTTTGGTCAGTTACTTTATGTGATTTCTGGTGTCATGGATTTAGAAGCTGGAGGACAGCGGTTTTTAGCGCCACCAGAATTTAGTGTATGGATACCCAAAAATGTAGGGCATGCTAGTTACAATAAAAAAACACTCTCTTTTAAGGTGCTAGATATCGCACCAAGTTGGTGTGAAGGATTATTAGATAAACCTTGTTTGATTCAATTAAGTGCTATTTTTTCAACTATATTTTCCGACTTTTTTCATCGTGGTGTGTGTAAACCACAAACAGAAGAAGATTTTCGCTTAGCTCAAGTACTGATTGATCAACTTAAAGTTTCGCCAATACATCATACTTATTTACCGTCTTCTAAAGATAAATTACTTGCTCCCATACTTTCTGTATTAGAGCAGGATCCAGCGGATAATACCTCGTTAGAAGAATGGGCTAAAAAGCGTTATACCTCAGAAAGAACACTTTCTCGTCGTTGCCAACAAGAATTAGGCATGTCATTTAGTGAATGGCGTAAGCGCTTACGCTTTTTACATGCAATTTCTTTATTAGAACAAGGGAAAAGCGTGAATGAAATAGCATTTGATGTGGGATATAGCTCTTCATCCTCATTTATTGCGATGTTTCAACAATATGCTGGCACAACACCGGAACGTTTTCGTCGATTAAACAATTGTTAAGTCTTCTTTTCATATATTTACTTAAAATCTAGGCGGATTTTACTGTCAATAATAGGCTTTACTGTGAATAAGTGGCAAAATAGACCGCTTAATTTTGTTTTTCGATTGATTGTTTACACACATAAATACCAAATCAGTGAGATAACACCGTGAAAATTCTGGTTGATGAAAATATGCCTTATGCGGAACAACTTTTCCGCCAATTAGGTGAGGTAAAAGCTGTTTCTGGTCGCCCATTACCTACTGATGAGCTTAATGATTCTGATGCCTTAATGGTGAGATCAATTACTAAAGTCAATGAATCCTTATTATCAGGCAAGCCAGTAAAATTTGTTGGAACCGCGACTGCGGGTTTCGATCATGTAGATATTGCATGGTTAAAACAGCAACAAATTGGTTTTTCATCAGCCCCAGGTTGTAATGCTATCGCGGTTGTTGAATATGTATTTTCTGCTCTGATGATGTTAGCAGAGCAAGACAGCTTTCAATTGACCGATAAAGTCGTTGGTATTGTCGGTGTGGGAAATGTGGGCGGTCGATTAGCAACGCGCCTTCGCGTATTGGGTGTAAATGTTTTACTTTGCGATCCACCAAGAGCGGATAATGGTGATGATGAAGAGTTTCATCCATTGGAAACATTGTTAGAAAAAGCAGATATTCTAACTTTCCATACACCTCTCAATAAATCAGGCTTATACAAAAGTTATCATTTAATTAATGAGAGCAACCTCGAAAAATTGCCTGAAGGTCGTATTTTAATTAATGCGAGCCGTGGCGAGGTTGTTGATAATCAAGCATTATTGTCTGTACTTGAGAAAGATAAATCCTTACGCGTTGTGTTGGATGTTTGGGAGCCAGAGCCAGATCTCTCTATTGAGTTATTAAATAAAGTTGATATCGCAACACCACATATTGCGGGTTACACCTTAGAAGGTAAGGCGCGTGGTACAACTCAAGTTTTTGAAGCTTATTGTGATTTTATTGGACAGCCTCAAAAAGTTGAATTATCAACTCTGTTACCTGCACCTACTATTTCCACCATTTCAGTACAAGGTGAGTTAACTCAAACACTTTTAAAACAACTGATTCATCTTGTTTATGATGTGCGTCGTGATGATGCTCCATTACGAAAAGTAGCAGGAATAAAAGGGGAGTTTGATAAATTACGCAAATTTTATCCTGTTCGTCGTGAGTGGTCTTCACTCCATGTCATTTGTGATAATCAAACTACGGTTGATACATTAAATGCAATTGGCTTTAGTGCTACATATAAAAGTACTACACACAAATAAAGCAAAATATTATTTTTAAAAATTTATGTTATTGGAGGATATCTTATGGGAGAAGGTTGGAATATTGCAGTTGTTGGTGCAACAGGCGCTGTCGGTGAAGCGATTTTAGAACTGCTACAAGAGCGTGAATTTCCCATTGGTGAATTAACTGCAATCGCAAGTGAAGATAGCATTGGAAAATCGGTGCGTGTAAACAGCAAAAGTGTTGCGGTTCAAGGTATTCACAATATCGAGTGGGCTGATATTCAATTAGCTTTCTTTGCCGCACCAACAGAAATCAGTGCGCAATATGCACAACAAGCGGCTGATGCTGGCTGTATTGTTATTGATTGTAGTGGCATTTTTGCAATGGATTGGGATATACCATTGGTTGTTCCTGGCGTGAACAGTGCAATGCTAGCGGAATACCGTACTCGTAATATTGTTTCAATAGCTGATAGCATGGTAAGCCAATTATTACGCGCCATTAACCCATTAACAGAATCTGCGGGTTTAACACGCCTTAGCGTGACAAACTTAATGTCTGTTTCTCGTTTTGGAAAACAAGCCGTAGATGAACTGGCAGGGCAAAGTGCCCGTTTACTTAACGGTATTCCTCCTGAATTAGGTCGTTTTAATAAGCAATTAGCATTTAACATTTTACCTTTAATGGTTGATGACGAAGGCTCTATACAAGAAGAGCGTCGCATGGTTGACCAAATTCGTAAAATTTTGCAAGACGAAGGTTTGCCTATTTCTGTCACCACATTACAAGCACCCGTTTTTTATGGTAATGCGCAATCCGTGCAATTAGAAACATCTCGTCCAATGGGGAGTGATGAAGCGCGTGAGACATTACAAGAAAATGAAGATCTGAATATCAGTGATGAAAATGATTTTCCAACACAAGTGACTGATGCTTCAGGCAATGTGAGCTTGAATTTAGGTTGTTTCCGTAATGATTATGGTATGCCAGAAGCCTTACAATTTTGGTCAGTAGCAGATAACGTGCGCTTTGGCGGGGCATTAATGGCTGTTGAAGTAGCAGAGCAATTAATGCAGGAGCAGTTTTACTAATGAATGTGCAAGTGAGTGCTGAAGTGACAGAACAGCCCTTGACTGAGTCAGCGGTTGCCTCTGAAAGCACAACAATAAAAATTGCTTTAGGCGTTGAATATGATGGTAGTCGCTATTATGGCTGGCAACGCCAAAATGAAGTGCGTAGTGTACAAGAACGGCTAGAAAAAGCACTTTCACAAGTGGCTAATGAGCCTATATCGGTTTTTTGTGCTGGAAGGACAGATGCTGGTGTTCACGCAACGGGGCAAGTTGTCCATTTTGAAACAACGGCACATCGCAAAGATCCCGCTTGGACTATGGGAGTGAATACCCATTTGCCTGCGGATATTGCAGTACGTTGGGTAAAAACAGTTTCTGACGATTTTCATGCTCGCTTTAGTGCAACAGCAAGACGTTATCGCTATGTGATTTTTAATCATCGCTATCGTCCCGCTATCTTGTCATCTGGAGTGACACATTTTCATTATCCTTTAGACGCTGAACGCATGCATCAAGCAGCACAATGTCTACTGGGTGAAAATGATTTTACCTCTTTTAGAGCTGTCCAATGTCAATCTCGAACGCCATGGCGTAACGTTATGCATGTCAATGTTTCTCGATATGGTGACTATGTTGTCGTGGATATTAAAGCGAATGCGTTTGTTCATCATATGGTGAGAAATATTGTTGGCAGTCTTCTAGAAATAGGGTGTGGCAATCAGAATATTACTTGGATGGCTGAATTATTAGCCTTAAAAGACAGAACCAAAGCGGCTGCAACAGCCAAAGCAAATGGACTGTACTTGGTATCTGTGGATTATCCTGAGCAATTTGAATTACCAAAACCTGCAATGGGGCCACTATTTTTAGCGGATAACCCTATTGAGATATCTCAATCATAAAAACACCCAGTTTTCTGAGGATTTATGGAAATATTAACGCAATTTGTTGATTTAATAAAATTTCTAATCGATTTTATTTTACATATTGATGCCCATTTAGCTGAGCTTGTTGCTCAATATGGTACATGGGTTTATGCCATTTTGTTTCTTATTGTTTTCTGTGAAACAGGGTTGGTAGTAACGCCTTTCTTACCCGGAGACTCCTTATTATTCGTTGCTGGCGCTTTAGCTTCATTAGAAACTAATGATGTGAATGTTCATATTATTGTTTTACTGCTACTTTGTGCAGCTATTTTAGGTGATGCGGTTAACTATTCTATTGGACGACTTTTTGGCGAAAAACTGTTTAGTAAGCCTGATTCAAAGATTTTCCGTCGTGAATATCTAGATAAAACCCATGCTTTTTATGAAAAGCATGGTGGTAAAGCAATAATTTTGGCAAGATTCGTGCCGATTATCCGAACTTTTGCGCCATTCGTTGCAGGAATGGGTAAAATGTCATATCGTCACTTTGCCTTTTATAATGTTACTGGGGCAATTGCATGGGTACTGCTATTTACTTATGCAGGATACTTTTTTGGTGACTTAGATATAGTTCAAAAGAACTTAAAATTGCTAATTGTTGCCATTATTGTTATTTCTATTTTACCGGGCGTTATTGAGATCTTACGCCATCGTAGAGCGAGTGCAAAAGCAAAGAAAGAAAGTGATAACAAAGAGGTTTGAGCAGTTATCATCAGTTTTTGCCGTAGAATAGCCATAATAAAGAGATGCGCTGAAATTCAGTAAGCGGTATCATCATAAACTTTGCTAACCACACAGCCAGTGTATTGTGGTTGATACGCTAACAATAATTTTACTGGCGAAGGTCAGATTCAGACGAAAAGGTCCATTAATGAGCTGGATTGAAAAAATTCTAAACAAAAGCACTATCACAAGTTCACGTAAAGCCAATATCCCTGAAGGGGTTTGGACTAAATGTGATAGCTGTGGGCAGGTACTCTATCGCGCAGAATTAGAGCGCAATTTAGAGGTTTGCCCTAAATGTGATCACCATATGCGCATTTCAGCGCGCCGTCGCCTTGAGACTTTCCTTGATACAGGAAGTACAACAGAATTAGGTAGCGAATTAGAACCTAAAGATATTCTGAAATTCCGCGACTCTAAAAAATACAAAGACAGAATTAGCGCTGCTCAAAAGCAAACGCAAGAAAAAGACGCATTAATCGTGATGAAAGGAACGCTGAAAAAGATGCCAGTTGTTGCTGCATCCTTTGAATTTGCGTTTATGGGCGGTTCAATGGCTTCTGTTGTTGGGGCGCGTTTTGTTCGTGCGGTTGAACAAGCACTCGAAGATAACTGCCCATTAGTTTGCTTCTCTGCAAGTGGTGGCGCTCGTATGCAAGAAGCGCTGATGTCATTAATGCAAATGGCCAAAACCAGTGCAGCATTAGCAAAAATGCAAGAGCGTGGTTTACCTTATATTTCAGTTATGACTGACCCTACAATGGGTGGTGTTTCTGCAAGTTTAGCGATGTTAGGTGATATTAATGTTGCTGAACCTAAAGCATTGATTGGCTTTGCAGGTCCCCGTGTTATTGAACAAACAGTACGTGAAAAACTGCCTGCTGGCTTCCAACGTAGTGAGTTCCTGTTAGAAAAAGGGGCGATTGATATGATTATTCGTCGTCCTCAAATGCGTGATGAGCTGGCTGAATTACTGGCTAAGCTGACTCAATATGATTTAGTAGAAGATGAAGATGAAATCATCGGTGAAGAAATGATTGCTGATGAAATTGAATCTACAGACAACGAGCCAGAAATTAACATCGAAACGAATAAAAAAGAAGATGTCTAATATCATAACTGCTCCTAAAGCCACATCGCCTTTGTCGGTGTGGCTTTCTTATCTTGAACATTTACACTCCAGCGCCATCGATATGGGGTTAGAGCGAGTAGGCAAGGTAGGAAAAATATTAAATGTGTTACGTCCTGCGCCTAAGGTAATCACTGTCTCAGGCACGAATGGAAAAGGCACAACCTGTCATATGCTAGAGTCAATCTTGATAGCATCAGGATTGAAAGTCGGCGTTTATAGCTCCCCTCATCTTGTTCGTTATACAGAACGCGTTCGTATCCAAGGCAAAGAACTCTCCGAAAATGCTTTCTGTGAGGTTTTTGCAGAAATTGAACAAGCTAGAGGCGATATCTCGCTCACTTTTTTTGAATATGGCACTCTGGCTGCGCTGAAGTTATTTCAACAAGCACAACTTGATGTTGTTATTCTTGAAGTAGGATTAGGCGGTCGGTTAGATGCGACAAATATCGTTGATGCGGATATTGCTGCTATCACAAGTATTGCCCTCGATCATACTGATTGGTTAGGCGCAGATAGAGAGCATATTGGCCACGAGAAAGCCGGTATTTTCCGAGCCAATCATTATGCTGTTGTGGGTGAGCCAGATATGCCTCATTCCATTGCACAAGTTGCCAATGAAAAACAAGCCAAGCTTTTCCGTCGTGGAACAGATTGGTCCTTTGTTATTGAAGATGATCACTGGCATTGGCGTTGTGTTGACTGTGAATTTGATGCGCTGCCAATCCCTAATATTCCGCTAGCCAATGCGGCGACAGCGATGGGGGTTATTCGTTGCTTGCTTAAATCTGATGACAAAGTCAGCCAAGCAATCACACAGCAAAGTATTGTCGACGGTATGTCTCGTGCACAATTACCAGGTCGTTTTCAGGTAATTTCTCAACATCCTTTGGTTATCTTTGATGTGGCACATAATCCTCATGCAGCAGGATATTTAGCGGAAAAGTTATCACAATTACCACAAAAATCTGATACTCAAGTGCGTATTGTTGTTGGTATGCTGGGTGATAAAGATATCGCAGGAACTTTAGCGTGCTTAACACCATTGGCTGATCATTGGTATGTAGCTCCACTTAATGAATTTCGTGGCGCTTCTGCGGATGTGTTAGCTCAACATCTCGAGAAACCAATGGTATTCGATAGTGTTGAAAATGCATGGCAACAAGTAATGTCCGATGCTGCTCCTAACGATATTGTTGTGGTTTGTGGCTCATTTCATACAGTCGCGCATGTGATGGAACTTTTGGAAAAGGAGAGTGTGGGTGGCAAGTAAATTTCAAAATCGCTTAGTCGGTGCCGTTGTATTGGTGGCAGTAGGGGTCATTTTTTTACCTGCACTGCTCGACGGCGATAAGAAATATAACGAAGACCAGTTCGCCTCTATTCCTTTAGTACCCAAACCAGGTGATGAGCAAGAAATAGAATCTATCGCCCCGATAGAGCAAACTTCAGTGCCTTCTACTCCATCAGAAGGCGCATCTGAAGGTATGCTTTCTGAAGCTGTGACAGGTGTCGAGCAACCTGCTGTTACAACACCTGAACCACCTGCTGTTGTACCTGTTACACCACCGGTACAACCACCACAACAGCCAACGCCTACACCAGAGCCTCCGGCTGTGGTTACGCCACCAGTACAACCACCAGCACCACCAGTACAAGAAACTCAGCCACCGAAAGGCGAGGCTTGGGTTGTTCAATTAGGTGCGTTGAAAAATGCGGCGAAGGTAGAAGAAATTATTGCGAAAATGCATTTCTCAGGTTATCCGGTATATACCGTACCAGCACGTCCTGTTGCTGGACAAGTGACTCGAATTTACATTGGTCCTAGTGCATCTAAGTCAGAATTACAGGCTATTTTGCCTCATTTAAAAGAGCTTACGGGCTTACAAGGTGAGGTAAGGGCATATAAGCCTTAATTTTTTCTAAACGAGTCATCAGATGAGTGATGTAACAAAGCGTTAACTTATTGCGGCGATTATGATTTTTCATATCGCCGTAAATTATTTTGAAATTAGCGAAAATTAGCATTACGCAAACGTTTTCGTTTTCTGTTAGAATGCTTCCGTATTAATGCGGAGCATCATTATTGGATAAAGAATTTATGGTCTGGATAGATTACGCCATCATTGCCATTATTGGTTTTTCCGCATTAGTCAGCCTGATCCGTGGCTTTGTTCGTGAAGCATTGTCACTCATCACCTGGGGTTGTGGTTTCTTTGTTGCTAGTCAGTTTTATCCTTATCTTGCCGTCTATTTTACCCGGTTTGAAGATGAGCTGGTTCGTAACGGGATTGCAATAGTCACGTTATTTATTGCGACACTGATTGTCGGTGCTGTTGTGAATTATGTGATTAGCTCTCTTGTTCAACGCACAGGGTTATCAGGTACAGATCGTGTATTGGGGGTCTGTTTCGGGGCTTTAAGAGGCGTGCTGATAGTTTCAGCATTACTTTTTGTTTTAGGCGCATTTACGCCTATGGCAGATAGCGCTGATTGGCAACGTTCTGAGCTTATTCCTCAATTCAACCATATTATTAGGTGGTTCTTTGACTACCTGCAAAATGCGTCAAGTTTCGTGTCGGAGAGAATATAACCTCTCCGTCTGGCTGATGAGGATCTATTCATGTGCGGTATTGTCGGTATCGCTGGAGCTAATCCAGTAAACCAATCAATTTATGATGCGTTAACGGTGTTACAACACCGAGGTCAAGATGCAGCAGGCATTGCAACAATAGACGGTAACAACGGTTTCCGTCTTCGCAAAGCGAACGGACTGGTTAAAGATGTATTCGAAACCCGTCATATGTTGCGTTTAAAAGGTACTATCGGGATAGGGCATGTCCGTTATCCAACTGCGGGTAGTTCTAGTGCATCAGAAGCGCAGCCTTTTTATGTGAATTCACCTTTTGGTATTACGTTGGCGCACAATGGTAATTTAACCAATGCGCATTTATTACGTCGCCAATTATTTGAAACAGCACGTCGCCATATCAATACCACCTCTGATTCTGAAATCCTGCTCAATGTATTGGCATACGAATTAGACCGTTTTGACCATTTCCCGCTTGAGCCTGATAATATTTTTGCAGCCGTTGCGGCAATGCATAAAAAACTCCGCGGGGCTTATGCTTGTGTTGCTTTGATCATCGGTCATGGCTTACTGGCTTTTCGTGATCCCTTTGGTATTCGCCCTTTAGTCTTGGGTAAACGTACCTTAGAAGATGGTCGCCATGAATATATGGTCGCATCTGAAAGTGTTGCGCTTGATACTTTAGGTTTTGAATTTTTACGTGATGTTGCACCGGGTGAAGCGGTTTATATCACAGAGCAAGGCCAACTCTTTACTCGCCAATGTGCTGAAAATCCGCAGTTAATGCCTTGTTTGTTTGAGTATGTTTACTTTGCTCGCCCTGATTCCTTTATCGATAAAATTTCGGTTTATAATGCGCGTTTACGCATGGGGCAGAAATTAGGCGCTAAAATTGCCAAAGAATGGGATGATTTACACATTGATGTTGTGATCCCAATCCCTGAAACATCTTGTGATATTGCCTTAGAAATTGCGCATATTCTCAATAAACCTTATCGCCAAGGCTTTGTAAAAAATCGCTATGTTGGTCGTACCTTTATTATGCCGGGTCAGCAAGAGCGTCGTAAGTCAGTTAGACGTAAACTGAATGCAAATCGCGCAGAGTTTCGTGATAAAAATGTTCTGTTGATTGATGACTCTATTGTCCGTGGCACAACGTCAGAGCAAATTGTCGAGCTCGCAAGAGAAGCGGGTGCGAAGAAAGTCTATTTTGCCTCAGCTGCGCCAGAAGTTCGCTTCCCTAATGTGTATGGTATTGATATGCCAAATGCCAATGAGCTTATTGCTCATGGACGTGAAGTGGATGAAATTCGTAAATTAATTGGTGCTGATGGACTTATTTTCCAAGATCTCACTGATTTAATCGCCGCAGTACAAGAAGAGAATCCTGATATTAATCAGTTTGAATGTTCTGTATTTGACGGTGTTTATATTACGAAAGATATCGATCAAGATTACTTGGATTATTTAGAAAATCTACGTCGTGATGATGAACATAAAATTCGTGATCAGAATGAAATAGAAAATTTGGAAATCTATAACGAAGGCTGATTTTTCGGTAAGATACCTTCCTTATAAAGCGTCGATGCCAGTGTGTTCTGCATCGACGCTTGTTTTTTGAGGGTTAATCATCATAATGATTAACAAAGGTATATATTCTGAGGATTATAATGAAAAAGCTGATAGTTGGGCTAACAGGTGCCAGTGGTGCAATTTACGGTATACGTTTATTAGAGATACTAAAATCAGTGCCGTCAGTTGAAACACATTTAGTGATTAGCCAAGCTGCACGCCGTACGATTTCATTAGAAACTGATTATTCGCTAAAAGATATTCATGCTTTAGCGGATGTGATTTATGACGATCGCGATATTGGCGCATCTATCTCTTCAGGATCATTTCGTGTCAATGGAATGGTCATATTACCCTGCTCAATCAAAAGCCTGTCAGGTATTGTTCATAGCTATACAGATACCTTAGTCACTCGCGCTGCGGATGTGGTATTAAAAGAAGGGCGTAAGTTAGTATTATGTGTGCGTGAAACGCCACTGCATTTAGGTCATTTGCGATTAATGACACAGGCTGCTGAGTTAGGCGCAGTGATTATGCCACCAGTACCTGCCTTCTATTTTCAGCCTAAAACGATTGATGATATTGTTAATCAAACAGTAAATCGTGTACTTGATCAGTTTGAGATTGATTTACCTGATGATTTATTTCAAAGGTGGGAGGGCGATAAGCCCACTCGCTAAGTATACTCGTCATTCTTCAAGTTGCAGCGTTGTTGACTGCGTTTATTCGCACTAGTCACATACTGATGTATGCTCCTAGGCGTTTTTTCAAGGAATAGATTCACTTGTCGCCTAGCTGCATCTTGAATTATTTAGAGTATTTACTCGTCATACTTCAAGGTATAGCGTTGTTGACTGCGTTTATTCGCACTAGTCACATACTGATGTATGCTCCTAGGCGTTTTTTCAAGGAATAGATTCACTTGTCGCCTAGCTGCATCTTGAATTATTTAGAGTATTTACTCGTCATACTTCAAGGTACAGCGTTGTTGACTACGTTTATTCGGTAGAATACCTAATTCGAATTAAAAGAGATTATTTTCCAGTGGTAATAATATCTTTTAATGCCTCTTCTAATTGTGGATAACGGAATTCAAAGCCTGCATTGAGTAATTTTTCAGGAATGGCTTGTTGTCCACCTAATACTAATGTCGCGCTTTCTCCCATCACTAGACGCAATACACTTTCGGGAACCGTCATTAATGCTGGGCGATTAAAAGCTTTTCCTAATAGGCGAGTAAACTCTTTATTTTGTACTGGGTTAGGTGCTGTTAAGTTAAAAGCGCCTTTAGCATCTTGGGTCTTAAGCAAGAAAACAATCGCACTGACCATATCATCGATATGTATCCACGGCATATACTGTTTTCCGCTCCCTAATTTGCCACCTAATCCTAATTTGAAAGGTTTGCTCATTTTAGGCAGTGCGCCACCGAGAGTTGAAAGTACAATCCCTGTACGCAACAAGCAAACTCGTGTTAATGGTGTTTGAGCTTCAAGCGCGATACGTTCCCATTTTGCACAGAGTTCATGTGTAAACTCAGGATTTGCTGGCGTCTCTTCTGTAACTCGTGTATCACCTTGATCGCCATAAAAACCTACTGCGGAGCCAGAAATGAAAACTGCTGGAGGAGAATCGCTAGCTTTAATCAAATCAACCAATTTCTGGGTTAAATGACAACGGCTATTAACCAGTTTTTGCTTTTGAGTGGGAGTCCAACGGTTATCAGCAATAGGTTCTCCAGCAAGATTAATAACGGCATCAAACTCATTAAGATTTTGTTTATCGTTGAGTTGAGTCCAGCAGGTGATTTCATTACAAAAATGCGAATAAACTTTTTGAGGCGAACGAGAAAGCACCGTAATATCATTATTGGCGAGCGCAAGCTCACAAACTAATGCTTTGCCAATTAATCCTGTACCACCTGTGATAAGTATTTTCATCACAATCCTCCTGATCTACTTGCTTGATAAAGAATAAATATCATCCTGATATATAAATTGCTTATATTAGCTAAAGAGTTTTTTCGTAGCTGGGCGTTGGTTAATGTTGTTTAGCCATTTATCAATTGCGGGATAATTTGCTAAATCAATATTGTGGTGATCGTGCAGACGAGCCCATGTATATGTGGCGATATCCGCAATGCTGTACTCTTTGCCCCCAAGGTAAGGTGACTGCGCTAACCTTTTCTCTAATACACTATATAAACGCTGTGTTTCTTCAGTATAACGTTTAATCGCATAAGGGACTTTTTCTGTGGCATAACGGGTGAAGTGATGATTTTGTCCCAACATTGGGCCAAATCCCCCCACTTGCCAAAACAGCCATTGTAGTTGTGTTGTTTTTTCTCGTAAATTTTGACTGAGCAATTTGCCACTTTTTTCAGCTAGATAGATAAGAATAGCACCTGATTCAAAAATAGAGATAGGCTCACCACCATCAATAGGTGAATTATCTACAATCGCGGGAATTTTATTATTGGGTGAAATTGCTAAAAACTCAGGTTTAAATTGATCGCCTTTACTAATATCAATGCGATGTAACTGATAAGGTATGCCAGTTTCTTCAAGAAAAAGCGTTATTTTTTGGCCATTTGGGGTATCTGCATAATATAAGTCAATCATTAAAAGCTCCAAAATAAAGTAGGCACTAAATAGACAATATAATCACAGTCTGCCTTTTAACATCATAAAAAGCAAAAAAGCGCAAGATGGATAAAACAAGTCACGTATGATTATTGTAGTGGTGAAAAATAGTGATTTTGGTATATTCAGGATAAAAATTACGATCGTTTAGTATCGGTTAAAAAAGGTTTGTTGAGGATGGAACAAGAAAAGACGGCATTGGTTGAATGGGTTGATATTGTTGATGATAAAAATGAAGTCGTTGCACAAGCAACACGTCAACAAATGCGAGCTGAAAATCTAAGACATAGAGCAACTTATATCGTTGTTCATGATGGAATGGGGAAAATCTTGGCGCAGCGTCGAACTGAAATAAAAGATTTTTATCCTGGTTGGTTAGATGCTACTGCGGGTGGTGTGGTTCAGCAAGGTGAGAATTTACTTGAAAGTGCGCGTCGTGAAGCAGAAGAAGAGTTAGGTATTGCTGGAGTCCCTTTTGCTGAGCATGGTCAATTTTATTATGATGATGAAAGTTGCCGTGTATGGGGAAGCTTGTTTAGCTGTGTTTCTCATGGACCCTTCGCACTGCAAGCAGAAGAAATTGAGGAAGTGTGTTGGTTAACTCCCTCTGAAATTACTGAGCGCTGTGATGAATTCACGCCTGATTCATTAAAAGCCCTCTCTCTTTGGTTAACACGTAACAACAGTACACGCCTAGAAAGTAGAGAAACTGTGGACTAAGGGGTGCTTTGCCCTAACTCAAATCGATAAGCATAGTTGATAACGGTATCTTCGAATATAGCGTTATCATCTTCGTCTCTTAAACGTTGTAAAAGTGCTATCAGATGTTTTCCTGCCTCTTTTCCCATTTTGTGATAATCAAAACGAATTGATGTGAGAGAAGGGGATATCTGATCACTATTTTCAGAGCCTTCTAAACAAGCGATAGCCAGATCTTGTGGGATCTTTATTAATCGACGTTGACACTCAAAAATCATACCTAATGCAATACTCTCATGGCTACAAATGACCGCATCTAGTTCGGGTTGGCGCAATAAAATCTCTGTTAATGCTTGTCGACCGTATGCCATAGATGCGGGATCAGGTGTAGTGACACTTTGCTCAGCATTTAAATAATTTTTGAGTAACGCTCGTGACCAACCGGTTATTTGCTGGTGGTGCAGGCGTTGTCCTTGTAACGCACCAATATAGCCAATACAACGCTTTCCTCGGGTGACTAAATGGTTTGTTAAATCATATGCCGCTTGCTCATAAGAACAATCAATACTAATAGCGGCTTGTTCATCTGGTTGGCTGGCAACGCTGACAACAGGCACATTGGCATTACTGATATGCAAAAAATGAGTTGGGCTAAGCTGTGAACCAAAGACAACTAATGCGGCAGGATTACTTTGCAACAGCATATTAATCACATCGCTGGCTTTATGAGGTTGGTGCTCATAGCAACCCACTAAAATTTGATATTGATGGCGATTGAGTATTTGTTGTAAAGATTGCATAAAATCTGCACTGGCTCTATCTGTGAAGGAGGGCAACAGTACCGCAATAATATGACTTTGTGCTGAAGCTAAAGCACCTGCCGAGGCATTAGGAATATAGCCAAGTTCCTCTACGGCTTGATTAACTTTTTCTCGTAACTTATCAGAAACTAATTCAGGGGTTCGCAATGCACGAGAGACGGTCATTGATCCGACTCCTGCATGTTTAGCGACATCTTGTAATGTGACTCGACCTGTATTTCGGCGCTTACGTGTTTTGATCATTTGTTATTATGCTTGCCTAGCCTATTTTATTAACCGCAGATCCTACCTGAAATCTTCCTATTATGCTGAAACAATACAGTGTCAATTGTTGGCATTTTCTGCAATTAACATTTCATTAAAATGATAGCGCTATCACAATTACGAATGATCTATCTAGATAGCGCTACCATTAATGATTACTATCCTTAATAACGAAGCTCATAGAGAGTCTTATCGAGGTTGCAAGTATGCTTAAAACGTTATTAACGCCCGATGTGGTGCAAGTGGTTCCAAACGTTATCGATTGGAGAGATGCAGTCAAAGTGGCATGTCAGCCATTGATTGATAAAGGTTGTATTGAACCTCGTTATATCGATGCAATTTACAAATCACACGAAAAAATAGGGCCATATTATGTTTTAGGCCCCGGTATTGCGATGCCTCATGCTCGTCCTGAAGATGGTGTTAATCAACTTTCTCTTGCATTAACGATTGTTGAGCAAGGTGTTGAATTTGGTGCTGATGAAAACGATCCAGTGAAATTACTGATTGTTTTGGCTGCAACAGATAACGATAGCCATATTAATGCCATTGTGAAATTAGCCGAACTTTTTGATAACGATGCAGATATTCAAAAGCTATTTAATGCAAAAAGCAAAACGGATGTATTAGCCGTTATCAACAATTATTAATGACGATTTAAATTACCAAGGGGAATATCATGAAAATTACAGTTGTGTGTGGAAATGGTTTAGGTAGTAGCTTAATGATGGAAATGAGCATCAAAAGTATCCTAAAAGATATTTCTGTGAATGCAGAAGTAGATCACGTTGATCTGGGATCAGCAAAAGGCACACCAAGTGATATCTATGTAGGTACGCGTGATATTGCAGAGCAACTCAATTCACAAGCGGTAAATGGAAAGGTTGTTTCATTGGATAACATGATTGACAAAGTAGCGATGAAAGAAAAACTTTCTGTCGCATTACGTGAATTAGGCGCGTTATAAGGAGCCTATCATGGACTTTTTCCGCTTTCTAATGAGTGATGTGCTTTCAGAGCCAGCCATTTTAGTGGGTTTGATCGCATTAATTGGTTTAATCGCCCAGAAAAAACCAGTGACAGAATGTATCAAAGGCACCGTAAAAACCATTATGGGTTTTGTTATTTTAGGTGCAGGTGCAGGGTTAGTTATCAACTCACTGGGTGATTTCTCAACAATTTTCCAACATGCATTTGGTATTCAAGGCGTTGTGCCAAATAATGAGGCGATTGTCTCTATTGCACAAAAAAGCTTTGGTAAAGAGATGGCTATGATTATGTTCTTTGCCATGTTGATTAATATCTTAATTGCACGTTTAACCCCGTGGAAATTTATTTTCTTAACGGGTCACCATACTTTATTTATGTCTATGATGGTGGCGGTTATTCTGGCAACCGCTGGCTTAGAAGGTACAGTATTAGTTGCGGTAGGTTCATTAGTTGTTGGGATTTCAATGGTGTTTTTCCCTGCCATTGCTCATCCTTATATGAAAAAAATTACCGGTTCTGATGATGTGGCATTAGGACACTTCTCGACTATCTCTTATGTTGTTGCTGGTTTTATCGGCAGTAAATTTGGTAATAAAGAGCATTCAACCGAAGAGATGAATGTGCCTAAAAGTTTACTATTTTTACGTGATACGCCTGTTGCCATCGCCTTTACAATGGGTATTATTTTTATCATTACGTGTTTATTTGCGGGCGATGCTTTTGTTCGTGAAGTCAGTGGTGGCAAAAACTGGTTTATGTTCTCATTGATGCAATCCATAACCTTTGCAGCAGGTGTTTATATTATTCTGCAAGGTGTACGTATGGTGATTGCTGAAATCGTTCCAGCATTTAAAGGTATTTCTGATAAGTTAGTCCCTAATGCAAAACCCGCTTTAGATTGTCCAGTGGTGTTCCCTTATGCTCCTAATGCGGTATTGGTCGGCTTTTTAAGTAGCTTTGCCGCTGGCGTTATCGGTATGTTCATTCTTTATGCCTTAGATTGGACGGTGATCATTCCAGGTGTTGTTCCTCACTTCTTTGTAGGTGCAACAGCGGGGGTCTTTGGTAATGCAACCGGTGGACGTCGTGGTGCTATTTTAGGTGCCTTTGCTCAAGGTTTATTAATTACCTTCTTACCTGTATTCCTCTTGCCTGTGCTTGGCGATATCGGTATTGCTAACACTACATTTAGTGATGCAGACTTTGGTGTTATCGGTATTCTGTTAGGTATTATTGTTCGCTGATTGTTTTAAGAATTAAGATAGATAAACGCCTCATTGAAATTAATTCATTGGGGCGTTTTTTTATGTGAATTTATATGTTTATTTTGTGAATAATAATGCTATTATCCTGAGTGAATATTCACTGTGTGTATATTTTCGTACCTAATTAATTATAAAAATAGGTTTACATCACAATCACTAAGGAAAAAGAAGATGTCTTTTGGTATTCGATATCTTGCGTTGTTACCACTTTTTGTTATCACTGCTTGCCAACAACCGATTAATCACAATCCTCCCGTGACTCAAACGGCGCAGGTTCAACCTGCAATCGTGAATAACTCATGGATTGAAATCTCACGTAGTGCGCTCGATTTTAATGTGAAGAAAGTACAATCACTTTTAGGTGATAAATCCTCTCTTTGTGCTGTTTTAAAAGGCGATGCATATGGTCATGATTTATCATTAGTTGCACCTGTTATGATTGAAAATAATGTGCAATGTATTGGCGTAACGAATAACCAAGAGCTAAAAGAAGTTCGTGATCTAGGATTCCAAGGCCGTTTAATGCGTGTACGTAATGCCACAGAGCAAGAGATGGCTCAGGCAACAAGCTATAACGTGGAAGAATTGATTGGTAATTTAGATATGGCTAGAAAATTAGATGCCATTGCTAAACAACAAAATAGAGTGATCCCTATTCATTTAGCTTTAAATTCAGGTGGAATGTCTCGTAATGGATTAGAAGTGAATAATAATGCAGGGCTTGAAGAGGCGAAGCAAATTGCTCAATTAGCTAACCTTAAAGTGGTTGGCATTATGTCTCACTATCCTGAAGAAGATGCTGATAAAGTAAGAGAAGATCTTGCTCGTTTTAAACAGCAATCACAAAAGGTATTGGATGTTACAGGACTAAATCGTAAAGATGTCACTCTGCATATGGCAAATACGTTCGCCACAATTACCGTACCTGAATCATGGCTAGATATGGTGCGTGTGGGCGGAATTTTCTATGGCGATACTATCGCAAGTACAGATTACAAACGTGTTATGACGTTTAAATCGAATATTGCTTCAATCAATTATTATCCTAAAGGTAATACTGTTGGTTATGACCGTACTTACACACTAAAACGTGACTCGGTATTAGCGAATATTCCTGTCGGTTATGCAGATGGCTATCGCCGCGTTTTTAGTAATGCAGGGCATGCTTTAATTGGTGGCCAACGTGTGCCTGTTTTAGGTAAAACGTCAATGAATACGGTGATTGTTGATATTACAGATCTTAAAAATATCAAATCAGGGGATGAAGTCGTGTTCTTTGGTAAGCAAGGTAATAGCGAAATTACAGCTGAAGAAGTTGAAGATATCAGTGGTGCATTATTTACAGAGATGTCGATTTTATGGGGTGCAACCAACCAACGGGTATTAGTGGATTAAAGTAGGGTGCTTGTAACCACAAACGCAACAACGTGTGATGAGAAATTGTGGGGGAAAATTCCCCCACAAAGCTATTTATCGCAAGATAAAGTCGCTTGAACTACTGTATGACCACTACGAATATTGAAAGAGCATAATCTTTCATGTCTAAGTAATGATAAACACAGTGCTGTCACACAGACAGCAATCAGCCCCATCAGGGCAAATTTAGCCATTTCTCTTGACACTCCTTTATAAAGGAGACAGAATCAAGTTGTCTGGTTTGGGACTGCCTCGGATTTTAATAAAATAGAATTCGGGGCTTTCGTCTTTTTGGCTCTCACTAATGCTTGAACCAAAATGATCCAAGCACCCACCTGCATACTAACAGAAACCTACCTCATTTCTATCTTTTTTTGAATAAAACAATATAAATAAACGATTAAAATCAATATGTTAGTTGTGTTTGTATTGGGGGGTATATGCGAGATTTTTCTTGACCCTCCTTTATAAAGGAGACAGAATCGATGTTGACACTGCTTCGAATTTTAGTAAATTAAAAATCTGTAGAATAAAAAAACGCCAGATGAAATCAATCATCTGGCGTTTTTTTATTTGAAGCGAACTTCAGTAATTATGCGTTTTCTTGTTGGCTTGCTTGAATTGCTGTTAACGCAACGGTGTAGACGATATCATCCACTAATGCACCACGAGAAAGGTCATTCACTGGTTTACGCATACCTTGTAACATTGGTCCGATTGAAACCAAGTCAGCTGAACGTTGTACTGCTTTATAAGTAGTGTTACCGGTGTTCAGATCAGGGAAGATAAATACAGTCGCTTTACCTGCAACAGGTGAATTTGGCGCTTTAGATTTAGCAACGTCAGCCATAACAGCCGCGTCGTATTGTAAAGGACCATCAATCATCAGATCAGGGCGTTTTTCTTGTGCTAAACGTGTCGCTTCACGAACTTTCTCTACATCGCTACCTGCACCAGAGTTACCAGTAGAATAAGAGATCATCGCAACGCGTGGGTCGATACCGAATGCAATTGCAGAATCTGCAGATTGAATTGCGATTTCAGCCAGTTGTTCTGCTGTTGGATCTGGGTTAATTGCACAGTCACCATAAACATAAACTTGTTCAGGTAACAGCATAAAGAACACAGAAGACACTAATGAGCTACCTGGTGCAGTTTTGATTAACTGTAATGGTGGGCGAATAGTGTTAGCGGTAGTATGAACAGCACCAGAAACTAGGCCATCTACTTCACCTTTTTCCAGCATTAATGTGCCAAGAACAACGTTATCTTCTAACTGTTCACGAGCAACAACCTCTGTCATACCTTTGCTTTTACGCAGTTCAACTAAGCGAGGCACATAGATTTCACGGACTTCTTTAGGATCGACTAACTCAATGCCTGTACCTAATTCAACACCTTGTGCAGTTGCTACACGACGAATTTCTTCAGGATCGCCTAACAGTACGCAAGTTGCGATACCACGTTCAGCACAAATTGCTGCTGCTTTGACAGTACGTGGCTCATCACCTTCAGGTAAAACGATACGTTTTTTCGCTTTACGTGCTAGTTCTGTTAACTGATAACGGAATGCTGGTGGTGATAGGCGGTTAGGGCGTTCAGAGTTAGCTGTCAGTGAATCAATCCATTGTGTATTGATATGTTGAGCAACGTAGTTCTGAATTTTTTCAATACGTTCATGGTCATCAGCAGGAACTTCTAAGCTAAAACTTTGCAGATTTAAAGAGGTCTGCCAAGTGTTCGCACTAACCATAAAGATTGGTAAGCCAGTTTCAAATGCACGTTCACAAAGTTGTTTGATTGGTGCATCGATTTGGTAACCACCTGTTAGTAGGATTGCACCAATTTCAACGCCATTCATTGCTGCAAGGCATGCTGAAACTAATACATCAGGGCGATCCGCTGAAGTCACTAAAAGTGAACCAGGACGGAAATGCTCTAACATGTGTGGAATACTGCGTGCACAGAAAGTAACAGACTTAATACGACGGGTTTCAATATCGCCTTTATTGACGATAGTCGCATTTAAGTGTTTTGCCATATCTGTTGCACGAGTGGCGATTAAATCGAAGTTCCATGGAATGCAACCCAGTAAAGGCAGTGGGCTATTTTTTTCGATGGTTTTTAAATCGACATTAGAGATAATCGCTTTACTTGAATCATCAAAGATTTCAGATAAGTCAGGGCGAGTACGGCCTTGATCATCAACAGGTGCATTTAGTTTGTTAACAATAACGCCTGTGATATTTTGGTTTTTTACACCGCCGAATTCAGCACGCGCAAATTCGATACGCTCTTTTAGCTGTTCAACAGTGTTGTTACCTAATGCAGTAACGAAAACAATTTCAGCACCTAATGTTTTTGCAATTTCATAGTTTAATGATTGTGCAAAAGGGTGCTTACGCATAGGTACCAGACCTTCGATGAGAATAACTTCTGCATCAGCGGTGTTTTCATGGTATCTAGCAACAATTTCTTCCATCAAAACATCTTTTTGGTTTGAGCTGAGTAGAGACTCAACATAATCCATGTTTAAAGGTTCTGATGATTGAATAGTGGAGTGAGAGCGGATAATCGCAGTTGTCTGATCTAACGCGCCTTTTACACGAGGTTGTGCAATTGGTTTGAACACGCTCAGGCTAACGCCTTTTTGTTCCATAGAACGGATAACACCCAAGCTGACGCTGGTTAAACCTACGCGTGTATCAGTTGGGACTAGCATAATTGTACGGGACACGGAAACCTCTTTAAATATCGGTTGCTCGTTATGTAAAACAGTACTGCCAGTATTACACTGGCAGTACATCAAAGAACTTAAGCGGTCAGGCGACTTGCGTCCTGAGCGATAACTAACTCTTCGTTAGTTGGGATAACAACAGCAAGACGGCTGTTATCGGTAGTGATAGTGCCTGATTTACCGAAACGTGCATCTAAGTTACGTTGATGATCAACTTCAAAACCTAACAGAGCCAGTTTTTTCAGTGATAATTCACGTACCATTGCTGCGTTTTCACCGATACCACCAGTAAAGATAATAGCATCTAAACGACCTTCCATCAGTGCACAGTAAGAACCGATGTATTTCGCTAAACGATGGCAGTAAACGTCCATTGCACGTTTAGCATCTGCTTTAGTGTCGTAGTTATCTTCAACATAACGGCAGTCACTAGTGACTTCAGTTAAACCTAATAAACCAGATTCTTTAGTCAGCAGTTTGTTGATGTCTTCAACGCTCATGCCTAAAGCATCATGTAAATGGAACACGATAGCAGGATCGATATCACCACTACGAGTACCCATGACTAAACCTTCTAATGGAGTCAGCCCCATAGAAGTATCAACACATTTACCATTAACGATAGCAGAAACAGAACCACCATTACCTAAATGGCAAGTGATTACGTTCAGTTCATCAACAGGTTTATTTAACATTTTAGCGGCTTCACGAGAAACGAAGAAATGGCTAGTTCCGTGAGCACCATAACGACGGATGCTGTGATCTTTATATAAGCTGTATGGCAGAGCATACAAATAAGCTTCTTCTGGCATTGTTTGATGGAATGCAGTGTCAAATACAGCAACCATTTTTTCAATTAAATGAGGGAATGCCTTACGTGCTTCTTCAATACCAATAAGGTGAGCTGGGTTATGCAATGGTGCAAATGGGATTGCTGCTTCAATACCTTTGATAACGTCGTCAGTGATCACGACAGATTTAGTGAATTTCTCGCCACCATGAACAATACGGTGACCAATAGACGCGATTTGTGCAGAAAGTTCTGGTTTTTGAGCCAGAATAGTATTTACGATGAAGTTTAATGCTTCGCTATGAGCAGCGCCTGCGCCTAACGCAGCTTCGTGTTTCTGGCCATCCATTTTCCATTTCAGGCGGGCTTCAGGAAGGTTGAAGCATTCAGCCAAACCTGACAGGAATTCATCACCATTTTCTGGGTTGATAATTGCAAATTTAAGAGAAGAACTACCGCAGTTCAGTACCAGCACCAGCTTACTTGACATGGAATTACCTATTTATCTTGTTGTCGTAGTGTCTTTTATATTATAAAGACGGTGGTTAATAAAACGTCAATCATAAAAGCCTATCGCATTCCTATGATGACATTAATGACGCGCATCATGCTTAAAGTAAAAAACTTGATGCTAATTATAGTTGCCAATCATTAATTGGACGATTTTTATTCACCCATTAACTTTTCGCGTTAAAATCGGCGAAAAGGGTTGAAAATCACGCCGGCAAACAAAATATAGCGCTTTATTGCCACAAAGCTTTAGAATGGGCACAGGATACAGAGTAAAGGCAACAAAGACAAAATATACTTAATTCTACTAAAAGATTTTTATTCTTTATAGATATTTTTTAAAAGTTACAAAAGAAATTGATTGAGGTCATTATGAGCGAACCGACAGTGACTCCCCCCGGCTTTTTTAAGAAGCTTCGTTTGGGTAACGAGTATTTAAAAACCTGGCCGGTTGAAAAGCAGTTAGCGCCTGTTTTCCCTGAAAATCGTATTGTCAAAGCCACGCGCTTTGGTATTCGCTATATGCCACCTATCGCCATTTTTACAATGACATGGCAAATCGCATTAGGCGGCAATTTAGGGCCAGCAATTACAACAGCGCTCTTTGCTTGTAGCTTGCCAATGCAAGGATTATGGTGGTTAGGCAAGCGTGCAGCAACGCCTCTTCCTGCTACGTTATTGCGCTGGTTTTATGAAATTCGTGAGAAATTTGAAGAAGCAGGTATCGCTTTAGCCCCTGTAGAGCAAACACCGACTTACCTTTCTTTAGCCCATTTATTAAAACGTGCTTTTAAGCAACTGGATCGTTCTTTTCTTGATGATGTGTAGAACATTTGTTCTACCTTCTTCGTTTGTCATTATTGTCATCTGAATTACCCCGTTGAGATCAAAAAACGCGTAGTTAGCACTACTCAATACTTTTGATTAATGTCATGCTCTCCTCAATGATTTCTTTGGAGAATTAATGATGGAAATGACACACGCACAACGCTTGATCCTCTCTAATCAGTATAAAATGATGACTATGATGGATCCTGATAACGCTGAACGTTATCGTCGCTATCAGACAATTATTGAACGTGGTTATGGATTACAATTACGTGAACTTGATCGTGACTTCGATGAAATGTCAGAAGAGACTTGCCGTACCATTATTAACGTCATGGAAATGTACCATGCACTGCAAGTTTCTCGTGATAACTTAAAAGAACAAGAGATGCCAGATGCTCGACGTGTCGCATTTATAGGCTTTGATGCGGCGACAGAATCCCGCTATCTTAGCTATGTGCGTTTTATGGTGAATACAGAAGGGCGTTACACGCATTTCGATAGTGGCAGTCATGGTTTTAACTCTCAAACACCAATGTGGGAAAAATACCAAAGAATGCTTAATGTTTGGTTAGCGTGCCCTCGCCAATATCACCTTAGCGCCGTTGAAATCCAGCAAATACTTAATGCGTAATTGCAGTACATAATAGTTAACGCATCACTATAAGGTAAAAGTAGGCATAAAATATGGCAATCACATGTAAAGGTTTTCTGTTTGATTTAGATGGAACATTAGTCGATTCATTACCAGTTGTTGAACATTGTTGGGCGTTATTTGGTGAGCGTGTCGGTGTATCAACACAAGAGATTAATGACTACATCCACGGAAAGCCTGCTATTGAGTCGATTCGCCATTTTATGCCTAATGCCACCGAACAAGAGATAACCGAGACATTTCGTTGGTTAGAGAAATTAGAATCAACACAAATAGAAGGTTTAGCCCCGCTTCCGGGGGCTATTGAGTTAATTAATCGCCTTAATGACTTAAATATTCCGTGGGCGATTGTCACATCAGGTACGGTTCCGATCGCAACAACACGCCAATCTGTTACGGGTATTCCAGAACCTAAGCATTGGGTTACAGCGGAATGCATTAGTAAAGGTAAACCTAATCCCGAGCCTTATCTTTTAGGTGCCAAAAAGTTGGGATTATTACCACAAGATTGTGTGGTTTTTGAAGATGCAGCTGCGGGGCTCTACTCTGGTTTAGATGCGGGATGCCAAGTTGTTGCCGTTCATGCCCCTCTTTCTCTCCCTCGCCGTAATGAGATTCATTTAATTATTGATTCTTTAAATGATATTCAAATCGAGAAGCAAGCTGAAAAAGTAATAATAACGCACAAAAGATAGTCTTTTCTTTGATCATATTAGAAGATTTATTGTTGTAAAAATGGTCTACTTATCAATGTAGTGAATTGATGTCTTAAACTGTTTTCACTTATTGCTGATCGAGGCCATTTTGAATAGCGAATTATTATGGGTTTTAAGCCTGCTATTGATAGCTATTGTCCTTTTTACGACCAACAAAATCCGCATGGATGTGGTCGCTTTACTTGTCATCATCGCATTCGTTCTTAGCGGTACTCTCTCATTAAATGAAGCCACGGTAGGGTTTAGCGACCCTAACGTATTACTTATTGCGGCCCTTTTTGTTATTGGTGAAGGGTTAGTGAGAACAGGTGTGGCTTATCAAATGGGGGACTGGCTAGTTCGTGTCGCGGGTAGCAGTGAAGTTAAAATGCTTGTGCTATTAATGATATGCGTTGCAAGTTTAGGTGCTTTCATGAGTTCAACAGGTGTTGTTGCCATCTTTATTCCTGTTGTATTGAGTGTTGCTGCTCGAATGAAAACATCGCCAGGTCGTTTAATGATGCCGTTAGGCTTTGCTGGACTGATTAGTGGATTAATGACCTTAGTGGCAACACCACCTAATATGGTTGTTAACAGTGAATTAGTCAGAGAAGGTTTACCGAGTTTTCAGTTTTTCTCCATTACGCCAATAGGTATTGCTGTATTATTTGCAGGTATTCTTTATATGCTGGTGGTACGTCGATGGCTAGGAAATAACGATAATGGTAAGCAAAAAGAAGCTTATCGTCGTACTTTCCGTGATCTTATTCGTGATTATCAGTTAGCTGGGCGTGCTCGTCGTTTAGCCATTCGTAAAGGTTCTCCGCTAGTAGGTCATTCACTTGATGAATTACATTTACGTTCTCGTTATGGTGCAAACGTTGTCGGTATTGAACGCTGGAGGCGCTTTCGGCGTGTTATGGTTAGTGCAACCGGTGGCACTGAATTAAGAGAGCGTGATGTTTTATTAGTTGATATGTCAGCCAGTGATGTCGATTTACGTGAGTTTTGCCGTGAACAGATGTTAGAACCAATGGTATTGCGGGGTGAATATTTTTCTGAACAATCTCGTGATGTAGGGCTTGCTGAAGTCTCCATGAATCCTGATTCAGAATTATTAGGCAAATCATTAAGAGAAATTAAATTTCGTACCCGTTATGGACTAAACGTGGTTGCTATTCGTCGTGAAGGAAGCGCCTTGCCGGGTAAAATTGTCGATGAGCCATTACGCCTTGGTGATGTGTTATTGGTGATTGGTGATTGGAAATTAATCCGTATTCTTTCGACGAAACCACGTAATTTTATTGTGTTAAATTTAGCTGCAGAAATTGAAACTGTTGCCCCTGCTTCATCCCAAGCTCCTCATGCACTGTTTTCGTTAGCACTAATGGTGGCGTTAATGGTGACGAATGAAGTCCCTAATTTTATTGCGGCACTTATTGCCTGTTTGTTAATGGGTAAATTCCGTTGTATTGATATGGAAAGTGCTTATCGCTCTATTCATTGGCCAAGTATTATTTTAATTGTCGGTATGATGCCTTTTGCAGCCGCATTACAAAAAACAGGCGGTATAGAGCTTATTGTTAATGGTTTAATGGATGTTGCGGGTAGTGCTGGTCCTCAAGTGATGTTGGTGTGTTTATTTATACTTTGTGCATCAATTGGGTTGTTTATTTCCAATACGGCAACGGCGGTATTAATGGCACCAATTGCTATAGCTGCGGCTAACCAAATGAATGTTTCTCCACTACCATTTGCAATGGTGATAGGTGTTGCAGCATCTGCAGCATTTATGACGCCAGTTTCATCGCCTGTTAATACGCTGATCCTGGAGCCGGGTGGTTATAAGTTTGCCGACTTTATGAAGATTGGTGTGCCATTTACGGTTATTGTGATGTTGATTAGTGTCTTCCTGATCCCGCTATTATTCCCATTCTAAATATTAATACTTTTGTTTTGCTGAAACGCTGTTTGTTAATTAATAAACAGCGTTTTTTATTTATTGGGCGATGTTTTTTATTTGATGTATGCGACATATCTATGAATGTGTGTTTTCTGAAAATCTTTCTTAGAAAAAAAAGTATAGTCATATTATTGATCTGAAAATAATTTAATAAGAGAGAAATATAATGTTGATAAATTCAATAAGCACCCCAAAAAACATTTTGATTCAGAATGATAAAAATACTCAAAATGACAAGAGAATAAGCACTATATCAAACAATAGTAGAGAGTTTAAAACTAATGGCAATAATCATACATCAAAAGAAAGTAACAAAGTATTAAGTAATAAAATAAAAGAGATAATAATAGAAAAAAATAGCCAGGGTAAATTAACAGCAAGAGTAAATAATAAAAATATTGTTTTTTCTAGTGAACATAATAAAAATTTGACTCAAAGTGTTAGCGATGATCTAAAACAGATAAAACAGGCTATTTCTACACGTCGTACTGTTTTTAAAGGATTGATCGCGAATAATTTGATGAATAATAAAGAAAGTGTGGGGAATGAGATATTATCAAAGTATAATAATTTTACTTCATTAGCACCTGAGTTTCATGATAAAGCATCAAAAGCAATGACTAATTTTTCTATTTCATTAGAATTAAACAATGCAGATGAGGCAATAATCTTTTCTATATTAGAAAATAATAATAAGAATGATTCTGTTGAGTATGTAAAGGATTATTTAAATGAGAAATACCAAGGATATATAGACGCTGGAAAAAATAAGTTGAATATCACTAATAGAGCGAAAAATATATTAAAAACAATGGAGTCAAATAAATTTGATAAAAAAATAGAAGGTCTTTTTGAACTTGTTAATGATTTTAAAAATAAAAATATTGTTAGAAATAAAAGTGATTTAAATACACATGATATTTTTCAAGGAATTGCTGAACACTATCTTAATGACAATAATATTCATGTTAATTTAGAACAAGCCGAAAATATTATTGAAAAAATGATCAAAGATAAAGGTTTAGAGTTTGCTGCAACATTAAACTCAGAAAAACGATTAGAGACAGTTAATTCGGCAATTGACCAAACATTAGATTATATGAAAGCACTAAAACTTAATGAAAATAAAGATGATATAATAATGCTTGCTATGGGAAAAACAAAAAGTATCAATAGAAGTAATGTATTTATTAGAGGTATGAAAGGAATAAGAAATCTAGTTATTGGTAAAGATAATAGCAAAATTGAGAGGCTAAATAAATTAACAGAAGGTTTGATCGTAAGTTTTGAATCCAATACATTGAAGTTTTTAGCAGAAAATATAAAGGAAATGGAAAATATAAAAGGTATGAATGATAAGGATATTAATCCTGATAAAAACGATGTAAAAAATGAAGATTGATTTATATCATTAAATTATAGTATCAACTTTAAAGTGAGTGATTATTATCACTCACTAATTTCATCAAGCGATAAACTAAACCCTGGTACAAACACCTTCATAAAATAGTCCATTTCTGGGCTATGTCTTTCTGCTAGGGTCTTTTCTAACCGATTTTTAGCCAGATTAAATTCGCTATTACCGGCTGCTAACTCTTCAAGGCATTTTAAATAAGCACACAGACTATCGGCTTGTTTTACAATAAAGGTTTCTTCCTCGCTATGTAATTGCTCATCAATAAGAGTGCGAAAGTCATCTTGTAATTCTTCGGGTAACATTTCAATTAGTTTTTGCTGCGCGTATTTTTCTATTTTTTTATATTCATGAGCAATTTGAGGATTGTGATATTTAATAGGCGTTGGCATATCGCCAGTGATCACTTCGCTTGCATCATGATACATCGCTTGTAGTGCAATTCGTTCGGCATTGACATTGCCATCAAATTTACGATTTTTAATCACCGCTAAGGCATGGGCAACAAAAGCCACTTGTAAACTGTGCTCAGACACATTTTCTTGGCGAATGTTACGCATTAAAGGCCAACGAGTAATGAGTTTTAAGCGAGAAAGGTGGGCAAAAAAGTAACTCATAATATCTCCCAATTGCGTGATTGAAGTGATTATTGTGAGTGGATAATTAACAGATGTAAACGTAAATAAAAAAGAAAATAAAAAAACGCAATATAACTGATTGTTATACTGCGTTTTATTTTAATTTGATGCGTTTTATTGGTGATAACCCACAATAAAGCGGCCAAATTTTTGAATTGCCATATCTAAATCATCTTCACGAGGAAGGGTAACGATACGGAAATGGTCTGGGTGTGGCCAGTTAAATGCCGTTCCTTGTACTAATAGCACTTTTTCTTGCAACAATAAATCGAGGATCATTTTCTGATCGTCTTTAATACTGTAGCGATTTAAGTCAATTTTAGGGAACATATAAAGAGCACCCATTGGCTTAACGCAAGAAACACCAGGAATTTGATTGATCAGCTCCCAAGCTCGATTACGTTGTTCGTATAAGCGACCTCCCGGAAGGATAAATTCACTAATACTTTGATAGCCGCCTAATGCAGTTTGAATGGCGTGTTGCATCGGAACGTTAGCGCATAAACGCATAGACGCTAACATATTCAAGCCTTCAATATAGCTTTTAGCATGTTTTTTAGGGCCGTTTAGTACCATCCAACCTTGACGAAAACCAGCAACACGATAGGTTTTTGATAAACCATTAAAAGTGACGGTCAATAAATCCGGTGCCATTGCAGCAATAGAGTGATGCTCTGCATCATCATAGAGAATTTTATCGTAGATCTCGTCAGCGAAGATAATCAGATCATGTTGACGTGCTATTTCAACGATTTCCATCAGAATATCTTTGCTATATACCGCACCCGTTGGGTTATTTGGGTTGATAATAACAATGCCGCGAGTATTTTTTGTAATTTTACTGCGGATATCATCTAAATCAGGGAACCAACCTTGTTGCTCGTCACACATATAGTGAACGGCATTTCCTCCCGAAAGAGAAACTGCGGCAGTCCATAAAGGATAATCAGGCGCAGGTACTAGCATTTCATCGCCATTATTCAATAAGGCTTGCATTGCTTGTACGATTAACTCGGAAACACCGTTACCAATATAAATGTCTTCAACCGTGATATCACGCATATCACGAGCTTGATAATGCTGCATGATAGCTTTACGCGCCGAAAATAGACCTTTGGAGTCACTATAACCCTGAGAGCTTGGTAGATTGCGGATCACATCTACTAAAATTTCATCAGGTGCTTCAAAGCCAAAAGGTGCTGGGTTACCAATATTGAGTTTTAAAACTTTGTTACCTTCTTCTTCCAGACGTTTTGCTTCTTGCAAAACCGGACCTCTAATGTCGTAACAGACATGTTCGAGTTTGTTTGATTTTTTAATCTGATTCATAGCGCGTTTACCTAATAGGGTCTGACTCGTATCTTTATTGTGATTATGGCGACTTAGCGATATTTATCACCGATTGCTATTCATATAGAAAGATACAAATGAAAAGGCTGTCCCAGCAAATAACTGTTCTATCACTCTACTCTTACGTTACAAACTTTTGAAGATGCTAGGTAATTTTTGGTGTAAAAGGTCAGTTTATTCTTAGAATGTTATTTTGATGACTAATTGTATTGCTTATGGCGGATTTATGTTTCAGTTTTGAAAAATAATCTGGATTATTATTCTATTGAAAGAGGGCTTTTTAGTGTGGTGATTAGAAATAAGTTGATGTGATACACAGGTAGATGAAATGTTGCATAATCAATTATTGAATAATTTTATCGGATTTGTATTATCTGGCTTAATATATTAAATTTTCAAATAATATGGTTAAATCTATTTAATTCTATAGCAATCAATTAGTTTAAGTATAAATTAAATTTAAATCTTAAATTTAATTTATAGGGGAAGATACTTAAATTCGAATGCATAGTTAAGATAATTTAAATTATTTTCAAAATGTTAAAATTTATGAATGAGAAAGCAATATAGTATGATCTAAGTCTAACTTGTGATGACGGTATACAGTTCTTTCTTGTGAATGCTTGAAATGATAATAAAATTTAATTTGTTACAAAAAGATGCAATTCCTTTCCATCTAGGAGGTGTAAACGATAAGAAACAAATGTAAAGTATTCGGTATGTCTTTGCTCTCTTTTTCAGAGTAGAGTACTGTCTGAATCGGAAGTCTTTTTTAGACTTTTGATATAAAACACCAGGTATATGTAATTTAAAAATCAAAAATAAGTGAAGAATAAACAATGATTAATGCAAATCGTCCGATAATGAATCTCGACCTCGATCTGCTTAGAACGTTTGTAGCTGTAGCAGATTTGAATACTTTTGCAGCAGCCGCTGCTGCTGTATGTCGAACCCAATCTGCTGTGAGTCAGCAGATGCAACGTTTAGAGCAATTGGTCGGTAGAGAGCTTTTTGCCCGCCATGGTCGTAATAAACTTTTAACAGAGCATGGCCTACAACTGTTAGGTTATGCTCGTCAAATTCTGCGTGCAAATGATGATGCAACGGCATCATTAACGTATAGCGATGCAGAAGGGGAGCTACGTATTGGTGCTTCTGATGACTCTGTTGATACTTTATTACCGTTTTTATTAAACCGTATCGCATCAGTGTATCCACGTTTAGCTGTTGATGTTCGCATTAAGCGTTCTCAATATATTGAAACAATGCTAGATAATCATGAAATTGATTTAGCATTAACAACAGCACGTATTGGTCATCATCCTCGTACAGCGTTACGTACAGCACCAGTGCTATGGCATTGCGCGCCAGATTTCCAATTACAAATGAATGAGCCTATTCCTTTAGTTGTAATGGATGAAACGAACCCATTCCGTCAATTAGCGATAAACACGTTAGATGATGCTGGGATCCAATGGCGTATTGCTTATGAAGCAGCTTCTTTATCCGCTGTTCGTGCCGCAGTTAATGCAGAAGTGGGTATTACTGCGCGTCCACTTGAAATGCAAAATGCCGATTTACGTATTTTAGGCGAAAGCGAAGGATTACCTCGTTTACCTGAAACACAGTATTGGTTGTATCGTAACTCTGATGAACAAAATGAAGCGGTGTTAACGGTATTCAATGCGATTGAAAACAAGAAAACACCTTATACCGTCACTGCATCTGAAGATATTAGCTCTACTGAACTTGAATAATCACATTAATAATTGTGTGAATTTTTTAGCGTTAGAACACAAAAATTAAAGATTAAAAAAGAGTCAAATAAAACTGGATAGTGATGAATAGTGATAAACGGGAATAGATGCAATTAAGTGCGTTTATTTCCGTTTTTTATTGCCATTTTTTGAAATAGTAACACCTTGTTAATAATTATGTTGTTTTATGTATTTATCTTTGTGACATTTCATCCCAAAACTACCTTAACTGTTTGTTAAAAAAATGTTTACCTTTCCACTTGGTTAATCAGTTGTAGGATTTGTTAACAAATAAAAAGATTGTCTAGGTTTTAAGAGAATAAAAAAGTAAATCTAATCGGATATTTGACCTCCTCCACAATATTAGAAAGTTAATTTGTTAAAATTTGGATAAATTTTAAACTGATTAAGTATTTTTTCGACTATTTTGTGAGTTTGATCAAGAAAATAAGGCACATTTGCCTGTGTTGAGTCAGGTTTTTCCTGAGATACTGGTGTAGTAAAATCGAATTATCGGTTAGACTAAGCGTGTTAGCATAAAGTTTGTCGGTTGACTGACACGTTTTAGCATTAGCCAGTAATTGAGTGTTAAAAATGAGTGTTAAATTTGTTAAATCGCGATGGAAAACTGAGTGATTTGTCGCAAAGTTTTCCAAAAAATAATAAAGGTATAAATAGACTGTTATTATTTCTTTAATTAGCAAGTCTGTTTAATTCGCCTTTTTTTTCGTAATTAGAAATGTGGTGTAAACCGCCGGATAAGAGTTGGTTAATTGACACCACCTTTGATGAGTAAGCAATGAGTATGTCTACAACCACCGAAGTTATCGCCCATCATTGGGCATTTGCTGTCTTCCTCATAGGCGCATTGGGGTTATGTTCGCTCATGTTGTTGGGTGCCCGCTATTTAGGCGGACGCGCACAGGCAAGGGCAAAGCATGTTCCTTATGAATCTGGTCTTGATTCTGTTGGCAGCGCTCGTCTGCGCATGTCAGCTAAATTCTATTTAGTTGCCATGTTTTTCGTTATTTTCGATGTTGAAGCACTGTTTCTTTATGCCTGGGCTGTTTCCGTTCGTGAAGTTGGCTGGTTAGGCTTTATTGAAGCGTCAGTCTTCATCGCTATTTTATTAGCTGGATTATTCTATTTGGTTCGTATAGGCGCATTAGATTGGACGCCTGTTCGCTCTCGTCGTGAAACCGCGAGTAAAAGCCATGTTCGATTAACCAGCGGCAAACATCCGCAGCAGTAATAAGCGAGGCATTAGAAATGGATTATACGCTCACCCGCATAGATCCGAACGGTGAGAATGACCGTTATCCCCTGCAATCACAGGAAATTGTCAGTGACCCATTAGATGCTCACGTTCATCGCAGCGTGTATATGGGAAAACTGGAACATGCGTTGCATGATGTTGTGAACTGGGGACGGAAAAACTCTTTATGGCCATATAACTTTGGTCTTTCCTGTTGTTATGTTGAAATGGTGACGTCATTTACGGCTGTGCATGACGTGGCTCGTTTTGGTTCAGAAGTATTACGTGCATCACCTCGTCAAGCTGACTTTATGGTGGTTGCGGGTACTTGCTTTACTAAAATGGCACCCGTTATTCAACGTTTATACGATCAGATGTTAGAGCCTAAATGGGTTATCTCTATGGGGGCATGTGCAAACTCTGGTGGTATGTACGACATCTACTCAGTAGTGCAAGGTGTTGATAAGTTCATTCCAGTTGATGTGTATATTCCTGGCTGTCCACCACGCCCTGAAGCTTACATGCAAGCACTGATGTTATTACAAGAGTCCATTGGTAAAGAACGTCGCCCATTATCATGGGTTGTCGGCGACCAAGGTGTTTACCGTGCCAATATGCAATCAGAACGAGAAAGAAAACACGGTGAACGTATCGCAGTGAAAAACCTGCGTACTCCTGACGAAATTTAAAGGCTTTTGCCTAAGACGTAACCAGAGCAATGTGTTGCGATCATAGTAACCCTGATCAAAGTTGTGGTGAATAGAAATGACCGATCAGATAGCGCAAAAAGGCGCTCGGCCAGCGTGGGAAACGACCGATCATATTGATGATCAGGTGGTTAATGAACTGCGTCAGAAATTTGGGCCAGATGCGTTTACGTTCCAGCCTACTCGTACTGGCATGCCAGTTGTTTGGGTAAAACGGGAACAACTTATTGAGGTAATGCTATACCTCAAATCTTTACCAAAACCTTATGTCATGCTGTTTGATATGCATGGTTTTGATGAGCGTCTTCGTACGCATCGTCAAGGCTTGCCAGCAGCAGACTTTTCTGTTTTCTATCATCTGATATCAATCGATCGTAATAAAGATATCATGCTGAAAGTCGCATTAAGTGAAAATGATCTTAATGTTCCGACTATCACATCTATCTTCCCTAACTCGAATTGGTATGAGCGTGAAGTCTGGGATATGTTTGGGATTGTCTTTAATGGGCATCCAAATTTACGCCGTATTATGATGCTTCCTGATTGGGAAGGTCATCCGCTGCGTAAAGATTATCCTGCTCGTGCGACAGAGTTCGATCCTTATGTGCTGACAAAGCAGAAACAGGATCTGGAAATGGAATCGCTGACATTCAAACCTGAAGAGTGGGGGATGAAACGCGGTACTGAGAATGAGGACTTTATGTTCTTAAACCTCGGTCCTAACCATCCATCATCTCATGGTGCATTCCGTATTATTCTTCAGCTTGATGGCGAGGAGATCGTCGACTGTGTGCCTGACGTGGGTTATCACCACCGTGGTGCTGAAAAAATGGGTGAGCGCCAATCTTGGCACAGTTATATCCCATACACAGACCGAATTGAATACCTCGGCGGATGCGTTAACGAAATGCCTTATGTACTTGCAGTGGAAAAACTTGCCGGTATTGAAGTGCCTGAACGCGTTAAAGTCATTCGTGTCATGCTGTCTGAGCTATTTCGTATTAATAGCCACTTACTGTATATCAGTACCTTTATCCAAGACGTTGGTGCGATGACACCCGTGTTCTTTGCCTTTACTGACCGTCAAAAAGTTTACAACATCGTTGAAGCAATTACCGGATTCCGTATGCACCCTGCATGGTTCCGTATCGGTGGTGTTGCTCATGACTTACCTCGCGGTTGGGAACGCTTATTACGTGAATTCTTAGATTGGATGCCAAAACGTCTAGATTCTTACGTAAAAGCAGCACTGCAAAACAGTATCTTAAAAGGTCGTACTATTGGTGTTGCCTCATATAATACTAAAGAAGCATTAGATTGGGGTGTCACAGGTGCAGGTCTTCGTGCAACCGGGGTTGAGTTTGACGTGCGTAAATGGCGTCCATATTCAGGTTATGAAAACTTTGAATTTGAAATCCCTGTCGCAAGTAATGGTGACTGTTATGACCGCGTAATGCTGAAAGTAGAAGAACTACGCCAAAGCTTACGTATTCTGGAACAGTGCTATAAAAATATGCCAGAAGGGCCATTTAAAGCAGACCATCCACTGACAACGCCTCCACCAAAAGAGCGTACATTACAGCATATCGAAACCATGATTAACCACTTCCTACAGGTTTCATGGGGTCCTGTTATGCCTGCTAATGAATCATTCCAGATGGTTGAAGCCACGAAAGGGATCAACAGCTATTACTTAACCAGTGATGGCAGCACAATGAGCTACCGTACCCGTATTCGTACGCCAAGTTTTGCTCACTTGCAGCAAATCCCCGCAGTTATCCGCGGTAGTCTGGTTTCTGACTTGATTGTGTATCTGGGAAGTATTGATTTTGTAATGTCGGATGTGGATCGTTAATCATGCAAAATGAATTAAACCAAAAAGATGATGCTGTGCAGATCGAAATCGTTGATGTAACACATTCAAAGAAAGCAACGTTTGTTTTAACTGAAGAAGAACGTGCTGAAATTGAGCAAGAAAAACATCATTACGAAGATCCGCGAGCAGCCTCTATTGAAGCACTGAAAATTGTGCAAAAGAACCGTGGTTGGGTTGAAGACGGCGCAATTTATGCGATTGCGGATGTTCTTGGGATCCCTGCAAGCGATGTTGAAGGCGTTGCGACGTTCTATAGCCAAATTTTCCGTCAACCCGTTGGCCGTCACATCATTCGTTTTTGTGACAGCGTGGTTTGTCATATTACAGGTTATCAAGGCATTCAAGCAGCGATTGAAAAGCACCTTAATATCATTCCTGGTCAAACTACACCAGATGGTCGCTTTACGTTACTGCCAACCTGTTGTTTAGGTAATTGTGATAAAGGCCCTACTATGATGGTAGATGACGATACTCACAGCTTTGTTAAACCTGAAGAGATTGAAACGTTACTGGAGCAGTATCCATGACAGCAATTTCAGGAGCAAAACCGATTATTCGTAGCGCAGAAACGCACCCGCTAACGTGGCGCTTACGTGATGATCGTCAGCCTGTATGGCTGGATGAATACCGTGCTAAAAACGGTTATAAAGCGGCAGAAAAAGCATTGAAAGGGATGGTACCAGAAGAGGTGACAACCCAAGTTAAAGATGCTGGCCTAAAAGGTCGTGGTGGTGCTGGATTCTCAACAGGCTTGAAATGGAGCCTGATGCCAAAAGATGAAAGCATGAATATCCGTTACATCCTTTGTAACGCAGATGAAATGGAGCCGGGTACTTATAAAGACCGTCTCTTAATGGAAGAACTTCCACATCTGTTAATTGAAGGGATGATTATCGGCGCTCACGCACTAAAAGCTTACCGTGGCTATATTTTCCTTCGTGGCGAATATATTGAAGCGGCTAAGAATCTGCGCCATGCTATTGAAGAAGCAAAAGCAGCAGGCTTTCTGGGTAAAAACATCTTTGGTTCAGGCATTGATTTTGAACTGTTTGTTCACACGGGTGCAGGTCGTTACATCTGTGGTGAAGAGACAGCATTAATCAACTCATTAGAAGGTCGTCGTGCTAACCCGCGCTCTAAACCTCCATTCCCTGCAACATCAGGTGCATGGGGTAAACCAACTTGTGTCAATAACGTTGAAACACTGTGTAATGTGCCTGCGATTATTGAACACGGCAAAGATTGGTATATCGGCTTAAGTGAAGGTAAAAGCCCAGATGCGGGTACTAAATTAATGGGATTCTCAGGTCGCGTGAAATATCCGGGCTTATGGGAATTACCATTTGGTACAACAGCGCGCGAGATCCTTGAAGATTACGCAGGCGGTATGCGTGATGGTCTTAAGCTAAAAGCATGGCAACCGGGTGGTGCAGGTACTGACTTCTTAACAGAAGATCACCTCGATCTTCCAATGGATTTTGGCACGATTGCAAAAGCAGGTAGCCGTTTAGGTACAGCACTTGCAATGGCGGTAGATAATGAAATTAATATGGTTTCATTAACCCGTAACTTAGAAGAGTTCTTTGCTCGTGAATCTTGTGGCTGGTGTACACCTTGTCGTGATGGCTTGCCATGGAGTGTCGAAATCTTACGTGCGATAGAAAACGGTAAAGGTCGCCCTGGTGATATCGAAACCCTTGAACATTTATGTCGTTCTTTAAGTCCGGGACACACATTCTGTGCTCACGCACCGGGTGCAGTAGAACCTTTACAAAGCGCCATTAAATATTTCCGTGAAGAATTTGAGGCTGGCATTATTCAAGAAGATTATACCAATGCCAACTTGATCAGAGGTATTCAGCCTAACTTACTGAAAAGCCGCTGGTAATTTTTCACGACACATTCTAGGTTTAACGCCTGCTGTGCAGGCCTTTGGGAAGCATGCTGACTATGGCTACGATTCATGTAGACGGCAAAGAATATGAAGTTAACGGGGCTGATAACCTGTTAGAAGCCTGTCTTAATTTAGGCTTAGATATTCCTTATTTTTGCTGGCATCCAGCGCTGGGAAGCGTTGGCGCTTGCCGCCAGTGTGCGGTTAAGCAGTATCAAAATGCTGAGGATACCCGCGGTCGTTTAGTGATGTCTTGTATGACACCTGCGACTGATGGCACGTTTATCTCTATCGATGACGAAGAAGCGAAGAAATTCCGCGAAAGCGTTGTTGAATGGTATATGACAAACCATCCTCATGACTGTCCAGTTTGTGAAGAAGGCGGTAACTGCCACCTTCAAGATATGACGGTAATGACAGGTCACACTATGCGTCGCTATCGCTTTACTAAGCGTACACATAGAAACCAAGACTTGGGACCGTTTATTTCTCACGAAATGAACCGTTGTATTGCTTGTTACCGCTGTGTTCGTTACTACAAAGATTATGCTGATGGTACTGATCTTGGTGTCTTTGGTGCACATAACAACGTATTTTTTGGACGCGTTGAAGATGGCACATTAGAGAGCGAATTCTCAGGTAACTTGGTTGAAATTTGTCCGACGGGTGTTTTCACCGATAAAACCCACTCATCTCGTTATAACCGCAAATGGGATATGCAGTTTGCACCAAGCATTTGTCAGGGTTGTAGCATGGGTTGTAACATCAGCCCTGGTGAACGTTATGGTGAATTACGTCGTATCGAAAACCGTTATAACGGGACTGTAAACCGCTATTTCCTTTGTGACCGTGGTCGTTTTGGCTATGGCTATGTGAATTTAGCAAGCAGACCTCGTCAGCCTAAAAAACGTTTAGGCAGTAACTGGTTAGAAATTAACGCTGTTCAAGCGACTCAAGCAGCTGCGGATATGCTGAAGAAAAGTCAGCGTATCGTGGGTATTGGTTCCCCGCGTGCAAGCATTGAAAGTAACTTCGCATTACGTGAAGTTGTTGGCGCTGAAAACTTCTATAGCGGTATCTCTGCATCAGAGCAAAAACGTCTGACCTTAATGTTAGATATTTTACAAAAAGGTGGCGTTCATACTCCATCTCTGCGTGAAATTGAAGATTACGATGCCGTTTTAGTGTTAGGTGAAGATTTAACACAAACTGGTGCTCGTATGGCATTGTCTGTACGTCAGGCCGTGAAAGGTAAAGCGCGTGAAATGGCGGCAGCTCAAAAAGTGGCTGACTGGCAAATTGCTGCGATTATGAATATCGGGCAACGTGCAAAATACCCACTGTTTGTCACTCATGTTGATGAAACTCGCCTCGATGATGTTGCTGCGTGGAGTTATCGCGCACCCGTTGTTGATCAAGCGCGTTTAGGCTTTGCGATTGCGAATAACATTAACGGTGATGCACCAGCTGTTGATGGTATTGATGAAGCGCTGAATAAACACATCGAAATGGTTGTTCAAGCACTTTCTCAAGCCAAGAAACCATTAATTATCAGTGGTAGCCATGCGGGTAGCGAAGACGTTATCAAAGCAGCCGCTAACATTGCTTTTGCATTAAAAGCAAAAGGTAATGAAGTAGGGCTTTCTTTCGTTGCTGATGATGCAAACAGCATGGGTCTTGCCATGATGAATGCACAGCCACTTGATGACGCATTAAAAATGATGCGTAGTGGTCAAGTTAACACCGTTGTTGTCATGGAAAACGATTTATATCGTCATTTTGATGCCGACGTGATTGATGATGCGATTGCTAAAGTAGATAACTTAATTGTCATCGACCACCAGCAAACTGACATTATGGCGAAAGCACATCTTGTTCTCCCAGCTTCTTCATTCGCTGAAAGTGATGGAACAATGGTGAGTCAAGAAGGCAGAGCACAACGTTATTTCCAAGTTTTCGAACCTTCTTTCTATAACAAAGAAGTGGTGATGCATGAAAGCTGGCGTTGGTTGAGTGCGGTTGATTCACAATGGCATGAAAGAACACTGGATTGGACACAGTTAGACAATGTGATTGAACATTGTGCGACGAGTCTTCCTCAGTTTGCTGGCATTGTTGATGCGGCACCAAATGCGTCATTCCGTATTCGTGGACAAAAACTGGCTCGTGAACCACATCGTTATAGTGGTCGTACATCTATGCTGGCGAATGTGTCTGTTCATGAACAGCGTCAACCAAAAGATATCGACACCCCATTTGCGTTCTCAATGGAAGGTAATAACAGCCCAACAGCACCTCGTCAGCAAATTCCATTTGCATGGGCGCCGGGTTGGAACTCACCTCAAGCATGGAATAAATTCCAAGCAGAAGTGGGTGGCAGCTTACGCTTTGGCGATCCAGGTGTGCGTTTAATTGAATGTGGTGATAATACACTTGGCTACTTCACTGATATTCCTGCGCCATTTAATGCACAGAAAAATCAATGGACTGTCGCACCTTGCTACCGTTTATTTGGTAGTGAAGAGTTATCACAACGCGCTGAAGTTATCCAATCTCGTATGGAAACCGCTTATTTAACATTGAGTGAATCTGATGCCCAAGCATTAGCGTTAACTCAAGGTCAGCAAGCTATGTTTACTTACGAAGGCCGTGAATTCACCTTACCTGTGAAAATCAGTGCTCACCTGACTCAAGGTCAAATTGGCTTGCCGTTAGGTATGGCAGGTATTTCTCCATCGCTGGTGGGTGTATCGGTTCGTCAACTGCGGGGTATTGCATAATGAGCTGGTTATCTCCTGAAGTTACAGAGATTTTACTCACCGTATTAAAAGCCGTTGTGATCTTGCTTGTTGTGGTCACTTGTGGTGCTTTTATGAGTATGGGGGAACGCCGTTTACTGGGTTTATTCCAAAACCGTTATGGGCCTAACCGTGTAGGTTATGCAGGTTCAGCACAGCTAATTGCGGATATGATCAAAATGTTCTTTAAAGAGGACTGGATCCCGAAATTTGCTGACCGCTTTATCTTCACCATTGCACCAGTAATTGCGTTTTCATCTTTACTGCTGTCATTTGCGATTGTACCTGTTAGCTCAACATGGGTTGTTGCTGACTTGAACATCGGTATTTTGTTCTTCTTGATGGTTGCAGGTATTGCGGTGTATGCCGTGTTATTTGCAGGATGGTCAAGTAATAACAAATATTCACTGTTAGGTGCAATGCGTGCATCAGCACAAACCGTAAGTTATGAAGTGTTCTTAGGACTTTCAATCTTAGGTGTTGTTGCACAAGCGGGCTCTTTTAACCTGACTGACATCGTAAACTCACAAGCAAATATGTGGAATGTCATCCCACAATTCTTTGGCTTTATTACGTTTGCGATTGCTGGGGTTGCTGTTTGTCACCGTCATCCATTTGACCAACCAGAAGCTGAGCAAGAGCTGGCTGATGGTTATCACATTGAATATTCTGGTATGAAATTCGGTTTATTCTTTGTTGGTGAATATATCGGTATCGTTGCGGTATCGGGTCTTATCGTGACGTTATTCTTTGGTGGTTGGCAAGGGCCTTTCTTACCATCATTCATTTGGTTTGCACTGAAAACAGGGTTCTTCATGATGATGTTTATCCTTATTCGTGCATCGTTACCGCGTCCGCGCTACGACCAAGTGATGTCTTTTGGTTGGAAAATTTGCTTACCGTTAACGCTTATCAATCTGCTGGTCACTGCTGCAGTGATACTTTACAACGCTCAATAAGGGGTGATTGAACCATGACTTTAAAAGAGTTATTGACTGGTTTCGGCACCCAGGTACGAAGCATTTGGATGATTGGCTTACATGCCTTCGCCAAACGTGAAACACAGATGTACCCGGAAGAACCTGTCAATGTTGCACCACGTTATCGTGGACGAATTGTGTTGACTCGTGATCCTGATGGTGAAGAACGCTGTGTTGCTTGTAACTTGTGTGCAGCAGTCTGTCCAGTTGGCTGTATTTCATTACAGAAAGCAGAACATGAAGATGGTCGTTGGTATCCGGAGTTTTTCCGTATCAACTTTTCTCGCTGTATTTTCTGCGGTTTATGTGAAGAAGCTTGCCCAACAACGGCGTTACAATTAACGCCTGATTTTGAAATGGGTGAGTTTAAGCGTCAGGATTTGGTTTATGAAAAAGACGATCTGTTGATTTCAGGGCCAGGCAAATATCCTGAATATAACTTTTACCGTAAAACAGGTATGGCGATTAACGGCAAAGATAAAGGTGATGCGGATGATGAAGCTAAACCTATCGATGTCAAAAGCCTGTTACCGTAAGGAGCGATATTCATGGAATTTGCATTTTACATCGCGGGGCTGATTGCCATCCTTGCAACATTGAGAGTGATCACTCATACCAATCCTGTACACGCTTTATTGTACTTAGTGATTTCATTGATTGCGCTCTCTGTGGTTTTCTTCTCGTTAGGCGCCTATTTTGCTGGTGCATTAGAAATCATTGTTTACGCTGGCGCCATTATGGTGTTATTCGTTTTCGTGGTGATGATGCTCAACTTAGGTAAATCCGTTGTTGATCAAGAGAAAAAGTGGCTACAACCGAAGTTTTGGATTGGGCCTGCGCTTTTATCTCTGACGCTATTAGTCGTGTTAATTTACGCCATTAGTAGTGTCACTCACGGCGAAATTGCTGGAGAAGTGATTGGCGCGAAAGAGGTCGGTATTAGCTTATTTGGGCCTTATATTCTGGCTGTTGAGTTAGCATCTGTTCTCTTATTGTCTGGATTGATTGTTGCTTACCACATTGGTCGTGATAAGAGCCATGACGATCTCGTCGAAAACGAAAACGCAGGGGAGCAAAAATGATACCTCTTCAACATGGTTTGATCTTGGCTGCGGTACTGTTTGTGTTAGGTTTTACCTGCTTAGTACTTCGCCGCAACCTGTTGTTTATGTTGATCGGACTAGAAATTATGATTAATGCAGCTGCACTGGCATTTGTTGTCGGTGGTAGCTTTTGGGGTCAAACAGATGGTCAGATAATGTATATCATGGCAATCAGTTTGGCGGCGGCAGAGGCAAGTATTGGTCTGGCATTGTTGTTACAGCTTCATAGACATCGCCAAAACATCAATATTGATACAGTCAGTGAGATGCGCGGATGAATATACTCTATTTAACCATTCTGCTACCACTGCTGGGATTTTTACTGCTCGCTTTCTCGCGTGGTCGTTGGTCTGAAAACGTATCAGCATGGATTGGTACAGGTTCTGTTGGTCTATCTGCCCTTGTTGCACTTTGGGCAGGTATGGATTTCTTTGCTAATGGGCAAGAAACGTATGTTCTGACTTTATGGAACTGGATGTCAGCAGGGAATTTCAATATTCCGTTTACACTGGTTCTTGATGGTCTTTCATTAACCATGCTGGGTGTGATTACCGGTGTTGGCTTCCTTATTCATATGTATGCATCTTGGTATATGCGTGGCGAAGAAGGGTATTCTCGCTTCTTTGCTTATACCAACTTATTTATCGCAAGTATGGTTGTCTTAGTACTGGCTGATAATATGATGCTGATGTATATGGGGTGGGAAGGGGTTGGTCTATGTAGTTACCTGCTAATTGGTTTCTATTATAGCAATCCTGCTAATGGCGCAGCTGCGATGAAAGCGTTTATCGTAACGCGTATCGGTGATGTGTTCTTAGCTATCGGTATGTTTATCCTATTTGACCAATTAGGTACATTGAGCTTCCGTGAAATGGCAGTACTTGCTCCTGAGCAATTAGCAGTAGGATCAAGCGTCATTAACTGGGCAATGTTAATGGTATTAGGCGGTGCAGTCGGTAAATCAGCACAGCTTCCATTACAAACATGGTTAGCGGATGCGATGGCAGGCCCTACACCAGTATCTGCATTAATCCACGCCGCAACGATGGTTACGGCAGGTGTATACTTGGTTGCACGTAGTAACGCGCTATTCTTAATGGCACCTGAAGTACTTGAATTAGTCGGTATTATTGGTGCAGTCACATTAGTGTTAGCGGGCTTTGCGGCTTTAGTACAAACCGATATCAAACGTATTCTTGCTTATTCAACCATGAGCCAAATTGGTTATATGTTCTTGGCTTTAGGCGCTCAAGCATGGGATGCGGCAATTTTCCACTTAATGACTCACGCTTTCTTTAAAGCATTACTGTTCTTATCTGCAGGCTCTGTGATTGTTGCCTGCCACCACGAGCAGAATATCTTTAAGATGGGCGGATTACGTAAGAAGATCCCATTTGTTTACGCTTGTTTCCTAATTGGTGGTGGCGCATTAGCAGCATTACCACTGTTAACAGCAGGGTTCTTTAGTAAAGATGAAATCTTATGGGGTGCGTATTCAAACGGGCATTTTAACTTAATGCTTGCAGGTTTAGTTGGTGCGTTATTTACGTCACTTTATACCTTCCGTTTGATTTTCATCGTATTCCATGGTGAAACCAAAACCGAAGCACACCAAGTTAAAGGGTTTACACATACTTTCCCATTAGCGGTATTAGCACTGTTATCAACATTTATCGGTGCGTTAATTACTCAACCGTTAGGTGCTGTTTTCCCTGAAGGAAGCGCATCGCATGAGGGTAAATATGTATTAGAAGCGCTTTCTGGTGTGGTAGCGATAGTAGGCGTTGCCATTGCAGCATGGTTATACCTGAAACAGCGTCAATGTGTTTCTAAGGTTGCTAATACTCGTACAGGTCGTTTCTTCTCAACATGGTGGTTCCATGCTTGGGGATTCGATGCACTGTATGAAGTGCTGTTTGTCAAACCTTATAAAGGGGCGGCGTGGCTTATCCAAAATGATCCTGTTAACCAATTCTTTAATCTATTCGGTTGCCTGCTTAAAGGCACCAATAAAGGATTAAGTTTCAGTGAGAATGGATTGGCACGTTGGTATGCGGCTTCTCTCGGTTTAGGTGCAGTGCTGGTTATCGCTCTGCTGCTTCTGGTTTAATTAAGGGACACATTGCGCCATGTTATTACCCTGGCTAATACTTATTCCCTTCATCGGTGGCCTGCTAAGTTGGCAGGCTGAACGAATCGGCTCGCAAGTCCCTCGCTGGGTTGCGTTGCTGACGATGGGATTAACACTCGTTATTTCTGTGCAACTTTGGTTGCAAGGCGATTATCAACTACTTAGTGCTGATGGAGCACCACGTTGGACAGAGTTTTTCTTTGTGCCGTGGATCCCTGCTTTAGGGATTAATATCCAATTTGCACTTGATGGTATGTCATTGCTGATGACTGTATTAACTGCGATTTTAGGTATCTTAGCGGTACTTTCATCGTGGAATGAAAATCAGCCATCACAAGGTGCTTTCCATTTTAACCTGCTGTGGATTTTAGCTGGTGTGATGGGGGTATTTTTAGCGACTGACCTGTTTTTATTCTTCTTCTTCTGGGAAATGATGTTGATCCCAATGTATTTCCTGATTTCTTTATGGGGACACAAAGGAAGTAGTGATAAAAAACACGTTAGTGCAGCAACAAAATTCTTTATCTATACACAGGCAAGTGGTCTGTTAATGTTGCTGGCCATTATCGGTCTTGCGGTTGCGTTCTACCGTGAAACGGGTATTTGGACGTTTAATTATGACACCTTATTACAAGCACATACGGTATTAGGCTCTGAACTGCAATTTATTCTGATGTTAGGTTTCTTCGCGGCATTTGCAGTAAAAATGCCTATCGTACCTGTACATGGCTGGTTAGCGGATGCTCACGCAGAAGCACCAACAGCAGGCTCTGTTGACTTATCAGGTATTTTGCTAAAAACAGCGGCTTACGGTCTATTACGTTTTAACTTACCACTCTTTCCTGAAGCGTCAGCGTTGCTGGCACCTGTGGCGATGTGGTTAGGTTTAATTACCGTATTCTATGCAGCACTGTTAGCCTTCCGTCAGACTGATATCAAACGTCTTGCGGCTTACAGTAGTATTTCTCACATGGGCTTTATCGTGATTGCGATTTATGCCGGCTCTGTATTGGCTTACCAAGGTGCGATTATTCAAATGATCACCAACGGTTTGTCAGCTGCGGGTTTATTTATCATGTGTGGCATGCTGTATGAGCGTTTAGGTACGCGTGATATGAACCAAATGGGTGGATTGTGGAAAAGCATCCGTTTCTTACCTGCGTTTTCACTGTTCTTTGCGGTTGCCTCTTTAGGTATGCCAGGAACAGGTAACTTCGTGGGTGAGTTTATGATCCTGTTTGGTACTTATGGTAACTTTAAGCTGATCACCATTATTTCGGTCTTTGGTTTAGTCTTTGCTTCTGTCTACGCGCTGTGGATGATGCAACAGGCTTACTATGGTTCACCGAAAACAGCTGAAAGAACCTATAAAGGGTTAGATCTGAGAGAATTCTTTATCCTGATCACATTGGTTGTTTTACTGGTTATTTTGGGCTTCTTCCCACAACCTGTATTAGACACATCAATATCAGCGATGGAAAATCTCCAGACTTGGTATTCCGCTTCTATTTCAACAGTAAGGCCGTAATTCGCCATGACAATAACTCCTGAACAATTGATCGCAATGCTACCGCTATTGATCGTCGGATTGACGGTGGTGGTTGTGATGCTGTCCATTGCATGGCGACGCGATCATTTTACCATTGCCACTTTGACAGCTACGGGTTTCATCATTGCGCTGGGCTCGCTCTATTACGTTAATGCATTAGGCGTAGTGGACGTGACCACGCTTTACCACGTTGATGGATACTCAAGCTTCTTTACTGCACTAGTGATCCTTTCTGGTATTGGCACTATTGCTTTTGCTTATCCTTGGTTAGAAGGCTATCAAGATAACAAAGAAGAGTTTTACTTGCTGATTGCGATTGCGGTAGTCGGAGGGATTTTACTCTCGTCTGCTCATCACTTCGCATCGATGTTTATTGGTATTGAATTACTGACATTACCGCTGTTTGGTCTTATCGGTTACGCATTCCAACAACGTCCATCACTGGAAGCAGGTATCAAATATATGCTGCTGTCTGCGGCAGCCTCTTCTTTCTTACTATTTGGTATGGCACTTCTTTATGCAGAAGCAGGGGGGCTCTCCTTTGCTGCAATGGGACAAAGTTTAAGTGATAGCAATATCCATAAACCATTAGTACTTGCAGGTTTAGGTATGATGTTAGTGGGAATTGGATTTAAATTATCTTTATTCCCATTCCAATTATGGACACCCGATGTTTACCAAGGTGCGCCAGCACCAACGGGCGCGTTCTTAGCGACGGCAAGTAAGATTGGTATTTTTGCTGTTGTTATGCGTTTATTCCTTGAAGCGCCAGCTGCGGATAGTGAAACCTTACGAATGATCTTAGGTTTCATGGCAATTGCCTCTATCTTGTTTGGTAACATCATGGCATTAACGCAAAAGAGCGTAAAACGCTTATTGGGTTACTCTTCCGTATCACACCTTGGTTATCTACTCGTGGCATTAATTGTGCTGCAATACAGCCCTGTATTAGCACAAGAAACCGCTGAAATTTATTTAGCTGGTTACTTGTTTGCAAGTCTCGGGGCGTTTGGTGCTATTGCAGTAGCGTCAAGTCCTTATCGTGAAAGCGAAATGGATTCACTGGAAGATTACCGCGGATTATTCTGGCGCCGTCCTGTTGTGGCTGTGGTGATGTCACTGATGATGCTATCACTGGCAGGTGTACCAATTACATTAGGTTTCATTGGTAAACTGTATGTCATCATTGCGGGCATTAGCTCAAGCTTATGGTGGTTAACAGGTATGGTTGTGTTAGGTAGTGCGATTGGCTTATTCTACTACCTACGTGCTGCGGCTATTGTCTTTTTACGCAAACCAGACAATGACAACACTCCTGCGATTTCTACAACATCACAAAATATGGCAACATTTGTTGCGTTAATCTGTGCAGTTGTTGTGATTGCCTTAGGTGTATGGCCACAACCACTGATTGAATTAACGAATTTTGCGATTATTGCACCCGCAATCAACTAATCGTAATAACGTATCGTTAAATAATAAAACGGCTCTTTTATAGAGCCGTTTTTAATTATTATTGATAAATATTTATTTTGTCTGCGCTCTCATAATATAAAGAGAAATCATCTAAAAATGAGAAGATAGGAATAATAATCTCTTCATTTAATAAGCTGTTATTTTCTAATGTTGATATTTTTAAGGCTATTTCCCGCCAACTTTCAGATAGAAATGTTAACTGTTTAATCAATATATGAAGAAAGTAATCAATATCCATAATATTATAATGATGTTTCATATTTAATAATATTTTTTGCTGCTTAGCTTTTAATTGATGAAGGCTCTTTATTTGTGATAAATAAAGCGAAGTAAGTTGATGCCGAGTTTCAACAACTTTACTATAAGAAAATCCAGAGTCTAACGTAGAAAATAAATTACTCAGTATTTTTACTAGTGAAGATAAAACATTTTTTTCTTGTGTTTCAATATTAAGATCTTCAATTTGTTGTTGCTGAGGAATTTTGTTTTTGAACAGATCGAAAAAATTTCTTTTATGTAAGATATCTTCACTATCACGTATGATATCTAACTCATTTTTTGTTGTTTCGGAGGCGCTTTCTAAGATAATAATCTCTTCTGAACAGATTTTAACATCATTTTCTTTATTATAGATAAAAGGTATTACTTTATTTGTGAGGAATTTATTTTTTAATTTATTGATTTCAATTGAAAGTGAATGAGTATGTTCATTTATCATTTTCTCTATTTCATTTATTTCATTTGAAAATATATTGATTATTTCTTTTCTTTTTTTTTCTAATTTATTTTTTATTTCATTATCAAGATTTCCTGTTTTTATCTCATTGTCAATTTCATTTATTGTTTTAAAAATATCATTAAATAAACTTTGCCTTAATCTGCTTTTTAAACTCAGTGAAAAATAAATAATGCGTTCAATATTTTTATTGTTTATTTCTAATAGATTATTGACTTCTCCCTCAAGTGTACTATCTAGATAACATTTACTATTACTTAAAGAGAGAATATTTCTGTGCGCATGAAATAATTGATTATGTTTAAAACATTCTTCTAAATTGACGGGTTTTTCATTATGACTCATAACAATATCCTTTTGTTAATCTTTAGATGAATAAAATGTAGAAAGAGCATCATCAAAAGAGAGTAAGATCTCCTTTGAGTAACCAATGACCATATACCAAGGCGCGATAATCTTTTCTAAGTAAATACTAAATTTAATCAGCTCTAATGCACTGTTAATTTTATTAAAATGTGTTATTGATGCTTCTATTTCTGTTAAGATGGCTTGCCATACATATTCAATATGTTCTAACGCCATATTTGTATCTTCGATAAATAGTTCTATTTCAGATAATTCAATATAGAGTGTATTTAAATGCAAAGATAAACCTTCATAGATATCGATGTCAGCATTGATTTTTTTCACCTTTTGAATAAGTTCATTTTTCTTTTTACGTATGACTTCGGCTTTTGCCCCGAATATTCCACCTGTGATAATAACACCAATAACACCTATTGCTAGCCCTGTAAATGCAAGACCAACATAGTGTTTATATTCATCTTTGAGTATTTCTATTTCTTCAACGAGTAAATCTCGTTCTTCAATAAGTGAACGACTATTATCTGTATAAAACTCATTAATAAATCTTTTCTTGTTAAGAATGTCGTGATAAATAGAATGATGATTAACATTCTGGCTATCTTTGCCTCCCATTATTTTACTTCTAAAGGTAGATAAGCTGTCTTTTATTTTTATGGTCTTATCACGTTCATTTTCAATATCCTCTTTCATACTTTCTAATATATGAATTAATTGTGTTGAAACTTCTTTATCTTGAGATGTGTATCGAATATTTTTTAACTCTTGCTCAGAAATGTCATTAATAATAGTAGATATTTTAGTTAATAAAGGCATTTGACTAATAAATAAAATGACACTTTCACCTGTAGAAGTGATTTCTCTACCCATTATTTCTAAATCAATTGCTTGTTGCTTTATTGCATATTCAATTTGATTCCATTCAAATGCATGCTCCCGTATTTGAATGAACAGAGACAAAATATTATCAGGAGAGAGTTGTGATTCATTTATTTTACTGTAATGAATAAATTTGATGACATCATCTATTTTGTAAGGAAGAGAAAGTGCTTTATTAACATAAGACTTTATTTTTATTAAATCATGAGATGTCACAATACCCGGTAATCGACCATTTTCGATATCTATTCCTAATATTAAACCGAGTGCAACTTTGGGTATATCGGAGGTCTCAATGATTTTATCGACATGTTCATAGATGGTTGTATCCATATAACCTCACTTATGTATGAAAATTTTTATCTTTACCACTTTATCTAATGAAGATGTGTTGGTTATTTCAGAAGTGCGAGTTAATGCTTCTACTTTGTAACATGAAAAATACAAAACTTTGATAAATGACAAAGGTTATAATTAATCAGCCCTTTGATAATTCGTATAGAGACGTATAATCTCCTTTTTAATTAGTTGTGGGTATTTGGAGTGGAAAAGGTTAATCCTGTGTTTTCGACACTGTACGAAAAAGTTAAAAATATAAATCTGACAGCACAAGGTAATCTTTTACATTTGAAAGTCACCTTGCCAGCAGAGGTTTCATTTTCATTGCTCTCATGGCTTGCTGCGCAGTCGTATTATCCTCAATTTTATTGGCAGCATCGTGATGAACATGAAGAAGTGGCAGCCTGTGGACAATTACGCTGTTTCAATCATATTCAAGATGCACACCAATTTTTAGCTGTGCACCAATCGGATCCCTGTATTGATGATGTACGTATTTGGGGCTTAAATGCATGGGATACTATTATTCCTGGTCGTATTGATGAAAAAAATGGCGATGATGCCTACCTTTTTCTGCCACGGATTGAAATTCGACGCCACCAGCAACAGCTTTCCGTTCATCTAAATATGTTGAATGAAGGTGATAAACAAAGCACCTTAGATTTTCTGCAAACCTTAAATCAAGCGCTGGATATTGAGCCGCTTGCTGTTTCTGTGGTTTCGGTGAATCACTCCTTAACGCAAGCTCAGTGGGTCGATTATCTCACTCTTGCATTAGATGAAATACGTCAAAATCATTTTGAAAAAGTGGTACCTGCGAGAGCAACTTGCTTGACGTTGGATAATCCGCTAAAAGCGATTCAATTTATGAAAGCAAGTCGTGATGTGAATCATCACTGCTATCATTATATGCTGGCTTTTTCGCCTTCTGATGCATTTATGGGGTCAACCCCAGAACGATTATATAAACGTGATGAGTTAATGCTGTATACCGAAGCGTTAGCAGGAACGGCTGCCAGCTCTGACAATGAACAGCAAGCGACAGAATTTGCAGATTGGCTGATGAATGACAAAAAAAATCAGCATGAAAATCTGGTGGTGGTTGATGATATTTGTCAGCGATTACAAGGAGGTGTTGAAGGTATTGATGTTTCAGCAGCGGATGTGATCCGACTCCGTAAAGTGCAACATCTTCGTCGTTATATACATGGGAAACTGATTGATTCTGATGATATTGACTGTTTAAAACGACTTCAACCTACTGCTGCAGTATGTGGTTTACCTCGTAGTATTGCTCGCGCTTTTATTCGTCAACATGAACCTTTTGAGCGCCGTTGGTATGCGGGTTCAGCAGGATATTTAGGATTATCACACACAGAATTTGCAGTAAGTCTACGTTGTGGTGAACTGCATGATGATACTCTGACACTTTATGCAGGTGCAGGTGTTGTTGCTGGTTCAGATCCGTTACAAGAATGGACTGAAATTGAGAATAAAGCGGCGGGTTTGCGTACATTGCTAGAAAAAGAAAATTAATTTATTACAGATAACCTCAAATTTATTAAATAGCATCATTAAAACCATCAAAATTTGATGGTTTTATTTTAAGCGCATTTTTAGTGCTACTTTTCAATTAACTATTGCGATTTGTTAACTAATTGATGCTATTCTTTAAGCCACTTGTGCTATTTATTCTTATTCTTAACGATAAAAAGAGTTCATTGAAAATAGAGTGGATGATTAGCCTAAATAATGCACTCTTTGAGTGTTTCTTTAACGATTTATTTAACGAAAACGACTGTTCATTGAACTAGGCTAAAGAAAAGTATTTAGGAACAGATATTATAATAGCAATTGCAGGTTTTCGTTGTTGGGATGATCAATGTCTAATAGTTCGTTTAATCGCCAATGGGCTAAAGTTATACTCGAAGCTTTGACTCGTCATGGTTTACGCCATATCTGTATTGCACCTGGATCTCGTTCGACACCTTTAACACTTGCCGCAGCTGCAAATCATAAATTAACCTGTCATACGCATTTTGATGAGCGTGGATTGGGGCATTTAGCATTAGGGCTTGCAAAAGCATCGAAAGAACCGGTTGCTGTTATTGTGACATCGGGTACCGCGGTGGCTAACCTATATCCCGCTTTAATTGAAGCAGGATTAACGGGTGAACGAGTGATCTTTTTAACCGCAGATAGACCGCCAGAATTAATTGATTGTGGTGCGAATCAAGCAATTCGTCAGCAAGGTATTTTTGCAACTCATCCTTCAAAAACACTCTCTTTACCACGACCGACAACTGATATTCCCGCAAGTTGGTTAGTTTCTACACTTGATAATGCGATGAATACATTGGTTCATGGCGCATTACACGTTAATTGCCCTTTTGCTGAACCGTTATATGGTGATGATGTTGAAACATCTACGCCGTGGACTGAGGCATTAGGCCATTGGTGGCAAAGTGATAAGCCGTGGTTACAAGAATCCCTTTTTACCTCTGTATCGACGCATCCTCAATGGGATGTTATACGTCAGAAAAAAGGAGTGGTTATCGCAGGACGTATTAGCCCAGAAGAAGGTGTCGAAGTTGCAAAATGGGCATCTCAATTAGGTTGGCCTTTATTGGGTGATGTTTTATCACAAACGGGGCAACCGTTACCTTGTGCCGATTTATGGTTGAATAATCCACAGATAAAATCAGAATTAAATAAGGCTGAAATCGTTATTCAATTTGGTTCAAGTTTAACAGGTAAACGCTTATTACAATGGCAAGTCGGGTGCTCTCCAAAAACGTATTGGATCATTGATCCTATTCCGGGGCGCTTAGACCCTGGTCATCATCAAGGTGAGAAATTTACGTTATCACCGATGCAGTGGTTAACGGCACATTCTGCGGTTGATAATTCACCGTGGACTAATGTATTAACTAATATAGCCAAACAAACCTATAAAAAAGTCAGTGAAATAACCGATTATTTTGGTGAAGCACAGGTTGCGCACCAATTAGATAAATTACTTCCTAATGATGGACAATTATTTGTTGGCAATAGTCTGATAGTACGATTAATCGATGCATTTGCTCAGTTACCACAAGGTTATCCTGTGATGAGCAATCGAGGCGCAAGTGGTATTGATGGCTTAATTTCAACATCTGCGGGTGTTCATCGTGCAACAGAAAAGCCAACATTAACAATATTGGGTGATTTATCTGCACTGTATGATTTAAATAGTTTAGCGTTGCATCAACAAGTTTATGCGCCTAATGTTATTATCGTAGTGAATAATAACGGTGGGCAAATATTTTCAATGCTACCAACGCCAGAGGCAGAGCGAGAACGCTTTTACTGTATGCCTCATTCACTAAATTTCAAACACGCAGCTGCAATGTTTGGTTTGCATTATGTATCACCAACAAGTTGGGATGCACTGTTAACGACAGTTCAGAAATGCTGGGTAGGGGCGCCAATAACGACATTAATTGAATTAATTGTTGATGATACCGATGGTGCAAAAACATTAAATCAGCTGGTAAAACAGGTAACATCTCATGACTTTAGCATGTCAGCGATATAATACCCATAATGAAGGGCCTTGGTTAGTTTGGTTGCATGGGCTATTAGGTGAGGGTTGTGAATGGGAGCCTGTCATTCAAGCTTGCCATGAATATCCATCACTTGTGATTGATTTGCCTCGTCATGGTGATTCTGCTTCTATCAGTGTGAAAAATTTTGTTGAAGTGAGTACGTTGCTGACAGATACACTAAAAGAGCAAGGTGTTGACCACTATTGGCTAATTGGTTATTCGTTAGGTGGCAGGATTTCGATGTATCATGCGTGTTTTGGTGATACTACGGGATTAATGGGGTTGATTGTAGAAGGTGGAAATCCAGGTTTATATTATGCAACGGAAAGACAAAATCGCATTGCACATGATAAACGCTGGGCTGAGCGTTTCCGTAATGAACCTATCAGTGACGTATTGATACAGTGGTATCAGCAACCCGTATTTGCCGATCTAAGTGATGAGAAACGCCAATTACTCGTTGAAAAACGTTGTCGTAACGCTGGTTTTTGTATTGCAGAAAGTTTAGAAACGCTTTCTTTAGGCAATCAACCTTGGCTTGTCACAGAGTTGCAGCAACTCACATTGCCGTTTATTTGGCTTTGTGGTGAAAAAGATAATAAATTTCAATCTATTGCGCAGCAGTATTCGCTGCCATTAACGACTATCCCGCAAGCTGGTCATAATGCCCATCAGGCACAGCCTGTTGCTTACGCTGCGGTGATAAATCATGTTTTATCCCTCTTTGGTTAAAGGAACCTAATTATGCTTTACCCGAGCGAAGAAAAATTATATGCACCGATTGAATGGCAGGATTGTTCTGAAGGTTTTGAAGATATCCTCTATCATAAATCAGTCGATGGCATTGCAAAAATTACGATTAACCGCCCGCAAGTGCGTAATGCTTTCCGTCCTTTGACAGTGAAAGAGATGATCCAAGCATTAGCGGATGCTCGTTATGATGACACCATTGGTACTATCATTTTAACGGGTGCTGGTGAAAAAGCGTTCTGTGCAGGTGGTGACCAAAAAATTCGCGGGGACTACGGCGGATACCGTGATGATAGCGGTACACATCACCTGAACGTGTTGGATTTCCAACGCCAAATCCGTACGTGTCCAAAACCTGTTGTGGCAATGGTCGCGGGTTATTCTATCGGTGGTGGCCATGTGCTTCATATGATGTGTGACTTAACCATCGCTGCTGAAAACGCAATTTTTGGTCAAACTGGTCCTAAAGTCGGTTCTTTCGATGGTGGCTGGGGCGCTTCTTATATGGCACGTATTGTAGGCCAAAAGAAAGCACGCGAAATTTGGTTCTTATGCCGTCAATATGATGCAAAAGAAGCATTAGAAATGGGATTAGTGAATACCGTTGTTCCTTATGCAGATCTTGAAAAAGAAACGGTGCGTTGGTGTCGTGAAATGCTGGAAAATAGCCCAATGGCATTACGTTGTTTAAAAGCTGCATTAAATGCAGATTGTGATGGTCAAGCGGGTCTTCAAGAATTAGCAGGTAATGCAACCATGCTGTTCTATATGACTGATGAAGGTCAAGAAGGCCGCAACGCCTTTAACGAAAAACGTCAACCTGATTTCTCTCGATTTAAACGTAACCCATAATGCGAAACGCCAAACTCTATTCATTCAGCCTTCCTGTTGATGCAGGCGTTGTGCTGCGTTATCAAAGGCTAAAATCGCGTGATGGTTTTCTTGTCTGTTTAGAGCAAAATGGCAAACAAGGATGGGGTGAAATTTCACCTCTTCCTGAGTTTAGCCGTGAAACTTTAGAACAAGCCCAAGAAGCCGCACAATCTTGGTTAACGGCTTGGTGTGCAGGTGAAAACCCTGTTTATAGTGAACTACCAAGTGTCGCTTTTGGTATTAGCTGTGCATTAGCAGAGCTTGAAGGTACTTTGCCACAAGAAGCGAATTATCGTGCTGCACCTTTATGTAATGGCGATCCTGATGATTTGATTTTAAGCCTTAATGATATGGAAGGTGAAAAAGTCGCTAAAATCAAAGTGGGTTTATATGAAGCTGTGCGTGATGGAATAGTCGTTAATCTGTTATTAGAAGCCATTCCAGACTTAAAATTAAGATTGGATGCGAACAGAAGTTGGACGCCAGCAAAAGCCGAAGGATTTGCGAAATATGTAAATCCTGCATGGCGAGATCGCATTGCATTCTTAGAAGAGCCATGTAAAACACCAGAAGAGTCACTCGCTTTTTCACAGGCTACAGGGATTAACATCGCTTGGGATGAAACTGTGCGTGATGAAGGTTTTGAAATCAAACCTCAAGCGGGTGTAACAACGATTGTTATCAAACCTACATTGGTGGGAAGTATTGAACGCTGCCAATCTTTTGTTGAACAAGCACATGCTTTAGGACTAGATGCCATTATCAGTTCAAGTATTGAAAGCAGCTTTGGGCTGACTCAATTGGCAAGAATTGCGCAGTGGTTAACGCCTAATAGCACTCCAGGGCTCGATACCGTTGATTTAATTAAACAACAACTTATTCGTCCTTGGCCAAATGTGGATATTCCACTTATCTCTCTTGAACAACTAGAGACAGTATGGCAACAGTAGTTCCATTTAAACAATGGCCGTGGCATCAATGGGCACAACTCTACCCAAATGAAACGGCCATCATTTCAGGTGTTTCACCTATTACATGGCAGCAACTCAGTTGTCATATTAATCACTTAGCTAACAATTTTGCTAAACAAGGTGTTGATACACAAAGCATAGTGTTGTTGCGTGGAAAAAATAATCTCAATCTTGTTTTTGCATTACTCGCTGTTTTTCAATGTGGAGCTAAGGTTTTACCTTTAAATCCACAACTTCCAAAGTCTTTACTTGATGATTTATTGCCTCATTTAAATATTGATTTTTATGCTGATCTGAGTGAGTCAACGCTAGATCTGGATGCGACTTTGCTTGATCTTAATGGTGTTGAGTTTAATAACACACCACGTCAACACAAAAATGAAATAGAAGATGTGCAGTGGGAGCCATCTCGTATGGCAACGCTTATTTTGACATCGGGCTCATCGGGTCTACCTAAAGCGGCTGTTCATACTTTTGATGCGCATCTTTGCAGTGCGGAAGGTGTTTTATCATTAATGCCCTTTGAGAAAGGTGATAGCTGGTTGCTCTCTTTACCTTTGTTTCATGTATCAGGACAAGGCATTTTTTGGCGTTGGTTGTTACGTGGCGCAACGCTGGTGGTGCGTGAAATGCATCCTTTTATTGATGCATTACAAGGTTGTACTCATGCTTCTTTAGTCCCTACACAGCTTTGGCGTTTCTTACAAAATAAAGCGCAACAAGATAGGCAACACTCGATCAGCTTAAAATCTGTTTTATTAGGTGGTGCGATGATCCCCATTGAATTAACGCAAGAAGCAGAACATTGGGGAATTCAATGCTGGTGTGGTTATGGCATGACCGAAATGGCATCCACTGTTTGCGCCAAACGCGCTGATGGTAAAGCGGGAGTAGGGCTACCATTAAAAGGCAAAGGTGTAAGAATACTCGATGATGAAATTCAGATTAAATCAGACAGTGTTGCTTTAGGTTATTGGTTTGATGGTAAATTAAAGCCGTTATCACTCACTGCGGATGGCTGGTATTCAACACGAGATAAAGGTGACTTTATCGCTGATGAATGGTGTGTTTTAGGACGCTTGGACAATCTCTTTTTTAGTGCTGGCGAAGGTATTCAACCAGAAGATATAGAAAAAATTCTTAATACACATCCAAGTGTTAGTCAGTCTTTTGTTGTCCCTATTGATGATGCTGAATTTGGGCAACGTCCTGTCGCGGTTGTGGATGCAGAAATTGAAATAATCAATCAATTACCACAGTGGTATTACATCCGATTAGCAGGATTTCAACGACCTATTGCTTGCCTACAACTCCCTGAAAGCCTTAAAAATGGGGGAATTAAAATTTCCCGTAAACAAGTGCAAGAGTGGGTGAAAACTCAATTAGGGTAAATAGTTACCCTAATAAATAACACTTTATAGATAATATTATTAATTTAATAAATTGTTATTATTATTATATTGCTCGGTTGAACACTTTATATTTGTGTTTTTTTTTAAATATTATTGTTTTTGAGTACGTAAAATAATCATCTCTAATTAATTATTAATAGAGATTATCTTTTATGAAAGTAAATAATAAAGAAAAAACACCTGGATTTAATACTATTATTGATATCATGAAGACCATGATGCCAACATTAAGATCGGAAAATTCAGAGCTTGATAAAAGCATCACTAAAATAACATTTAGTTTTCCTGATTGGAGTCAATTAAGAGGTCAAGAATATAAAACCTTAACAACAATGAACGAAACACAAAAAAATGCGGTAAAAAAATCACTGCAACAATACAGTGATATTGCAAATATTGAATTTATAGAAAAAGATAATCAGCATGATACGCATATAAAATTTGGTGTTTATAACAATATAAATGAATTAACGAAAGATTATGATTACTCAACTTTAGGTGTAGCCTCGTATTTCAATGAACATTTAGATCAAAATAAAAAGATAGATAAAGTAAGTGATTACAGTTTAGATGGACAAGTTTGGATTAATATTTCTGAAACTGGGCTTATCTCTGTGGTTAATACAAGATTACATACAGAAGAAGAAAAAGAGAAACTACATTCATTTAAAGAGAATGCCGATGGTATTGTGACTTATTTTGAAGGATTAGATGACTGGGTTTTCCTGTATAAAAATAACAATGATAATGGACATATAAATAATCCAGAAAAAACATTGGGTCTCGGTTCTGCAATAAGAAAAACGATAATACATGAAATAGGGCATTCTCTTGGTCTGTCTCATACTTTTACGAGTGATTCTGAGTTACCTGATATTGAAGAAAATAGCCTAAAATATTCAATTATGGCTTATGAAAAACCGAAAAAAGAATACGCAGATTTTGGCGTTAATTACCCAATGAATCCATTATTATTGGATACTTATCTTATCCAAAAATTGTATGGGAAGAATATGACCACGCGAACTGGTGATACAATTTATGGGTTTAATTCTAATACAGAAAGAGATTTTTATAGTTTACATTCGACAGATGATGTTTTGGTCAGTTGTATTTGGGATGCTGGTGGTAATGGTACTTTAGATTTTTCACAATATAACGTAAATCAGAAAATTAATTTAAATGAAGGGATTTTTTCTGATGTCGGTGGATTACGTAGTAATGTTTCTATTGCTTTCGATGTCGTTATTGAAAATGCCAAAGGGGGGCTAAGAGATGATTATATTATAGGAAATAGTACGGATAATGAATTATGGGGTAATAAAGGAAATGACACATTATTAGGTCGAGAAGGTAACGATACGCTATATGGTGGGTTAGGCAATGATATTCTTTTCGGGGATGATGGAAACGATATTCTTATCGGTGAAGCAGGAAATGACGTTCTTTTTAGTGGCAGCGGCGATGATTTATTATATGCAGGGTCGGGTGATGATACATTAATAGCAAGTGCGGGAAATAATATTTTGTATGGTGGTTATGGTAATGATACCTTTATTATAAAAAATGGTAATAACATTATCTCAGCTAACCAAGGAAAGGATATCTTTATTTTTAATTTATCAGAAAAGGCAAGTGGTAATAATGTTATTTTTGATTTTAATAAAGAAGATGATGTTCTATTATTTAAATCAGAAGTAGATGACCAAATTATTAATCCAAGATTAGTTCAGTCGTTTACAGGGAATAAAAATGAGTTAACGCTAGACTATGAAGACAATAAAACCATTATTAAGATTATGACGGTGGAAAATCTAAATGTGCCGAATTTAGTGATTAATGTTACCGGGCAATTTAGTTATGATGAGCTTCTTTGTTAACAAGAAAATAATTAGTTTAGCGATAAATAAAACCTCCTAATTACCAATATATTAATAACTAGGAGGTTTGTTTTTGCCGAGTTGCTCACAGGGCTTCTTATTATAGGGTTATTTAGCGTCTTTTTTTGCTAATGCTTTCATTGCTTTTTCAACACCAGCACCATATTCAGGATGGACTTTCTTAAATAGGGCAATTTGGCGTTTTTGTGTATCTTTACTTGCTTGAATTAATTCGCCTGCGATGCGAGCAAACATACGTTGGTGCTCTTCATCACTCAGTAATTCATACAGTGCACGAGGTTGACTGAAGTAATCTTCATCTTCACGATGGTTCCAGTGATCCGCCGCGCCTTCGATAGATAATGGTGGCTCTTTGAAATTAGGCTGTTCTTGGAACATACCGCCATTATTTGGCTCATAGGTAATACCGCTGCCACTATTACCATCAACACGCATTGCACCATCACGATGATAATTGTGGAATGGGCATTTAGGAGCATTAACAGGGATCTGATGATGATTAACACCTAAACGATAGCGATGTGCATCACCATAAGAGAATAGGCGACCTTGTAGCATTTTATCTGGTGAAAAACCAATACCAGGAACGATGTTGGCTGGGCTAAATGCTGCTTGCTCTACATCAGAGAAATAGTTTTCAGGATTACGGTTTAATTCAAAATAACCCACATCGATTAATGGATAATCCGCATGAGGCCAAACTTTAGTTAAATCAAAAGGGTTATAAGGAACTTTCGAGGCTTCTTTCTCGGGCATTACTTGAATTTGTAAATTCCAACGTGGGAAATCACCGCGCTCAATAGCATCAAATAAGTCACGTTGTGAGCTTTCTCTGTCTTGACCTACTAGCATTTGCGCTTCATCATCCATCAGATTTTTAATGCCTTGTTGGCAACGGAAATGAAACTTAACCCAAAAACGCTCGTTATCTTTATTAATAAAGCTATAAGTGTGACTACCAAAACCATGAATAAAGCGATAACTTCTTGGTAAACCGCGGTCGCTCATATCAATGGTTAACTGGTGTAATGCTTCAGGTAAATGAGAGAAAAAATCCCATTTGTAAGCTAAATTACGCAGATTAGTTTTAGGGTCACGTTTTACAACGTGGTTTAAGTCAGGGAATTTCAAGGCATCACGAAGATAGAAAACGGGCGTGTTATTACCCACCATATCCCAGTTACCTTCTTCGGTATAAAATTTTAATGCAAAGCCACGAATATCACGTTCGGCGTCCGCTGCACCTCTTTCACCTGCAACAGTAGAAAAGCGAGCAAACATGTCTGTTTTTTTGCCCACTTTAGAGAATATTTTAGCACGAGTATATTTCGTAATGTCGTGAGTCACTTTAAATGTACCAAAAGCACCAGAGCCTTTTGCGTGCATACGTCTTTCAGGAATAACTTCACGATCGAAGTGAGCAAGTTTTTCTAGAAACCAGACATCTTGAAGTAACATTGGGCCGCGAGGGCCTGCTGTCATCGAGTTGTTATTGTCTACAACCGGCGCACCAGATGCCGTTGTTAGCTTTTTCTTTTCCATCACATATCTCCAGTTTATGAAATAATGAACGTTCTAAAAAATAGCATGTGTGAATAAAACGAAGCGAACAGCCTTATACTTATTATGGTTAATATTGACTGTAATTCCACTTTAGCAATAATAAACTCATTAATAAAACCAATTAGACCAATAACATTGATAGACGTAACTTATTTACATAGATTGAAAATTCTACAGATTAGCTTTCAATTTTAGCTAAAGTTGTTTAATAAATTTGTTGTATAATTATAAGTTAGGACAATTATTTGCTGGAGTAATAACAATGAAAAAATATTTATTGGTCAGCGCTGTAAGTGCGTTATTTATGGCTGGTAATGCAAATGCAGTATCAATGAATATTCAAGCGGGCAAGCATTACACTGATGTTCGAGCGGGTTTAGGTGATCCTAACGCAGGGCTATCTTTTAATGGTAACTGGGCACGTAGTGATCATGATGGTCAGACGGGTAGCCTAGGTGCAAAATTCGCATTACCATTAGGACCTTTCTCAGCGAGTGTTGGAGGTAAAGCACTCTACTTATCACCAAAAAATGGTGATGATGGTGCTGCACTAGCGGGTGGTGTAGGTTTAAACTGGAATGTATTCCCTTCATTGAATGTTTATGGTGAAGCTTATGCTTCTCCTGAAGGATTAACCTCTGGCAGCAAATCTTATTATGAAGCCGATGTGGGTGCTCAATTAACAGTATTTAAACCACTGCACGTTAATGCAGGTTACCGTGTGATTGAAATCGAAAACTCACATAATAGAAGTAATAATAAAATTGCTGATGGTTTCTATGTTGGAGCTGGTTTAAGCTTCTAATTTAGAAAAAGCAGATAAGATCAAATAAAAAGCAGGTGTTGAAAAATCAGCACCTGCTTTTTTTGTTGTTGGTATAAGTGAGTATTTAGCCGACTTGTGGTAATAAACCAAAAGTGATAGCGATTTGAATACCAATAACCACCAGACCACAAATAAACACAATACCTAATGCACCTTTCCCGCCTTTAACTTTGTATTTATCTGCACCGTTTTGTTCTTGTCTAACTTTCCATACTAATAAAGCAGGTAGAAGCAACGCTAAGATTGACAGGGCAATAGCGGCATAGGCTAATGCTTGTACAAAGTTAGGGAAATAAAGCGCGCATAGTAAAGGAGGCACAAATGTTAATAGGCTTGATTGCATACGCCCAGTTGCACGATTACTGCGTTTGAATAGGTCAGCAAGATAATCAAATAGACCTAATGCAACACCAAGGAATGAGGTTGCTAAAGCTAATGCCGCAAATAGGTTAACTGCAATATTCACGCGAGGTGTAGCAACGACATCACGGATAGCAGTAAGCAGACCATTTAATCCAGATTGTTGCGCCATAATTCCCATAAAAGTATTTGTTGGGATGGCACCTAATGTCGCAATTTGCCATAAAATATAAGCAACAAGCGGAATAGCACTACCAATAATAAAGATAATACGTAGCTTTTTAATATCGCCGTTCATGTAACTTACAATACTTGGCACACTACCGTGGAAACCAAATGAGGTAAAAATAACAGGAATAGCAGAAAGAATAAGCCCATACGCCACAGGCATTGAGGTTAAGTTTACTGATTCAACGTGAGGTAACATAACAATCAGCATAAATATGAGGAAGAAAACTTTTGCGGTAAACAATAGGCGGTTAATCATATCAACCGATGTTGTACCAATTCCTACCACCGCTCCACCAATCACTGTAAAGATAATGATACCTTGTGTGATAGAAAGCTCATGACCAATCCAAGACGAGAGTGTGGATGAGAGTAGTTCACCTGCACCACTAATATAAGCAGTTGTTAGCGCATACATTAATAGTAATAGTGCAAGTCCTGTGATCACTTGACCACCAACACCAAGATAGCGCTTTGCAATAGAGCCAAGACCAGTATGAGGATCATTGTATTGATAAACTTCCACCAGCAGTAACGCGGTATAGCTCATCAATAACCATAAGCCAACAAGCAATAGCATCATGGTGCTAAAACCAATACCCACGGCAGCCAGTGGCATTGCCAGCATACCTGCCCCAATTGTTGTTCCTGCAACAATAAAAACACTGCCTATAGTGCGATTCTTCACAAAATCCTCTGTTCTCTAAACTATTTTATTTATTTAAAAAGCAGGGTATAAGAATGGTAAATTTCTGTCAAATTTTAATTACGTGTGCTGTAATGATTGGTTTACAAAAAGGATTTTGTGAATAAAAAAACGCCAATTATAAATATGAATTGGCGCTTTAAGAGAGATATTTATAGGAGCGTTAATCGTCAAGCTCTACCATTCGTCTTATTTGATCACGATTAATTTGTTTAATTTGTCCTGTTTCTGAATCTTTGTAGGTAATTAATCCAGTTGCTTCATCTTCTTGGGGTTTATCTGTCGTTAAAATTGTTTCCCCATTCACTGTTTCTATTTTTTGTGGACTTGAACAGCCCGCGACGAGCAGAATTGATGTGGAAATAGCAACAGCGGAGAAAATAGAACTTAATTTCATAATATTTTTCCTTTTTTATCAATGTTATTTGTAACTTTAGTCAAAGATGAACAAGAGTGTTAGGAAAAAGCCAAAATTAAGATAATTCAAATTACTCAGAGCAAATTTCTATTTCGATATCACTAATGGGATGGCAACTACAGGGGAGTATTTCATCGGCTTGGATAAACGCTAAAGGCTCATTGCGATAACACACTTTGCCTTTCACTAAGCGTAGACGACAAGAGCCACAATAGCCTTCACGACATTGGTATTCGACTTGGACTTTCCCATGCTCTAATGCATCAAGCAAAGAAGGATGGGTGTCAGTATGAAATTCTAAAGGTGTTGAAAGACCCTGCTGATGCAGGGTCACTTTATGAGATGCCATAACGTATCGGTGTTATTTCTCAGTATTACAGTTCAAAGTTACTTAAGTCATCAGTATCAACTTGTGAATCGATTTGACCCACGAGGTAAGAACTGACTTCAACTTCTTGAGGTGCAACTTGAACGTTGTCAGACACTAACCATGCATTGATCCATGGAATAGGGTTAGAACGTGCTTTAAATGGTAATTTAAGACCCACTGCTTGCATGCGAATATTGGTAATATATTCAACATATTGGCAAAGGATATCTTTATTTAAACCAATCATAGAGCCTTCAGAGAACAGGTATTCCGCCCACTCTTTTTCTTGCTCTGCCGCTTCAACAAACAGGTCATAACACTCTTGCTCACATTCAGCCGCAATTTCTGCCATTTCAGGATCATCTTGACCTGAACGCAGTAAATTCAGCATGTGCTGTGTTCCTGTTAAATGCAACGCTTCATCACGGGCAATTAATCGAATGATTTTAGCATTACCTTCCATTAATTCACGTTCCGCAAAGGCAAATGAACAGGCAAAGCTAACGTAGAAACGAATCGCTTCTAATGCATTGACGCTCATTAAGCACAGGTAAAGCTGTTTTTTCAGTTTACGCAGTGTAACGTGTACCATCTCGCCTTTGACTTCATGATCACCTTCACCAAACATATGGTAAAGATTAGTGAGTCTGATCAGTTCATCGTAGTAAGAAGAAATATCACGTGCACGTTTTAAAATTTCTTCATTTTCAACGATATCATCAAACACAACTGACGGATCGTTAACAATATTACGAATAATATGAGTATAAGAGCGTGAGTGGATGGTTTCAGAGAATGACCATGTTTCAACCCACGTCTCTAACTCTGGGATTGAGATTAAAGGTAAGAATGCCACGTTAGGGCTTCTTCCTTGAATCGAATCCAACAACGTTTGATATTTTAAGTTACTAATAAAAATATGTTTTTCATGATCAGGTAATGCATTATAGTCAATACGATCACGAGAAACGTCCACTTCTTCTGGACGCCAGAAGAAGGAGAGCTGTTTTTCAATTAGCTTTTCAAAAATAGGATATTTTTGCTGATCATAACGCGCTACGTTAACAGGTTGCCCAAAAAACATGGGCTCCTGAAGTTGATCATTTTTAACTTGTGAAAAAGTAGTATAAGACATAGCTTCCTCAATTAAATTTTACACGCGCCGCCTTCACAATCTGAATCTTCCGTCTCAACGACTTCTTCCAGATCACCCTGTACATCGTCTGCACCGTCACGGGTATTGTGATAATAAAGTGTTTTCACACCATATTTGTAAGCGAGCAGCAAATCTTTCAGCAGTTGGTTCATTGGAACCTTACCGCTAGGGAAACGAGTAGGATCGTAGTTAGTGTTTGCAGAAATCGCTTGGTCAACGAATTTTTGCATAATACCGACTAACTGCAAGTAACCTTCAATACTTGGCATTTGCCACAGTAATTCATAAGCGCCTTTCAAACGCTCATACTCAGGAACCACTTGACGTAAAATACCGTCTTTAGAGGCTTTAATACTGATATAACCACGCGGTGGCTCGATACCATTTGTCGCATTCGAAATCTGTGAAGAGGTTTCTGATGGCATCAGCGCGGATAGTGTTGAGTTACGTAAACCGTACTCTTTAATGTCTTTGCGTAAGCCTTCCCAATCGTAATGCAGTGGTTCATTGGTCAGTACATCTAATGATTTTTTATAGGTATCAATAGGTAAAATACCTTCAGCGTAAGTGGTTTCATTAAACCATGGGCATGCGCCTTGTTCTTTCGCTAATTCATTAGATGCTTTTAATAAATAGTATTGAATAGCTTCAAATGCACGATGGGTTAAGTTATTTGCACTACCATCAGAGTAGCGGACACCGTGTTTTGCTAAATAATAAGCAAAGTTAATAACACCAATACCTAAAGTACGACGACCCATTGCCCCTTTTTGAGCAGCCAAGATTGGATAGTCTTGATAATCTAACAAGGCGTCAAGTGAACGAACGGCTAAACGAGCAAGTTCTTCTAAATCATCAAGATTTTCAATTGCACCTAAGTTAAATGCAGATAACGTACACAGTGCAATTTCACCATTAGGATCTTTAATATCATTTAATGGTTTAGTTGGCAGTGCAATTTCTAAGCATAAGTTTGATTGGCGAATTGGTGCAACAGCCGGATCAAATGGGCTATGTGTATTACAATGGTCAACGTTCTGAATGTAAATGCGGCCAGTTGAGGCACGTTCTTGCATCATTAATGAGAATAACTCAACCGCTTTAACTTGTTTTTGGCGGATACTTTTGTCTTTCTCATATTGTACATATAAGCGTTCAAATTCGTCTTGGTCTGCAAAGAATGCATCGTATAAACCAGGAACATCAGAAGGGCTGAATAAAGTAATATCCTGACCTTTGATTAAACGCTCATACATTAATTTGTTTAATTGCACGCCATAATCTAAATGACGAACACGGTTATCTTCAACACCACGGTTATTTTTCAGTACCAGCAGGCTTTCAACTTCTAAATGCCATAATGGGTAGAATAAGGTTGCCGCACCACCACGAACACCACCTTGCGAGCAAGATTTCACCGCAGTTTGGAAGTGTTTATAGAAAGGGATACAGCCTGTGTGGAATGCTTCACCATTACGAATAGCGCTACCTAATGCACGAATACGACCTGCATTGATACCAATACCCGCACGTTGAGAAACGTATTTCACAATAGCACTTGATGTCGCATTGATAGAATCAAGGCTGTCGTCGCACTCAATTAAAACGCAAGAGCTAAATTGACGAGTTGGTGTTCTTACACCCGCCATGATTGGCGTTGGTAATGAAATTTTAAAGGTTGAAATCGCATTATAGAAGCGTTCGATATAGTCCATACGAGTTGCTTGTGGATAACGAGAAAACAAGCAAGCAGCGACTAGAACGTATAAAAATTGCGCACTTTCGTAAATTTCACCTGTAATACGGTTTTGAACGAAGTATTTGCCTTCTAATTGTTTAACCGCAGCGTAGGAGAAATTCATATCACGTTGATGAACAATAAAGTTATTCATCTGTTCGAACTCTTCTTGCGTGTAATCTTCGAGAAGATGGCGATCGTATTTGCCTAAATCGACTAATTTTTTAACGTGATCATACAGTGCTGGTGGCTCAAATTGGCCATACGCTTTTTTACGTAGATTAAATACGGCAAGACGGGCAGCGAGATACTGATAATCAGGCGTTTCAGCAGAGATTAAGTCTGCAGCAGCTTTTACCAGTGTTTCATGGATATCAGCAGTTTTGATACCATCATAAAACTGAATCTGAGAACGTAATTCAACTTGAGATACAGAGACATTTTCTAGACCTTCAGCGGCCCAGGCGATAACACGGTGAATTTTGTCTAAGTCAATGCGTTCTTTATGACCATCACGTTTTGTGACTAGCAGGCTGTGATTCATGAGCGATGCACCTTTCTTGCATTAGTGTTACCTGAAATTTTATACCGCAAAAAAACGCTCCCGATGACAATTTGTGTCAAGGAGTCTTGTGGTGTGAAATTTAAGGAAACACAATATATAGGGGTTGGTTCAAATGGTGATAACAAGATAAAGGTAATTGAGAGATTGATCAAGTGTACAAATCTGATTGTTTCTGTGGATAAATAGGGGATAAATTTTTTAATAACTGCCTGTACCCTGCATAAATACAGGCAGTAAGAAACACAAATTCAAGTGACAACGATGTAAAGTCAATTTTAAAAAATGTGATCGTTTGATGTTTTATTAAACCAAATCAAACTTTCAGTTTCATGAATTCGAGTTATGTGTCGATTGTGTGTGCACCATATAATTCACATCGACATTTGGCGCTAATCGGAATTTGTCAGTGATTGGGTTATAATGTAAACCAATCATATTTTTGCTACGTAAATCGGTTTCATCGACCCAACTAAGCAATTCTGATGGGCGAATAAACTTATTAGCATCATGTGTGCCTTTAGGTACCATATTCAGAATATACTCCGCACCTACGACCAGCATTAGCCACGCTTTTTTATTACGATTGATGGTTGAGAAGAAAACATTTCCACCAGGTTTTACCAGTTTTGCACAGGCTCTTACCACAGAAGATGGATCAGGAACGTGCTCTAACATCTCCATACAGGTAACGATGTCGTAAGTTTGTGGGTTGTCATTCGCGTGGTTTTCAACGGTATCTTGAATGTAAGTGACAGGTATACCCGATTCCAGTGAGTGTAAACGTGCAACTTGTAATGGCTCTGTACCCATATCAAGTCCAGTTACTTCAGCTCCAGCACATGCCATACTTTCAGACAAAATACCGCCACCACAACCGACATCTAGGACTTTTTTTCCAAATAGGCCGTCTGCGCGTTCTTGAATATAGTTGAGTCTTAGTGGGTTGATGCGGTGTAATGGCTTAAATTCACCTTCAAGATCCCACCACCGTGATGCGACGCTTTCAAACTTGTCGATTTCATGCTGATCCACGTTAGCATGTAAAGAGGTTGTTTTATCATTCATCAGAAAGTATTACTCCTATTTTCATATTGCCATGATTCTACCAACGTTAGACGGTGAAATCGAAGAGAATAGCGAAAGGATCATTAATTTAGTTGTTTCCTTTTTCCAAAAATTGGCGATTTGTGGTATAGTTCTAAACCTTTGAATCCGTAGTATGAGGGACAGTGGCTCCATGAGCGACATTGCCAGAGAAATCACACCAGTTAATATCGAAGAAGAGCTGAAAAGCTCATATTTGGATTATGCGATGTCTGTTATTGTAGGACGCGCATTACCCGATGTTCGAGACGGACTGAAGCCAGTACACCGCCGAGTGCTTTTCGCGATGAATGTACTAGGAAACGATTGGAATAAACCTTATAAAAAATCAGCCCGTGTTGTTGGGGATGTTATCGGTAAATATCACCCGCACGGTGACAGTGCTGTTTATGAAACGATTGTTCGTTTAGCACAGCCTTTTTCTATGCGTTACATGTTGGTTGACGGGCAGGGTAACTTCGGGTCAGTTGATGGTGACTCGGCGGCTGCGATGCGTTATACCGAAGTTCGTATGGCGAAAATCGCCCATGAACTGCTGGCGGATTTGGAAAAAGAAACGGTTGATTTTGTTCCTAACTATGATGGAACAGAACATATTCCGGCTGTAATGCCAACCCGTATTCCAAACTTGTTAGTCAATGGTTCTTCAGGGATTGCGGTAGGGATGGCAACAAACATTCCTCCACATAACCTAGGCGAAGTTATCGACGGCTGTCTTGCTTACGTTGATAACGAAGACATCACGATTGAAGAGTTGATGGAACATATTACGGGGCCTGATTTCCCGACTGCCGCTATTATTAATGGTCGCAGAGGAATTTTAGATGCTTACCGTACTGGTCGCGGAAAAATTTATATCCGTGCTCAGGCTGATATCGAAACTGATGAGAAGACAGGTCGCGAAACTATTATCGTGACAGAAATTCCTTATCAGGTGAATAAAGCTCGCTTAATTGAAAAAATTGCAGAGCTTGTTAAAGATAAGCGTATTGAAGGTATTAGCGGCTTACGTGATGAGTCTGATAAAGACGGTATGCGTATTGTCGTTGAAATCAAACGTGATGCTGTGGGTGAAGTGGTATTAAATCACTTATTCTCACAAACACAAATGCAGGTTTCTTTTGGTATTAATATGGTTGCGCTTCACCAAGGCCAGCCAAAATTATTAAATTTAAAAGAAATTATCTCTGCCTTTATTCGTCATCGTCGTGAAGTTGTTACTCGTCGTACTATTTTCGAATTACGTAAAGCACGCGACCGCGCCCATATCTTAGAAGCACTGGCTGTTGCCTTGGCGAACATTGACCCAGTTATTGAAATGATCCGTCAAGCACCAAATCCAGCAGAAGCAAAAGCGGCGTTAATTGCACAACCTTGGGATTTAGGTAGCGTTTCTACCATGTTAGAGCGTGCTGGTGACAGCAATGTTGCTCGTCCTGAATGGTTAGAGCCACAATATGGTGTGCATGACGGTAAGTACTATCTAACAGAGCAACAAGCTCAGGCTATTTTGGATCTGCGTTTGCAGAAACTGACCGGCCTTGAACATGAAAAACTGTTAGATGAATATCGTGAGTTATTGCTCCAAATTGCTGAGCTATTACATATCTTAAGAAGCCCAGAGCGTCTGATGGAAGTCATTCGTGAAGAGCTAAATGCGATTAAAGATCAATATAACGATCCTCGTCGTACTGAAATCACTGAAAATACAGCAGATATTAATATCGAAGACTTGATCAATGAAGAAAATGTTGTTGTGACACTTTCTCATCAAGGTTACGTTAAATATCAGCCACTTACCGATTACGAAGCACAGCGTCGTGGCGGTAAAGGTAAATCAGCAGCAAGAATTAAAGAAGAAGATTTTATAGATCGTCTGTTGGTAGCTAACACCCATGACACCATTCTGTGCTTCTCAAGCCGTGGTCGTCTCTACTGGATGAAAGTTTACCAATTACCAGAAGCAAGTCGCGGTGCTCGTGGTCGCCCAATTATCAACTTATTACCTCTTGAGCAAAATGAACGTATTACGGCTATTTTGCCAGTGAGAGAGTATGAAGAAGGTAAGTTTGTCTTTATGGCAACAGCAAGCGGCACGGTGAAGAAAACACCTCTGCAAGATTTCAGCCGTCCTCGTAGTGCAGGTATTATTGCCGTCAACTTAAATGAAGGTGATGAGTTAATCGGTGTTGATTTAACCGACAGCACTAACGAAGTTATGTTGTTCTCTGCGGATGGTAAAGTGGTTCGCTTTGCAGAAGATTGTGTTCGCCCAATGGGACGTACTGCGACAGGTGTTCGTGGTATGAAACTGAGCGATGACGATAAAGTGGTTTCACTTATCATCCCTCGTGGTGAAGGTGATATCTTAACCGTAACTGAAAATGGTTATGGTAAACGTACTGCTCAAAGCGAATACCCAACGAAGAATCGTGCAACACAAGGCGTTATCTCTATTAAAGTCAGTGAGCGTAACGGTAAAGTTGTTGGTGCAATTCAAGTTGAAGAAACTGACCAGATTATGATGATCACGAATGCGGGTACATTAGTTCGTACACGAGTTTCTGAAGTCAGCATTGTTGGACGTAATACACAAGGTGTTACCTTAATTCGTACAACCGAAGGTGAGTTGGTCGTTGGCTTGCAACGTGTTGAAGATGAAGATGATGCATTAGATGACGATGAAGTTAATGAAGTTATTAACGAAGAGTCATCAGAAGCACCTGATTCAGATTTAGCGGATGATGCAGACGAAGAATAATATTTATCATTATTGTGATGTATAAATAAAAGAAAGCAGGCATAATTGCCTGCTTTTTTTATATGGTAGGATCAGTTCATCATCAGAAAAAATTATCTTGATGATAAAGATCATATCATTCAGACATACAGTAACTTCTGCTAGAATAGAATAAGTTTCTTATGCGGTAGGCATTATTGATTAGGGTGGTTGTTTGAGATATCTCTCGTCCTTTAAAACATCGTTAAAAATTTCCCGCTACCTTTTTCGTGTATTAGGTATCATGTTGTGGGCGATGGGTGCATTGTTAACCATGTTTTACCTCATCAATATTTTCAATGATACAAAGTCAGATATTCGGCAAGAGTATAGTAATAACTACACCAATCTCCTTGGCTTCTTTAGGCAAACTTCTGGCACCATCCGTGATTTACAATACCTCGCAGAACGACATCAAGAACAGATCAATTTAAATCCGAGCATGAAAAATTCATTATTTTATGAAGGACCTTTTTCACTTCATAAACTTAATGACACTGCGGATTGTGAATTGTTTAAAGGACAAACAAATAGCTATTTTCGCTCATTTAACAGCATCTTATATTATTGGAAAGATAATACACCCGCCCTGCAAGGAATAAACCAAGTCTTTATGGTTGGCTCCCATAGCATGTGTATGATTAACTTCCCTTTGCGCGCATCCCCTGTTGATACTGAAATGTTGAAAAAGATGGTTTACGAAAATACACGTAACTACATCAATCAACGCGCACAAGGTAAAGAGGTTAACCAATATTGGATAGTGCCAGATGCAAAAGGAGATAGCGGCATTTTATATGTTATGTCGCCAGTTTATGCCTCAGGTAAATTTATTGGCTTGATCGGTATTGAAAGGGCAATTCGCCTTGAATATTTTTCTCCCGCCAAAGACAGAGTGATTTCAATTCACCTTCTTAATAGTAGAAATACCACTGTTTTAAGCTATCCAGCAGAAAATAACTATCATGCCGTTAAACAAGTTCCTGATGTTAGTGCCCCTTATTTTGGTTTTGATGAAGACTTTAGTGACTTAGTTGCTAAGCGTAAATTATTGCCTTCATCTTTTAGTGTGGTGTATTCATTACCACTCAAACAAATTTTAAATGAATTTAAATTTACGATTTTTAATGCGCTGATCTTAAATATTATTTCAGCCATTATGATTTTTATCTTCGTATGGATCTTTGAGCGAAAAATATTCTCCCCAGCTGAAAACAATGCCTCTCGACTGGAAGAACACGAGCAGTTTAACCATAAGATTGTAGCATCAGCGCCAGTTGGGATTAGTATTCTTAGAATACGTGATGGCATGATCATTTTAAGTAACGAACTCGCTCATAACTATTTTCGTTTACTTAGCCATAGCGATAAACAAAATATCCTCTCTATTATTGCTGAGAAAAGTAGCAATATGGTCGATGTAGTGACCAACAATCGTAATCATCTGCAAATTAGCTTTGTTAATTCACGTTATCAAAATGAAGATGTGGCCATCTGTGTTTTAGTGGATATTAGCGCACGGGTTAAAATGGAGCGCTCATTACAAAACATGGCGACAGCTGCGGAGCAAGCTAACCAAGCTAAATCGATGTTCTTGGCAACTGTCAGCCATGAATTACGAACGCCACTTTATGGCATTATTGGTAATTTAGAGTTATTACAATCTCTTACACAAAGCGATGATGCTGCTCGATTATTAAAAACGATGGATAACTCCTCATCGTTATTACTAAAAATTATTAGTGATATCCTCGATTTCTCGAAAATTGAATCTAAACAGTTAAAAATTGATATTAAGCCATTTAATTGTCGCCAAGTGCTCTCTTTTGTTATCTCTAACTATTTACCTTTGATTGCGAAAAAAGACTTAGCTATTTACTGTTTTATCGAACCTGATGTACCTAAAATTGTAAATAGTGATCCAGTTCGTGTGCAACAAGTTATCTCTAATTTATTGAATAACAGTATTAAATTCACTACGACAGGGTGTATTACCTTGCATCTTTATAAAGATGATTATTATCTCTATTTCGATATTCACGATACAGGGCGAGGGATCAGCGACAAAGCATTGCATGAGCTTTTTGAACCATTCTTCCAAGTGTCTCAAAATACAGAAAGTGCATCAGAAGGGACAGGATTAGGTTTAGCTATTTGTGAAAAACTAATTAACTTAATGGATGGGGATATCAGCGTTGTTTCCCAAGAAAATATTGGTAGCCGCTTTACAGTTCGTATACCTCTTTATGGTGCTTTAGAAGGCGTTGAGCCTTCTTCTAAACAGAATATTTATAAAGAAAGTAATGTTCGCTGTTTTATTGATATTAAAAATCTCTATTTAGAAGGCTTTATTGGTCGATACCTTCGTTATTTTGGCTTGAGTTGCGAATTACTTACTGAAGAAGTGGTGTTATCTTCAACCGATTTTATTATCACAGATTACGATATACCAAGAAAAGATAACTGCCAATTTATTAGGATCAACGAGCATTATTTTGAGCCGTCGAAGAAAACAGCTGGAAACGTATGGGTCTGCAGTACTTATAAATTAAACGAGTTAACAAAAATAATCCTGCAATTGCCACAAAATAAAGTGGAAGCAAATTGTGTGGATATGGTGGAGCAAGATACTGATTGTAGCTTACAAACCTTAACGATTCTTATTGTCGATGATCACCCAATAAACCGCTTATTGTTGACTGATCAACTGAAAAAAATCGGTTTTAATACAGTAACAGCAGAAGATGGCTGTGACGCATTAACGTATTTAGCTAAAAATCATGTTGATATCGTTCTGACGGATGTCAATATGCCAAACATGAATGGTTATCAGCTGGCAACACATATAAGAGAAATAGGCAGTAATATGCCTGTGATTGGTGTGACGGCGAATGCGATTGCAGAAGAGAAACAACGCTGTATTGATGCAGGAATGAATGATTGTGTATCTAAACCTGTTTCGCTTTCTATTTTAAGAGAAGTGTTGGTGAAGTATATACCTAAAGAATAATTCTAGATCGTGAACAATAAAACGAGTAAAAAAACCAAGGCTAATTTATTAGCCTTGGTTTTTTTTAAGTCAAAATAAGGTAAAAATGACGTAATTACAAAGTATTTTGATAGATAAAATGAAACAAAGTACAGCCATAATAAGACAAGCCGATTAAAAGGAGAGTGAGGGAGTCTCTGTAACAGCCTATAAGCGAAAAAACTAGTAAAGGTATGATATAAGCCATGCAGCTTATAAGGTGCTTCTGAACAGGAAATATTTGCAAGAAAAGAGAAAGGCAAACCCAAAGAGAATGAGAGATAAAGAGTAAAAATTAAAAAGCAGAGAAGCTCCCACAAAGGGATGAGCTTCCTGATTTTATCGGTGCGACTAAGGTAACTACGGTGAAATTAATCTGGGCCGTTAATTTCCTTATCAATAGTCACTGATGACAAGTAATTAAGTAATGCGATATCGTTATCGACACCTAATTTCATCATGGCTGATTTTTTCTGACTACTAATCGTTTTAATACTACGATTAAGTTTTTTCGCGATTTCAGTCACAAGAAAGCCTTCAGCAAATAATCTCAGCACTTCACTTTCTTTTGGTGATAAACGTTTATCGCCATAACCATTTGCATTTACTTTTTCAAGTAGCTTCGCAACGCTTTCAGGCATAAATTTCTTGCCTTTTTGTAGTGCAGCCAATGCTTTTGGTAGATCAGTCGGAGCACCTTGCTTAAGCACAATACCTTCAATTTCAAGATCAAGAACTGCGCTCAAAATAGCTGGGTTGTTATTCATTGTGAGTACAATAATCGACAAATTAGGATAATGTCTTTTAATGTACTTAATGAGTGTAATACCATCACCATACTTATCGCCAGGCATAGACAAGTCAGTAATTAAAGCATCCACATTTAACTTAGGTAAGTTATTGATAAGTGAAGTCGAATCTTCAAATTCACCTACAACATTGACCCATTCAATTTGTTCTAAAGATTTACGAATACCGAATAAAACGATTGGGTGATCATCGGCAATAATAATATTAAGGTTATTCATGTTTAATTGTTACCTTGCTGCAGCAACTGTTGAATCCATTTATCCAGTTGAGTGATACGTTCTTTGATCTCTAATTCATTATGATTTTTTATGTCATGCTCTAAATATTCACAGCTTTCTCTGAGATATTCTAAATCTAACATGGCAAAAACCCCTTTTAGACGGTGAGCTGTCTGGGCTAGAGAATAAAAGTCTTTATTTGTTGCTTCTAAGTGTAGTTTTTCAACATCAATAGGAACAGTACTGATAAATAGTTCCTTATAATCACTACCATTCAACTTCTTCCTATAATTATTAAGAATTACTTCGTATTTATCAAGGTTATTATTTTCATCCCAAATACTCTCTTCAGTTGTATCTAGGGAAAATGACTCATTTTCTTCAATTAAATAAGTAATAGCCTCTATTAACGGATCACCGAAGTTATAGTTACACTTTATTAAATCTTTTGATATTTTTTCAAATCCAACAATAGAACTCATTAATAATATTGTTGGAGATTCAGGGTTATCATTCGGCGTATCCTTAAGTATGATATCGTATTCAGGATAAAGATTCTCTCTATTTTTATCAAAGTATGTGGCGCCATATTTATCAAGCTGTTGACAGATAATTTTTTCTATTTCAGGATTTTTTATAGCGAGTTTTGCGTTTACTCCCTCTAATAATACGTTAAATGTTCGTTCTTCAGTATCTATATGCTGGTATGGGAGTGCAATTTGGAAATGAGAACCAATACTTTCTTGGCTCTTAATCGTTAATTCTCCTTGTATTTTGTTGCATAGCAAATGGCATAAATAAAAAATGATACCTGAATTAGAATAATATTTGTCTCCCATTGCTTGTCCTAAGAATGGGTATTTTATATTAGCAATATCTTGAGGGGTAAGCCCGCTTCCACTGTCAATAATATCTATAAGTATTTCTTCTTTATCTTTATTTTTAACTAAATTCAGATTAACGGTTATCTTTCCATAATTAGTCGTGCTAATGGCATAATTAATCAATGATAAAATAATCTTACTTAAAGCGGGACCATCGTTAATTAAAAGTAATCCAGGTCTTATATTATTGTGGAAATAAAGTGTTAGGCCTTTTCTTATCATAAAAGGTGATGCTGTTATCAGAATAGATTCAACTAATGTTGATAGTTCAAATTCATCCTTATGAATTTTCCATTCTTGGTTTTCTAACTTATTAATTAATGTAATGTTTTCTATCCATTCAGAAATGTAATTTGTTTTCTCTAATAATAAGCTAAGCAATTGTTGATGAGTGTCTTCGGGTAATAATTCTTTAAATTGATAAACCATCTCATTTATATCTTTGATAGGACGCATTAATTCTAATGACATATTAGATAAGATCTTGCGTCGTGCGATGGTATTTTTCTCATATTCTTGCTGTGCAAGTTGTAATTTTTTATTGATTAGCGCTTCGTTATCTTTATTCAGAAATATGAATAATGAGGTATTGTCAATATTGTTATTATTACTTGTTCTTATTTCATAAATTTCGTTGTTGATAGCCGTTTGAATTAAGCCATTGTGCTCAACTGCCATTTGGCGGATCTTAGATAAATCGATATGAGGCAGTAATTTTTCCGCATGACTATTACTAATAATCTTATGGTTAGAGGAAAAATTATAGACTAGTAATCCTATCGGAAGGTTTGAAATGATGTCGTTTGTCATCTCTTCTTTGATCCGTAGATTACGAGTCATAGAGATATAAGGGAAAACGTACTTGTTACGGATATAAATATGGCCAAAAACGGAGATAGAAATAAATATCAGTAGACTGATTAATAACCAAATATTTTTGTAGGCAATCTCTTTTATAATCGACTTCATAGGGTATTCATAAGAGAGTGAATATGGGATCCCAATAATCGGTTGAGAAAAAATCAGTGAAGAGCCATCGGTTGATATTTCAATGTTATTCTTGTCATAAACAGATTGCTGACCTGTCGGAAGTAATCTTAAGTAGTGTGGAGATAGCTCTGAAGGCAAGAAATTATTGATAGGCAAATCAAACGCCACTACGCTGGTTAGCTGACCCGGAACATTAAACATAATACGATAAGTATAGTAATAAATGTTTTCCGTAGACATTTTCCTAATAGGAGAAAGGCTCTCTTTTTCATCTAATGCAGTTGATTGCATCAATAACTCAGACCGTTTACTTTCAGCCGTTAATGTTAAATAGCTTTCTTTGTAACGGATCTCCGGTTTAAGCACAGAATGGGTCGTAATTAAGATAAGATCATTCCCTTTACCATTTAGATAATAAAGTGAACTGTAATCATTACGCACACCCCAAAGAATTTCGAGTGAATTTGCAAATCGTTGTGCTAACTGAAAGGTTTGCTCATTGGGTTTACCAAATATAATGGAATCTACGGTTTGGTCTCGTCCTTCAAGCCAAAATACATCAGAACGCAATTTTATTGGATTAAGTCGCAATACAGGAAACATCGAGGTATCGGTTATTTTATTTGATAACTGAAAAAGCTGATTAGAGTGATAACGGTAATCTTCAACCTGTCGAGAGAATTTGAGAGTTGTATTGTTGATAGCGTTTTTTTTGCTATCTAGCCAAGTGTCAAAATAACTGTAAGCGTATAGAAAAAGCGATATGACCATAAAAAGAAGGAATAGGGCATATAGACGAGTTAGTGTATTTGGCTTGAGTTGGTTCAATGTACGCATTCAGTTTGCGAGCCTTTAAGAGACAATGTAATTAAAAATAGAAAATTGAATAAACAATCACCATTATTCAGCCATTATATTAACAGGTTATCCTTTTAAAAGGGATATTCGGATGAACTTTGAGCAAACAAACAAAAAAATCTATTTTTTTTACAATCGGAGCTAGACAGCGGGGTCAGAGATAGGCATAATTCCGCGCTATGGAAGGATGGCCGAGTGGCTGAAGGCAGCGGTCTTGAAAACCGCCGATGGGAAACCATCCTAGAGTTCGAATCTCTATCCTTCCGCCAGAATTAGCCGGCTTAGCTCAGTTGGTAGAGCAACTGACTTGTAATCAGTAGGTCACCAGTTCGACTCCGGTAGCCGGCACCATATAAGAACCCGTTATCTCGTAAGAGGTAGCGGGTTTTTTCTTATCTATAATTCTCTTTTTCATTTTTCCTCTTATTTATTTTTATTTAGTTCCTTATGGGGTACTCCGTTTATTTCTTGATATCACTCTGCTTTTTTATCTTTAGTTATCAAAAATTAATCAATATATTAGTGAGTTAGCATTTTTTAAGCAGAAAGCGTTTGAAGATTGAGCAAACAGATAAAAAAGTCATTTTTTTTACAATCAGGACTAGACAGCGGGGTCAGAGATAGGCATAATTCCGCGCTATGGAAGGATGGCCGAGTGGCTGAAGGCAGCGGTCTTGAAAACCGCCGATGGGAAACCATCCTAGAGTTCGAATCTCTATCCTTCCGCCAGAATTAGCCGGCTTAGCTCAGTTGGTAGAGCAACTGACTTGTAATCAGTAGGTCACCAGTTCGACTCCGGTAGCCGGCACCATATAAGAACCCGTTATCTCGCAAGAGATAGCGGGTTTTTTCTTGGATCAATTTTAATATTGAAATGATATAGTAAAAAAACACCACATAAAAAGATTGTGGTGTTTTTGTGTATTATCGTGATCACCAACCCATCACAGACCAATTAAATACTCGTCCCAAAATTTTTACTTCTTCTAATGTCGAACGCTCATCTGGGTAATCAATAGTATTATAGCTACGGATGATAATGGTGTTATTGGGGAGTCGGTGTAAAATTTTAACTCTCAAAAGATCGCCTTGTTGAATAGCATAAATACCACCATCAATAATTTTTGTATGTCCTGTACTGATAGTGACAATCGAACCATCAGGAATAACTGGGGACATACTGTCACCATGAACTTTAAAAGCAACGGCATCACTAGGTTGAACACCATAGCGATTAAATGTAGAACGAGAAAATCTCAATAATTCCACCTTTTGATTATCAGTGGTACAACTTCCGAAACCTGCAGCCAATTCAATAGTAGTATAGAAGGGGATCTCAACTTCATCTCGTTCTATCGGCGTATTATTATCCCAATCATCAACAGGTGTCATTTCATTTACTGAAACACCATCGTTTCTTTTTGCTCCTCGCCCATATTCTAACCATTCTGCTCGAACATCGAGCCATCGACTTAATGCTAAGATATTTGTTGGATCAGGAATTGACTCATTGTTCAGCCATTTCCATACAGCTGGAGCACTGACTTTTATGCCTTGCTCAGCGAGTGCATCTGTAATTCTTTTACCTAATCCACGTCCTGCAATCCCTGAATCTAAGCAAGCTTCTTGAAGCCTTTTTGTGAACTCCGTTTTATTATCATTTTTAACCACTGGTTAATTTCCTTTGCTGCTTGACGTCACTTTGGTTAAAATATAGCATTAACTATTAGTTAATAAAAGTGCGAAAAGTACAAAAAAGTAACTAAATAAACCAATGCAAGAGTGGTAAGTAAAAATCACGTTGAGATAACGCCGTAAAATGCGGGTGATTTAGATGCATAAATGCCATGCCTTGTCGTGGTACATGGATGACCAATGAGTAGTGATAGGAAATCAAAAGGAGCATTAAATGAGACTAGCAGACTTACCTAAATATTTTTCACCAAAAAGCATTGTATTAAGTGATGTAAGAACAGTGAAGGCAGTAGATTCACTGTCAGTGACTGATGTGATGACATCAATTAGTTTAGCAACTCGAAAAGGGCGAATGGGCATAGAGTTATTTTTAGCTAAACATAGTATTAATCATCCCAGTGAAGCAATAGAAAGCCTTTATCAATATGCACTAACCCAAGCTTATCAATATAAAGTCATTGATAAACTTAATGAAGATGTGAAAGCTAATGTTTTACACATTATTGCTAATTATGCTTTCCAAGATTACGCAAGAAGTGCCGCAAGTAAGAAAGCGTGTCCTGATTGCAGTAATGGATTTATTGAAGTTGACGTTTTTACTACCAAAAGCTACACCTCAAAATCTGTTAAAGAGCTTGAGCGAAATTTTAAAAATGAGCTTAAAGTTAAACCCCAAAATAAAACTTCTTACCGTGAAGTAAGAGAAACAACTCGAGTGGTTTGCCCTACATGTAAGGGGAAAGCTGAAATTCGTTTAGCATGTCGTTGTCATGGACGTGGTCAAGTTTTAGATAAAAAAGAGAGTGAAAAGCAGGGTATGTCTGTTTTCAAACCTTGTAATCAATGTTCAGGACGCGGGTATCCTCGTTTAAAATTCAGCGAAGTATTAGAGAAAGTACAAATGGTGGTGAGTGTTTCTAAAACTGCTGCGTACAGTAACTACAAGCCGTTATTTGAACATTTAGTTGAAGAGTGCTTTAAAGAAGAGTCCTTATCAGAAAAAATTCTGCAAGAAGTGACTGCTAAGTAATAATTTTCTCTATTTATTTATTTTTGTAGAAACTAGTTATTGACTTCTAGGAAAAATAAGCATACTATAACTCCACAGTGAGAGATTTGTATCTAAAGACCTCACAACAGAATATAAAGAGCCCCACTTTTGAAGTGGGGCTTTTTTGTATCTCTATTTTCGTAACTAATATAAATTAACGATATCTGTTAAATTTTATTTTCAATAGAAGACCACCATGTGGTCTTTTTTTCTATCTGCCACTTATCTAATTAGATAAAACATAAACATACTCATGTTAAAACAGTACTTAAATTTAAGTGCTGTGGATGAGTATATTATTTATTACAGTTCCTCCTATTGGAGGTAAGCCATGAGAAACAATGAAAGAAAATCCAGATCTATGGGAACAGATATTTATTGTCCTTTCTTCAATGAAAGAACAAGGAATATCAGCCTCTCTAGCTGGAGGAATGGCTATTCTTCGAGGTTTATATAACGGCGGAGGATGGAAAAAAACCTCTATAGATGGGCTGATGTGTGCAATGTTTGCTTGGTTTATTAAAGATATTCTAATTTTATTTAATATTAATCATGAGTTTGCTTACTTAGCCAGTGTGTTTATTGGCTATGTCGGAGTAGATTCCGTGAGTAAACTCCTTAAAGGAAGAGCAGGAGTTAAAAATGGCTAAAATAGCACGAGGTGAGCGTAATAATAATCCCGGTAATATCCGGCACGGTTCGAAATGGCAAGGATTATCCATAGAGCAAACCGATAAAGATTTTTGTCAATTTATTTCACCTGAATATGGAATACGAGCTATCTACAAATTATTACAAACGTACCAAAAAAAATATGGTTTAAACACTATTAAAACAATTATCAATCGTTATGCTCCACCTAACGAAAATAATACGGCAGGCTATATTATTAGAGCATCAAAAGAAATTGGTATTGAGGAAGATAATCCAATTAATACACAATTAAAAAATGTCGCTATTCCTTTAGCAGTAGTGATTGTTAATATTGAACTTGGCTATCAACCTTATTCAGAAAAAGTTTTTGAAGATGCCTGGTTGTTATTATGAATTATTTATTAAAAATAATGGCAATAGTGATTTTATGCCTAGGTATAGGATCGATTTGGTTAATTGATAAAAATAAATCCTTGAAAAAGGAATACAATAATATTAATCAATCTCTTATTCAACAGATTGCAGAGAATAAAGATTATCAATTAAGAATAAGTCAGCTTAATCAACTTGATAATCGTCATTTACAGGAACTTGTGCATGCAAAAAAAGAAATTGATCAGTTGCGTGATATTAGTGAGCGTACTCCTGAGCGGGTGTATATCAAAGCAGAATGCCCCAAAATATCAGCCAATTCCACCACCGGCTTGGTTGATGCAAGCACCGCCAGACCTACTGACACCGCTATCCGAAATTATTGGGTACTCAGAGAACGAATTGCGCAATCAGAACAGATCATTTTAGGTTTACAAGATTATATTCGGCAAGAGTGTATTAATTAAAAATCCCTTTAATTAATTTATAATCAATAAAAATTATTTATAAAATAAAATAAAATAAAACAAAATAAAATAAAATAAAATAGATTAAATTCTTATAAAGAAAAGGAGAGTTATATTAAGGAGGTAAAATGAAAGATAATGATATTAATATTGCCATTCGTGAACAACTATTAAAACAATTTAAATCAGCAAATATTAATGTTGATGTTATTGCTGGTTATCAGCCAGATAAAAAACAAGATAATAATATTATTATGTTTTTTCCTATAAAGGAGGTTGGCCAAGGTTGGCAAAAAAGAAATTATAATATTCAAGGTAATAATGCAAATCATAAAGAAAAACAACTGTTCGAATTAACATTTCAGGTTCAAGGTTTTATTAAACAACATCCAAATTTAACAGCAGGTGATTTAATTCGAATGACTCGAATGATTATTAATTCGTTGTCTTTTGTCGAATCAATGAGAAAAGTGGGAATAGGGATACAACGTGCGAGCGAAATTAGACGAGCGCCGATAATAAATGCTGGAAATAGTTATGAGCATAATCCCTCATTTGATTTTAATGTCACTTTTTCCAGTACGTTATCTTTAGACACTGCTGCAACAAATTTAATTATTACTAATCTATATCGTATTTAAGGATAAATATGTCTATTAAACAAACGCGCTATATTGATATTGCGAGCGCAGTTATTGGTGCATCAGCCGCACCTATGCGTAAACTTACAGCTCGTATTTTCTCAACAAACCCTAAAATTCCAGCAGGGAAAGTACTTGAATTTGCTAGTGGGCAAGTGGATGAATTACTTGGTGCAGGATCACCAGAAGCGAAATTTGCTCGTCAATATTTTAGTTATGTTAGTCCCGCACCTATTAGTAAACCTAAAGAGCTACAAATTGCTTCTTTTGAACCCGTAGGTCGTGCTCCGACATTATTTGGTACGCCAGCAGCAACGCTTGATAAATTAAAGTTAATTGAAGAGGGTGCATTTACTTTGACTATCGGTGATATCTCTAAAAATATTACTGATATTTCCCTAAAAGATGTTGAGTCTTACGCTGATGTTGCTTCTCTGATCCAAGCTAAATTAAATGCTGAAAGCGAACCTCAATTTGCCAATTGTTACGTCACTTTTAATGCACTTGATGGTGCTTTTTTGATGAGTGGTGGTGTACAAGAAAAAGCGAAGATCACCATAGATCACTCACTTTTAGCCGATGCTATGGGGTTAAGTGACGGAGAGGCATCTGAGGGTAATGTGGCACAAACGGCGCTTCAAGCATTTATCGCTGCAGAAGCGATTTCTGATTCATTTGGTAGTGCGACATTCTTAACCGAGCTTTCAGTAGAGCAAAGTGTTGAGTTAGCAGAGTATATTGCGGGTGAAAATGTAAAATACCAGCTCTATTTATCAGTTCCGGATAAACAAGCCGAAATTTATAGTAAAGCATTAATCGGTACCGCATCAACGGGATTAAATTTAAAAACAGATGATGACTTTTTTGTTCAAGCTCTACCGATGGCAATTATGGCGGCAACAGATTTTGATCGCACAAACGCGACGACTAACTATATGTATCGTCAATTTGGTATCACTTTCCCATCTCAAGTTAAGACAGATATTGCGGCGGATAGATTAGATAAATTACGCGTGAACTATTACGGTGAAACAGCTGTTACTGGCACTGATATTAGCTTCTATCAACGTGGTTTTTTATGTGGAAATGCTTCTAATCCATTAGATATGAGTGTTCATACTAATGAGCAATGGCTAAAAGCCCATATCGCACAGCAATGGTTAAGCTTATTGCTTTCCACTCGTGGTATTCCAGCGAATAAAGATGGTGAAGCAAGAGCGATGATGGTTATTGCGGGTGCGGTTACGAAAGCATTAAATAATGGCACTATTCTTACGGGTAAAACGCTGGCTGAAGTACAAAAAATCGCAATTACAGATGCAGCAGGTGATGATTTAGCGTGGCACGATGTACAAAATAAAGGTTATTGGTATAACGCTGAAATCGTTGAAGAAACAGGCCCTTCTAATTTACCAGAATACATCATGAAATATGTATTAATTTACGGTAAAGGCGATTGGGTTCGTAAAGTTGAAGGCTCACACAATTTAGTTTAAGGAACAAACAATGAACGATATTTCAGCAACAGGTTTAAGTTTAATTATTCAGGCAAGTAACACATTTCCTGCAGGTATTCCTATTACCACATTTTCAGATGATGGTGATCCTTTAGATTTACCAGCAGTAGATATCACTCAAACCGCAGTAGATATTAATGGTAATTTAGTGAGTTGGTCAGCGCCTACACCTCAAACTGTGACGGTTAATGTATTAGCAGGTAGTGAAGAAGATGAAAACTTGGCTATTTTGCTTGATGCAAATACAGCAAGACGAGGACGTCGTCATGCAAGCGATATTATTACATTAGTGGCTTCTTATGGTGATGGCTCTATTACCACTGCTCGTAATGGTCGAATTACTAATGGTAGTCGTGGTAATTCAATTGCGAGTGCTGGGCGTCTCAAATCTAAACAGTACACCTTTATTTTCCAAGATTTTGATCGTGTCAGAGCACGTTAATTTTTAGCGTTATTCTTATTCATCTAATGGCGGCTTTGGCCGCCTTTTTTATGGAATTTAATTATGTTAATTAAACCAAAAGAGATCACTGTTATTGATAGTGATCGTGAAGAACATACTTTTATTATTAGCCGATTACCTGCAACGATTGGGCGAGAAATTCTTGCTAAATATCCTTTATCAAATGCACCTAAAATTGGCGATTATGAAGTTAGCAAAGAAGCCATGTTAAAAATGATGGCTTATGTGGCAGTTGAAAAAGAAGGGCAAGAGATTTATCTAAAAACCAGCACATTAATTGATAATCATGTGCCTGATGGGGAAGCTTTGATTCGTCTTGAACTCGAAATGCTGAAATACAACACCAGTTTTTTCGGCAAAGACGGGAGCCCAAATTTCCTACAATACCTGCTAGGCAAGTTCAGCGGTTCTCTCCCGTCGATTATAAAAACGCTGATGGCTTCTTTGCAGTCATCATCTCCGCGGGTTTCGCCTCCTTCACAGAACTCAAAACAACTATAGATCTAGAGGAAGCCTTTGATCTGTGGGAGATCGCGATTACTAATCGTTATAACGAGGCGCTTGCGGCGTCAAAGGAGAGATAATGTCTCTATTACAGGTATTTTCTCAGGTACTAATGTTGGAGGCTGAAGTATCTGATAGTGCATTAGCAAATATTAGAAAATCAGCAGATGAAATTCTTGTTGAAATGAAAAATATTGAACAGGGGGTTTCAGGAGGTATTACTAGTTTCTATAACTTTGTTCAAGAAATTCACCTCAATCTTGGGGAATTACCCGAAGATCATGACATAAGTATTTCATTTAATAGTGATGAAATGACAAGTGCTTCTGTAACTATTGAAAACTCAATTCAAAGCATTGTTAAAAGCGCACTAATGGGAACGCAAGAGTTTGATAAATTCTTGCAAGAAATCTTAGTGGGCATGCTGGGCTTATCACTTAATGAGCCAATAAATATTGATCTTAATATCAGTGAAACTCAAGATAAAATTAATTCAGTAACACAAAGTATTGATGACCTGAAAAGCGCTATGTCGGTGTTAGATTACCAAAGAGAATTGGTCAATAACAATGGCGCAGCGGAAGCTCATATTTTAGCAAGCCTCAATGCTGAATATGATGCAATGGAGGCGCAATTATCTTCACTTAATGGTGAGTTGAGTTCTTTAACTGAAGCTGAAAAGAAAAATAAAGAAAGTAAAATTGTCATCGATGCACTGATTAAACAATTAGGTGCTGATTACGATACTTTTATTACCATAATGCAAACGCAAGGCATTGAAGCGGCAGTTAAAGAAGCAAAGGCTCAACGTCGATTAGGTGATAGTGTTGATGAAACAGGTAAAAGCTATCAGAAAACCACAGCGAAAATGAAGGACTATATTCTTAACGCCATTGGCGCTAAGGATATTACGGGGACTTTGCAAAAGGTTTTTTCTGCTTCATTAGATCGCGCCAAAGAAATAGAGTCGCTAGATAAACTGAGTAAAAAAATAGGTATCGCAGCTATCGATATCGATGCATTTTCAGGTGTTATGGCTGAAATGGGGGGCACAAAAGAGGCCGCTCAAGCTGATTTGACGGCAATGGCCAATGCATTTAATGATACAGAAGATCCTATCGAACAACTTTTAAAGACCGCAGATAAAGTCAAAGGGATGAGCTTTGATGGTGCCCAAAAAGAGCTGGAAAAACTGGGTGTTGTCGATGAAAAAACCATTGAATTAATGATGAAGGGGCGCGAAGAATTAGAGCGCACAATGGGGGTTCAAAAACAATTTTCTGGTATTAATGATGAAAGTATCGAAAGTTCTATTCAACTTAATGCAGTAATGAATAAGTTTGATCAATTAGCAGCACAATTAAAAAATAACTTTTTAGAGATAATTATTCCCGTTCTTGCAAAAGGAATAACGTGGTTTGATAAATTAGTTAATTTTTGTATTGAGAATAAAGATTTTGTTATCGGTTTCTTTTCAGCTATTGGTAGTGCTGTTGCCATTTTTTATTTACCTGCAATGGTGTCTGCGGCAGTTGCTACACTTGCAACGGCACTCCCTATATTAGCTATTGCTGCTGTTATTGGCATCTTAGCGACGGCATTTAAACTCGTCTATGACGATATTATGAATTTTATTAATGGTAATGATTCAATGATAGGCAGTATTTTGGATCAATACCCCGCGCTTAAAGACGCAATAATGATTGTATGGGAAGCATGGCAAGTTTTTGTTCAATCTTTAACGATTGCTTCAAAGGCTATTGCTGAACATGTTATTGCTGCTTGGAATTATATATCTGACGCATTTAATCAATTTGTTATAGCGCTTAATGCAGGCATTAATAATATTATCGAGTGGGGGCAATCAATTATTAATGTTTTTGTTTTTGTCTCTGATGCTGTGGTTAGTGTATTTAGTTGGATGTGGGAATATATAGAGAAAATATTAGGTTGGGTTAATGAAGGTATTGATTCAATAAAAGGGATTTGGCAATCAGCAAAAAGCTTTTTAGGTATGGAGGATGCTGAAAACGAAATAAAAGTTGTTCAAAAAGTAGAGCGACAATTATCTGACGAAGGCAATCTCAATTACACCATTCCACAACCAAAGCCAGCAATACCCTATTATAATCCAGTACAAGATGTAAATGCGTTAAATAATGGATTAACACTGTCATCAACAAATAGTTTAAACCCGATGACCAGTCAAATGATCAGTAACCAATCAAGCGTTAAAAATGAAAGTAATGTTCAAATTGGTGAAATTAGAATTGAAACACAAGCCACTGACGGGCCTGGTGTTGCGAAAGCGATTAATGAAACATTGATAAATGAAGCTGCTAAAGAAATTTCAGAGCACTACTCTAGCGGAGGTAAGAGTTAATTATGATAACTGAAGTTAGAATTTTTGATTTAGAGTCATTTGCAACACTATTTGATAGCGTTAATCCGATGAAAGTTTCGATTACTGATAGTCACCAAGTTATTAAATTTGCGGTTGAAAATGGTGAAAATCGTAGCGACCACATCATTGTTGATCCTATTAGTATAAGTGTCGAATTACTATTAACGGGTGATATTGTGAATCGTTACTCTATTATCAAGCAGCTTTATGACGAACACACACTGGTGGGAATTCAAACTAGAGTCAAAACCTATCAACCGATGTTGTTAGAGAGCCTCAGTCATGATGAAGATCCCCAAAAAGTGAATGCCATCGAATTAAAACTCAAATTTATAGAATGGAAAACAATAGAGCCTGAATATAATAAAAAATCTTCTAAATCGACAAAAAAACCAAAGCAAACCTCAACAGTCAATCGTGGAAATGTCAAAAGTAAAAAATCAACACAAATAGGAAAAAAAGAAAAATAGGAGGTAGATAAAATGCAAACTATTCCGTTACAAGCTATTCCTAATCAGCGATTTTCTGTCGAAATAGCTGGTGTTGATTGGATTTTTACGTTGAAGGTCGCTAATCAAACCATGTTTTGTGATATTGAGCGAGATGGTGAAGTACTTATTACAGGTATTCGCTTGGTCGCTAATACACCTATTATTCCTTATCGTTATTTAAACCAAGGGATTAATTTAGTTTTTTTAACAGAAAATGATGCTTTACCGTGGTATGAGGAATTTACAAAAACACAATCATTAGTGTATTGGAGTAATGAAGATGGATCTTCGGCGAATAAGGGTGGGGATTGAGGTCGGCGAAAGGCTTCAATGGTATGAAGGATTGCGTATATCAGCAGGAGGAAAAAAATATGCAAATCCATTACAAAACGAATGTAAAATCGCTATTACAGGGCTTAATGCCGAGACAAGGGATTATTTGCTGACGGAAACCAGCCCTTATAATAAAAATAAGCAAGCTCGGCGGCTTTATTTAGAAGTTGGTCGAATTAACTCTGGTTTATTTTCGCTTTTTATTGGCGATATCGTCAGTGCAGAAATAGACTCTCCTCCGAATGTCACCGTAACGTTATCTGCAAAAACCAGCCATCATTGTTCTGGGAAAATTATTTCTTCTAGTGGTGGCGCAATTCAAAAATTGAGTGAAATCGCGTTAGCCATTGCTAATGACTGTGGTGTGAAATTAGATTTTCAGGCGACCGATAAGAATATTGCTAATTGGTATTATTGTGGCTCCGCATTACATCAAATAGAGCGTTTACAAGAGTCAGGAAATGTTAAAGCTTTTATTGATGATGATACGTTATTCGTAAAAGATGACGATAAAGCATTAAAAAGCCGATTTCGTATTTTGAATATGAATTCAGGCATGATTGGCATTCCTAAAGCCACAGAGAGTGGATTGACGGTGAGTTATCTTATTGATAGTACCTCTGAATTAGGCGGAATGCTTCGCCTTGATAGCAAACTAAATACCTCACTAAATGGCGATTACATTATTGAGCAGCTTGAATTTAAAGTTGCCTCTCATGATGCTGATTTTGCCTATACCGCAACATGTAAACGAGCTTAACTATGAGTAAACCCAATAATGATATTGCTAGTGTTGGTTCACTGGCAGGGGCTTTTTCGTCTGCATTTCGCCATTTAATGATGAATACAGATGATATGTTACCCGCAACTGTCATTAATTATGATGAAAAAACCAACCGAGCCATGATAAAGCCCTTGGTCATGATGTTGACTACGGATGATGAAAAAATCTCTCGAGCCCCTGTTGCTAACATTCCTGTGTTTCGATTTGGTGGCGGTGGATTTTTTATTAGAGCCCCCATTAAACCCGGTGATTTTGGCTGGTTAAAAGCCTGTGATCGTGATATTAGCCTTATTTTTCAACGTGGTGGTTTAGAAGATCAACCCAATACAACACGATTACATTCGTTTAGTGATGCTATGTTTTTTCCTGACACGATCAAAGGATGGGCTATTGATGGGAGGAACATTGATGCCTTAGTTATTCAGTCAATGGATGGTTCAGTCTGTTTCTCTCTTCATAACGATAAAGTTGTATTAGAAACCCCAAAATATGAGATCAACGCACCTGAAACGATATTTACTGGCAATGTTACTGTTAATGGTAATTACGTTGTAAATGGTAATAGTGATTCACAAGGTGGGCTGATGCGCCATAACGGAAAAGATATCGGCTCAACACATACTCATAGTGGGGTGCAAGCAGGGAAAGACAATACAGGGAGTCCAATATGAGGACATTTTCAATAAACCAGCAGAATGATTTTGCGATAGGTGCTGATGGTAACCTTCAAATTTGTGACAACGATGATGCAGTAAAAAATCTCTGTCAGCATTTTATTAAGGCTGTCCGTGGTGAAATGCTACATAAAAAAGATAAAGGTATTCCTTATTGGTCAGCAACATTTAGCCGACAAGCTGATCTTCCTTTATTTGAAATGGCGTTTCGACAACGTATTGCTGAAATAGAGGACGTTGTCTCTATCACTTATTTCCATGCTTTTCTAGAAGAGGGAACATTGAAATATCAGGCAGATATACGCACGATATATGGAGGATTTACATTGAATGGCTGACTATCGTTATATCAATAATAAAGGTGTGATTGTTCCTGATACATCAACATTACGAAATCGTGTAGAAGACGAATTTCGTGCTGTATTTGGTCAATCCATTAATTTATCGCCAGAAACTCCACAAGGAGTATTGGCGACTATGGAAATTGAAAATCGGGATGCGATTGTTCGTAATAATGCTGAACTGGCAAATCAAATAAATCCAGATATTGCTGGTGGTATTTTTCTCGATGCAATATGGGCTTTAATGGGCGGCGAGCGTATTAATGCCACACATTCCTATTTAAGTGATGTCGAGTTTACGGGTATTCCCGGTACTATTATTCCTAAAGGTTCTCAGGCACTCACAATAATGGGGGCTGTTTTTGAAACGTTATCGCCATTAATTATCGCTAATAATGGGAAAATTAATGGCGATATGCGAGCCAAAGAATATGGCTCTATTACTTGTGGTATTGGGCAATTAAATAAAGTGGCAAGTTCTGTATTAGGATGGGAAAAAGTGAATAACTTAACCCATGCAGTTGTTGGTCGTCATGCTGAGTCAGATATAAAGGCAAGGCGTCGGCGTAAACAAACACTCGCTAAAAATACAGTCAGCGTTGCAGACGCAATTACTTCTTCGTTATATGAATTAGAGGGCGTTAATTCTCTTTCTTTTCGTGAAAATTTTAATGATAAAGCGTTAATTGTTGATGGTATTTCATTATTACCGCATAGCATTTACGTGTGTATAGAAGGTGGGGATAGCCATGAAATTGCTAAATCATTATTAAGAACAAAAACAATAGGTGCTGCATTTAATGGTGATATTGAAATAAAGGTAATAGAGCCAGCAAGTGGTCAAGAATATCCTATTAAATTTTCACGACCGAAAGAAATATTGGTGTTTTGCCGTGTTTCTGTAAAAAAATCCAATATTGATGCACAAACCATTATTCCTAATGCGTTAGAGAAATGGGTACAGGGTGAAATAGATGGAGACAATGGGTTGGTGGTCGGGCGAGAAGTCTCCCCTTTTGAAATTTCAGCGGCGGTTAATGCGGTGGAGCCTCATTTATTTGTCACTAAAGTGGAGCTTTCAACAGATGGAAAGAATTGGAATGTTGCATTAATTCCTATTGGTCTTAATCAAATTGCCCGATTACCAAAAGGGGCAGTACAAGTGGTGATCGTATGAATATTCAAGAATTTGATTTTCATTCTGATCTACTTAAAGCGATCCTCTGGCAATATGAAAATGCAGATAAGCTAAAAGCATTAGCACATTTAAAAGCGGCTTACTTTAATCAATCTACGGTTTCATTTTGGCAAAACTGGTATCGAGATGTATTTAATATTGATACAGCTAACGACTTTGGTTTATCCGTATGGTCACGTATTTTAGATGTGCCTTTAGGGATTGATATTCCTCCTAGTGATAAAAATAAAATAGGTTTTGGCTTTGGTAAAAAGAAAACCAATTTTAAGGCAAACTTTAGACGAAATGCGGATTACACTCTATCGCTGACTTTAGATCAAAAAAGAATGCTGGTGAGAATGCGTTATTTTAATCTCACTCAAAGTCCTACCGTGACCAATATTAATGAGTTTCTTAAACGTTTTTTCTGGCGTGAAGATAGCAAAGTCTTTGTGCTCGATCCTTTTGATATGACGTATATGTATTATGTTTTTAATTTTAATCCAGATGAACGTTTACGTCTTTTATTAGAAAACTTCGACTTAATGCCGCGTCCTTCTGGCGTGGGCGTCAAATATCGTATCGTAACCAAGAAGGCCTTTGGTTATGGTCAATATCGTAAAAACTTTCTGAAGAGTAATTTCGGAGAATAATTCCTATGACTAAAATATTTAAAACCCCCTTTGCAACACAAGGGGATAAAACAGTTGTGCCTGTTGAAATTCAATCTGATGGTTCTGTGTCTTATACACAAGGTTATGGTTACGATTATGAACGTGACCAAGTTACTGATCCAGCAGCAAAAGATATTGAACGTGAAAAAATGAATAGTTTATTTCACGATATCACCGAGTCTATTGGTGAAATGCAATTGCAGGGTTTTGCTAAGTGGTCGGAAGCAGGCAAACCTTATCCTATTCGTAGTGTGGTTTATCATAAAAATAAAGCTTGGCAGTCTAAAATTGAAAATAATAATGTTGAGCCAATTGCTGGTAATGCATGGATTGAATTAAAAGCGGATATTACAGCGAATGAAGTTGGCGCTTATTCTAAAGACGATGCGGACAAACGCTTTCAACCACTAGGTAAATATCAAGTTGAAGGTCATAGTTATTCAAAAGCCGAAACTGATACGAAATATCAACCGAAAGGGAATTATGCCCCTGCGGGAAATTATGCCACTAAGGGCGAAAGCTATACCAAAGTAGAATCTGATGGTAAATATCAGCCAAAAGGAAGTTATCAACCGTCAGGCGATTATGCGACTAAAGGTGAAAGCTATACTAAAGCTGAATCTGATAGTAAATATCAGGGGAAAGGGAATTACCAAGTAGCGGGTTATAGTTACTCAAAATCTGAAGCGGATAATAAATATCAAGCGAAAGGCAATTATGTTGCTACCACTCGTAAAGTTAATGATAAGCCATTGAGTGGTGATGTAACGGTAACATCGCAAGATATTTTTTCTAATCAGGCGATTTCAATTGGCGCTAATCAAAATTTAAATAACTATAAAACAGCGGGTATTTATTTTCAGCCAGCGAATGCAAATGCGACTACAAATTTAAATTACCCAGAAACCATGGCGGGTACATTAATTGTTTTAAAAAATGCGGGTATTACTCAACTTTATTATGTTTATAACACGAGCCGTATTTATTCTCGTAGCCAGTATGATAAAGGTAATTTTACACCATGGGCAAAAGAGTTTAATAGTCAAAATAAACCGACCGCAGCTGATGTGGGCGCATATTCCAAAGGTGAATCAGATGGAAAATATCAGCCGAAGGGGAATTATGTGCCATCAGGTCGAAAAGTTAATGGTAAAACTTTATCTGCAGATATTGTATTAACAGCTAATGATGTTGGTGCTGCAACATCAGCACAAATTAATGAAGTGAAAACATTAACTACAACAGCCCAGAATACTGCTAATAATGCAAATACAAATGCAAATAATAGAGTACCTAATACTCGTAAAGTTAATGGTAAACAATTAAATTCAGATATTACGCTAACGGCTGGGGATGTAGGTGCTTTAACTCAAGCTCAAGCTGATGCTCGTTATTTATCTAAAACCGCTAATATTGAAGGAGGGATTGGTAGTTATATATTAGGTAATACAAACTCTGCTAGTGTTGGTGCCATTATCTCTGGAGGTAATATTAGTAGAGCATCGGTAACTAATTATTATGTATCAACATCTTCTACAGAAGATGCTTTCTACACTATATTACAATCAGGAACAGTAAGTGGCTCATGGAAAGCTTTAGCTACGACATCCGGAGATAGAGGATCTAGACCTAAACCATATGGTGGAACTACTTTATTTGTAAGAGTTGCTTAAAATAAAAGGAATTAGAAATGATTGAATATATTAGAAATATACAACAGCATAACATTATTCCATTAGAGAATGGTGTTGAATGTGAAGTGAAATTAACTAATTTCGATAAGGTAATCCCTTATTTTGCGACCCCTAATGATGGTGAATTTATTGGAAGAGAAATTTATAGACTTTGTATATCAGGGAAATATGGAAAAGTAAATGCTCCTAAACCACTAGATAAAAAAGAAATAATTGCTAATCAAGAAGAAAAAAGAAAACATTTAATTAATGTAGCATCTTTTATAATTGAACCGTTAAAAGATGCAAGTGAGGGGGGGTATATAAAAGAAGAAGATATTGATAAATTAGAAAAATGGAAAAAATATCGTTATCAATTAACAATAATTAATCTCGAAGAAGAAAACATTGAATGGCCTAAAAAACCAGATTAATGATATTTTTTACAACATTAGATCATAAAAATTAATCTTCATTCTTATAAAAGTGGATATAAAAAAGCCACCTATTTTATAGGTGGCTTTTCAGCAATAAGATAAAACTACTCTTTTATCTTACTTTTGTCCTTATCATCCACTTCAATTGGAATATAATAATTAACATCTTTTAATAGTGATGCAGGTTTGTTTAAAAGAATTGAAATAGGATAATCATCTTTAAAAATATACTCTTCAATATCTGGAGCACCGTTCTTTCTTGGTATATTGAGTTTTCTAAGTAAAATACCATAGGTGTTATAGATGATATCTTTATAATCTAATTTTAATAATGCTTCAGGAATACTAAATTTTAAATATCTTGTGTTTTCTATCTGAGTTCGATGAGTCAATTGAGCATTATAAATTTCAGGCGTATTACCCATCATAGTTGAATATTTAACGGTTAATTCATCATTTTTCTTAGATAAAATATTATGTACCGCATAGACTTTATCATGTTTATAAAGTGCATATTGAAAGAAAATCTTCCAGTAATCTTCCCGCGCTTTTTCTGTACTAAAATTCCAATCAATCATATTTGCTTTATAGGTATGCTCTATACCGATTAATGGAAGAGAGTCTATTGTGACAATCTCAATATCGAGGTTAAAACCACTAAATTTTCTTAACGGTAGTGTAAAGCCGTGAGCTTGCCAATTCTCTTTTCTACGATAATTATAAGGCGTTATATTAAACAGTTTTTTAAACGCTCTTGAGAATGTCTGCTGAGAATCAAAACGATATTTTAACGCAATATCAAGTAGTGGTGTTCTTTGTAAACGTAATTCGACCGCAGCACAAGAAAGACGCCTTGCTCGAATATAAGAGGCTAATGTCAGACCTGTTTGTTCTTTAAACATACGTTGAAGATGCCATTTCGAATATCCTGATTTCTGTGAGACATTTTCGAGTTTGAGATCTTTTTCTAAATTCTCTTCAATCCAATAGATAATATCTGTAATGACATTTTCGCTAAACATATTTAGGCTCTGATTAATAATTTATTTTCGGTAATATAAAAAGAAAGGCATTTAACCAATTTACATTAGATACTGTAATGAAATTAAGTTTGATTGTAAATTTATAAAAACATTATAACTTATAAAGTGTATTTAAACGGGTATCTATATTTTTGAAAAACTGATTCAGCTTTAACTGATTGATATATATAGCATAAGTTAATGTCATTTAAGTTTTAAACCAACCATTAAATATTTTTTCTTTAATAAAATCTAAGCTAAATGTGTTATTTTTATAATTAAATTAATATAAGTAATTATCCGTAGAATAATAAATAGTTATTATTCTAATTTAATAGAATATAACTACATTATCCGTTTTGTTTTGGAAAAATTAACTAAAAATAGAGAAGATAAGTGCCATAGGGAAGCTAAGAGGCCAAGTTAAGGCGATTAATAATGCACTTAAAAGGCGCATGGCTAGGCTAGGATCTTTGGTTAAAAAGAAAGTAATAATAAACGATATTACAGCCCCAATAAGGTAGCTTATTCCAATAATAGAGATAGCAGACATAACAGATCATTCAGTAAATAGACTGCAACAATTGTACTCCAAAATTGTTAAAGAAACAGAGGAATAGGGCAAACTTTTCAATAAATGTCATTACTAATGTGCAAATTTTAAACATTCATCTCATTTTTGATCTCCGATTTCTTTGCGGTGTAGTCACACAAGATAATAACAAGGTTAAAGCCTAAAAATCAAAAAAATAAAATGTAGTAGATTGATTTAGCTTATTATTTGTAACAATCTTTATTGTTTTGAAACGAGGGTTATTAAAAAATAGAACAAAATGGTATCGATCTTTTTTAGTGGTTTCACTATAAAAATTAAAATTTTTAAATGCTGATTTTTAAGGCAGGATAGTGATGAAGAGATAAATTCAATGTTTGTAAAGTGCACAGGTTAATTATATTACATCATGATATCGACAGAATGTAATAAATGGGATGAATGCCATTTTATACATACTTGTAGATAAATGAGCTTATGGATGGCGCGACTTAATGGATTTAAGCGTTAGCTAGGAAGCATTTAAAATCCCCTTTTAAGATTGAAAAGGGGATTTATTTTTATGTCTTTTTCGGATCGGGGTTAATAGCCGTCACTATATTAAAATGGTAACTTACCAAAGTCGTAATCCGCCAATGACGTTTATTTTGATGAAAATAAACGCTGTTTTGATTAATAAATAACTAGCGTGGTAGTTTTTATGATCCCTTATCAATCAACTTTGACGTTTTGGTTTGAAGAATGCACACCAGAGCAATGGTTTAAAAAAGATATTCAGTTTGATAAAGAAATTAGCCGCAGATTTGGTGAATTATGTTTAAGTGCGAGTCGTGGCGAGCTGGCATCATGGAGAGAAACAATAGAAGGGCGCTTAGCTGAGATTATTATTCTTGATCAGTTCTCACGTAATATTTGGCGTGATACGCCAAAAGCTTTTGCCCAAGATAATATGGCATTAATCTTAGCGCAAGAAGCTATCCGATTACCTGAATACCTGACTTTAACACCTGTTAAACGTAAGTTTATTATCATGCCATTTATGCATTCAGAATCATCTAAAATTCATCAAGATGCGGTTACCTTGTTTTCTCAGCTTAATGATGAAAACACATATCAATATGAACTGCGACATAAAGAAATTATTGATAAATATGGTCGCTATCCTCATCGTAATGAGATTTTAGGCCGAACGTCTACACCCGAAGAATTAGCCTTTTTACAGCAACCGGGCTCTGCATTCTAAAAAAATGCATACCTAAAAAGGTATGCATTTTCGTTTATTTCTCTTACGGATTACTTTGTAAGAAAATTAAGACTACATTGTAATATGCCATAAGTTATAGAATGCAATACGACCTGATAACTCTGCAATAATGACCGCAGCAGCACAAGTTGCTAGCGTCATTTTTGATGCTTGGGCTTTTACTGCAGTAAATCCTACGATAACCACACCTAATGCTAATACAGCTAATTGGAATCCCCAAAATAGAGATTGGTCAGCGCTGAGTTCTGGGCCTGTAAAGCCAAGGAAACTCACATAACCAGAGCGAGTAGCAAAAGTGATAATGGCACCGATAATAAAGGACAATGCGCCTAAACGTCTTGAACCTGTTGCCATTGCTAATACACCACCGCCAACTAATAACGTCATCCAAAATTGCAATGTGGTGTAGTCTGTGTTCCAGTTAGCAATTGTAGGAATATGGTAAACTTGAGGAATTGACCAAACAAATGCTAGACCAAAAACAACGGTAAGTAGGTTACAAATTTCACGTAAGCCCTTCCATTTTTTCATCATAGTGAGTGCAACAGTTGCAAAAGCAAAACCTGTAAACACACCACTTAAAAACGCTTCATTACTCATTGGAGAACGACCAACGCCTAAGAGCATATTGAAAAAACGCAGTGGCTGACCAACGTGTAATCCACCAATACCTAAGCCAACTAATGTTAAAATCAGGGCTAAAATATTAGCATTACGCAGTTGGTTTTCATCAATTTGACCTAATTTTTTACTGATATAAGCAATAAGAAACAGGCCTGCTGCTGACGAACCTAAAACAGTAAAAAAGACTAGAGGAAGTTCATGCATGGTTTATACCTCCGCCGCATTTTGAACTGAGCCGGTTTTATCACCAGAAGGTTTCGCTTCTTTGTGGGCTTTGATCACGATATTTGGATTGGTCAAGCTAGGATCAGGCATTGGTGCAATACCACATTCAGTACCATGTTTTGCTCTGATCACTTCAATATCATCAAAATCAAGTGCACGTTGAGGACAAGACTCAACACAAACCGGTTTCATGCCTTGTGCTACACGCTCGTAGCAACCATCACATTTAGACATGAGTTTTTTCTTCTCATCGAATTGTGGTGCACCATAAGGGCAACGCAATTCGCAATAACGGCAACCAACACAAATATCTTGGTTAACAACCACTAAGCCATCTTCTTCACGTTTATGCATAGCGCCAGTTGGGCAACCTGCAACGCAAGTAGGGTTTGAACAATGGTTACAAGAAATGGATAAATAATAACTATAGATATTTTGTGTCCAGATCCCGTCTTGTTTTGCCCAGCTACCACCACCGTATTCATAAACACGGCGGAATTTAGGGCCTAAATCTAAATCTTTTTCATCCTTGCAACTGACTTGACACGTTTTACAGCCAGTGCATTTAGTGGAGTCAAAATAAAAACCATATTGCTTCATGAGTTAACTCCTTATGCACGTTTCACTTCAACAAGGTTTGTATGTTGTGGATTTCCTTTAGCAAACGGCGATGGGTGCCAGCTTGTTAATGTATTAATACATCCACCTGTATCTACACCTGTTGTATCAAGTGAACGCCATGCACCTTGCGGTACTGCAATCACACCAGGTAATACACGATCTGTCACTTTGACGAGAATATTTAAACGACCACGAGCATTATAAATCTCAGCAATATCGCCAGATTTTAATCCACGTTCAGCTGCATCAATTGGGTTTAACCAGAATTGATGAGGAATAGCTTCACGTAACATAGCAACGTTATAGTAGCTTGAGTGAACGTGCCCTTTATCGTGGAAACCCGTCATTTGCAGAGGGAATTTCTCTTTAAGCTTAACGTTTTCAACGCCTTCTTCATTTTTACAATATTCTGGAATTGCAGGAATACGATCGCCTTCTGGTAAAATCCAGCCATCGGTATCTTGCATAAGCTTTTCAGAATAAATTTCAATCTTACCTGACGCTGTTTTTAATGGATTCGCGATAGGATCTTGACGGAATGCTTCAAGTGCAACGTATTGATTACGGTTAGGTAATTTACGATCGATAATTCCTACATCATTAGTTTCTGCAAATGTAGGCAGTGCTGGGTTTTTCTCACGCATTTGGTTATAGCAATATTCAATCCACTCTTCGTAAGTACGTCCTTCGGTGAATTGCTCTTTGGTGCCCATCTTTTCTGCAATATCAGTTAAGACATCATAGCAAGGGCGGTTTTCCCAAAGTGGTTTAATCGCATTTTGTAAACGGACGACATAGTGGTAAGCACCACTTGCGTAAGAGTTATTGATAAGATCGTTTGTCTCAACGGTTGTCACATCTGGCAGTAAGATATCAGCGTATTTTGCAGATGGTGTCATGTGGTTATCCCACACTAAAATAAACTCACATTTTGATTCATCTTGCAGTAAATCATGTGTTTTATTCAAGTCAGCGTGTTGGTTACCAATCACGTTACTGGAATAACACCACATAAATTTAATACCCGTATCGAGCTTATCTTTATTTCTGACACCCGCATTTTTGCTGGTAAGTTGCTCACCGCGAGCAATTGCTTCAGACCACATAAATGTTGGGATCAAGGTCTTAACTGGGTTAGGTAGAGCAAAACTTGCAACTGGATAAGCAACGTTACCACCCCAACAACCTGTATTTGTACCAGGGCGACCAATATGACCTGACATTAATGGTAGCATCATAATCGCACGACAGGCTTGTTCACCATTTGAAGTACGCTGAATACCCCAACCTTGAGAGATCCACGCAGCTCTTGCACCGCCAATTTCACGCGCTAATTGGATAATACGTGCAACAGAAATACCAGTTAATTTGCTTGCCCACTCTGGTGTTTTTGCAATGCCATCAGGGCCATTACCTAAAATGTAATCTTTATAAGAGCCATTTTCAGGTGCTGATGCAGGTAGTGTTTGTTTATCCCAACCGACACAGTATTCGCGTAAGAAATCTTCATCGGTGAGGCCTTCTTGGATCATCACATAGCCTAATGCAGCGACTAACGCAGCATCAGTACCCGGATAAATAGGGATCCATTCTGCACCTAATGTTGTCACACTGTCGGTACGGCGAGGGTCAATAATGATAACTTTACTTTTGCTCTTATCTAACGCATTTAACGTTTCATAGAACTGACCACCACCAGACATACGTGTTTCAGCAAGGTTATGACCAAACATCACAACTAAATCTGAATTCTCAATTTCTGTTAACAGTGATTCCAGCATGTCACCATAAACATAAGGCACAATACCGGTTAATTGAGAGTATGAATAAGTACCATAGTCACTTAAAAAACCACCAACAGTACTTAATAAGCGTTTACATGCCGTTCTACCGTGTAAGTTTGCACCTGTAGAGCCTGTACCATATTGGTAATAAATAGACTCATTACCGTATTTTTCGATGGTATATTTTAATTTTTCCGCGATGATTGAAGTGGCTTCATCCCAAGAAATACGCTCAAATTTACCTTCACCACGCTTACCAACACGCTTCATTGGGTATTTTAAACGATCGGGATTATATGTTTTCCAACGTACAGAACGACCACGCAGACACGGACGAATTTGGTGAAGACCAAATGTTGAATCGTCATACATAGTTTCATTAGAAATACGACGAATAACGCCATCTTTCACATGAACTTTTAATGGACAACGGCTACCACAGTTCACTAAGCATGCACTGTATTTGATAGTTTCAGATGTCTCATCAGGACGAATACCCTGGGGAGTTTGAGCATTAGCAGCGAATGGTAATGAAACCGTTCCTGCAACAGCAGCAGCACCAGAAATAACGGCTGCAGACTGAATGAATCCACGCCGACTCATTTCAGTAATAGAAGTATTATTTTTAATTTTTGACATTGACATTACCCTAACATTTTTCACAACAAGTAAAGTTGTATATATATGTTAAGTTATAACCCTTCTACCTATAATGATTTATATCAATATAAAAAATGTTAACAAGGTTATATAAAAAAATAATTATTAAACAAATGGTTACATTTTTTGATAAATACCACTTTAGTGGTAAATGAAATATCAAATAAATAGGATTAAACAATCAATCGGTGTATAAAAAATAATATAACGATTATTATTAATATATAGAAAAACAAGATTGTTAACATGATAACAAAATAAGAGATTAAAAATATTTGTTAATAAGAAAAGTAAAAAAGAAGAATAATTCTCCTTTTTTACTTTATACAAAAATGATTTATTGCGGATTATTTTCGACAGGTAATCTGAGTGCTCTTACATCATTTCCGGTTGGAGATTGGTGAACTCTTAAGCCAAATTGAGGCAAAATAGCAAAGATATGATCAAAGATATCTGATTGAATCGCCTCGTATTGAACCCAAACGGTGGTGTTCGTAAAAGCGTAAATTTCAATGGGAAGCCCATCCGAGGTTGGGGCTAATTGCCTTACCATAATTGTCATTTGCTTATGAACATTAGGATGGTTTTTTAAATAAGCTTCAACATACGCACGGAAGGTTCCAATATTGGTCATGCCACGTTGGTTTAATGGTGTTTGATATTCATTGCCCAAGGTTGCATTGAATTGATTAATTTCACTTTCCTTATTTTTTATATAAGGAGTCAACAAGTGGGCCTTTTCTAGATCATCAAGTTGCTTTTTATCTAAAAAATGGATGCTGTTAATATCAAGAGCAAGACTTCGTTTAATACGACGTCCTCCTGATTTTGTCATTGCTTGCCAGTTTTTAAAGGAGTCTGAAATTAGAGAATAAGTTGGAATAGTTGTAACTGTATTATCCCAATTACGCACTTTAACCGTTGTTAAACTAATATCAATAACGGCGCCATCAGCACCATATTTAGGCATTTCTAACCAATCACCAAGGCTTATCATGTTGTTTGCAGATAATTGAATACCAGCGACTAATCCCATAATAGGATCTTTAAACACCAACATTAATACAGCCGTCATGGCGCCTAAACCACTGAGTAAAATAAGAGGTGATTTGCCAATAAGTAGGGAAATAATCATTATCCCAATCAGCACAGAGGCGGCGAGTTTTAAGCTTTGAAAAATACCTTTTAATGGTAATCGGCCAAATGAGGATGAATTTCTCATGATCTGCATACAGAGATCCATAATAGAGAAAAGCATTAACAAGCCAAAAATTAAGCACCACGCTTGGGCGCTGGTGGTGAGGATCTCTTGTGTTTTACCTGATCCCATCCACACCAGCGCTTGGATATTAACAACAACGCCTTGGATTAAAAACGCAAAACGACTAAATAGTTTATTTATTTCTAGAGAAAGTTGCCATTTCTGATCGTACTGACTTATGGCTTTGGAAATTTTAGGTAAGACCAACTTGTGCAAAATAAAATGAAGAATGATTGCGACAAGAAAAATAATGGCTAAAACGAGTAGGAGAGAAGCGAGTTGGGCATACTCCTCATTGAATTGACGTATCCATGTAAGCAGTTGCTGCTGCATAAAATATCCTCATAGTTAATGTGGGTCGTATATTAAGAGTATAGAAACGAGAGCTTAGTTCAAGAAGGTGAATTTTTTGTTACGACAAATGTGAGGGTAAACGAGATGATAATTAAGCGTAGCAGAGTGAATAAAAGCCAGAAATAGTCTTTTGTGCGATGAGGGTGCTATTTCTGGCTTTATGCTGTATTTTATTTTTAAATCAAATAATTACAGTAAACGAGTTGATGATAATTTTACAACAACTTGGTGCAGGTTAGTAATAAAAGAAGTCATTGATTTCATATTAAGTGTCCTATTAATAAAATGTGATTCATGTCACAAATATTTTCTAAGATTGATTTTAATCACATTTCCATAACAGTCAATAGCTTTATGCAAAAATATTTTAAAATTTAAATTATTTTTTATTTTAAAGATGTTTTTTATCGATCAAGTAGAGGGTTTTCTATTGAAAACTTTCTTTATCTTATTGTTTATTTTCTCTTTTTTACTTTCATCTAACAACAATGCTTAGTTGACTTTTTTCTATTGTGATTTTCACTCAAATTTTTTGCTTTAAGCTAAAAATGGAATCGGAAAAAGAAAGGAAATCACTCAATGAATATCGAAACAAAAGAAGAACGTTTACAAAAAATTTTACAAGGTGAGAAAAGTGCAATAGCACTAACACCACCTGTTTATGGTGCCCATGCTCAAGCCGTTATTGATGCTGATGTGGATATTAAATTCAATCAGATAAAATCATCTCCTGATGAGCCTGATAACGAAGTAAAACTGAATCGAGTTATCAAATATGAAGTTAGTGTAACGGGGATTAATCTACGTTTGGCTGAATGGCGCACAAGTCCGAAAGGTATTTTAATTTTACCAAACAACAAAGATGTCTACATCACAATAGTGGATAACAGCAAAACAGAAATCTCTTTAACGGGTAATCGCAGTGGTGTGGCGTCATTACAATTGATCTTAAAAGATGAGGATAATGAGAATATTGTTTATTACGCCACACCAATACAAATTCGTGTTACCCCACCTAAAACCAATCCTAACACTGACTGTTCATCGAGTAATTGTGAACAATTTGATGACTTGTTGACAATACGTTCAGAATCTATGCAATGGCCAAGTCAGTGGGAGAGTGTTTCTAAAAGTTTTGTGGTACATCTTCAAGATAAAGAAGGTGAAGATGTTCAAAATAAAGAGGTTAAATTAACTTACGATGTAGAGAATAGTACATTGGCTGTTGAGCCAGAAATCTATAATTCTGATGGCGAGAAAATTAATATTGGCAAAACGAATAAATACGGTATTGCGAATTTTAAAGTCAAATTTAAAAAGAGTGAACCGAAACAAGTCGCTATATTTCATGCCGAAACTGAAAATAGTGAAGATCTAGATAAGCCAATTAAATCCAGAGATTATTATGTTGAAATGACAACGGAGAAATTACCTTCTCCTAAAGTGCCTGCAACATTAAATGGTATTCTCAGCTATCATAGTGAGAACTATTGCGTTAACGCTAATCTTATTTTAGGTCGTGATATTAGTGAAAGCACCCAAGTTGGGTTTTATTTTAATGATCAACTTAAGATGTTGCCATGTACTGATAAATCAGCCGTTTCTGTGAGATTAGAGAACCAGTCATTAACAAATGGCATTCATTACATTTCTTTCTTCACTGTTGATATCTTCGATAATATCTGTTTTTCTCGACGTGAGCGTATTATTGTTGATAACTCTTTAACTGGGGAATGCAGTAAGCAAATTAAAAATATTGCGCCCAAGCCTTGTATTAGTGTCACTATTCCTCAGATTTGCGATCGCTACTTTAATTCTGTCAATATTAGACTTGTTCCTTCTTTATGTTTACAAATTAAAAATCGTGTAGCGAAAATGAATATCCAAAAAATGGTTATCATTTTTAATGGTTATTCTAAGGTAAATAGTAGTGAAAGAACGTTGGTATATCGCTCAACATTAGAAATCTACGCTGATGATCCTCGTTTAGGTAATTTCTTACACGATACAACACCTAATAACGATCCTATTAATATGGTTGAGATCGTTGAGCCTGCGTTAGAGAGTATTTTGGCTGATGCATTGCCTAATATTGAAGTAGGGCAACTTGGTATCCAAGTGATGGTATTTGAAAAAACAGGAAATTGTTACCTTTGCGGAGAAAATATGTATACGGTATCTCTGCGCTTACCTTGTGCTTAATACAAATCTATTTTGCTTTATACTTAAGAGCCACCTTGCGTGGCTCTTTGTCTATGTTTCATCAATAAGATTATTATCACTAAATAGTCAATTAGTGAGTCATTCGTTTTATCGCATTTATTATCGATAAAATGGTGATAGAACTTAAAATAAGTTGTATACCAATTAACGCCATGACGAGTGCGACTGAGGTTTCAGGGCCAAAAGCAATTAAGAAATAGGCAATTACTAAATCTAAAAATCCAACCAAGATATTAAACCAGCCATAAAAATTATCTTTGATTTGTTTAAAGCCTATATTTAGACGCAGTATACCCGCAAAAATAAATAGGAAGCCGATAAAAAAGGCGAGACTAAGCATACCTTTTAGTGGATCAGTGACAAAAATATAGCCAAGCAGAAGATAAATAAAACCCGTTAATAACGTAATCAACATTGACCAACCAGAAGAAACTTGAGCATTAAAACCACCAATAATGCTGGATATCGCACAGGCAAAAAATACAACACCGAGTAATACACTGATAACAATGCCAGAAGAAAGAGGGTTAATTATACAGATAAAACCTGCAATAAAGCCCAATGTGGCAATAACAGTCATTAAAGTACATTGTTTTTTAACCAGTTTCTCTGTTAGCTGAGATAAATTATTTTTATTAATATCTAACATAGCCACCTCTTATCCTTATATTTGATACATAAGTTAAATTATAGCAATTTTTGCTTATATAACATGACTTAGTTACATAAAACTATAATTAAAAAGAGGTAAGGATGAGGGGAGCATCTTTAAAATAGAAAATTGAAGGAGTAAGGTAGTGAATTGAGATAGATTGTTAATAAAATTTATAACGGAGGTAAAATGTCTGATATCGTGTATTTAGACAGTCACTTTGTACCTAAAGAGCAGGCTAAAATATCTGTTTTTGACCGTGGTTTTTTATTTGCAGATGCCGTTTATGAAGTTACTGCTGTTATTGATGGTCAGCTCATTGACTTTAATGGGCATTTTCAACGCTTACAGCGTTCATGCAAAGAATTAGGTTTATCGCTTCCTATTACCAAAGAGTTGCTAATTGATGTTCATCATCAACTTATCGAAAAGAATAATCTTCATGAAGGGCTTATTTATTTACAAATAACACGAGGTACTGATTCCTCTCGTTTTTTTGATTTTCCATCTTCATCTGTTCCTTCCACAATAGTTGCTTTTGTACAACATTCAACAGTTGTTAATCATCCTAATGCAAAAAAAGGGATTTCAGTAATCAGTGTTGAAGATATTCGTTGGCAACGTTGCGATATTAAAACAGTGGCATTATTAGCGGCGTGTTTAGCAAAAAACTATGCACATCAACAAGGTGCTGACGATGCTATTTTAATTAAAGATGGCTATATAACAGAAGGCAGTTCAAGTAACTTTTTTATTGTTAATCGTGATAATGAAATTATTACACGGCCGCTAAGTCAGGATATTTTACCTGGTATCACACGCCAAGCGATTATTCAATTGGCGCAAGAAGAAGGGCTTAAAATAACAGAACGTCGATTTACACTTGATGAAGCGAAAAAAGCAAAAGAAGCTTTTATTAGCTCTGCGACTACATTAATTTGGCCAGTTATTTCAATCGACAATGAAGATATAAATCAGGGAGCCGTTGGGCATTTATCTCAACGATTACGAGAGATTTACCTTGATAAAGCACTTAAAAAATAATTGTCTAGACAGACATTCTCTATCGAATTTATCGCACTGCTTTCAGATTTTTATTGCTATATAGCAGTGCGGTAAATTTACCATTTACTATGTTAATTCGTTTTACTATGTTAATTATGATGCTCAATAATCATGACGGCAGTTGTATCTGGCTCTAAAGCTCGTAATACATGAGTGACGTCACCGGGATAGCAAATATAATCACCGGGTTGTAATTCTTGTTGATTATCTAAAGTACCTACCATTGCGCTTCCACTGATAATAATAATATGTTCAGTCACATTTTTACTGTGAGGATCAGAGACTCTATCTTTCCCAGGTTGTGCAATCACGGTGTATATATCGCGCTTTGCGCCTACAGGGCAGGATGAAAGTAAAAAAGCATGATAGTACGCTTTTTCTGCACTAATTTTAAAGCCATCACCTTTACGGATCACCTTAACTTCAGGTTGTGGTGCTGAAATAAGTTGAGAAAAAGGAATATTTAACGCAACACAAATTGCCCAAAGTGTTTCAATACTTGGATTTCCTTGTCCCGCTTCTAATTGAGATAATGTTGATTTTGCAACACCAGCTCGTCTTGCTATTTCAGCAAGTGAAAGACCCGCTTTTTTTCTTTCTCTAGCTAGTGCTTGAGAAATAATTTCAATAGGCGCACAAGGTGATGACATCATAGCTTCCTTCAAAAATCATCTTGCAAAAAAATAAATCGTTCAGCATAATGAACGAATGGTTCGATAAAAAATACTATATTCTATGCAAATTAACAGTCGTCTTGATAATAACGTACTTAGAGATATTGTGCTTGTTTCATTAGCTGACGGTATTGTCGGTATCTCTTATGGTGCTTTAGCTCACACACAGGGTTTTGATTTTTGGGTGCCGTTGGTGTTATCCATTTTTGTTTTGGCGGGCGCTTCTGAATTTCTTTTTATTGGCGTTGTGGCAATGGGAGGAAGTGCAATATATGCGGCTCTTGCAGGATTAATGGTGAATGCACGACATATTCCTTTTAGCATGGCAGTAAAGGATTTACCAGGAAAAGGGCTTAAATCATTATTAGGTTTTCATATATTAAATGATGAGAGTGTTGTATTTGGTTTATCTCAACGTACCGCTGAACAAAATAAATTAGCATTTTGGGCTTGTGGGTTAGGAATTTTACTTGTTTGGCCTTTGGGAACCATGCTTGGTGTTTACTTGGGGTCATTTATCGTAGATATAAAGATGCTAGGGCTGGATGCGATGTTTCCAGCTATTATTCTCGCATTAAGTTTGCCAGCATTAAAAAATAAACTAACACGTCATGCTGCAATCATAGGGAGCATTATTGCACTCGTAACCACATTATTCCTTCCTGCTGGAATACCTGTTTTATTATCGCTATTAGGCGTACTGTTTGTGATAAGGAAAATATAATGTCCACAGCTTCTATTATTACAGGAATTATTATTCTTGCTGTTGGTACATACGCCATGCGTCTTTCCGGAATATTGCTCAATAATAAAGCAGGTGTATCAGAGAGGGTTAAAGAGCTCCTCTCATTATCTGCGATTGTTATTCTGTTTTCGGTGGCGATGACATCGACATTTTTTGATGGTGACCAACTTGCTGATATTTCAAAAATTATTGGTGTTGGTGTCGCGGGAGTACTTACTTGGCAGAAAAAGCCCTTTATTATGATTGTCCTTAGTGCAGCAATAGTGACAGCAAGTCTACGTTGGTTAATTAATCTTTGGGGATAACACTCATTAGAGCCTCATCGCGATAAAATAAAAGGAGGTATAATTACCTCCTTTATTCTGGAACATCGGTTATCTATCTATTTATTAATCGTTTTCTGATGATTTAGCTTCTAAAGGTAGAACAATAATAAAGCCAATTCCTTTATTATTCAGTCCTTCAGTAACAATGAGTGATGCTTGAATTTTATTAGCGAGATTTTGTGCAATAGATAGACCTAATCCGCTACCTGTTTCGTTAGAGCCAGGAACGCGATAAAAACGTGAAAATAGAACATTAATATGTTCTTTTGCGACACCAGGGCCATTGTCACGCACGATAACATGTATCCCTTCGGCGTATCGATTCTCAATAGTTACCTCAACTTGGCTACCTTCAGGGCAATATTTTATGGCATTATCAAGCAGATTATTAAATATAGAGAGTAAAGCCTGTTTATCTGTTTTAAGTGTTAAACTTTGGCCTTCATTAAGTGATAACTCAATATTTTTAGTAATCGCATAAGGAACGCGCTGTGCTATTGCGTTTCCAATGACGTTATAGATATCAATAGATTCTATTTTTAATGGGAAATCGTCACATTCTAATCGCGCCAGATCAATTAATTGATGAGAAAGTGCTGCTGCTCTATCAAGAGATTGTTTCATATCATCAATAATTTCTTCACGCTCTTGCTGATCATCGACTAAAGAAAGCAGGTGTAATTGAGCAATAACCGCAGCTATTGGTGTTCTTAATTCATGGGCGGCATCGGCCATAAATTGTTTTTCACGAATATTAGCAGCGTCAATTCTTGCCATTAATTGGTTTAGCTCTTTAAAGATAGGGCGAATTTCTTTAAATTGCTGACTGACATTAATAGGCGTTAAATTACGTGGTTTACGATTAGAAATAAGTTCTGCTGCTTGTCTTAAAGGGCGTAAACTAAAATAAGCAGTAATTAAGATTGCAAAAATAACAGTTGCGAGAATAAATAGAAAAGGAACAAAGGTGCCTTCAACAGGGTTACCAATAACATGGCCTCTGTCTTCAACCGATTCACCGATAAACACTTTTATTTTATGTTTTTCTCCCCAGCTAAAAGAGAGTATCCACTTTTCACCTGCGACAGACACTTTTTCTGATGCTAATGAAAGTACTCTTGTAGGGATAGGCAACTCAGGACGATTAGTATAAATCAGAGTATTATTTTCATCTAAGGCAATAAACCACGGTAAATATTGTAGTTCATCATCTTCACCATTAAGCATGGCGTCGATATACATGCCTTGTAAATTATGAGCGACTTCTTTGAGAACTTCAGGCTGGTCAGCAACAATCTCTAAGGTATTAGCAAAACCCTCAGCAATAATTTCTTGCTGTTTGTTATACACTTTTTCGAACTCAGCAAGATAATCAAATTGTATCCAAGCTAACCAAACGCCCCAAAGCATAACGATGGAGATAATCTGAAGGACAATGGTGTAAATAAAGAAGGAGCGGATCTTCATTTAATTAGTTTCTTTTTTTAATAAATAACCTACGCCACGAACCGTGATAATACGTTCTTTGCCTATTTTTCTCCGTAAATTATGCATATGTACTTCAAGGGAATTGCTCTCAATTTTATCGTCTAAACCAAATAAACGCTGTTCCAACTCTGATTTACGCACCACATTGTCAGTATTACGCATTAATTCATATAATAGTTGGTATTCTTTACCTGATAATAAAAGCAATTCGTTATTTAAAGTGACTTGATGGTTTGCTGGATTAAGTTGTAAATCGCCAATAGACCATATTTGTGAAGAAAAACCGGCCATTCTACGACTAACCGCTTTTACGCGAGAAATAAGTTCAGGCATAGCAAAAGGCTTTGGTAAAAAATCATCTGCGCCTGAATCTAATGTTTGTACTAAATTATCAATTTGAGTGCGGGCAGTTAAAATAATAATCGGAATTTTCTCGCCACTTTTTCTAAGTGCAATCAGCTCATCTTGCCCATCACCATCAGGTAGACCTAAATCTAATAGCATTAAATCAAAAGGGCGTTGACTTAATTGAACACGAGCATCCGCAAGCAATCTGACCCAACATGGTTGAAAACCAGCAATTTCAAGCCCGCGACAAAGCGCTTTACCGAGTTGTAAATCGTCTTCAACTAATAAAATATTCATAATAATACCTACCTAAAATCGTCTTAAGAAAGTATAAGAGCCAAATAAAAATTGAGCAATATAATAAAATGTAAAGCAAGGTTTGATTAATGAACTCTTAATGTAAGATAAATTTTTATTTAATACGGTTTACTAAAAATAAATGACTAGAATTTTCAGGAATGGATTGAGATAAGTATGCTATTTATTTCATATTTATCACGTTAAGGCATTTAATGTTAAATTTAAAGATCTATTTTAGATAGAATTAGCATAATTAATCTAATGTGAATAATAAATACTTCACTCTATTATGCTAAGGTAACTTAAATACTTTATTTAAGATACTTTAGGTTTAAAAGAGAAGATTATTAAAAATTAACATTGACTAAATAAGTTTTTATATTTAAAACAATATAAATATAAAATATCAATTTTATTGAATAATATAACTATTAAATTTATGTCTTATTCTTTTATTGAAATTGGATAACTGTTTTAATATATCCCTGTTGTGCAATATTTTTATTAGATTTAAATTATTTACTCTATTCATCTATACTCTTGCAGTAAAAATTAACTACTTGAAAGGAATTGATTTTTTAATAAAAGGAATTTACATGAAATTAGATGGTGTTATTTAGTATAAATTAAATCATTCTGTGTCAGAAATGCTCCCAACCCTCTGGGAGCATTTCACATGATGTTATCACTGACAAAGTGAGTTATCCCACAACATTAAGTTAAATGGTAAATTTAATGGCGCCACTAATTCATTCACCGTGGTTTGAAGCTCTGCTTTTGCTTGAATCAGTCTTTGTTTATCTATATCAGGAATAAAGTTATCTTTTGCTGGTAAATCATCTAATGTGTACTCTTCCACCAAAACGCCATTAGCCCAACGTTGAAATAGCCAATAACTTTCTGGCATCAATGTATATTTTGTACCATCAATAATTGTTGTTTTATCTTCCTGATAACGAAAGGAAATAAGCTGATTTGCAACATTATCCCAAATCCAACCTTTGTATGTTCCATCCTCTAATCGATTTATCGACCAATGCATATCATCAGGTTGATAAAAATACAGCTCAGTTAATGCAACATAAGGTGTGGTTTTTGTTGATAATGAGGCTTGAATAAGACCATCAGTAAAATAAGAAATATTAAGCGTTTTATTATCAATGTTCAGTTCAATACTGCAAGTATCCCAATGTGTTATTGTTAAACCTTCTTTAGTTGGTTTTTCTGGAATGGAAATCACGGCATCTGTTGCATCATCTTCTGCTGATGGGTAGTAATGACCTGTAATATATTCACCGTTATTGCCATAGAAGTACCATGTCGCTAAAGGTGAGTTTTGGAAATATTTATTAATGATCAAAAAAGAGAGCAGTGCAATCGTCAAAAAAAGAAATATAAATCGTATTTTTTTAGCCATTTTAATTAATTGCCTATTTTCCGTTTGCTGGTCAGAATTCTATAAATTCATAGAAATAAAAGCGAGACATTTAATTAATAAACGTAATATACTTTCCCGTAATTAAGATAATAAGTGCACTTTAATGACCTTAAGATAAATACTTAGATAAGGATATTTTTCATGATTAAAAATAAAGTACTTGCCGCACATTATTTTTTAAAGGGAATGGACAATGATAATTATTATCCAACACACCTTGTAAAGAAAGGGCAAGATTTACTAAAAGCACTTTGTGTAAAAATAGAAGCGACTTCACCTAAAAATTTGGCAGAACTTTATATTCTAACGCAAGAAACAACAGATCAATTTAATGAGTTAGCGGAAGAGTTTTATGAAGAAAATAGCGAAATTGAAACAGTAGCAAGAGAGTGTATTGCTGAGGATTTTTGCGTTATCGCTGATGAATACGGTTTTGAGAATGCTGATATAGAAGAGTTAATTGCAACACGAGATTGGTAGGGAAAAGATGAGAAAACCGTATCGTGTTTTCTCATTTTTCACTAATCTTAATTTTATCAATTATCACCTAAATGATAATGAGAATAATTTAGTTGACAAAGAAATATTTATTAATAAACTAGCTCTCAGTTTGGTCAAAAAGACTCGTAAGCGTTTACGTTAATCAACGCATATAACTTTTTTAGCCTGTTGTATCGGCAGTTATGTGCTGTTGTACAATCGTATTATTGGAGTCTTTATCTATGTCTTTTCATGACAAAAATTACTTTTTAGGTATTCCTAAACTTCCTACTCGAGCAATGATTTTTCTTGTTCCCTTTTTCCTTTCTTTTATCATGTCAGGTATTGTTGCTTTTATTAGTACCGTCAAATCGTTAGGAATGGGAACATACGTTATCTCCCCGTGGTTAACTTCTTGGGGGATCTCTTGGATGATTGCTTTTCCTACTGTTTTATTCGTCTTGCCGATCGCAAGACGCTTTTCACTGTTATTGGTGAAACCAGCCAAATCTAATGATTAATTAAAAAAGAGATCAGCAATTGATGCTGATCTTTTTGTTTTTCACAATGTGAAGTAAACCATCGCCTAAATGAATAAGATCCGATAGCCTTAAACTTGTATATTTAAATGGTATATCGAAAAGCGAAGATATTTTTCTTTGCATAAATTCTTATTGATAGCAGGAGGCTTTAAATGAGTTTGTTGTTCTCCCCTAAAAAACTAGGCCCCCATCAGTTAGATAACCGTATTATCGTTGCACCTATGTGCCAATATTCAGCACAAGAAGGTTACCCGACAGCATGGCACACGATACATTACGGGCAGCTAGCATTATCAGGTGCTTCGCTAGTGATTGTTGAAGCAACAGCGGTTGAGCCTAGAGGTCGTATTAGTTATAAAGATTTAGGTATTTGGTCGGATCAACATGGCAGTGAATTAAAAAAACTTGTTGATAATGTTAAGCAATATTCATCTGCAAAAATTGGTATACAGATTGCACATGCAGGACGTAAAGCATCGACCGATGTACCTTGGAATGGCGGAGCGTCATTAGCGCCAGATTCTCCTAATGGATGGCAGAAAGTTGCACCTTCAGAAATTCCTTTTGGAAAGAATCATCAGCCTCATGCTTTGGCTATTGATGAAATTGAAGAAATAAAACAAGCTTTTGTTGATGCTGCGAGAAGAGCGGAGTCAGCAGGATTTGATGTAATTGAGATCCACGGTGCTCATGGATATTTATTGCATGAATTCTTATCTCCATTATCAAATCACAGAATGGATCAATACGGTGGCGATTTTAATAATCGTAGTCGGTTATTAGTGGATGTCTTTGTCGCCGTGAAAAATGCAGTTTCTGATAATGTTTGTGTTGGTGTCAGAATTTCTGCGACAGATTGGGTTGAAGGCGGTTGGGACTTAGAAAGTGCGATTGCGTTAACACAACATCTTGAAGAATTAGGTTGCCATTATATTCATGTTTCTTCTGGTGGATTATCAGAAAAACAAGAAATTAAACTAGGTCCTAATTATCAAGTACCATTTGCTCAAGCAATTTATAATGAAACGCAACTACCTGTTATTACTGTTGGTCTAATTACTGAGCCAGAACAAGCCGAAGCCATTTTACTTACAGAGCAGGCTGATTTTATCGCTTTAGGCCGAGGTATTCTTTATGATCCTCGTTGGCCTTGGCATGCGGCGGAAAAACTCAAACAAACCATAAAAGTGGCGCCTCAATATTTACGTTGTGCGCCTCATGGTAGCAAAGACTTTTTTAAATAGTGATACCAAGCCATGGGGAATAACAGGGTGTTATTCAGGGGAACCGTGGCTTTTTCTTTAATAACCGTTATGATGATGCGCATAAACAGCAAGCATAATTGAATTGCGTTGTAATAATTGGTCGTAAATAAGATGAAAAAAAATCCCTTATTGCTTCAACCAAGGATTGCTTAAGACGATGTGTTTTGAATGCGAACACATCATCAGAGAATTAAGCATTCTTTGATGACTCATTAATTTATTGCGAGTCATATTATGAAAAATAAACATTGGTCGCGTGTAGAATATCTACACGAAACGGTTAAAAATAAAAATATTATCATCAAAGGACAACACAGCTATTACAGTGATTGTTGGGATGAGGGTTTTGAGACCTCTGTTGTTCGCTATCTTTATGGTGATGAAGCTAGTCTGCAATGGGAGCCATTGTGGGAAATTGATAAATTATATGTTGGCGATTATGTCTGCATTGGTGCGCAAGCCGTCATATTAATGGGAGGAAACCATACACATCGTATGGATTGGTTCTCTCTTTATCCTTTTATGGATAAAATTGAAGAGGCATATATTGGTAAAGGTGATACTCATATTCATGATGGTGCATGGATAGGAATGCGTGCAATGATAATGCCTGGTGTGACGGTTGGAGAAGGTGCTATTGTTGCGGCTAATAGCGTTGTTTCCAAAGATGTTGAACCTTATAGCATTGTTGGAGGAACACCCGCACGACACCTTAAATATCGTTTTGAGCCAAAAGTTATTGAGCAACTTTTATCTTTAAAGATTTACCAATGGTCAGAAAAGAAATTTGATGCTCTGAGGCCTTATTTATGCCAATCATCAATTGATAAATTATTAATTGCAGAAGCGAAATTTATTGAGTAAAACAAAATCCCTAAACGTAACCACGTTTAGGGATTTTTACTTAGATACTATTTTAATATAAATTAATCATATCACTAAAAGATAAAAAATAATGTTGTTTTTTTATTTGATCTCTATCTCAAATTCCAAAATATTTTAATTTCATTAAAATACTTATTATTTTAATTTTTCATGTTTATTTTTTATTTTTTATTATTTATGATTTTTCTTTAGTGGTTGATTTTATTTTAAAAATAAAAATTAGTTATTTGTTTTTTTATTAAATTTAAAATCATCTAATGATGTTACTATTTATATTTAATAGAATCGTCAAGAGTTATTAAGTTGTTTTATAAGATATATAATGTGTAAAAAATAAAATACATATTACTCTATATGTGAGTTTATTAATTTTGGAGTGATATAGGTATGGTTTGTAATATAAATTTTAAGATAAAACTATTAGTTATTATATTATTTTCATCTACTTCTTCCTATGCCAATAATACCACGTTATTAGGTGGAAATAGTAAAGCAGATGGTAATGAATCGACCGCGGTTGGATATAATACATGGGCTCATTCAGACCAATCAACCGCAATTGGTGCTAACGCGGGAGCAGAAGGTAAAAATGCAACGGCAATAGGCCATAAAAGTACAGCAATAGGAGATAATGCGATGTCATTGGGAAGTGGTGCAATGGCAATCGGTGACGGTTCTCTTTCTATTGGCTCTCAAGCTTATAGTGAAAATAAAGATTCAATTAGTATAGGGAAAGGGGCAATAAATAATGCTGAAAATGGGGTTATTTTAGGTAGTGGCAGTCGCCTTTCTGATAATGCAGATAATTCAGTTATTATTGGTAGCAAATCTTCAGGATCAGCAAGTAATGCAATTATATTAGGCGATAACAGTAGTAATAATCGCAATAATACATTATCAATCGGTAGTGATAAAAATCAGCGACAAATTATTAATGTCGCAGCAGGTACAGAAGATAACGATGCTGTTAATGTTTCTCAATTAAGAAAAGAAAAAGATAATATTCTTATTGAGGCAGATAAGCGTATTAATGACAATAACCAGAATATTTATAATAGAATTGAGCAAGAAAAAGATCGCATTCTTAAAGAGACAAATAATCAAATAAATGATAATAATAAAATAATAAAAGGCGATATTACTAAAGCAAATGAGGAGGTGCTAAAAAGAAGTGAAACAAAAGCAAATGAATTAGCCAATAGTGCAGAGAAGAAAGCAAATCAATATACTGATAGTAAAATAGAAAAACATCAAGAGAATACGATTAATTATATCAATGAAGCAAAAAACGAATTTCATATCTATAGTGAAAATAAATATGCTGAAATAAAATCAGGCGTTGAAGATTATACTAATAATCGAGTGGATGAAATGAAAGGTAATATTGAGAAAAACACCAATGATAAAATTACCAAATCTGAAAATAATATTAAAGAATATACCAATAATAGAATTGTTGAAGTTGAGAATAGTGGTAAAGGATACACTGATTTTAAAGTCAATGAACATCATGAAAAAACAGTAGAACATATCAAGAATACCCGAGATGAAATAACATCATTGACAGAAGGGCGAGTTATAAAATCTGAAAAAAATGCCAATAATTATACTGATATAGAAATCAGTAAAATTTCCACAGGTATTGAGGGTGCAATAAATAGAAATAACGAAAAAATTACAAAAGAGCGTGAAAAATATATTACTCAAAAAGGAAATGAATATATCAATATCACCAATACTGTTATCAATGAAAGAGATGAGTCCCTAAGAGAATACATTGATTCGTCAAAAAAAGACTCTATTTCTATTGCGAATGAATATACCAACAATAAGATTAAGAATATCTTTATTGATAATGATGTTGCGCTCAATAATATGGATAACAAAATAGATAAAGCTGACAAAAGGGCAAGTGCAGGTATTGCCTCTGTTGCGGCAATGGCCAATATTCCTTATGTGACTAATCATACTTTTAGTTTAGGTGTGGGAGTGGGTAATTATCGCGATGCTAATGCCCTTGCAACAGGTGCTCAGTATCAAATAACAGAAAGTGCCATTATTCGTGTCTCTGCTTCATGGAATACAGAAGATCGCGGTGTTGTCGGCGGAGGTGTTTCTTATGGTTGGTAAAGCACTTTTATATTGTGCTCAATAGAATGAAAAAATAGAGATAAGGCTGTTTCTTTTTTATCTATCTGCTAGCTTTTATGGCTTGGATTTGAATAATAAAGGTAACAGCCTTTGTTTTCTATAATGAGCAAATTATGATCTTTCTTCATTCGGGTGGTGGCGCTTTTGAAAAACAAACAAGAGTTAATCAGGCCGCAACAGAAAAAGCACAAGAGATTGCTAAAAGTAAGATAAAACAAGTGGTGCAACTTAGATCACTTGCAGACTTTCCTGTTGATATTGAACAGATTGGGGTGATATTACTAATTGAGCCCACTATTGAGTTAGCGCTTGAAGTGGGGCGACAGTATTCACAATCTACGGATATTGTTATTGCTGAAAGTGCAACTGTAGGAAGGAAACTGACTATTTGTCAGATTGAGTTTGCAGTAACAAAAATCTGTGTTCTCTGATTTTTGAACTTAATCAGTTATCCACATTAACTGTGGATAACTCTTGTCTTACATGTTAGTAATCTTATTATCTATTGATTTTATTGGATATTTTATGTTGATTGAAAAATATCCATTTAAATTAATGTTCTTACTCTTTGTTATTATTCAAAATAATAAATCACATTATAAAATAATGCAGTTTTTAATTAAGAGAGATAAAAAGTATGATAAATCTCTCTATAAGATGCTATTTATCGAATAATGGCGTTGGTTTACCGTCATGATCAACCGCAACGAAATTAAACTGACCATGGATCACTTCTTCACGGCCTTCTGCGTACATATCTTCAAGAAAAATAGAAACATTTACCGTCAAACTTGTACGTCCAACACGAATAACTTCACCCACTAATTCAATAATCGTACCCGATGGAATAGGGTGATTAAAATTTATTTTTTCAGTTGAAACCGTCACTAGGCGTTTACGGCTAAAGCGAGTGGCGGTAATAAATGAAACTTCGTCCATCCAAGCTAATGCAGTGCCACCAAAGAGTGTTGAGTGATGATTAGTCGTGGTGGGGAATATGACTTTAGATACACGGGTGACTGAATTTTTAATTTTATCTTGTAGCTCAGGAGATAAGTCAGAGATGGACATAACAATAAAGCCTTCTTCTTTTATACTATAGGGGAGAAATTCCCCACAGTATAAAATAGAGTAAATTGAAAGCAAAGTAGATGAATGGCTGATTATGCCGTCTGTAATTAAAAGGTTATTTCGCCAGTTAAAAAGAGTGCAGCATCTCCTGTTAGTAAAACGCGATTATCTTTTAATTCACAGTCGATATTTCCACCTCGTTTTGAAACTTGTCTTGCTTGTAACTGTGTTTTATTGAGTTTATTACCCCAAATTGGGGCTAATACACAATGCGATGTGCCTGTAACAGGATCTTCATTCACGCCTTTTACGGGCGCAAAGAAGCGAGAAATAAAGTCAAAAGGAGCATGACCTTTAGCTGTGATAATAACGCCAGGTAAAGGCAACTGTGCGATTTGAGTGAAATCCGGTTGGTAGTTAATGACAGTTTCTGGATCAGATAAAAAGCAAACATAACGATCACGCGCTTGCCAAACTTCATCTATTTGTAATGCTAATTTTTCTTCAAGCGCTGATTTTATATCGTTATTTAATGTCGCGGGTATAGCTGGAAAATTAAGTGTAAAGAGAGATCCTTGGCAAGAAATAGTGAGCTCACCTGAAAGAGATTGGAATTTAAAGAGCTTATTAGGAGACTGTTTTATCGTTTTTAGTACAAAAGCTGTGGCTAATGTTGCGTGTCCACAAAGAGGAACTTCAATTTTAGGTGTAAACCAACGAATATGATCACCAACTAAAAAAGCGGTTTCAGGTAAATTAATCTCACTAGCAAGTGTAATTAAGGTGTCATCAGGCAACCACTCTTCTAACAAAACGACAGCTGCGGGATTTCCTGAAAAAGGCAGAGAGGAAAAAGCATTAACATAATAAATAGGAAGAACTGTCATCGTATTACCTTAGTGATAAACTACCAATAAATAGAAGGTAATGAGATTAAGTGTTTTAAATATTGGGTGCAATACTTAAAAACAGCGTTACAAATTGTAGGATATAAAAGCAAAAAGCCATGTCTAAGTAATTAGACATGGCTTTAATAATTAACGCATTAGATTAAGCTTGTGCTTTCTCTTTGCTATCTGCACTTTGTAAAAGTTTACGAACTGGAATAATCAGTGCAGCAAGAACAACAGCACAAATAACCAGAGCGATAGAAACATGAGAGAAGAAATCAGGCATTACATCCAGTTTGTCTGGACGGATATTTCCACCCATTAAACCTGCTGCCAAATTACCTAATGCACTTGCACAGAACCATAATCCCATCACCTGACCACGCATTTTAGCAGGCGCTAAAATAGTCATAGTGGCAAGACCAATTGGGCTTAAGCATAATTCACCTAATGTCAGTAATAAGATACTGCCAATTAACCAAAGAGGTGAAACGCCTTGTCCTGTTGCAATAACGCTTTCAGATGCAAACATCATGACGGTAAAGCCACCCGCTGCAAATAAAATACCAATCACAAACTTAGTCATACTGCTTAAATTCATATTCTTACGTGCCATCATTGGCCATAACCAGCTAAATACAGGTGCAAGAATAATAATAAACAGGGCGTTAACAGACTGGAACCAAACTGCTGGGATCTCGAAACCCATAAAGTTTAAGTCAGTATAGTCGTTGGCAAATAAGTTAAATGATGTTGGTTTTTGTTCGAATGCAGACCAGAAAAGGGCTGCTGAAACCAATAAGAGGAAACAAACAAATAAGCGAGAACGGTCACTACTACTTAATCCAGCAAATAGGAATAAATAGATAAAATAAGCGATAACACTACCTGAAATTACATAGACCATAAAGTTAGCCACAACAACTGGGTTAAAAGGAATAACACCAGAAATAATAAGGCCAACAATTGCTATAAGAACGACAGATAACGCTAAGATCCATTGACCGACATTACGACGAACGACGGTTGGGCGATCCCAACTTGAATCTAAACCGACTTCGCTATCAAAGCGACGCATGGTCGGTACTGCGTAAAAGCGGAAAATCAGTAACGCAACAAGCATACCAATCCCACCGATACCAAAGCCCCAATGCCAGCCATAATCACGCACTAAGAAACCCGTGATGAGTGGTGCAATAAATGAGCCCATATTGATACCCATATAAAATAAGGAGAATCCACCATCACGGCGAGTATCATCCCTTTTATATAAGGTTCCTACCATCACAGTTACGCAGGTTTTAAATAGCCCTGTACCCAATACAATCAGTAATAAACCGATAAAGAACAGATCTTGTGACCAAAACGCTGAAAGTGCGATGGATAGGTGCCCTAATGCAATAAAGATAGAGCCATACCATACAGCTAGGCGCTGACCTAACCAGTTATCAGCCAGCCAACCTCCTGGTAGCGATGTTAAATAAACACCGCCTGCGAAAATACCCACAATAGCAGATGCCTGCTCTCTGGGGATTTCCATGCCACCCTCATAAACGGTTGCCGCCATAAATAGAATTAATAATGGGCGAATACCATAGAAAGAAAAGCGTTCCCACATTTCGGTGAAGAAAAGGGAGCTTAATGGATATGGGTGGCCAAAGAAAGTTCGGCTAGATTTTGAGTGAGTAGATTGCATCTTAAATTCCCAAAAAAAACCTCTACAGGTCGTTTGCAAGTAAAAAGAACAAAATATCAGCTAGTGGTGAAACAAAATTATTTCATTCTGTTATCAATATCCACTGCATTTAATTAATATATTTTTAACATACTTTTGTCAGAATTTAGTGACTAAAAGTATATTTAATACTTTATAAACCATTTTTTGGTGCAAAAGTCGATAAAAATCTCATTTTGCAATAGTTAACCTTGCAATTTTTTGAAAAAAGAGGACAAGAAAATTTTATAGGTCTTAACAAGCAGGGGGTGAGAATGTTCTTAATAAACAATAAATTACAAAAAATAGAATAAAAAAAATAACAATTAAGCCTTTAAATGTAAAAGTGTAATTTTTTGAAGAAAAAAAACTATTAACTAATCTAATTTGTAGATTTTTTGACTACTTTTCTTGTGGTGTTCTAAAGCTTAACCAAGAATAAATTAGATTAAAAAAGACAACGGCTGCGGTGAAATAAAAAACAGCTCTAAATCCATAGCTTGCAGCGACAAAAGCCCCCATTAACGGTCCCGTAACATTTCCAACATCTCTTAGTGCTTGGTTATAGCTGAAAATTCGACCCGCAATAGCAGGGGTAATGTTATAAAGAATAAGCGTTTGTACCGCAGGTAACATGGCTGCGTTGACCGCACCAAGTAAAAAACGTAGCGCGCCAAGTTCCCAATAACTACTGACCAGTGCCATTGGAATTAACATAAAAATAGAGAGTCCGAGGGTAAAAAGAAGGACTTTATCAGGACCAATTCGGTCACCTAATTTACCAAAACGAGGTGCGCTAATAAGTGCAGCAATACCAGGTACAGAGGCGACAACACCACTGATAAAGGCAAGGTTGCTAACTGAACCTGTTAATTCACGAATATAAAGTGTCAAAATAGGCGTAACGGAGCCTGTTGCTACTTGAATGATCATCGTAGTGAAAAATAGGCATACAACGAGTCTTTTATTTTTAAGTGATGAGAATACTTGTTTGGTGGTCAGTGCGTCTTTTTTAGAAACAGGTGTAAAGTTTTCACTGACAAAAAAGAGGGTGACTAAAAAGCAAATAAATAAAACGGCAGAAGTAATAAAGAAGACAGGACGTAAACCATAGAGATCGGCAAGCATACCGCCAATTAAAGGACCTATTAATGCGCCACTCACTGCACCTGTTGAAAGTGTTCCTAATGCCCAGCCGCTTTTTTTAACTGGAACCTGAGTGGCAATTAACGCATTTGCATTCGGAACAAAGCCACCTAATATACCCAGCAAGGCTCGCAATACTAATAATTGCCATATATTTTGAGCAAACCCAATTAATACCATCACAATCGCCATACCAAGGGCAGAACGTAACAGCATTAATTTTCGACCTTTTCTATCTGATAATTTCCCCCAAAAAGGTGCTGCAATGGCAGAAAAAAGGAAAGTAATACTAAATGCAACACCTGTCCAAAGATTAAGCTCTTCGTGATCGGTTATACCCAGTTCTTCTACATATAAAGGAAGAAAGGGCATGATCAAACTAAAACCAGCGCCAGTTAAAAAACAGCCAAACCAGACAATATAGAGATTACGTTTCCAAGAGTTATTTCGGGGCTTGAGATCCATGTTACTCCTTTAGCCGAGAACGAGAGAGTAAACCAAGAAAATAGGCTGACAATAACCGTAGCGATGTTGGGCGTGGCAACAACGAGTCGGTTTTCTTATTTTATGATGAATAAGAATATAGCCATGATACAGAATAAGTGCGATAGGTCTTGCTCTTATAATGTGTTTTGCAGGAGTTTACAGCTTATGCTGTTATTGATTTTATTATTGTTATTTCAGTGTATTGCAATATAACAAAGTGGCTGTTTTATTTCAAAACAGCCACTTTGTCGTTAGTGTACTTTCTTTATTTCGTTATATAAGGAAGCGTCACCTTCTGGGCGAGTTTTAAAGCGACGATGTAACCACATATATTGGTCTGGCGCGCGTAAAATCTCTTGTTCAACGACTTTATTCATCGCTCTCGCGGTATTTTCCTCATTATCAGTAGGAAAATCAGCAACAGGTGGCGATATAATTAATTCATAACCCTTGCCTTCAGGTAAGCGTTTTGGGGTAAATGGAATTAATGCGGGCTTGCTCGTTTTTGCCAGAATATAAGTTCCCGTTGTTGTTGCCGCTTTATCAACTGCAAACAAAGGCACAAAAACACTTTTACGAGGACCATAATCATGGTCAGGTGCATACCAAATAATTTCACCTGCTTTTAAACTACGGATCATGCCTTTGACATCTTTTCTGTCAATCATAAATTTATTAGAACGTAATCGACCCCATGTTTGTAGCCAGTCCATAACGGGATTATCGTTAGGGCGATAAACACCAACGCCAGGATTACAAATACCAAAAATCCTAGCACCAAGCTCTAGTGTCAGAAAATGGATCCCAATAAGTAAGATCCCTTGTCCTGAGTCTTTAACCTTTTTGATATTTTCAAGCCCACTGACTTTAAACCAACGTTTGACACGCCACTCTGGCCAAAACCACGCCATACCCGTTTCGAATAATCCCATACCAACAGATTCAAAATTTTTATTAACTAAGGCTTCTCGTTCACTTTTTGGCATCTGTGGAAAACAGAGTTCAAGATTACGTTCCGCTATTTGGACACGTTTTTTTAAAAAAACTTTCGAAAAACGGCCTAGGCGCGTACCTAGCCAATAAATGACAGGATAAGGAAGGAGAACCAGAATATAGAGTAATCCGATCCCGAACCAAGTCAGCCAATATTTAGGATGCAAAAATGATTTTTTAAATGGAGGTGACTTTATCATAAGCCTATCTATTTACTATTTTTCCAATGAATATCTTATATTGTGACACTTTTTAGCGCAGATAAGAAATTTTGTCATAAATTAGGTGAAATTATTTCGATACCTTGTAATGCCGTCACCAATTCGGCAATATTTTTAGCTGCCATTTTGTCCATCACTTTTGCTCGATGAACTTCGACAGTTCTTATTGAAACACAAGCAACTTCCGCAATTTCTCGGTTCATTAATCCTTGAATAACATAATAGGCAATGTCTTTTTCTCTTGGGGTTAATGAAGCATAACGGCGACGAATATCATGTGCGGTAAAACGCGTATTGGTTTCAAGAAATGCTGCATCTAAAGCAGATAACAACGCATTGCTATCAACGGGTTTTTGTAGAAAGTCGATAGCTCCTTTTTTGATCTCTTCAACTGCCATGGGGATATCGCCATGACCAGTTAAAAAAATCACAGAAAGGGTGCTGTGCTTATCAATTAAATGCTGGTGGACTTGCCTGCCATCGGGTTTTGGCATTCTCATATCTAACAATACAACACCTTGCTGATAGAGATTGACATTGTTGATAAAGAACTCGCTATCATTCCAGACATGGGCTGAATAACCTAAGCTTTCTAATAAAAACTGACAAGCATCAGTGACAGCAAGATCATCATCAACAAGATGAATTGTTGGCATTTTTTCTCCGTTATTTATTTTTGTTAGGGAAAATAAGTGTGATTTTTATTCCAACTTTATTTTGTTCATTCTTTTGGTTTTCAATATGAATATCAGCACCTTGAGAAAGCAATAAACGTTGGCAAATCACCAAACCTAACCCAAGTCCTTCCGTTTTTGTTGTTTGGAATGGGGAAAAGGGCTGTTCAAGTTGGCTGTGGCTCATTCCACCTGCATCATCTTCAATGACTATAAGTAACCTATCAGGAGCCTTATGGGTGCTAATTTTTAGTTCGTTAGCGCCAGCTTGGAGACTGTTGGTGATTAAATTCGATAAAATTTGCTCTAATAATGTTTCGGGTAAACACAGGGTATCATGTTCATCAATATGGGTGATCAGTGAAACCTGTGGGTATTTGTCTTCTACGCGTAAAAGCTTCCAAATATGTTGGGTACACTCTGCAATATTTTGATGAGAAAGCAAAATGGTATCAGTATTAGGTGTTTGTTTTCCAACCCATAAGCGTAGATTTCTAATGATATCAGCGCCACGTTGCGCCTGCTTATCTATTTGTTGCAATGCAGGTAGCAATGGGTGCGATTCATTCTCTCTTTTGAGGCGAATAACGCTCCCTTGCGCATAGCTTTTAATAGCAGAAAGTGGCTGATTAAGCTCATGAGCAAATCCTGATGCCATTTCTCCCAATATATTTAAGCGTTGAGCGTGTTCTAACTCTTCCTTTTGCTGTCTTAATCGATTGTGAGCGTGTTCCAGTTGGCGACTACGACGCCTAACTAAATAGCTGATCCAGACTTGGTTTAGGATGAGAAAAAGGATAGCCGCCAATGAAAGACCAATAATAAATTGGTGCTGAATAGCCCAACTTTGCGCATCTTGCCAAAGCTGTCTTTGGCGAGGATGTTGGTTGACTTCCCTTAATAGCTTTTCAACTTGTGTATGTGAAGCAGGGGCTCCCCATTTCATCGGTTTACTATCATCGGTGAGTAAAACGCGAGTGACTTTATCAACAAGTTCATCAGGTACGGTATCTAGTGCTGCGAATGACCAATTAGGGTAGAGCGGTGTACTGGTTAAACATGGCGTATTGGTTTGATAGGAAATCAAGGGGCGGTAATCACTTTTACGAATAAGCCCTTCGCTATCCATATTTTCCAGTAAACAGACGGGAATAATTGCCGCATTAATATCCTCATCTCGTAATAGATAAAGTAAAGCATCCGCCGGAAAACCCGTGAAACGCAATGTGAAATCTTTATCAGGATCAATTCCGTCTTCTCGTAGCGCTTTGTAACCTAAAAGATAGCCGCCAAAGGCATCAGGGGCAATGGCGCCAACGCGTTTTCCGATTAATTCATGTGCAGAAGTAATCGGGCTATCGTTACGGACGAGAATTAGGCTACCAATGACATTTCGTGTCGTGTTATCAGGCTCATAGCCAGAACGTAAAGAGAGCAACCAGCGTAATGGAAATGCATTATCTAATTGAATAAATTGCGCAGGATTTGTGAGTAAGAAATCAACACTTTTCTTCGCAACTGCTAATTTCATCTCCTCCAGATTTAATGGCATTAACACAAAGTTTTCTGACGGAAATTGTTCATTTAATGTATCAACAAGTGGATGCCAGTGTCTTTGAGTGGACGCATCACCACGTAGTGCTAAAACACCGATTGTCCACTCTTTTGCTGTGGCTTGTAGAGGAAGTACAAAAAAGAGCAGCAATAACCCGATACTTACTGCGTTTCTTATCCCAATTGTCTGTTTTATCGTCATAAATATCTAATATTAAATATTGTCTTGGATCAAGTTCGCACTTGGTATGTGGTAAACCACAATAGGTGTCATCTTCAGTAATTTTTACAATGCACTTATAACAAAACACATACTTTTTAATTTCTATTTCCTTCACTCATAGTGAGATTGTGTTATTGAGTGATGCTGGAGACAAATATGGATCTTGGAAAACGAAAATTTTTACAACAATTAGGGGTCCTTACTGCGGGTGCTTCACTGGTTCCTTTAGCTGAAGCCGGCATTAAATTATCACCTGAGCGTCGTGAGGGCTCGGAAGATAAACGCTACGGTATGCTGATTGATTTACGCCGTTGTGTAGGATGCCAGTCCTGTACTGTGAGCTGCAACATCGAAAATCAGACGCCTCAAGGACAATTTAGGACGACAGTAAACCAATATCAGGTTGCTATCAAGGGGCAAGAAGGGATAACCAACGTCTTACTGCCTAGATTGTGTAACCATTGTGATGAACCACCTTGTGTGCCAGTTTGTCCTGTTCAAGCGACTTTCCAACGTAAAGACGGCATTGTCGTCGTTGATAATGAACGTTGTGTCGGTTGTGCTTATTGTGTTCAAGCATGTCCTTATGACGCACGTTTTATTAATCACTCAACACAAACAGCAGATAAATGCACTTTCTGTGCACATCGCCTTGAAGTTGGATTATTGCCTGCGTGCGTTGAATCTTGTGTTGGCGGTGCTCGTATTATCGGCGATATGAAAGATCCTAATAGCACTATCAGCAAAATGCTACGTACACATGAAAAAGAGCTTAAAGTATTAAAACCAGAAAGCGGTACATTGCCACAAGTTTTCTATCTCGGCCTCGATGATGCATTTGTACAACCGTTAGCAGGTCAAGGACAACCCGCATTATGGCAGCAGGAGGTTCACTCATGATCCCGCAAATTTCTCAAATTCAAGAAGTCATCGCGATCCCTCAAGAATATTTTTGGTTACCTTGGGCTGTGCAATATTTCTTTTTTATCGGTATTGCTTGTAGTGCAACGCTTTATGCGTGCTGGCAGTGCTGGAAAGGCGGTGCAGGTAATCAACGTTTAGAAGCGGTTGCTGTCTTTATTGCGGTAACAGCTGGCATTACAGCACCTCTTGCTTTAACGGCAGATTTACACCAAACAGCACGCGTGTGGCACTTCTATGCTTATCCAACACCGTGGTCTTGGATGGCATGGGGATCACTATTACTGCCATTGTTCTCAGTATTTAGCATGCTTTACTTTGCTGCGATGGTCGTTCGTTTAGTCTGGAAGCGTGAATACAAATTAACTCGTTGGGTAGCATTAGCTTGCTCATTAACTGCGATTGGTTTGTTGTTATATACAGGCCGCGAAGCCTCTATCTTAAAAGCAAGGCCTGTGTTGTATACCTACTGGTTACCAATACTGTTGTTCTTTAGTGCAATGCAAGTACTACCGACATTACTCGCATTAGGCACACGTCGTGAACCTGTACATCAGCGTGAATTAGCAATGTGGTTTGTGAGTTCACTGATGTTATTAGCAGTATGTACGGGCTTTTGGGTTGCAGGCGATACGATTTCAGGTCAGGCAATTAGAGAACAATTAGTAATGGGAAGCCTTGGCTGGTGGAGTGCCATGGGCGTTATCGTACTATGGGGTATCTCTGTTGCGATGGGACTTTTGATGGCAAAACAAGTACGTTCGGTTGCGTTTATTACCATCATGGCATTTGTATCAATGGGACTTGCGTGGGTATTACGTTGGTTGATGTTGATGGGTGCTCAATACATTCCAAAATATAACATAATTACAAACCCTTATGAGTTTACGCTAGGTAATGATGGATTGATGGCAATTGTTGGTACATTTGGATTGTGGATAGCGTTAACTATTTTATTTAGAGAAAGTATTCGTTGGGTTGTCAGGAGAGTGCAGCATGGCTAAGTTTACAAGACGTCAATGGCTTAAAGGTGGGTTAGTTATCGGTGGTATTGCCGCATTTGCTGCCAGCTACCGTGATGTTGCTAAACGTGCCATAGATGGTTTAGTTGATGGCACATCAGGTAAAGTGACACTTGATAGGATCAATGGAAACTCGTTATTACCTGAAGGTAAAGTTGTAAAAGACGCAAAATGGCAAGCGAATACAGATCAATCTGTTTGTATGACGCAATGCTTTGGTTGCTGGACACAATGCGGCGTTCGTGCCCGTGTTGATAGAGCCAATAATAAAGTTTTACGTATTGCAGGTAATCCTTATCACCCACTTTCTCATGATCATCATTTTGGCTATAACATGCCAATTAAAGAAGCATTTGAAAAAATGGGTGGTGAAAGTGGTTTAGAAAACCGCTCTACGGCGTGTGCTCGTGGTGCAACCATGATGGAAAGCCTTGATAGCCCAACACGTATTCTTGAGCCGATGAAACGCGTGGGTAAGCGCGGTGAAGGTAAATGGAAACGCATTAGTTTTGAGCAGTTGATCCAAGAAATTGTTGAAGGTGGCGATCTCTTTGGTGAAGGCCATGTTGATGGCTTACGCGCCATTCGTGATTTAGAGACTTTAATCGATCCAAAACAACCGGCTTTAGGCCCTAAAGCTAATCAATTATTAATGACAAATGCGGGTGATGATGGTCGAGATACGTTTATTCGTCGCTTTGCTCAAAACTCATTTGGTAGTAAAAACTTTGGTGCTCATGGCTCTTATTGTGGATTGGCGTACCGTGCTGGCTCTGGTGCGTTAATGAACGATTTAGATAAAAACGCCCACGTTAAGCCTGACTGGGATTACGTTGAATTTGCACTATTTTTAGGAACATCACCAGCACAATCAGGTAACCCATTTAAGCGTCAAGGTCGTCAGTTAGCTAACGCACGAATTCGTGATTCGTTTAACTATGTGGTTGTTGCACCTGCTTTACCTTTAACAACAACATTAGCTAACGATCATGGGCATTGGGTTCCAGTTCAACCGGGAACGGATGCCGCTTTAGTTATGGGGATGATCCGCTGGATCATTGAAAACAATCGCTACAATGCAGAATATCTGTCAGTACCAAGCGAAGTTTCAATGAAAAATATGGGTGAGAAGAGCTGGACGAATGCGACTCACCTTGTGATCAGTGATGAAAAACATCCTTTGTCAGGACAAATGCTGACAACTGCACATTTTAATGATGTTGCAGAAGGGGAAGAGCAAACCTTGGTTTTATCACTTGAAGGTGAATTAGTTCCATCGACCCAAGTTAATAAAGCACAATTGTTTGCTACGCATACTGTGACATTAAAAACGGGTGCTACCGTTACGGTTAAATCAAGTTTCCAATTACTTGATGAAGCGGCTAAACGTATGACACTGGCAGAATATAGTGAGCGTTGTAAAGTACCAGAAACAACAATCGCTGCATTAGGTCGTGAATTTACCGCTTATGGACGAAAAGCGGCGGTTATCTCTCATGGCGGTATGATGGGCGGTAATGGTTTCTATACTGCATGGAGCGTGATTATGCTGAATGCGCTAATAGGTAACTTAAACCTTAAAGGTGGAGTATCTGTTGGTGGCGGTAAGTTTAATGGTGCAACCGATGGGCCATGTTACAAAATGGATAGCTTTAAAGGTAAAGTTAAACCAAAAGGCATGGTGTTATCACGCAGCAAAGCCGCCTATGAGAAATCTGATGAATACCGTGAGCGTATAGAGAAAGGGGGATCCCCATATCCAGCAAAAGCACCTTGGTATCCGTTTGCTGCTGGACAATTAACTGAGCAGCTAGGCTCTGCATTAGCAGGTTATCCTTATTCATTAAAAGCATGGATAACGAATATGACCAACCCTATTTATGGGATTGCGGGTATTCGCCAAGTGATGGAAGAGCGCTTGAAAGATCCGAAGCACCTACCTTTGATTATTGGTATTGATGCTTTTATGAATGAAACAACAGCGCTGGCAGATTATATTGTTCCTGATACACATAACTTTGAGAGTTGGGGATTTAGTGCGCCTTGGTCTGGTGTTCAAACTAAAGCAAGTACAGCACGCTGGCCGATTGTTGAACCTCGTGTTGCAAAAACAGCTGATGGTCAGCCAATTTCAATGGAAGCATTCTGTATTGCTGTTGCAAAAGCCTTAGATTTGCCAGGCTTTGGTGAGAAAGCAATCGAAGATATGGAGGGTAACTTCTATCCAATCAATAGTGCAGAAGATTACTATTTACGCGTTGCCGCTAATATGGCGTTTATGGGGGAAAAACCTGTTGCCCCTGCAACCAATGAAGATATTTTATTAAGTGGTGTAGACCGTATTTTACCTGCGATAACATCAACATTAAAAAATGAAGAAGTTCTTCAAGTTGCCTATATCTATACACGAGGCGGTCGTTTTGCCCCTTATGACAAAGCGTGGAATGGTGAAGAAACTGGACCTCAGTGGAAAAAACCATTACAAATCTGGAATGAAGAAGTGGCTAAAAACCATCATGCAATAACAGGTGAACGTTATAGTGGTTGCCCGACTTATTATCCACCACGTTTATCGGATGGTAGTGATATTCATCAGCATTATCCTGAAGAGCAGTGGCCATTAAAATTAATGTCCTTTAAGTCTCATGTGGTGAGTAGTTCAACAGGCATGATCCAGCGTTTAAGAATGGTAAAACCGAGTAACTTAGTCGCAATTAATCCTCAAGATGGTAAAAAATGGGGGGTTAATCATGGTGATAAAGTTCGCATTGTTACACCCGGTGGACAAGTGGAAGCTGAGATTAGTTTACTTGATGGCGTAATGCCGGGCGTTTTAGCGATTGAACATGGATATGGGCATCAAGAGTTAGGCTCTCGTCAGCATTATTTAGATGAACAACCATTACCGATGGATAAAGGCATTGGCAACGGTATCAACCTTAATGATTTAGGGTTTGCTGATCCAACACGTCAAATCACTAATACATGGTTAGATTGGGTATCTGGTGCATCTGTGCGTCAAGGTTTACCAGCTAAGATTGAGCGCATAGCTTAATTATCGATTTGGTATTTTAAATAATCACTTCACTCTTTATTAAAAGAAGAGTGAAGTGATTGCATAACAAATCAGTTTTACTTTATCTTTTATAAGATAGAGCTATATCAGTTTAATTATTTTAATATCATATGTATCCTACATACATAATATTATAATAAATTTAAGGTGGTCAACACGCATATTAGCCACCTCATTTACAGGGAGTAATAATAGGAATTGGATTCCTTTTTTCTTCTGTTTGTTTTTTTTGATTGAAATGTAATAGGATTATTTCTCATATATGTATTTTAAAATATTATATATGAAAAATAATTCAATTCGATTTTTCACATTAATTTTTTCGGTAATATGCCTTTTGTGTGAATATACTGTACTACTACTAATGGATAGTTTTTTAGCAATTTGATGATTAGGTATTTCATTCATCCAATAATTAATAATTTTTTGTTCTTGTGAACTAAAAATAGAACATAATGAATGTTTATAGGTCGGAAAGTAAACTTGGCATCGAGAAGTGAACAAAGATGTCTTTTCAAGCACCCAAGGAAGTATCTTCTTCGGAAGGATAAAACAGTTATTTGTCAATGCGATAGGTCTTTCTTTGTCTGGGTAGTTAGCATCAATATAAAGATAAAGCCGACAGCTTCTTGTTGAAATAAAAAAAAGTTGCAAATGCGGGCAATGTGCTACTTCTCGACAATATCTTGTGAGATCAATAAATATAATATCTGGCATTGAGTGATTAATATAACTATTGGCTTCTTGTATAGATGATATGTCAATTATTTCATGTCTTAGATTTCTCTTCGAAAAATAATGTTTTATACCATTACGAGTAAAAAAACATTCATCAATAATTAATACTTTCACAAATAACTTCCTTGTTTGTAGCTGTTTTAATTTATTAAAATAAAGATAACCTTATTTTATGTCAATTCGGCTTATATGTTATTTTTCTGAAGATATATCGAATAAAAAGGTTATGATTATTTTTTCATTAAATGAAAGTTGATTTATTAATATGGGCAATTATTTGCATGCAGTAAGAGCTGGTTTATATATTGATATAAATAATATGTGATAGAGGACTGTAGGGAGATAAAATGAGAACAGGAGTACCAAGTACTCCTGTTTTACGTTCGCTAACTTTTCTAGATCTTTTTATTAATGTTTGGTGTTGTCTGAAACAGAATCTTCAGATGATTCAATTTTATCAATGCCAGCTTGAAGAATATGAATCAACTGCTTAGCTATGTCTGTTGTGAGCCAAAGTGTCTTATCTACAACTGCATTTTCTGGATGATGTTCGTTTTCAGGAAGATAATGTAAACGCAACATCATGGCATCGTAGATGTCAACGGTACTGATGTCCCAGCCTACAACAGGATGTGTCTGAATAACTTCATTTTTTCTACTCATAATACCTCCTAATCATACAACCGGTTTTGACTAAGAGAGAAGCTCCCACACAAAGTGGTTACTTTTCAGTATACGAGATTTATCGTGATTAAAAAGATAAATTTTGGTTATAACAAAAAAATGTGTACTGGCTCTGATAAAAGAGTAATGCACCATTAACAGTCGAACAAATGTTATATGGTGCATTTTAGATAAATATCAAGGGGGAGAATTAATCGACAGTGATATCCCAATGAATATTTTCATTCGCTAAGAAAGGAATAAGCGCTTCATTACCACAAAGGATTTGTGCTGGAGCCTCAACAGTTTTTTCAGTTAATGTGATTGTTCCTTCATTAACGGGTAAACCATAAAAACGCGGACCATTTAGAGAACAGAAGGCTTCAAGGTGTTGTAATGCATTGAGTTCTTTAAATACGGTTGCGTAGGCTGCCAGTGCGGTTGGTGCATTAAATACCCCAGCACAACCACAAGATGATTCTTTGCGGTGCTGTAAGTGAGGTGCTGAATCTGTACCTAAGAAAAAGCGAGAGTTTCCTGATGCAACTGCTTCTCTTAGTGCTTCTTGGTGAACGTTGCGTTTAAGAATAGGCAAGCAATATAGGTGAGGTTTAACACCACCAACTAACATATGATTGCGGTTAAACATCAAATGTTGCGGAGTAATGGTAGCACCGAGAAATTCATTTCCTTCTAATACATACTGAGCGGCTTCTTTAGTTGTAATATGTTCAAAAACAATTTTTAGCTCAGGAAATTGCTTGCGTACAGGAGACATAACGCTATCGATGAAACGTGCTTCTCTATCAAAAATATCAATGCTTGAGGCGGTTACTTCGCCGTGGATCAGCAATGGCATTCCGATTTTTTCCATCACACTTAAGATTGGATAAATCTTTGTGATATCGGATACACCATGACTTGAGTTAGTTGTTGCATTCGCAGGATAAAGTTTACAAGCAGTAAAAACACCTTGTAAGAAACCTTGCTCTACTTCTGAAGGCAATGTGCTATCTGTTAAATAGCAAGTCATTAACGGTTCGAAGTTATCGCTGGCAGGAATAGCCGCTTTGATGCGATCACGGTAAGTGCGAGCCGCTTCAATCGTTGTAACAGGTGGAACAAGGTTTGGCATGACAATAGCTCTGCCAAAATAGCGACTGGTATAAGGAACAACAGTTTTTAGCATGTCATCATCACGAAAGTGAACATGCCAATCATCAGGACGGCGAATAGTGAGGGTGATAGGTTGTGCAGTGGTCATATACCGGCTCCGTGTGTCTTAGGAAAATCGAAAGATCAAGGATTGGATTGGACTAGATAGTCAAGCCGGAAACGAATGCTAATACGAAAACGATTAAATAGCTACCATTTAATCGTATTTTTTTATTATGTTTTTGAAATTATGTAAGGTGAAACAGAGAATAAAATCAAGAAGTTACGAGGGTGACACAAAAAGAAATGGCTCCTCCAACTGGACTCGAACCAGTGACATACGGATTAACAGTCCGCCGTTCTACCGACTGAACTATGGAGGAACATCATTAAGTGGCGTGTATCATATAGTGGGTGATTTGATATGTCAAAGGACAATCGACGATATTTGTTTAAGTGCATAGATAAACAACATATTGTGTGTTTCTAAAACAGATAATCTAATAATGAGGTGGTGAACTCGTTTAAATGGCTATTTTTTTCACACTGAAGACTAAAAATAAAGATAAAAAATAAAGAGATAACGTATTTGAGACCATGTTGGGCTCTGAAAAATAAAATAGATAGAAAAATGAGAAAGGTATTGATAATAGAGAAGGTGGAAAGCAAAAAGCCCGCACTGTAATAGCGCGA